>CAYVVG010000043.1:0-34513 GCA_964455285.1 uncultured Prolixibacteraceae bacterium
AGTCGAGCGACCGGTTGACGACGATCCGCTTCAGCCAGGATCCGAAACTTCCCTCGCCGGAGTAAGACGACAGGTGCCGGAAAGCTTCGAGGAAGGCTTCCTGCATCACATCCTCTGCTTCGGCTGTGTCGTTTACGATTCGCAGGCTGGTATTGTACATGGCTTTATAATAGAGTTTATAGATCCTGAACTGGGCGGTCCGGTCTCCGGTGCGGCAGGCATTGATCAGATCCTGGTGGATATTTACATATTTATCGTCCAACGATCGGAGATTTGCACAATGGACTCGGTGAAATGCAAAATGTTACAGGCGGGGGGAAAAAAAAGTGAGTCGTGAGTCGTGAGTGGGGAGTGTGGGGGAAATGGTTACTTTTGCCGGCGCATGAAAGGAATTCGGATTCCGCCGTTCGCATATCCGGTGACGGCGATGGTTTTCTGGGGATTCTCGTTTATCTGGAGCTCGCATCTTCTCCTGTCGTATCATCCGGTGACCATAATATTTATCCGGCTGATCATCTCCACGGCGTTCCTGTTTCTGATGATGCTCCTGTCGGGGCAGTTCCGGCCGGTCTCACGGGGCGATTACAAACTCTTTTTTCTCAGCGCCCTCTTCAACCCCTTCCTCTATTTCCTGTGCGAAAATTACGGATTAAAATACTCTTCGCCAACCATTGCGGCAGTGATCATCGCCACCATCCCGGTATTCGCCCCTTTGATCGGTTATCTCAGCTTCCGGGAGCGGCTGGCGGGGCTGAACCTGGCGGGGATCGGCATTTCGTTCGTCGGGGTGGTGCTGATGCTGATCACCCGGTCGTTTTCGCTGGCGGTGGATGCCAGGGGCGTTTTGTTCCTTTTCGGTGCTGTGTTCAGCGCCCTGCTTTACTCGGTAACGTTGCGCAAGCTTACCGAGCGGTATTCCGCACTGATGATCGTGGCGGTCCAGAACTTTCTCGGAATATTCCTCTTCCTCCCCTTCTTTCTCGGTTTTGAAGCGGCTCAGGCCTTCGCTGTCCCGTTGGAGGCCGGGAACATCATCGCCATGCTGCTGCTGGCCATCCTGGCCTCATCGCTGGCGTTCGTTCTTTTTGCACACTCGGTAAAACTGCTGGGGATCAGCAAGTCAAACGTGTTTTCAAACCTGATCCCCGTATTCACGGCCATTTTCTCCTATGTGCTGATCGGCGAATCATTCACGTTCCGGAAAATGGCCGGCATCGGCCTGGTGATCGCGGGGGTTTACCTGACGGAACTTACCCGGCGAAAGAAATGAACCGGTTTTTCTCGTACCTTTGTGATACAATTCACTTGTTATGATCTTCAGACCGGAAAAACTCAGCATCAAGGACCAGCGGATGAAACCCTTTCTCGATCCGGACGAGATCAGGGGATTTCTGAAGTCGGAGCGCGGCGACAAGGCAAGGGTGAGAGAGGTGATCGCCAAGTCGCTTGGCAAGGACCGGCTCACAATGGCTGAAACTGCCGTACTCATCAATGCCACCGACCCGGAATTGATCGAAGAGATCAAACTCGGAGCCCGGGCGCTGAAAGAGAAGGTGTACGGGCAGCGCATCGTTCTTTTCGCACCCCTGTATATCGGCAACCTGTGCACCAACAACTGCGCCTATTGCGGGTTCAAGGCATCGAACCACAAGGTTGCCCGGGTGACCCTCGAACGGGATGAACTCATTGAACAGGTGAAGACCCTGGAACGGTCGGGCCAGAAACGGCTTATCCTGGTTTTCGGGGAGCACCCCCGGTACAATGCGGAATTCATCGCCGACGCCGTGAGGACCGTTTACTCGGTCAAAGAAGGCCCGGGCGAGATCCGCCGGGTCAACATCAACGCAGCGCCGATGGACATCGACGGGTACCGCATCATCAAGGACTCCAGGATCGGCACTTACCAGATCTTCCAGGAGACCTACGACCCGGTGACCTACGACAAGGTCCACCTGGGCGGGTTGAAACGAAATTACGACTGGCGCCTGACAGGGCTCGACCGCGCGCAGGAGGCCGGCATCGACGATGTCGGCATCGGTGCACTTTTCGGTCTTTACGACTGGCGCTTCGAGGTGATGGGGCTCGTGCGGCACACCAACCATTTTGAGGCGGTGTACAACGTGGGTCCGCATACCATCTCGTTTCCCCGCATCCAGTACGCGTCGGAGCTCAACATCGACAAGTCGCACCTGGTGAGCGACGCCGAATTCACCCGCCTCGTGGCGATCCTTCGCCTGGCCGTGCCTTACACCGGGCTGATCCTCACGGCACGCGAACCAGCGGCCATCCGCGACGAGATCCTGCAGTTCGGCGTGTCGCAGATCGACGGGGGCACCAACATCGAACTGGGGGGGTATTCACGCCGCAAATCGGATGAAAAACAGGATATCGACCACGAGCAGTTCCAGATCAACGACAACCGCAGTCTCAACGAGATCATGGAGGAATTGATCGGGAACAAATACATACCCTCATTCTGCACCGCCTGCTACCGGCTGGGCCGTACCGGCGAACACTTCATGGAATTTTCGGTTCCCGGTTTCATCAAACGGTTCTGCCAGCCCAACGCCCTGATGACCATGGTGGAATACCTCGAGGACTATGCCCCGGAGGCCACCAGGGTCAAAGGGTATGCGCTGCTGGAAGAGAAGCTCGCCGAGATCGAGGAGGGAGCCTTCAAGCAGAATCTGCTGGAAAAGATCGAACAGCTCAAACAGGGAAAACGCGACCTCTACTTTTAAGGAAACCCCCATGAAAGAACTCAGAATTATCGGCATCCTGATCACCGACCGCATCAAGGAGGCAGGCCAGGTGCAGGAGGTGCTCTCCCGGTTCGCGCACGTGATCCAGTCGCGGCTCGGATTCCACGAAGTCACCGAGGCGGTATGCAGCCGTACTGGGGTTGTGATCCTTCAGCTGGCGGGGCCGCCGGCCGAATGCGACCGCCTGGAGGAGGAACTGGAACGGGTCAGGGGCCTGGAGATCCAGCGGATGAGTTTCCGTTTATAACCTGCCATCCTCTGCTGCATGAAAGCTTACCCGGATAAAGAGGTTCGCAGGGAGTTCCAGGAGTTTTTCATGATCTCCTCGCTGCCCACCATGCGCATCGGGCTTCTCCTGACCCTGGTACTGTTTACGGGGTTTGCCGCCTACAATGCCCTGATCTTTCCCGATTATCCCGAACAGGAGTATTACAACCGGTTCTGGATCGTCTCCCCGGTCATGGTGGCCTCCATCGTCATCTCCTACATCCGGCCGCTCTATCGCTGGCTGCACCCGGTATATATCATCCTGAACCTGCTGATGGCCCTGGCTGTATTCTACGTGGGGATCAATTCCGATCTTTCGCAAAAAGGCTCCGAATATTATTATGCCTGGGTGATGCTGGTGGTGATCGGTCTGTTCGTGTTCTACCGCATGCCCTTTGTGTCAGTCATCGTCATCGGCCTGATCCAGATTATCGCCTTTTCCTTTGCCAATATCCTGAACCACACCCTGTCGGAACACCCCTTTTTCTTCTACAACAACCTCTTTTTCGTCATTGCCATTTACTCCATCGGATTCATGCTGGCCTACATGTTCAGGAGCATCAACTGGAAGAATTATCTTCATCAGAAAGCGCTCACCCGCAACAATCTGTTGCTCCAGGAGGAGATCAATGAACGGAAGATGGCCGTCGAAGCGTTCCAGCGGTCGGAGGTGCAATACCACAACACCCTCGACGCAATCCCCGACTGGATCTATGTGGTCGATCGTGAGCTCCGTGTCGTGATGATCAACTCGTCGCTGCGCCAGGGGCACCAGGAGCATGGCATGCCGGTCGATGTGATCGGGAAAAGAGTAACGGAGGTATATCCTTTCATGACCGATCTGACGGTAAGGGAACTGGACCAGGTATTCCGGCTGGGCAGCCTGCTGGTGACAGAACAGCAGATGAACATGAAAGACCGGAACGTTTTCATGGAGATCCGCAAGATTCCCATTTACCGGAACCGGGAAGTGGTCCAGGTGATGACGATCCTCAGGGACCGATCGAAAGAGAAGGAGGTGGAGGAGTTGAAATTCCGGAATGCTGAACAGAAAGAGATCATGCTGCGGGAGATCCATCACCGGGTGAAGAACAACCTGGCCATCGTGATCAGCCTGCTCGACCTTCAACTCCGCAACAACGACAGCAGGGAGCTGCGCCGGATCATCCGCGACATCGAGCTGCGCATCCGGTCGATGGCCCTGATCCACGAACACCTTTACCGTTCCGACAACCTCGACCGGATCCCCCTGGCCAACTACCTGCACTCACTGGCCACCATCATCACCAGCACTTTCAGCGGTAACCGGGTGAAACTGGTCACCGATTGCGACCCGACCGACGTCAGCATCGAAACCGCACTCCCCCTGGGGCTTATTGCGAACGAACTGCTGACCAACGCGTTCAAATATGCTTTTACCGGTCGTCCCGACGGGGAGATCCGGATTGAACTGAAAAACGACCACCAGGGGGAGATCATCCTTAAGATCAGTGATGACGGGGTGGGCCTGCCCGACTCTTTTTCGCTCGATTCGACCAGTTCACTGGGGATGTTCATCGTGAAACTGCTGGTGGAGCAACTCGACGGAACGCTTGAAATTTCGAGGGAGCCCGGAACCTCCTTCCGGATCCGTTTCCATAATCTGCTGATCAGAAAAAAAGAGTTCCCAATCAACTGACGACCATGAAAGAAAGATGGATTCTCGGTGTGATGGTCACCGACCGTTCACAGGAGATCACGGCGCTGCAACAGGCACTTGCGAAATTCGGTTGCGCGATAAAGACACGCCTGGGCTTGCATGAGGTGAACGATGATCGCTGCGCCCCCGGGGGGCTGATCCTCCTCGAACTGACCGGCGACCCGGCCGAATTCGTCAAGCTTGAAAATGAACTCCTGAAGATCGACGGGCTCCAGGTGAGGAAGATGGTGTTTACACCAGCGTGACCCGGGTGCCCCCGTTATCGATTCCCAGCATGGTCGTCTTGGTGATGATCGTGTCTTTTCCCGAGCGCTCGACAAAATGGATGGCGGCACGGACTTTAGGTCCCATGCTTCCGTCGGGAAATTGTCCCTCTTCGAGGTAGCGCTTGGCTTCGGCAATGGTCATCCGGTCGATCGACTTTTCCTGCGGGGTGTTGTAGTTGATGCATACCTTGGGAACATCGGTGAGGATAAAGAATTTGTCGGCATTGATCTGGGATGCCAGCAAGGCCGAAGCAAGGTCCTTGTCGATCACTGCATCAATCCCCTGTAATTTATTGGGTTCCACATAGAATACAGGTATTCCGCCGCCCCCCACGGCGATGACGATCTGTCCGCTGCGCGCGATCGATTCGATGGTCTTCTTGTTGATGATCACCAGCGGGTTGGGCGATGCCACCACTTTGCGCCAGCCACGGCCGCGCGGATCCTCCCGGAATACTGACTTGGTTTCGGCCGCCATCTTGTCGGCCTCCTCCTTTGTATAGAAAGGCCCTACAGGCTTGGTAGGCTTTTTAAACGCCTGGTCATCCTTGTTCACCAGTACCTGCGTGGTGATGGTGATGATGTCGCGTTCCATGTCGTACTTCTCGAGCACGTTCTTCAGCTGCTGCTCGATCACATACCCGATGAACCCCTGTGAATAGGCGACGCAGATGTCGAGCGGCATCTCGGGGATTCCATGCACTTTGAACCCGGCTGAGTTAGCCAGCATGATGTTGCCCACCTGCGGTCCGTTGCCGTGGGTGATCACGATGTTGTAGTCGCGTTTGATCAGTTTGATCAGGCTTTCGGCGGTAGCGCTGGCATTGGCTTCCTGTTCGTCGATGGTCCCTTTCTGATCTCCGCGCAGCAGGGCGTTCCCACCCAGCGCAACAACCGCAAGCTTTTTCATGTAATCTCTGATTTAGCCCGCAAAAATAGGATATTTTTCCGATCTTTACCTACCTTCGCCCCGGATGAAACCCCAGCGAAAAGCCTATTTTTACGCCTTTGCCGCGGTGGCCTGCTGGTCGACCATAGGGTCGGCCTTCAAGCTGTCGCTGCAACACCTGGGGCCGCAGGGGCTGCTGCTCGTGTCGTCGGGAGTAGCCTGCCTCACCCTCTTTCTCATCCTGTTTTCCCAGGGCAGGCTGTCGCTCCTGCGGCAACTTACCTGGAAAGAGGCAGGCATGTCGGCGTTCCTCGGATTTCTCAACCCGTTCTTATATTATTCGGTGCTCCTGGTAGCGTACGACAATCTGCAGGCCCAGGAGGCGGGAACGCTGAACTATGCCTGGCCGGTCGTGCTGGTGCTTCTGTCGATCCCCCTGCTGAAACAACGGATCGGCCTCCTCAGCATCGTGGCCATCCTGATCAGCTTTGCCGGGGTTGTGATGATCGCTTACCACCCCGTCGGGGTACCCCCACCCCGTCAGGGTACCCCCACCCTGTCGGGGTACCCCCACCCTGTCGGGGTGGCCCTGGCCCTCGGGAGCGCCGTCATCTGGGCCCTGTACTGGATCCTCAACGTCAAAGACAACCGGGAGGCGGTTGTCAAACTGCTGGTGAACTTCCTTTTTGGGTTCCTCTACTCGCTGCTCACCGTGGCCCTGACCGGGGGACTCACCATCCCCGCCTGGCAGGGGGTGGCCGGCGGCATCTACCTGGGCCTGTTCGAAATGGGCATCACCTTCGTGCTTTGGCTGAACGCCCTGAAATATTCCGCAACCACCGCCCGGGTATCCAATATCATCTACCTGAGCCCATTCATCTCCCTCATTATCATCCACTTCACCATCGGGGAGACGATCCGGGCAGCCACCGTCGCCGGGCTCCTCCTCATCGTCAGCGGGATCATCGTTCAGGAGTACGTGAGGAAATAACCGGATTATTACTTACCTTGGCCGCATCAATAACTTCCGGTTGACTGCCGGCCTGATCGCCGGCGGTCAACGGTCAAAATGGTCACCTCTATGGATACATTCAATCTTCCCGGAACGGGAAGGCACTTCCGGCGCACCGGCCTCACCCGGTGGCTTACGCTGTTGTTGCTCCTGGCGGTTGTTTCGGCCTGCCGGAAGGATTTCGAGTTTGACAAGGTCAGGGACCTCTCCTGGAATCCCGATATGGCCATTGCCCTGGTGAACGATACGATCTCGCTGCGAAAGATCCTGACCCAGGGCGGGGCCGGTAATCACCTGTTCATCGACGAAAGCGGCGACATCTCCATCCTTTATTATTACAACAACGATGCCTTCCGGATCCGGCCGAACGACCTGATCCGACTCGTTGCCGTGCCCTTCGACTACGCCCATGCCATCACCGCCGAAGAGCAGGCGATCCTGGCCGTCAACGACCTCACCCTGGCCACCGTGCCGGTGACGTTCACGCTGGCCGGGAACAACACCGGCCTGCGCGTGGACAGGCTGACGATCGGAAAGGGACGTATCAAGGTGACGACCGACCACACCTTTGCTGCCGACGGCCGGCTGGAGGTCTCATTCCCCGAAGCCACCCTGAACGGAAACCCGTTTTCGTTCACGATCACCCCCGTGGTTAATGGGCATACCGAATCATATATCTCACTGGAGGGCGTCGCTTTCGACCTCTCCTCCCATCCGAACCAGGTGACTGCGGAGGTGGCAGGGCTGATCCGGAAGACCAGCGCGAACATCACGGGAAAGCAGCTCAGGGCCAACTTCGAGGTGCAGATCGACACCGTCGCCGCCTTTTCGGGCTACCTGGGAAAGCACACGCTGTCGGGATTGCAGGATACCGTCAGCGTGAACGTGTTCAACAACGCCTATGCGCTGGGTAACATCTTTTTCATGGATCCGCGGGCGACCATTACGATTTACAACAGCATCGGGATCCCGGTCGGCACGACCATCGAAAAACTGGTCGCCATCAATACGGTCTCGGGCCAGACTGTCGACATCGGGGGCAGCCTGGGCGCAGGAGCACAATTCATGGTCCCCTCCCCCGCGCCTCCGCCGGCGCCGGGTGTGGCAAAAACCATGGAGTATTCCAATGCCAGCACGGGCAATGCCATGTACGACTTCTTCAACATCAAGCCCGACCATGTAGCGTTCCAGGTCACCACCGTGGTCAACCCCGAAGGACCTGTACTGAATTTCTTTTCCGATACCAGCTCATTCCGGGCCGACCTGCGGGTAAAACTGCCTCTCTGGGGGCATTTCGACCACCTCACCTACCGCGACACGTTCGATTTCAGCATCACCAAACCGGAGGATATCGAACGGCTGGAATTCCGCACCCACATTGCCAACGGGATGCCGGTCGCCGGTTATATGCAGGTTTATTTCGTCGATGATAACTATGTGAGAAAAGATTCACTGGCCGGCGACGACCCCATCCTGATCCGCGAGGCGCCGGTCGATCCCTCGACCCATCTTCCTTATCCCGGCCAGTACGGGATCCGGGATACCGTCTACATCCTCAGCACAAACCGCATGAAGAACCTCGAAACGGTGAAAAAAGCCGTCGTGCTGGCCGTTCTCGAGTCACCCGAAGGGGGAACGGCCGACGTCAGGATGCGGGCCACCCAGGTGATCGACCTGGAGTTTTCAGCCCGGGCGCGTATCCGTAAAACTGTGGAACTTTCGAAATGACCTGAAAAACGGACGAACATGAAATGCTACTCCATCATACCGTTTCTCGCAGGGTTTCTCCTGCTCCTGGCATCCCCTCCCCTGCCGGCGCAACACGACCTCGGATTGTACTCCATGCAGATGGTTCCGCAACGGACCTTCCAGAATCCCGCCTTCATTCCCCAGCAAAAGTTCTACCTCGGTCTTCCGGTCCTGTCGGGCCTCCAATCGAGTTTCAGCGCCCCGTTCTCCTACAACGACGTCATCGAGCGCGACCGCTACGATTCGGTGACCTTCCGCATCGGCAATTTCCTTTCCAGGATAGACAAGTACGACCGCTTCCGGCTTTATACCGACCTCGACCTTCTCACCCTCGGCACCCGCGTCGCCGGGGGAAAGTTCTACCTCGGTTTCAGCATCCGGGAACGGGTCAGCCAGCACCTCATGATCCCCGCCAACCTTGGCAACCTGCTCTGGTATGGCAACGCAGCCCCGCAACTCTTTGGCCGCTATGCCAATATCGCCCCTTCGGTCAATTTCACCGCCTTCGACGAATGGGCTGCCTCTTTCTCGGGGTATGCCTGGAAAAAGAAGATCACCTGGGGAGGAAGGCTGAAGTACCTCTCCGGGCGATTCAACGCGACCACCGTAAAGTCACGGTTCGACGTTTACACCGATACGAATACTTACCACCTCTTCATGCAGTCGGACTTCGAACTGCGTACTTCCGGACTCGACGACATCGACACCTATTTCGACCAGCCGGTCTCCAGGCTCGTCTTTCCCGGGAACCACGGGTTCGGGATCGATGCAGGAGTCACCTGCCAGGTGAACAGGCACCTGGGCCTGAACGCCAGCGTGCTCGACGTGGGGTTTATCCGCTGGAAATCGCGGACGGCCACGATCATCAGCCGCCATCCTGAGGAGATCTTTGAGTTCGACGGTTTCAGCCTGCAGGACTTTATCGACATGTGCAGCGACCTCAATATGGTAGGGCAGAAGATCACCGACAGCATTTTCGACCTCGTCGAGATCGACACGCTCTATTCCCAGTCCTATACCTCGTGGCTTCCCGTCCGGTACAACCTGGGCGCTACCTGGTCGGTGAACGATCATCACCATTTCAACCTGCTGCTCAACGGCGTTTCCTACAACCGGCACTTCAGCCCGGGTCTTTCGGCCTCGTGGTATTACCAGTTGCCGCGCATCCTGGGATTGATGGTTTCGTATAATGTTTATGACCGCCGGTTCACGAATGTCGGGTTCGGGCTGAGCGTCAGTGCCGGGCCGGTCCAGCTGTATGCTTTGACCGACAACCTGACCGGCCTGTTATTCTACCACCGCACCCGGGGTTATTCCTTCCATTTCGGGATCAACATTGCGCTGCGCGACCGGGCGAAACAGGAGGAGATTCCGGCGGCGGCACCGGCTGCCGAAAGTGAAGCAAAATGAGGAAAAAACTCTAATTTTGCGGGATGAGTCCGACATCCATCGCCTTTCATCATTTCGGATGCAAAGTCAACTTCGCCGAAGCTTCTTCGATATCCAGGCAATTCCAGGAACACGGGTTCGAGATCCGCGATTTTCACGATCCCGCCGACATATACGTGATCAGCACCTGTGTGGTCACCGCCGTCGCCGAAAAGAAATGCCGTGCGGCCATCCGCCAGGCCCATAAGATCAACCCGAAAGCACGTATCGCCGTGATCGGCTGCTTCCCGGAATTGAAACCGGGCGAACTGGCGGCCATGGAAGGAGTGGAGTTGGTACTGGGGCATTCCGGCAAGTTCCGCCTGTTCGAAGCGATCAGCGCCTGGGATGACAGGGGCAAAACTGGCAGTGACGACCCTGGGACCGGGGCCGACTACCACGGGGGGATCGGCGGAAATGCGGTCACCGGCCCGAAGGAGTTCATCGCCTCCTATTCCTATGGCGACCGCACCCGGTCATTCCTGAAGATCCAGGACGGATGCGACTATTACTGCACCTATTGCACAATACCGCACGCCCGGGGCCGAAGCCGGAGCGACACCATCGAAAATGCGGTCAGAAACGCCCGGGAGATCCTTTCCCACGGTATCCGGGAGATCGTGCTCACCGGGGTCAACATCGGCGATTTCGGACGACAGAACGGCGAGAGCTTCCTCGACCTGATCCGGGCGCTCGACCGGGTGGAGGGGATCGGCCGCATCCGCATCTCTTCGATCGAACCCGACCTGCTCGACGACCGGATCATCGAACACGTGGCCGGTTCGCCGCATTTCCTTCCCCACTTCCATATTCCGCTTCAGGCGGGATCGAACCGGATCCTGAAAGCCATGCACCGGAAATATACCCGTGAACTGTATGCTTCGCGCGTGGAGAAGATCCTCCGTCACCTTCCCTACGCCTGTATCGCGGCCGATGTGATCACCGGCTTCCCGGGCGAAACTCAGGAAGATTTTAAGGAAGGATACCGTTTCATGGAGGAGACCGGAATCTCTTACATGCATGTTTTTACTTACTCCCGGCGCGACAACACACTCGCCGCCGGGCTGGGATCACCCGTCGCGGATGCCGTGAAAAAGGAGCGGAGCACCCTGCTGCACCGCCTCTCGGATGAGAAGAAGAAAGCCTTTTACAAAAGAAACCTGGGCAGGGAGGAAGAGGTGTTGTTCGAGTCGGACAACACCGGCGGATTCATGCATGGTTTTACAGGCAACTACATCCGGGTGCGTACGGCTTTCGATCCTGCCCTGGTAAACCGGGTGGTCAGTGTCGGACTGGAAGAGATGGACGACGACGGATTTATTATTTCAGAGAAAGAGGGAAGAACATGAACCTGGAAAAACTGACCCGTCAGGTCTGTGAGCTGGCGGAAGAGACCGGCCGGTACCTGATGCAGGAAATCGACCGGATCGGCACAGCCGACGTGGAGGTAAAGGGACTGCACAACTACGTGACGAGGGTGGACAGGGAGTCGGAACGGCGGCTGGTCGAACGCCTGTCGGAACTGCTCCCGGGAAGTGGATTCATCGCGGAAGAGGAACCCTCGCTGCGGCCCGGGGAATTCACGTGGGTGGTGGATCCGCTCGACGGCACCACCAACTTCATTCACGGAGTACCCCTGTTCTGCATCAGCATCGGGCTGATGCAGGGTGACCGCACCCTCCTCGGGGTGATCCGCGAGCCCAACCTGGGAGAGACTTTCTACACCTGGGATTCAGCCCCCTCCTACCTGAACGGCCGCACCATCCGAGTCTCCGACACCCCCACCGTCCACGAGTCGCTCTTTGCCACCGGGTTTCCTTACTATGATTACAGCCTGCTCGACGATTACCTGGCGCTGTTCCGGCACCTGTTGCAGAACAGCCGTGGCGTTCGCCGGCTGGGATCGGCCGCCGCCGACCTGGCCTACACCGCCTGTGGCCGCTATGATGGTTTTTACGAATACGGGCTGAGTCCCTGGGATGTGAATGCGGGAGGCCTGCTGGTAAAAAATGCCGGAGGTAGGGTCACTGATTTTCGGGGCACGGAAAATTATACCTTTGGCAGGCAGATCATTGCTGCAAACTCTAAGATCTATGACGAACTGTTAACGCTTTTCAACACATGGAAACACGAATTGAATTGATTTTCGGCGACATCACGAAACTCAGTGTGGATGCCATCGTCAACGCCGCCAATCCCTCCCTGCTGGGGGGCGGTGGCGTCGATGGGGCGATCCACCGGGCCGCCGGCCCCGGCCTCGCCGAAGTGTGCAAATTACTGAACGGCTGCCGCACGGGCGAGGCCAAGATCACCAAAGGATTCAAACTCCCCGCCCGGTTCGTCATCCACACCGTGGGCCCCGTGTGGGGCAACGGCGACCGGGGCGAAGAGGGGCTACTGGCCGAATGCTACCGCAACAGCCTGGCGCAGGCGAAACTCCATGAATGTCATGCGGTCGCCTTCCCGAACATCTCGACAGGCGTGTACCATTTCCCGAAAGAACTTGCCGCCTCCATTGCCATTCGCGAGGTCAGCAGCTTCCTGGCCGAACATGCCGAACCTGCTAAAGTCCTGTTCGTTTGTTACGACGAAGAGAATTACACGATCTACAAGCAGCTTCTCAACCGGTAATCAGGGGATTTCACCGATTGTTAAGCAGGCGGGACTGTAACATCCACTACTTTTGAGCGTCTGTTGGGCCATGAGAAATATCCCTGTTTTTTTACTCTGCCTGGTGATGCCGGTTTGTGCGCTGTTTGCCCAACCGGTGAAGAAAATCGTCACGGCCGTTACAGTCGCCGAACCCATCCGGATCGACGGAGTGCTCGATGAACCGGCCTGGGCAACCGCCCCGGCAGCGACCGACTTCATCCAGCGGCAACCCTTCAACGGGAAGCCGGCCTCGTTCAACACCACGGTCAGGTTCCTGTTCGACAACAGCGGCCTCTACGTGGGGGCTGTGATGAACGACCCGCACCCCGACAGCATCCCCACCCAGATGGGGCTGCGCGACGCTTCAGGATTGAATGCCGATAACTTCATTCTGGTGCTGAGCCCTTTTAACGACGGCCTGAATGCCTTCTGTTTCCTCGTGTATGCCTCCGATGTCCAGGCCGATTTCAAGCTGGCCGTCGACAGCGACGACGATTTCAGCTGGGATGCGGTGTGGATGAGCAAGGCCCGGAAAAACACCGGGGGATGGGTGGTTGAGATGAAGATCCCTTATTCGGCCCTCCGTTTTCCGAAAAAACCGGTGCAGGAGTGGGGACTGAACCTGCAGCGCCAGATCCGGCGGTACCGCGAAGTGGTCACCTGGAACCTCGTCGACTCCAAAGTGTCGGGTTACGTGAACCAGAGCGGAGTGCTCGAAGGCATCCGCGATATCAGGCCGCCGCTCCGCCTTTCGCTGATGCCTTACCTTTCGGCCTACCTGCAGAACAGCGCACCGGACAAGGTATACACCGGTTCCTACAATTACGGAGCCGACCTCAAGTTGGGGATCAACCAGAGCTTCACCCTCGACATGACCCTCATCCCCGACTTCGGACAGGTCCGGTCCGACGATAAAGTGTATAATTTCAGCCCCTTCGAGATCCAGTACGACGAACGCCGGCAGTTCTTCACGGAAGGCACCGAACTCTTCAGCAAAGGAGGGATCTTCTACACGCGGCGCATCGGGGCGACTCCAAAAGGGTATGACAAACCCGGGGCCTCCTGCGACTCGAACGAACGGGTCACCGACAATCCGGTCCAGACCGACCTTATCAACGCCACCAAGATCTCGGGTCGGACCCGCAAGGGGCTGGGGATCGGTATCTTCAATGCCATGTCGGCCAACACCTGGGGCACCGTCACCGATACCCTGGCAGGCACCCGCCGGCGTATCCTTACCCAGGGGTTCACCAACTACAACATGATCGTGCTCGATCAGAACCTGAAGAACAACTCCTATATCGACTTCCTGAACACCCATTACTACATGCCCACCGAAGGATACACCGCCAACGTGACCGGCACCTCCTTCAAATTCGCCAATAAGAAATTCACACACGCAGTCAATGGCGATGCATTCGTCAGCCAGAAATATTACAGCCATCGCAGCCCGGAATTCGGGTACCACTATTCGCTCTCGTTCGGCAAGATCGCCGGGAAGTTCCGCTACAATTATTCGCAACTGCTGCAGACCGACACCTACGACCCCAACGACATGGGGTTCAATCCACGGAACAACCGGTTCAACAACACCCTCTCCTTCCAGTACAATCAATACGACCCGTTCTGGAAGGTCCTCAACTGGTACAACTACGGACAGGTCAGTTATAGCACGCTGTATAACGGCCTGAAGTTCAGCTCGCTGGAGTTTTACCTCGAAAGCAACACGACGGTCACCAAGGGACATGTCTCGTTGGGGGCTAATACGAACTTTTCCCCGGTCGCGTCGCACGATCATTATGAACCACGGACCGACGGATGGTGGTATCTCTCGCCCGCGTATGGCAATTTCACCGGATGGATATCGACCGACTACCGCAGGACCTTTGCGGTCGATGTGGCCCTCTCTGGATTCCTGGCCACGAAGACCCGCTCGTCGGCATATGCCCTGAACCTCTCCCCCCGTTACCGGATCTCCGACCGGATCTTCCTGATCTATGAACTTTACGGCGAGAAGATCCTGAACGATATCGGCTATGTTGCCACAGAAAACGGGGAGTCAGGCGACCCACTCATCATCTTCGGTCGCCGCGACCGGCTGACGATCACCCAGGTTCTGTCGCTGAACTATATGATCACCAGCCGCATGGGCATCGATGCACGGGCAAGGCATTACTGGGTCTCGGCGCCATACCTCTCCTATTCGGCCCTTCAGCGCGACGGCACCCTCCGGCAGGAAGCCTGGGCGGGCGACGGCGACGTAAATTACAACCTCTTCAACATCGACCTCAGCTATACATGGAACTTTGCCCCCGGAAGCCAGCTTTCGCTGATGTGGAAAAATGTCATCGATACCTTCAGCAACGATATCGAACCGGATTTTTTCCGCAACCTGGACCACACCCTATCGCGCCCTTCGTCCAACAGCTTCTCGATCCGGGTCCTTTACTACCTGGATGCCATGTATTTTAAAAAGAAATAGCGAAATGGCGAAATAGCGAAATGGCGAAATAGCGAGGTAGCGAGGTAGCGAAATATTCATGCATAATATCGGGGTCACCGGAGAAACAGAGCAGGAAGCCCCCGCCGCCGGATCCGCAGAGTTTCAGGGTGAACCGCCCCGAAGTTAATCCATCGCGCCAAACCGGTCGCCATTGTTCCGGCACCATGGGTGCAAGGTGGTGCAGTTCAAAAGCCGAGAGTTCGGCCAGGGCTGCCGCGAACCCGGTCGCCGGGCCTTGCAGGAACCGGTCAACCGCCCGGTCCGCCAGCTCCCGGAACAGATGGCCTGCGGGGGAGACAACGCCTCCCGGGCAAAAGGTGGCCAGGAACCCTTCCACCAGGGGGCCTGTCCCGCACGGGAAGCCGGTATCCAGCAAAAACACGGCCATCTCCTTCCCGGGCATCAAGTCGGCACCGGCATCGAGCGGTTCCGGCCTTTCTCCCCGATGGATCTTCACAGGCCGGCCCAGCCAGGAGATCAGCGGGTCGATGCCGGAGCTTTTCCCGTGCATCGCCGACTCCATGAGGCTGAACCTGTGCTTCAGCAAGCCGGGATCCTCCGGGACATCCCGACCATAACCGTCCATCAGCGCCGCACACAGCGCACCGGAGCTTCCCAACCCGTAATGGACGGGGATGGCGGAATCGAGGAACAACCCACTCCCGATATCCCGACCGAGTTCATCCAGCGACAGGAATTCTTCGAATCGTTCCGGGGTCGCCGACCACTGTTCGAAAAGCTGCAGCAGTTGCCGGTTGCTCTCCGGCCCTGCCCCACCGGCGGTCGATCCTGCACCCGGCAGGCGAAGTGTCGCCGGGAACCGGTGAAACGGAATGCCCAGCGCGGCTGAGCCCAGAAGGATCGAATATTCGCCGAAGAGCAGTACTTTGGCAGGGAACGATCTCATGGAAACATTTCGTTTTCAAGTATTTCAGCGGGTCCGTTCCCGCAGCCGTCGTCGATCCGTTCCCCGTGGTCACACAGCGGCGCAAGGGCATCGTTGATGAAATCCGTGACCGGTCCGGAGGAGAATGCCGGGTATAACAGGTGAACATTGGCCCCGGCATCGAGGGTGAAAAAGAGCGGCAGCCCCTGGCTCCGTGCCTCACGGATCCGGCGGATCGCCTCGATCGTGGCCGGCTTCATCAGGATCGCCCCGGGACGGGAGCTCATGATCAGGGCGTGAAGCGTCAAAGCTTCATTCTCCGAGATCTCCGCAAGCTTTTCCAGATCGTTGTTTTTCAATGCCCCGAGCATATCTGAAAGGTTCTGCCGGGCCTGTGAAACACGGGAGGAGGCAAAGGGGTGAACCTTCATGGCGTCATGGCCGAGCGAACTGGGAAGGGACTTTGGTTCCCGGGAGATAATGAGTATGGTATCTTTCAGGGTGAGCATGCCGGGATGAACCATATCCGCAACGGGGATGGCAAATTCGTCGGAGGAACCGGGCACGGAGGGGTCCTTGCCCCACAGCGTGAATCCCCCGAAAAGGGAACGGCAGGCGCTTCCCGATCCCATCCGGGCAGCCACCGAAGCCATGCGGAACAATTCCGCACGGGTGAATTCCTCTCCCGAGATCCGGATCATGCCGCTCACCAGGCAGAGAGCGAGAGCGCCCATTCCCGAGGCCGACGAGGCGATGCCGGTGGAGTGAGGAAATGTGTTGGAGGTGTTGATCTCCAGGGAAAAGGAGCCTGATGCGGGCACCTCCCGTTCCAGCCACCCCGTCAGGTTCCTGATTTTCGGCAGGAACGGGTGGGCGGGATCCCCGTTAACGCTCAGTTTCCGACCCCCCGATGGTTCCGGTGTAAAGGTCACCGACGTACGGGTGATGGCCCGTTCCAGCGTCATGCTCAGGGAAGGGTTGACCGGCAACTGGCCTTCCCGTTTTCCCCAGTATTTCACCAGGGCGATGTTGGACGGGCACTGCCAGGCGATCCTGAACCCGGGGGCATCACCGGGGAGAGAGGCGGCGACAAGATGCTTCAACCGTTGAAATGGGGATGCATTCATGGGGCAATGGCAATTTCATCGAATGAAAAATGGACCGGGAGGCCCAGCCGGACCAGCGATTCCCTGACTTCCGCAGGACTTCTTTCGCTGACAAACATGGCGAAATCGCCTCCCCAGGCACCCAGCGACTTGACCTGTCCGGGAAAAGAGGGGAATTCTTTCCCAAGGATCTCCCGGCCGAGTATGCCTCCCACGATCCGTTCATGTTCCGCCACATACAGCATCAGATCCCGGGCGGTTTCCGCATGGCAGATCTTCCCGGCCAGGTCCGACACAGCGGCCACATCCTTGTCCGACCACCTGCGGTGTGCAAGAAAACCGGCCACCTCTTTTGCGCTCTCCTGCTTTTTGCCCAGCCAGGCGAACCAGGCATATTCCCGCAACGCCTTTCCGGGTGTGGCCGGGGTAATCACGGGGCGGGTATCGGCGACCGAAAAAAAGAGCATATCCCGGCTCCCCGCGCAGGCGATGTCGTATCCCGACCCATCCGATACCAGCCGGAACAGGTCAAACGGGGCCACACCCGCCGATGAAGCCACCAGGTAGATCAGCGTGGAACTGCTTCCCAGCCCCCATCCGACCGGGTAGTCGGCCACCATGTTCACCTGCACTCCCCGGTTTGCGGAAAGGAAGCCGGGATCCAGGCGTCGTAAGGTTCGCAGGATCTCCTGTAGGCGGAGGGCCACCGGTCCATCGCTGTCACCGGCCAGGTTCAGCGACGGGAGGGCAAAGGAGGCCGAAAACCAGGTTCCGCCGGGATCCGCGCTGGTCCACTCCAACCGGTCGCCCGGGATCTCCCTGACCGTCATGTGTTGTCCGAACCTGACCGGCAGGGCCAGGGCCGTAGCGCCGGCAAGCACCAGGTATTCCCCTGCCAGCAGCAATTTTCCGTTGGCACGGAATTCAGTGATTGAGTTCATGCAGGAAGTGTTTGACTGCATTGAAGCTCACCTTCCTGTCGCTGAAATAAACCTCCGCCGCTTCCCGCTGGCCGTTGCTTACATTCAGCATATTCAGGATGTTGGAAAGATGGAGGCGCATATGTCCTTTCTGAATGCCGGTGGTGACGAGGCTGCGGACGGCGGCAAAGTTGCTGGCGAGTCCCAGCGAGGCCACGATGCCCATCAGGTCGCGGGCCGACGGATTCCCCAGTATCTCGAGCGAGAGGCGAGCCAGCGGGTGGAGGTTGGTGATGCCGCCGACGGTCCCCAGCGCCAGCGGCAGTGTCAGGGCGATGGTCAGGGTGGTTCCGTCGAGCGAACAGGTGCTGAGCGAGCGGTACTGACCGTCGCGGGCGGCAAACGCGTGGGCGGCGGCTTCGGCGGCCCGGTAGTCGTTGCCGGTCGCCATCAGCACGGCATCCACCCCGTTCATGATCCCTTTGTTGTGGGTGACGGCGCGCGACGGGTCCTCCCGGGCGATCCGGTAGGCCAGGCACAGCTTGTCGGCCAGCACTTCCACCGGCAGTTTTCCGGAGATGGGAAGAAGATGTTCGACATCGCAGGAGGCTTCGACACTGACGGTGCATTCCGTGGTGTAATTGCTCAGGATGGCCATCGAGACCTGCATGATCTTCTCCTGTCCGGGATCCACGGCAAAATAAAGGTCCAGCGCTTCGGCCATATCTTCGAGGCAGGTGTTCACGAAATTGGCGCCCATGGAGTTGACGGTCTCGACCTTCAGTTCCAGTTTGTAGAGGTGTTCCACGCTGCCGGTCTGATCCGACAGCTCGAGGCTGAGAAGGCCTCCGCCGCGACGCTCCATGCTACCGGTCACCTTTTTAAGCCGCTCGAGTAAAAACAGTTTCAGCTGGTGCCAGCGTTCGAACAGGTACGAAGGTTCACCGAACCATCGAAAATAGACATGACCCACCTTGACGGTCGACAGCCGGGTCACCCGGAACCCGCCCCGCTCGGCCCAGAACCGGGCGCTGTGCGAAGCGGCCGCCACGACCGAACTCTCCTCGATGGCCATCGGCACATGGTACACTTTTCCGTTGACGCGCAGGTTCGGTGCAATGCCGTACGGGGTGTGAAAACTGCTCACCGTATTCTCGCTCAGTTCGAGAAACTGGATGCGTTCGTTCTCATCCTCCATCAGGAAACGCTCCAGCCGGTCTTCAGCCTGTACCGGGTCGGCACACTGGGCTGCGATGAAGCTTCTTTTCTCCTCCTCCGTCAGCTTGGAGAAACCGCGTATGATATCCATGCAAGCTATGTTGTGCGTAATCGCAGGTAAGCCCTGGCAAACCGGAGTCCGTCAACCTGGGCTGTCACATATTCCCTCAATTCCCCGTAATCGCCCCGGGCATGCTGAAGGAAACCGGACGCCTGACCGTAGATGGCCGGCAGAGCACTCTTCAAAAGGTAATAATGGCCGTCGAGGAAGGACCGGATCCCTCCCGAGATGATGATCTGACGGCATTGCGGCAGTTCGGGCCCCGAAGCCAGTGCATTCACCACGTCCAGCATCTCTCCGGCCGTGTGTCCGACCCGGGCGAAGGGTTCATTCGACGCTTGGCGGGCCGTTCCTCCCCTCGCCAGTTCGACACGGGCGAAATTTGTGCCGCCGTATGCGCCGAACTCCAGCGCCTCGATAGGCATCGCCATCAGGGCGGCGAGGCTGCCCGGTCCCATCCCCTGTCCCACCTCCTTCACGATGATCCGCAATCCGGTCGCGGAGATCAACTCGGCGAGGGTGTCGACGGCGGGCCTCCCGATCGTATCACCCTCCTCCTGCAGCCACTCCTGGATCGGGTTGAGGTGGACAATAAGACCATCGGCACGCAGTTGTCCCACCAGGTCGGTCAGCCGCTGCAACTCCCCGGATGCCGCCATCCTCTCGGCCTGTGCAATGCCGATGTTGGCGTAAAGCGGCGGTTCGTCGCCCAGGATGCCGCGGACGTCGAAATCGGGAAGAAGGGCGGGGTTCTCAAGCAGGATACGACAGGAGCCAAGGCCCATGCCCATTCCGAACTCGGCACAGGCCCGGGCCAGGTTGCGGTTGATGGTGACTGCCTCGCGGCTGCCGCCGGTCATGCTCGACACCCAGATGGGCACCGTCAGGCTCTTTCCCAGAAAGGGAAAAGGCACGAATCCTGCGTCGGATAATGTGCCAAGGGCAGGTTCATACAGGAATCGTCCGTCGGCTCCCCCGGGATCCGCCTGTGAAGAAAAAGCAAGTAAAATGTGGTCGTTTTTCCGTTGTTCCATCGAGTCGGGCGGGAGGGTTCTTTCCCCGGTTGTTGGTCCCTGGTACGGTGCAAAAGTACAAAAGATGGAATTGACACAAGTCGAAAAATATGTTACCTTTGGCCGACATCTCATGGAGGCCTTGAACAAACCGGGTCGATCTACATGAAGCAGGAAAGACGATCAGCAACAACGCGTTCTTCAGGCATCACCGGACCGGGTGAAGATGCCAGGTACCGGATGTTGTTTGACCATACGGCAGAAGCCATTTTCCTGGCCGACACGACGGGAGATTTCCTTCTTGTAAACAATAAAGCAGTCGAACTGACCGGTTTTTCCCGTACCGAGTTGCTCGACATGAACATCAGCGACCTGTTCTCGGGTTCCGATGCGGGCAGCCTGCCCCCCGATTTCGATCTTCTTTCGGGCGACGCCGCAAGGAGTACCGAGTGCCTGTTCACCCGCAAGGACGGCGCCACCATCCTCGTCGAGATCCTGGCGATGGTCATGCCCGACGGCAATATCCAGGCAGTGATCCGGGATATCACCGAGAAACGCGACGCGGAACTCTCCATGCTCGATACCGAGATCAAGTACCGGAATCTTCACATGAGCATGATGGATGGGTACGTGTATGTCGAAATGAACGGGCGCATCATCGACAGCAACGAAGCCTACCGGCGGATGCTCGGGTACTCGGTCGAGGAGCTTTCGGCGCTCACTTACCACGACCTGACTCCCGCGAAGTGGAACGATTACGAGCAGAAGATCGTCGAGGAGCAGATCCTTCTCAAAGGCCATTCCGAAGTGTACCAAAAGGAATACAAGAAGAAAGACGGCACGGTTTTTCCGGTCGAGATCCGTACGTTCCTGGTGCGGAACAATTCGGGAACGAACCTGGGCATGTGGGGCATCGTGCGCGACATCACCGAAAGGAAACAGGCCGAGGAGGCGCTCAGGCAGTCGGAAGAGAAGTTTCGCAGCATCGTGGAGTGTTCCCCCACCTCGATGCATTTTTACCGGTTCAACACCGAAGGAAAGTTGATCTTCACGGGCGCCAATCCTGCCGCCGACACCACCCTGGGAGTTACACATGCCCTCCTGGCAGGCAAAACGATCCTCGAAGCCTTCCCCAACCTGGCGGGAACAGGTATCCCGGAAATGTACGCCGGGGTCGCACGGGGTGAGAAGGAACCGCAGAACTTCGAGACCTTTTACTCCGACGAACGCTTCGAGGGTTATTATTCGGTGTATGTTTTCCGTACGGGTCCCGCCGCGATCGCGGTCAATTTCATCGATATCACCGCCCGGAGAGAAATGGAAGAAGCGCTCCGCCGTTCGGAAGTCGAGTACCGCGATACGATCGACTCACT
This sequence comes from uncultured Prolixibacteraceae bacterium, assembly GCA_964455285.1. Classification (GTDB taxonomy): domain Bacteria; phylum Bacteroidota; class Bacteroidia; order Bacteroidales; family FEN-979; genus CAIVAT01. The sequence goes on from CAYVVG010000043.1 coordinate 21,805, forward strand.
GCCCGACTGGATCTATGTGGTCGATCACCGGCAAAGGATCGTGATGGTCAACGCCATGCTGAGGGAGGAGTTGAATTTCCAGCGGGAGCAATTCGATTGTGTCGGGCAGCAATTGGATACAGGGCTCCCTTATATTACCGACGATACCCTGGAGGATATCCGGGAGGTCTTCTCCACGGGGATCCTCTCGGTCAGGCAGGAGAAGATCGGGATGGACAACAAGATCCTTCACCTGGAAGCCACCCACGTACCCATCTTCAAGGACGGGACGGTGGTGAAAGTGGTGCTGATGATCCGCGACCGCTCGAAAGAGAAGGAGGTGGAGGATGTCAAGCTGCGGGCTGCGGAACAGAAGGAGGTGCTGTTGAGGGAGATCCATCACCGGGTGAAAAACAACCTGGCGATCGTCATCAGCCTGCTTAATTTCCAGTTGCGCAACAACAGCAACGAAGTGTTGAACCGGATGATCCTCGACATCCAGATGCGCATCCGATCGATGGCGCTCATCCACGAGCATCTTTACCGGTCGGAGAACCTCGACCGTATCCCGCTCGCTTCCTATATCGACTCACTGGCGGGCATGATCATGACCGCTTTCCGCTGGCCCCGGATCAGGTTTGAAAAAAAGCTCGACCCGCTGGATGTCAGCATCGAGATCGCCCTGCCCGTCGGCCTCATCATCAACGAGTTGCTGACCAATGCCTTCAAGTACGCGTTCCCCGACAACCGGGATGGAGAGATCCGTGTAAGGCTCGAAAACGAAACGGGTCATCAGTGCCTGCTGGTGGTGGAAGACAACGGCATCGGGTTGCCGAACGAACCGGATCCCGCATCCGACAAGTCGGTCGGGCTGTACATCGTTCACCTGCTGGTCGAACAGATCGAAGGCACGATCGAGATCGTCCGCAACCAGGGCACCTCCTTCAGGATCCGGTTTATCAACCTGATACAGCGGAAGAAAGATAAGTTGCAGGGATAAAAGACAGGGATTATGTAGAGGCGGGTTTAAGCAGGAGGCCTTTAAACAAAAACCGCCCCGGAAAGGCGGTTTCTGTTTTTTGAGCGGTAAATGGGGATCGAACCCACGACCCTCAGCTTGGGAAGCTGATGCTCTACCATCTGAGCTACTACCGCGAAGCAGGTGCAAATATAAGATATTTTTATTCCGGGTCGGAGGAATTTTTACCGGGGACGTTTTCCCGGGCCCGGCGGCAGTGGTCGTCGATCTCGTCGAGGGTCATCTCCTGGTCACAGCAAAATGCCTCTCCCTGCTGGTGCTCCCCGCAGAAATTTACCTTCCGGTAAGCGATCCGCTGGATATTCAGCAGGTGCTTCACCGAGATGTTGTCGGTGGTGAAATTCTTTCCCCCGGAACCGCAGGCCAGGGTCATCGACGGCGTCAGGCTGTTGTACAAACCGCCCAGCGCCCCCTGCGACGATGGAGTGTTCACCACGATGCGCCCCGCATTCAGCGCCCCGGCAAATTCGCGGATCTTGGCATCGTCGTTCGAAAAGATGCTCACTGTGTGCCCCAGCCCCCCCATCGCGTTGATCCTGCCGCACATGTCGATGCCGTCGCGGAAACTGTCCACTTCATAAAAAGCCAGGACCGGCGCCAATATCTCGAGCGACAACGGCCATTCAGGCCCGACCTGGTGCCGCTCCAGTTCTGCGATCAGAAGGCGGGTCCCTTCCGGAACCTCCACCCCCGCCATCGCTGCGATCACCCCCGCTGGCTTCCCGATCACCTCCGGGTTCATGGTGTGCTGCGCCCGGTTGATGGCGATGGCACCCACCTTGCCGATCTCTTCCGGGGTCAGGAACCGGGCTCCCTGGCGGATAAACTCGTCGCGAACCCCCTGTGCATTGAACCTGGAGACCACCACGGCCTGCTCGCTGGCGCAGATGGTGCCGTTGTCGAAAAGCTTGGAGAGCAGGATCTGCGAAACCGCAAAAGGCACGTCGGCGCTCTTCCCGATATATACCGGCACATTCCCGGGACCGACGCCGATGGCGGGATTGCCCGAATGATAGGCCGCCCGCACGAGGCTGACCGAGCCGGTTGCCAGCACCAGCGCAACCTTCCGGTGCCCCATGAACGCCAGCACCTGGTCGCGGCTGGCCCGCGGGATCCACTGGATGGCATGCTCCGGGGCGCCGGCCTCCACCGCCGCCTCATAGCAGATCCGGGCCGCCTCGCAGGTGCATTTCCTGGCTGCCCCGTGTGGAAAGAGGATCAGCGGGTTCCGCGTCTTGAGCGCGATCAGTATCTTGAAAAGGGCAGTGGATGTAGGGTTCGTGACCGGCGTGACGGCAAATACCGGCCCCATCGGCCGGGCGATCTCCGTCAAACCTCCCGCCGGATCTTCGGCGATCACTCCCACCGTCGGAATATCGCGGATGTCGCGGTACACGAATCGCGTCGCGATGATGTTCTTGACCACCTTATCGTGTACGTTCCCGATACCAGTCTCCTCGTACGCCATCCGGGCCAGCGCATGCCGGTGACTGAACGCGGCCCGGTACACCGCATGAACCACCCCATCGACGACCTGCTGGTCGCGGGTCATCCACGCGTGTGCCGCATCCAGGGCGCGATGCACGACCTCTTCGACCAACGGATCATGCGTTCTTTCCATACAGTTCCATCCAGCGTTCGGTTTTTTGTTCGATGACCGGAAGGATCTCCCCCCAGCGCCTGGAAAGGGCCGTGAGTTCCTCTTCGACCAGGCTGCCCGACTGAAGTCCTGCCTCGATGGCTGCCTTTTCCGATTCCAGCGCGGCAATCTCGCTCTCGAGCGTCTCCAGTTCCCGCTTCTCTTTGAAAGTAAGCTTGTTGGCGGGAACGGATACCGGCCGGGGCGCCTCTTCCGGCCGGGGGGCCAACCGCTTTTTCAGCTGTTCGATCCGCTTCCTTTCGTCGTTCCATCCCTTGTATTGCGTGTAATTGCCCGGAAAATCCTTCACCTCCCCGTTGCCCCGGAAGACAAAGAGGTGATCGACGATCTTGTCGAGAAAGTACCGGTCGTGGGTCACTACCGCCACGCACCCGTCGAACGAGGCAAGGTACTCTTCCAGCACGTTGAGGGTGAGGATGTCGAGGTCGTTGGTGGGCTCGTCGAGGATCAGGAAGTTGGGGCTGCGCATCAGCACGGTCACCAGGTACAGGCGGCGCCGCTCGCCCCCGCTCAGTTTGTACACCGGCTGATGCAGCGAATGGTAGGGGAACATGAAGTAGTTCAGGAAGGCGGCGGCGGAGATGGTGTCGCCGTTGCCGAGCCTGACCACCTCGGCGATCTCCTTCACGATGTCGATCACAGCAGCCTGCCCGTCGAAATTCAGCCCCTCCTGCCGGTAATAGCCGAACTGGACCGTCTCGCCTTTCTGGATATGCCCTTTCTGCGGCCGAAGGGCGCCCGTGATGATATCGAGAAAGGTGGATTTCCCGGAGCCGTTCAGCCCGACAATGCCGACCTTTTCCCTGCGTTTAAAGGTGTGTGTGAAATTCTTAAGTATCGGCAGATCCCCCCAGGAAAAATCCACATCGTTGATCTCCAGTATCTTCCTGCCCATCCGCGATCCCTCGACATGGATGGTCATCCGCTCTTCGTAGAACCGTTTTGACGCCTGCTCCTCCAGTTCGAAAAAGCTGCCGATCCTCGCCTTGGCCTTGGTGGTGCGGGCCTTGGGCATGCGCCGCATCCACTCTCTTTCGGTGCGGAGAAGGTTGTGTGCCCGTTCCACCTCCTTGTTCCGGATATCCATCCGTTCGGCCTGCTTTTCAAGAAAATAAGAATAATTGCCTTTATACCGGTATATTGCCGCATTCTCCATCTCCAGCACTTCGTCGCACACCCGGTCGAGGAAATAGCGGTCGTGGGTGACCATCAGCAGGGTCAGGCGGCTCCGCGAAAGATACTCCTCCAGCCATTCGATCATCTCCACGTCGAGGTGGTTGGTAGGCTCGTCGAGGATGAGGAATTCGGGCTCGGTGATCAGCACCTTGGCCAGGGCTACCCGCTTCCTCTGTCCGCCCGACAGTTCACGCACTGGCTGGTTGAGGTCGGGAAGCCTGAGCTGGGTGAGGATCTGCCTCACCCGGGTTTCGTACTCCCAGCCCCCGATCGCATCCATGGCGGCAATGGCCTGCTCGATGACCCCCTTGTCCTGGCCGCCGATCGCCTTTTCGTATTGAAGGATCGTATGCTGGATCTCGTTGGTATGCGACCAAACCTCTTCGAACACCGTCTTGCTGATGTCGAGATCCGGATCCTGCTTCAGGTAACCGAACGAATCGCGGCAAAAATGGGTCACCGTGCCCGCGTCGCAGGGCTCCAGACCGGCAATGATGTTCAGCAGGCTGGTCTTCCCGGCCCCGTTCCTCGCGATGAGGGCCACCTTCTGCGACTGGCTCAGCACGAACGAGATGTTCTCGAAGAGGTTCTTCTCGCCGTAGGAACGGGCCAGGTTATCGACTTGCAGGATGGTGGACATGGGCGGATCGGGGGTGACAAAGGTAGCATATCGGCCTGAAAAAGATGGGGCAGAAGTGGACGGCGAGCGGTTTTTTTCTAAATTTACCAAAAAAAAGAGGGGGTGTTACCGCTGCACAGTTACCTGGTGCTGGCGCTCTTCGCTGCGCTCGGCATTTTTTTCATCCTGCAGATCCTGTGGTTGAAACAGAATAGCGGTGAGGTGGCCGGCATTCCGTCGATCGACCGGTTCTATTTCGTGGCAGGCAAGGTCGCGATCCTTACAACCTGGGTCCTCTTTGTTCTTAAAGCGGTCAGTCCGGGAACCGGGTACATCCGATTTCCCGACAATGTTTCGTGGTTCGCCGTGGTGGTCCTGGCCGTAGGGGCTTCCCTGCTGGTCGCCTCGGCACTGTCGCTCGGATCGTCCATGCGTTCCGGACTTCCGAGAACTTCTACGGCGCTGAAGACCCGTGGGATCTACCGCATCAGCCGCAACCCGATGTACCTGGGGCTGCACCTGATCGCCTTGGCATCGTGCATCTACTTCCCCGACCTGATCAATGTATCCTTCACCATTTACGGGATCTATATTCACCATAAGATCATCCGGCACGAAGAGTTTTTCCTTCAGGAACGATTCGGCGCCGAATGGTTGATTTACAGCGCCAGGGTAAGCCGGTACCTGTAAAACCAGGGGATCCTCCGGTGAAGGAGAGAAACCCGGGAACCGAACAGTCACTTTAAAACAATGTATATGAAAAAAGCTCCTCTCCTACTTCTGATGATCCTGATGGCCGGATTTTGGTCATGTAAGCCGGCCGGTGAAAAAGCGGCCGAAAAGCCCCTCATTGAGAAACCCGCTATCGAGCTGAAAAGCGATATCATGACTCCCGAAGTGCTGTGGAGTTTCGGCCGCCTGAGCGAACCGGAGCTCTCTCCCGACAAGAAAACGGTGCTCTACGGTGTATCCTATTACAGCATCGAACAGAACAAGGGCAACCGTGAACTGTACACCATCGGGGTTGCAGGCGGAGATCCTGTGAGGCTTACCACGACAAAGTTCAGCGAGAACCAGGCGATGTGGGCCCCCGACGGAAAGAAGATCACCTTCCTGTCGGCCGAAAGCGGCTCGATGCAGGTATGGCAGATGGATCCCGACGGGAAAAACCGGACCCAGCTCACCGCTGTGGAGAATGGTGTGAACGGTTACCGGATCTCGCCCGATATGAAAAAGATCCTGTTCATCGCCGATGTCCCGAAAGAAAAGAACCTCAAAGAGCTCTACGAAGGCCTCGACAAGGCGAGCGGCCGCATATACAACGACCTGATGTACCGCCACTGGGATACCTGGGTCGAAAGCGCCAGCCATATCTTCGTAGCCGACCTCACCGCCGGCAAGGTCACTGGCGGGACCGACATCATGGAGGGAGAGCCGTTCGAATCGCCGCTTGCGCCCTTCGGCGGGATGGAACAGATCAACTGGAGTCCCGACAGCAAGGTGATCGCCTATACCTGCCGCAAGAAAGCCGGGGTTGAATATGCCGTTTCGACCAACTCCGACATCTACCTGTACGACGTCGGGGCAAAGTCCACCGTCAACATCAGCGAGGGCATGATGGGGTACGACATTGCACCGGCCTTCTCTCCCGACGGGACCCGGATCCTGTGGCAAAGCATGGCCCGCGACGGGTATGAATCGGATAAGAACCGGCTGATCGTTTATGACGTGGCCGCAAAAACCATCACCGATTACACGAAAGACTTCGACCAGAATGCCGAAGCGCTGGCCTGGGCCGACGACAGCAAAACCATCTGGTTCATCAGCGACTACCACGCTACCGACGAGATCTACCGGCTCGACCTTGCCGGCGGAAAGATCGCGAAGATCACGGCCGGCATCCACAACTACACCGGGGTGATCCCTGCCGGCGACCGGCTCATCGCCTCCCGCGTCTCCATGTCGATGCCCGCCGAACTCTACTCAGTCGATCCGGCCAGCGGCAACGACACGCAGATCACCTTCACCAATAAGGAGCTGCTCGACAAGCTGACCATGGCCAGGGTGACCCAGCGCTGGATCAGGACCACCGACAACAAAGAGATGCATACCTGGGTCATCTACCCGCCGCATTTCGACTCGACCAAACAGTATCCCACCCTGCTGTACTGCGAAGGTGGGCCCCAGAGCACCGTCAGCCAGTTCTGGTCCTACCGGTGGAACTTCATGATGATGGCTGCCAACGGATATATCGTTGTGGCGCCCAACCGCCGCGGACTCCCCGGCTTCGGACAGGCATGGAACGAGCAGATCAGCGGCGACTATGGCGGACAGAACATGAAGGATTACCTGAGCGCCATCGACGAGCTGGCCAAAGAACCCTATGTGAACAAAGACAAACTGGGGTGCGTGGGGGCCAGCTACGGCGGCTTCTCGGTGTACTGGCTGGCCGGCAACCACAACAAGCGCTTCAAAGCCTTCATCGCGCACGACGGCATGTTCAACCTCGAGGCCCAGTACCTGGAGACCGAGGAGATGTGGTTCGTCAACTGGGACCTCGGCGGCCCCTTCTGGGATAAGAACAATGCCGTCGCCCAGCGTTCGTATGCCAACTCGCCCCACCGGTTCGTGCAGAACTGGGACACCCCCATCCTGTGCATCCACGGCGAACTCGATTACCGCATCGTGGCCACCCAGGGCATGCAGGCTTTCAACGCCGCCCGGTTACGCGGCATCCCTGCCCAGTTCCTGTACTTCCCCGACGAGAACCACTGGGTGCTCAAACCCCAGAACGGCATCCTCTGGCAGAGAACGTTTTACAACTGGCTGGACAGGTGGCTGAAGTAGTATACCCACCCCCCGGCCCCCTCCCTGCCGGCACCTACTCTATATACAAATAATATATTTCGATTATGTTTTATTGATTTACCTTTCTTTTCCTTGGATGAAAAGAAAGGTAAAACCAAAGAAAAATCACCGCTGTATGAAAACCAATGGAGCGGCCCCCCATGAATACTAGAACAATCGATTAACGATCTGTGATTTCAGATCCGAATTACTTCACATATCAAAAATCGTTGATCGAGTATTCGATTGTTCAATTTTTCTCCGGGGCATGGGGGTGGGGCGAAAAGATATATAAAATATTCGGGGTGGGTACTGAACACATCATGGACAACATCGACAAGGCAGCGGAACTGCTGAAGAACTCCCGTTTCACCACTGCGTTCACGGGGGCGGGGATCTCGGTCGAGAGCGGGATCCCTCCCTTCCGGGGGCCGGGGGGACTGTGGGAGAAGTACGATCCGTACACCCTCGACCTGCCTCATTTCCTGGCCGACCCGGCCGGCGCCTGGGTGCTGATCAAGGAGATCTTCTACGATTTTTTCGGGAAAGCGAAACCCAACAAGGCGCACCAGGTGCTGGCCCGGATGGAGCGTGAGAGCCTGCTGGCCCGCACCATCACCCAGAACATCGACAACCTTCACCAGGAGGCCGGCAGCCGCATCGTGTCGGAGTTTCACGGCAATTCGAAGCGGCTCGTCTGCCTGCACTGCCACCGCGAGTATGGAGTGGCCGGCATCAGCCTGGACCACCTCCCCCCCACCTGCCGCGAGTGCGGAGGGGTGCTGAAACCCGGCTTCGTATTCTTCGGCGAGGCGATCCCGGCCCGGGCCCTGAGCGAATCGGCCGAGGCCGCCTCCTGGTCCGACGTGTTCCTCATCATCGGCACCACCGGCGAGGTGATGCCGGCCAACCAGGTGCCGCGCATGGCCAGGGAGAACGGGGCTACGATCATCGAGATCAACCCCGAACCGTCGAATTACACCCGTTCGGTGACGGATATTTTTTTACAGGGAAAAGCAACGGAGGTGATGCAGGCGCTGGAGGAGAGGCTATTTGCCCCGTCCCTGGATGATGATCAGCACCGTGTAGATTAATATCTTGAAATCCATCGCCAGCGACATGTTCTCGATGTAGAGCAGGTCGAACTTCAGCCGTTCCACCATCTGGTCGATGTTCTCGGCATAGCCGTATTTGACCTGCCCCCACGAAGTGATCCCGGGCTTCACCTTGTGCAGCAGGCGGTAATGGGGCGCCCGCTGCGTGATCAGGTCGATGTAATACTGGCGTTCGGGACGCGGTCCCACCAGGCTCATGTCGCCCTTCAGCACAGTGTAGAATTGCGGCACCTCATCGACCCGGAACTGTCGCAGGAACTTCCCGATGCGGGTGATGCGGGGGTCGTCCTTCGACGACAGTTGAGGCCCGTTGTCCTCGGCGTTGCGGTACATGGTGCGGAACTTGTGCATCAGGAATGGCTTTCCCTTGATCCCGATGCGTTCCTGCGAGAAGAATACGGGTCCCGGCGAAGTGATCTTGATCAGGATGGCGGTGATCAGCATCACCGGCGACAGGAGGATCAGGCAGATCACCGAGATCACGAGGTCGAGGATGCGCTTGAGCGACATCTGCCAGTCGGGCATCAGGTCGGGGAAGATCTGGATCAGCGGGGCGTGGAAAATCGAAGTGGTCTTGACCGTCCCCATCAGGATATCCTGCATGGCCGGGATGATCTTGATCACCACGTCGGTATCCTCGAGCTGGGTGATGATCTTCTCGACGGTATGATTCTCTGAATGTTCGATGGCGATGATCACCTCTTCGATGTTCAGTTCCATGACCAGCCGGTTCAGATCCTGGAGCTCGCCCAGGTGCGGGATCGACTCCGCCAGCTTGTAGGTGGGGTACTGCTCGACGCTCACAAACCCCACGAACCTGTTGCCCGACGATTTCTCCTGGTTCTCGATCTCATGGTAGATGGAGACGGCGTTCCCGTTGCTCCCAATGATGATGGTGTTGAACCCGATGATCTTGTGGTGGATCCGGTATGCCGTGCGCGAGGTCAGGATGAAGCGGGCCAGGCCGGTGAAGAAGAGATGCAACACGAAGAGGATGAGGAAGAACTCGACGTAGGTGCGCTGGTTGATGATCACGTCGTCAAGGATCAGCGAGAAAAAGAGCAGCGTCACCCCGATGAGGGAGATGAGGGCGGTTTGTCCGAACTCGCGCAGCCTCGCTTTCCGGTAGATCTTGCGGTAGGTGCCGATGAGGGTGTACAGGATCAGCCAGAAAACAGGGATGATGGTAACCCCCCAGTAGAGGTTGGGATCGCGCAGGATGGCCCCGGGATGGCTGAACACCCCCGGATCGACGGCGTATTTGCGGTACACGAAAAACAGCGTCCAGGCCAGAAAAGCGGTCAGGAAGTCAGCGGCAACGTACCGTATGACCTGCACACGTTTGTTCATTTCGATCGATCCCCGGTTTACCATCATCTCGCACTACTTGTATGTGACCACCTTCAGGTTGTCGATCAGGACCGTTGCGCTGCTGACCCCGGAATCTTTCAGGGCCCGGAAATAGACCCGGTAGGTGTACATGCCCGAATAGGCGTTCAGCGTGTTGGTCAGGTCGATATAGATCTTCTTCCATTGCCCGACTGTGGGGTTGAGGGTGATGACCGGCGTCTGGTACAGGTACGTGGAGCCGTAAGTCACCACCCCGACTGTGAACGGGGCGGAAGTGTTGAAATTCATCTCGAGATATACTGCGGAGGCAGGGATGTTGTACTCCTGGTGCGTCTGGCATTCGATGATGGAGTGAGCCGTGTCGAGGACGATCATCCCCGAATGGTTCCCGTCGGGGAAGGTCAGCGGAGAGCCAGATTCGGTCTTTCCGACCCAGGCCGAACTGCCGTTGATCGTGTCGAGCGTCAGCCCCACGTCCTCGAAATCTTCGCGCCACACGAACCCGGCCGTGGACTTGTAGGTGGTATAGACAGTTCCGATCCTCGTGGTGCTGTCGGGCGTCAGGGTCACCTCCCTGACGATGGAGTTGTAATAGGGATAACTGACCCGCGTGGCGGCGATCCCGTTCTTCTTCACGCCGCTCCAAAGGGTTATTGTATGCTTGCCGGTCTTCAGCACGGGCATCCGTGCGGGCAACTCGAAGGCGCCGAGGAACTCGTCGTCGACATACACCCAAGCGTCGGTGATCTTATGTGACGCCGAACCCTGGGTAAAGTAGTCGGTCTTCAGGTAGATGGAATCGACGCTCAGGTAAGCGGGAACCGTTTGGTCGCCGGAGAACTTTTCACAGGAAGCCGTGATAAGAAGCAAAAACAGAAAAAGGGTGCACGTACGGCAAAACTTCCTGTAAATCATATCATCATACTCGGTTGGATCACGGGAAACTGTAAGGATAACGGCGGGAAAATTCGGTTATTGTTCAAATGAAAACAAAAGTAATGAACAGCTTATGCACCCCGCTGTCACGCCATGTTGGCGGCGTTCAGGTTGATCTTTTCGATGACTTTGTAGGCCACTTCCAGTGCGCTGTACCCGTCGTTGATGGTGACCATCGGCACGGTGTTGTTGACGATGGCCGAACGGAAACTCTCCAGCTCGGTCAGGATGGCGTTGAGCGGTTTTACTTCCGGGCGGTCAAAGCTGATCTGCCGGTTTCCCTTTCCCGGGCCGAGCTCGAGGAGGAACCCCTCCGGGGTCTCTCCCTCGGGAACTTCCTCGATCCTGACCACCTCGAGCTCTTTCTTCAGAAAGTCGACCGAGATGTAAGCATCACGCTGGAAGAACCTCGACTTGCGCATGTTTTTTAACGAGATACGGCTGGCGGTGAGGTTGGCCACACAGCCGTTATCGAACTCGATGCGGGCGTTGGCGATGTCGGGCGTGTCGCTCACGATGGCTACGCCGCTGGCGCTGATCTTGCGGATGTTGCTCCTGACCACGCTCAGGATGATGTCGATGTCGTGGATCATCAGGTCGAGGATCACAGGCACGTCGGTGCCCCGGGGGTTGAACTGGGCCAGGCGGTGGCTTTCGATGAACATGGGACGCCGGATGACGGCCTCGGCGGCCAGGAATGCCGGGTTGAAGCGCTCCACATGCCCCACCTGTACCTTCACGTTGGCCTCGCGGGCGATCTTGATGAGTTCGCGCGCCTCATCGAGGGTGGTCACGATGGGTTTCTCGATGAATACGTGTTTGCACTTCTTCAGGGCCTTTGCGGCACATTCGAAATGACGGACAGTGGGGGTGACAATGTCCACCACATCCACAGCGTCGATCAGCCCGTCGAGCGAATCCCACTTCCGGATACCAAACTCCTGCTCGGTTTTCGCCGCATTCTCGTCGTCGGGATCATAAAACCCGACCAGGTCGTAACCGGCGATTTCCTTGATGCACTTCAGGTGGATCTTTCCCAGGTGTCCCGCTCCCAGCACTCCGATCTTCAGCATAGTAGATTTTTTTTTGCAAAGTTAGGCTTTTACCCTTACTGAAATTAGTATTTTCGTGAAAAATTTAACAGGGAAAACCGAATGACGACAACCAAACCGGTCGATTCATACAGGCACCAGGGAATGAGAAAGTTGCTGGTGCAGAACCTCCGGCTGAAAGGGATCTCCGACGCCCAGGTGCTGAGCGCCATGGAGATAGTCCCACGCCACTATTTCTTCGACTCCTCCTTCCTGGAATATGCTTACGAGGACAAGCCCTTCCCCATCGGGGCCGGGCAAACCATCTCGCAGCCTTATACCGTTGCGTTCCAGAGCCAGCTGCTGCAGGTAAGGAAAGGCGACAAGGTGCTGGAGATCGGCACCGGTTCGGGATACCAGGCCTGCATCCTCGCCGAGATGGGAGCCAAAGTCTTCACCATCGAACGGCAGAAAAGCCTTTACGACCGCACCAGCCCTTACCTGCGTGTGGTCGGCTATCCAACCGTCAAAACCTTTTTCGGCGATGGCTACAAAGGGCTGCCGGCGTTCGCCCCCTTCGACCGGGTGATCGTCACCGCAGCCGCCCCCTATATCCCCGACCCCCTGCTCGAACAGCTGAAAGTAGGCGGGATCCTGGTCATCCCGGTGGGCGCCGGCGATGTCCAGACCATGACCACCCTCACGAAAGTCTCGGCCAACACCTTCGAAAAGACCGGCCATGGCGCCTTCCGGTTTGTGCCCATGCTGGAAGACAAGGCCCGGGAAGCATGATGAATAATCGAATAATCGATTAACGATCTGTGAATTCCGATCGGACAATCACTTCGTAAAACAAAAATCGGACAGAAAGGACTCATTGTTCGAATATTCGATTGTTCGAGTATTGAGTCCACTCCGAAAAGTCAATCTACCCACCCCTAGCCCCTCCCTACCAGT
>CAYVVG010000044.1:0-34297 GCA_964455285.1 uncultured Prolixibacteraceae bacterium
ACTCACCACTCACCACTCACCCATTTTTTATATCTTTACATCCTCAACCCGTCTGTCATGAGAATAACCTTTTACGGTGCTGCCGGCGGAGTAACCGGCACTTCCTTCTACTGCGAAACTGCGGATGCCCGCATCCTGATCGATTGCGGAATGTTCCAGGGCGGCAAAAAGGCCGAATCACGGAACCGGTCGGCCCCGCCGGTCGACTACCGCTCACTCGATGCCATTGTGCTCACCCACGCCCATCTCGACCATTGCGGACGGCTGCCGCTGGCCGTGCGCGAAGGCTACCAGGGCCCGGTATATGGCACACCGGCCACGCTCGACCTGTCGGCGCTCGTCCTGCGTGATTCCCTCAAGGTTCAGACCGGTGACCTGGAAAAGCTCAACCGGATGCGGGCCCGGACAGGGAAGCCGCCCCTGGAGCCCGATTTTGACGAGGCCGACGTGGAAAAGGCCATCCGCCTGATGCAACCCCTCCCCTACCATGAACCCTTTACCGTCGCCCGGGACATGTCGGTCACCGTCGACGAAGCGGGACATATCCTGGGCTCGGGAAGCATAAAGCTTACTGCAGCCGGGAAAGAAGGCGAACGTTCGGTGATCTTCTCGGGCGACCTTGGGGCGCGTGGTCTCCCGATCGTCAGGGACCCCGAACCTTTCCACCAGGCCGACCTGGTGATCATGGAATCGACCTATGGTGACCGCGACCATAAACCGCTCCGGGAGACGATCGACGAAGCCATCGGCATTATCAGCGAAGCCATCCGGTCGAAAGGCAAGATCCTGATCCCCGCATTTGCCATCGGCCGCACCCAGGACCTGATCTATTACCTCGAGCAGGCATTCCGGGATGGAGGGTTGCCACGACTGCCTGTGTATATCGACAGCCCAATGGCGGTCCAGGCCACACGCATCTACCTCAGTCACCCGGAATTGTTCGATGAAGAGATGCGCGAATTTATCGCCAGCGGAGAGATGGAACGCAACAGCAGCTACCTCCGCCCTACCGTCACCCCCGAAGAATCGAGAAAGCTTAACGATACCGCGGGGCCCTGCATCATCATCGCCGGTTCGGGGATGTGCAATGCAGGCCGCATACGCCACCACCTCCGGCACAACCTGTGGCGCTCCGACACTTCGGTGCTTTTTGTCGGGTACCAGGCCGAAGGTACGCTGGGAAGAAAACTGGTGGAGGGAGCCGGTTCCGTCCGGATCTTCGGCGAGTCCATCGCGGTCAGGGCGCAGATCCATAAACTCGGCGGTTTCAGCGCGCATGCCGGGCAGTCGGACCTGCTGGCATGGTTCAATGCCCTGGCACCCGCGCGCCCCCGGGTCGTGCTGGTACACGGTGAAGAAACTCCCAGGAATGCCCTGGCTGATATCTTTCGACACCGCTACGGGCTCCCTCCCATCTTACCGCAATATGGAGATTCGGTGGATGTTTGATGTGCTGATGTGCTGATGTGCTGATGTGCTGATGAATAATCGAATACTCGATCAACGATCTTTGATATCCGATCTGAATTCGATTGTTCGATTGTTCGAATGTTCGATTGTTCCAAAGAGGCCGGGGTGGGGTACTGATGTGCTGATGTTAATACCAATACTTATGGAAAGCTCTTTTTCACGCCGCACCAAGATCGTATCGACCATCGGCCCGGCCAGTGCATCGCCGGACATGATCCGAAAACTCATGGAAGCGGGCATGGACGTGGCCCGGTTGAACTTCTCCCACGGCAGTTACGACTTCTTTCACGAAGTGATCCGTTCGATCCGTACCATTTCAGAGGAGCTGAACCGTCCGGTGACGATCCTCCAGGATCTCCAGGGTCCTAAGATCCGTGTTTGCAGCCTTCCCGGCGGCCAGGTAGAACTGGTTGCCGGGCAGGAGGTCGTTCTTGCTCCGCCCCTCGATCGGGGGGGAGCCGGTGTCATCCCCATCGATTATTCCTTCCTGGCATCAGAGGCGATGCCGGGGATGCAGGTCTTGCTGGCCGACGGCCTGATGGAGCTAACGGTAACGGCAGTCGACCCTCCCCGTGTGCCATGCAGGGTCGTGGAGGGAGGGACGCTGACCGAACACAAGGGGGTCAACTTCCCGGATCTCAACCTGCAATTGCCCTCTTTGACAGAGAAAGATCTCCGTGACCTCGATTTCGGCCTGACAGAGGGGGTCGACTGGATATCGCTCAGTTTTGTGCGCCAGGCCAGCGACATACGGAAACTGAAGGAGATCATTGCGTCGAAAGGCCATGACACTCCTGTCATCGCAAAGATCGAGAAGCCCCAGGCCGTCGAGCACCTTCAGGAGATCATAGAAGAGTCCGATGGCATCATGGTCGCGCGCGGCGATCTTGGCGTAGAGATGTCTCCCGACCGTGTGCCGATGATCCAGAAACGGATCATCCGACAATGCAATCAGGCCGGAAAGACGGTCATTACAGCCACTCAGATGCTGGAAAGCATGATCCACGATCCGAGACCCACCCGGGCCGAAGCCAGTGATGTGGCCAATGCCATCATCGACGGCACCGACGCCATCATGTTGTCGGGCGAGACGGCCATGGGCGCCTGGCCGGTCAGGGCGGTCGAAATGATGGACCGGATCGCCCGCGATGTGGAATCGGGGATGATCGAATTCGACAAATATCCTCCCGAGGGTCGCTCGGATGTCATTGCCCTTGGCCGGGCTGCCAACCACATGGAGGAGCTGGCCGGCGTCACCGCGATCGTCGTGCTCACCCACAGCGGCCGGAGCGCCCGTTGCATCGCCGCCGAACGTCCGTCAACCCCGGTGTTTGCTTTCACCACTCAGCATCGGGTATTCCACTCGCTGAACCTGCTCTGGGGGATCCGTCCGATCCTGATCGGCGATCATCCCGACACCTTCGAAGAAATGGTGACCATGACCGAGCGCAACCTGCTATCCCGCCACCTCGTCTCACCGGGCGAGAAGATCCTGCTATTGGGCGGCATACCGGCTCACCGTCCGGGAGGGACGAACTTCCTGAAAATCCATTTGATCGGCTGAAGGGAGCCCTGTGACCTTGTCACGCATCCGCGTCACGCATCAGTTCTTCCCGAACTTGTAACTGACACCCGCGTTGAGGATGTAATTCGTTCCGATACCGAATTCACCGAAAAAGCCGAGGGCCCGCCCGGCACGGATGCCGAGCATCGTCAGCTGACCGGCGGGCAGCAGTTTCTGGGCGCTTGATTTTTTTCCGGTGTCGTTCTTTTCATAGTAATCCATGGTGACCCCCATTCCGATGCCGGAGTACATGCAGAACGACGGCCGGTTCAGGTAACGGAACCGGATGCTGGCCATCCCCTGCCAGAGGTTGTCGTCCATCGAATTATAGTAGGTCGAACCGGAGGGATAACCATATACATGCTCTTCTTCGGTACGGTGGATGGAGGTATAGCTCACCTGGAACCCGACTGCGATCACCTCGTTGACGGAACGGTGGTACCCGGCAATAAAGGTGCCGGAAATGCTTTTTCCGGTCATGCCTTCATTGTTGATGAAGTAATAAATGGAACCAAGACCGTAGGAGGCATACACGTCGTTGAGAAGTTCAACCTGGTCGTTCTTCGGCGGGGAGTCGTTTCCTCCCTGGGCGCGGGCGGTGGCCGTGATGAATGATGCGGACACGATCAGCCCGATCATTAACAGTTGTTTTTTCATGGAAGGTCGGTTTTGGGATCAGAAGTACTGGCAAAGGTAGGCAGCGTCGGAAGCTATCTTCAGTTTGAATTTTGCGTTGGCCGGCACGATGAACTTCGCGAACGGGGCATATTCCTTCCACTCCGTTTCACCGGGCAAAAGCACCGTCATGGTGCCGGAAACCACTGTCATGTGCTCGACGGTGGAGGTGCCGAATTCATATTCTCCCGTTGCCATCACGCCAAGGGTGGCGGGACCGCCGGGGGTGGTGAAGGCGATCGATTTCACCTTTCCGTCGAAATATTCGTTGGTCTTGAACATAGGCTGGATATTGAAGGGTGCGAGTGATCCGGCAGGCTTACATATTCAGTGCGTCTTTCAGGATTTTATATCCCGAGGTGCTGGCCCTGAGTTTGGCCCCGGTCTTGGTCAGCACCGCGTAATTCTCTTTGTCATAATACTCGATGCGGTCGATGAACTTCGCATTGACGATGAAGGAGCGGTGGATGCGGATGAATTGCCCGGGATCGAGGTGCGACTCGAAATACTTCATGGTCTTCTCCTTCAGGTGCCTGGCGTCCTTGGTATGGATCATCACATAATCCCCTTCGGCCTCGAGATAGACGATCTCCTCGACCGGGATGACCGTCACCTTGTGCCGGGATTTGACCGCGATCCGAAGCAGGAATTCGGGATTCTCTTCGAGGGTTTTCACCAGGTTCTGAACAGGCATGGCAGGCCTTGATCCGTCGGAGGCAGCCAGCGCTTTCTGAACCGCCTGAAGGAACCGTTCCCGCGAATAGGGCTTCAGCAGGTAATCCATGGCGTTCATTTCGAAGGCTTTGATCGCGTACTGGTCATAGGCAGTGCTGAAGATGATCATGGGGGGTTGCTCCAGCAGTTCCAGCAATTCCAATCCCGTAAGGCGGGGCATCTGCACATCCAGGAATACCAGGTCGGGTTTCATGTCCTGGATGGCTTTCAAACCGCTGAAACCGTCGGCACATTCGCCGATGATCTCAATGGCCGGGATATCTTTCAGGTAATGCTTGACGACATCCCGGGCGGGTTGTTCGTCGTCGATCAGGAGGGTACGAAGGCTCATAAATGGTTAGCGTTTTTCAACGGCTGTTGCCGGCAGGCTCAAATATACGGCAAATCTCGTTCCGTTGATCTCGGTCCGCAGAAGTTTGTCATTCTTGTATAGCAAACGCAGCCTTTCCCTGATGTTGTTAAGCCCGATCCCCGATCCCTTTCTCGGCCTTGCAGAGGGATCAAAATCATTGATGATCCGGATCTCCAGGTAACCTTCCCTGTATTCGCAATCCATCTCGATGCTCACCTGTTCGGTGCTTTCGTAAACCCCGTGCTTGATGGCATTTTCGAACAGCGGCTGCAGCAACATCACCGGAACCTGGTGGGCGGTGCAGTCACCCTGCAGGTCGAAGCTGAAGAGCAATTTGTCGCCGAAACGCACTTTTTCGATCTCGAGATACCGGCGGATATTGGCCATTTCCACATCCAGCGTGGTGAAGCTCATGGTATTGTTGGAAACCGAGTAGCGCAGGAAGTCGGAGAGTTTGATGATCATCTCCTGGGCCTTTTCGGGGTTTGAGATGGTCAGGGAACTGATCGAATTCAGGCTGTTGAACAGAAAATGCGGGTTGATCTGCGATTTCAGCATGTTCAGTTCGGTTTCCTTCAGCACCATCCGGAGCCGTGCTTCTACCTTGATCTTTTCGCGCAGGTTCACGTAATAGATATAGAGGTAATACATGAGCGCGATGACCAGGTAGAAAATGATTCCGCTGATGATCTTGTTGGGCAGGGAGACCATCAGGGTATCCATATAGACCTTGTTGCTGCTGAAGAGGGTGCTCAGGATGGTATAACAGAGGCCATTCCACACCACCAGCATCAGGGTCAGGTATGAGAGATGATTGAGGATGACATTCCACCAGTTTCTCTGGTCGGGTATGCTGTACCGTACCACGAACCACATGGATATGCCGGCCATGCAGAACAGGAAGTTGAAGACAAAGCTGTCGGCCAGTGCGATCTCGATGGGGAAATAGTAGATAAAGTAAAAAATGGCGAAGTGGATCCCCATGATGAGGGCCCACCCGCCAAAATAAATCAACAGGGATACGCGGTTCAGGAATACCGGGTGTTGCATACGTCGGCGATGACGGTCAGTAACTCTTGATCTCACCACCCCCGAAGATGGTGCTGCCTTTGATCACCAGCACGCGGGAGGGGTCGGGATTTTCTTTTACATAGGCACGCTTGTCGGAAAAGCCCCCCATGATCGAAGTCATTTTGATCTGCACCCGCCAGTCGGCCGGGACAATCAGGGTCACACCGCCGAAGATCGTATTGACCTCCAGTTCATTGACCCCATCTCCAAGCGCGGCCTGGGTCATATCGATCTCGGAGCCGCCAAAGATGCAGTTGATGGTGCCGCCGCGAAAGACCTGGTTCATGATCCGCTGTTTTCCTCCCGAGAAAATATTATCCTCATGGATGAATCCTTCGTCGAGCGCCTGCTCTTTGCGTGCATGTTGAAAACGCCATTCGACGCCTGATTTCGGGCTTCGCTTGAAAAGCATCAGCACCCCGATTCCGATGAGGATCGCCGGCCAGAAAAGGTGCCAGACATTGAAGGGAAGATCGAAGATACGGGGAAGCAGAAAAATGCTGCCGATGAGGATGAGGATGGTACCGGGCGTCCGGCTTTCGCTGCTGAAGAAACTCACGATGCCGATGCAGATGAGCAGCATCTGCCACGAGAAGATGATATGACGGAGGTCCCAGGGAAGAAGACCCGTATTGGATAACAGAAGCAGGATTCCTGCCACGATGACGATCACCCCCAACACATACTTTTTCATCTGGGGATCGGTCGTGCGTTTTGTTTCGTTAGGTTCCATGGCTGTAGTTTTTGAGGAACAGGTTAATCGATGTGGCAAAAATAGAACCGGCAGCTGTCCATGTAAACCGTAAATCGACAGAAGGGGGTAAAATCCCGATAAACGGGGACTTAATATAATGCAAGGTACTCATAGGTATTTCCCGTAAAAGTAAGGAATCTTTGAAAATCAGCAAATGCGATTACCAGGGATGCAGTATTGATGCAGGGATGAAAACTGATCCGGTCGCAGGACTTCAGGTTTTCGTCGATGAAAAGGTGAACATGCCGGTCGTGGTCGTTGATCAGGCCGAAGGGGGTTACGGATCCCGGCTCCACCCCGAGGAATCGTTTCATGCGCCCGGTCGAAGCAAAGGTGAGTTTGCCCTGCCGGAGTTTCTGTTCCAGGTCGTGAATGGAGAGATCCTGCCGGTGTTCGATGATCACCAGGTAATGACGGTTTCCCTTATGGTTCCTCAGGAAGAGGTTTTTGCAATGGGTGGCCCCGATGTCTTTCCAGTACTTCCTGGCCACTTCAATGGTCGGGGCCGGCGGATGTTCGTGGTATTCGAACGGGATCTTAAGCCGTTCAAGGATTTCGTATAATTGCGGATCTCCGTTCATAGGGCAGGGTGACAGGGTAACAGGGTGACAAGGTAACAGGGTAACAAAGTAACAGGGTAACAAAGTAACAGGGTAACAAAGTAACAGGGTAACAAAGTAACAAAGTAACAGAGTAGCAGGTGCATCAGCACATCAGCAACCCACCCCCGGCCCCTCCCCAAACAGGGAGGGGGTAAAGGCACATTGATCAATAGACCTCCTGTGCCTGCAGGTAGATGCCGTGAGACAGGTAACCGAGGCCGAAGTCGATCAGCAGGTTGGTGCGGTCGGCTTTCCCCACCATGATCCTCACTCCGAATCCCGCGCCGGGTCTGATGCTGCGGAACAGGGGCACCTTCATGTCGCGGTTGGAAGCGGTGGTCATGTTGGCAAACAGCACACCGCCCACAATCCCGGAACATTCGGAGATGGGGAACCGGTACTCGGCCTCCCCATAAAGGAAGTCCTCACCCCGCCAACGTCCCTGGATGTACCCGCGTCCGGAGGAATTGACCGGATCGAACCCGATCGACATCAGGTTGAGGTACGGGAGGTCGCCGCTGACCTTGAAACAGCCGTACGTCCGGAAAGCCAGCAGGTGACGGCGATGGGAGCGTGACAACCCGATGAAGCCCCGGAATTCGGTCCAGAGGCGGGAGGCGGGCTGGTCGCTGCCCAGGTAGGGCAGATTATACTGATAGGCAACCGATGCGTAAGTTCCCCGGTAGGTGTTGATGATGTTGTCGCGGGTATCCCAGGCCAGGTTGGCACTGATTCCTGACGCGGTGTATTTGCGGTAATTGAATCCATGCCGGGCGGAGTAGGCATAGTGGGGAGTGAGGACCCGTGTTGACGAATCTAGGTTGAGTTTCTCATCCTTGATGTCGTAATAATGGTCGAGGTGGATGCCCAGACCGGCATACAGGTGGTCGGCAACCGCCATGTACAGCGTATTGTGTACCTTGATCCAGTTGTACTTCATCGGGAACCTGCCGCCTTCATAGCTGACCATGGCCGGGGAACCGGCAGGGAACTCCTGCACTTCGGGGATATTGCTCAGGTTGCCGGTACCCAGCCCGTAGGTTGGAAGCCTGAACAGGTACCATCGCCAGTCGGTTTGCAGCGACCACCGGTTGTCGTTAAAGAACATGTGGGTCCGTATGTAGGAGATGAGCTGCCGTTCGGTAGTCCACAATACCTGAACCGACCCGGCCGACAGGTTGGTGAGGCGTTTTTTCCCGATCGTCCAGGAGAGCGAAGCTCCGGCACCCAGCTGAAGCGCCGTGGCCGGAGAAAAGGCGATGAGCGGGAGCACGATGGCACGGACCCTCCGTGAGGGGATGACCGGGGCCTTCAGTTTTTTTCGGGTGAGGATGTCGAAGACGTCCTGCTGGGGGCAGGGTCCGATCCAGGCAGCACTGTCGGCCGATGCAAGCCATGTCTCCTGTTGTGCCCGGACGGCCTGGTTCCCAAGGAAAAGAATGACGGCGAGAGAAATCAGGAAAAAAGAGGGCCTCATGTGCGGCAAAATTAAAAAATTAATCGCTTTTAAGTAGTTTTGCCTTCGCAACAGCTAGCTAATGATCGAGTTCGAAAAGTATCACGGAACGGGCAACGACTTCATAATCATCGACAACCGGCATGCGGCCCTGACCCTGAGCACCGGACAGATCGCGGCCCTTTGCAACCGCCGGTTCGGTATCGGCGCGGATGGCCTGATGATTTTGACGGAAAGGGAGGGTTACGATTTCTCGATGACCTATTACAATTCCGACGGCAAGGAGAGCACGCTTTGCGGAAACGGCGGGCGTTGCATGACTGCCTTTGCCCGGTCGCTCGGACTGGTTCACGGGCAGGCCCGGTTCCTGGCCATCGACGGCGAACACGTATGCCGGATCGGTGAAACGCCGGACGGCGTCGTTTACACGCTGAAAATGAGGGACACCCGGATCGCCCGGGTCGAGAACGACGGGATATTCCTGGATACCGGGTCGCCACATTTTGTGCGGTTCGTTTCCGACGCCAGGAAGTCCGACGTAGTGGGTGAGGGACGGTTGCTGAGGTTCGACACCCGCTTTTCGCCGGGCGGCTGCAACATCGACTTCGTAAGTCCTGTCGAGGGGGGACTGTTCGTCAGGACCTACGAGCGGGGTGTGGAAGAGGAGACCCTGTCATGCGGCACCGGTGTCACCGCCGCAGCCCTGGCTGAAGCATTCCGAACCAATCAGGATCCGGGTCATGTTCATGTGGAGACACCCGGGGGCTTTTTGAGTGTGAGCTTTACCCGATCACAGGACCGCTTTACGAACATCTGGCTGGAAGGACCTGCCGTTTTCGTGTTCCGCGGGCGTGTTGATGTGCTGATGTGCTGATGTGCTGATTCCCCTCCCTGTTTGGGGAGGGGCCGGGGGTGGGTTGCTGATGTGCTAATGTGCTAATGCACCTGTTACTTTGTCACCCTGTTACTTTGTTACCCTGTTACCTTGTTACCCTGTCACCCTGTCACCCTGTTATCCTGTTACCCTGTTACAAATCCAATCCACCTCATGTCCCCGAACCTTTTAAGCGGCAAACTGGTGCGGCTTCGGTCGCCCGAGCCGGAGGATATCGACCGTTTGTATGCCTGGGAGAATGACCCGTCGGTATGGAGGGTAAGCCACACCCTGGCGCCCTTTTCCAGGTTCCAGATCGAGCAGTTTGTCCTTCAGTCACGCACCGACATTTTCAGCAGCCGGCAGATGCGCCTCATGATTGAATCGGTGGACCGTCCTGACGGTGCGGTTGTCGGGTCGGTCGATCTTTTTGATTTCGATCCCGTGCATGCCAGGGCCGGGGTTGGGATCCTGGTGTGCGGGGAGTACCGGAACCGGGGATACGCCCATGAAGCCCTGGCCCTGCTTATCCGTTACGCCTTTTCCGTACTGCAGTTGCATCAGCTGTTCTGTGACATTTCGCCCGACAACAACGTCAGCCTGGCATTGTTCACGAAGGTGGGTTTTGTGCAGTGCGGGGTAAAAAAAGACTGGGTCCGGCACGAGGGAAGGTGGCACGACGAGTGGATGTTCCAGCTGATCGCGGATAATGAAACGTAACATACTGATCATCACCGGCATCCTTGTCATTGCAGCCGCCCTTGCAGCCGGATGGCTCTATCGCCGCGTGACGCGACCGGTCATTGACCTCCGGGGGAGGAAGGTCGCCTATCTTTTCATCCCGACCGGATCGGGATTCAGCGCAGTTGCTGATTCACTGACGAAGAGCGGTTTCCTGACCGATCCCGGTGCTTTTAACTGGCTTGCCCGGCGAAAACATTATGATCTCCATGTACGGCCCGGCCGTTATCGACTGACACAGGGGATGACCAACAATGCTTTGGTAAACCTGCTGCGGGCTGGCATCCAGGAGCCGGTGCAGGTGGTGATCCGGCAGGTTGCAACCGGCGCCGAACTGGCCGGCCGCCTGGCCCGGAAGATTGAGGCCGATTCAGCCGAACTGATCGCTGTTTTCAACGACCGGCAATACCTGAAGCCGTTGGGCCTGACCCCGGTGACCCAGCTGGCTTTCTTTATTCCCGATACTTATGAGTTCTACTGGAACACCTCGGGAAAGGAATTCATGGAGCGTATGCAAAAGGAGTTTGGCCGGTTCTGGACACCAGGGAGAAGGCGACAGGCCGGGGAACTTGGCCTGACGATTCCCCAGGTGGTGACCCTGGCGTCGATCGTGGAGAAGGAGAGCAACCGGAATGACGAAAAGCCCGTCATTGCCGGCGTGTACCTGAACCGGATGCGGATCAGCATGCCGCTGCAGGCCGATCCGACGGTGTTATATGCATGGAATGATAAGCGGATCCGGCGTGTTTACCGATCACACACCGAGATTGACTCCCCGTATAACACATACCGCCATGCCGGCCTGCCGCCCGGACCGATCTGCCTGCCGTCGGTTGCCTCCATCGATGCGGTTCTGCAACCCTCCCGGCACCGGTATCTGTATTTCTGTGCCCGGGAAGATCTGTCGGGGTATCATAGTTTCGCCGCCGATGTGGAGACACACCGGCAAAATGCCAGAAAATACCAGAAAGCACTGAACAAACTCAATATCCGGTGATCCATCGATCCCTTTTCCGGTGTTGCCGGGCGCTCACGGTCCTTCTCCTGTTCATTCTCCCCGCTGCTATCCGGGTTTCGGGGCAGGAACCCGATTCTGTGACACGCCCCCCCGAATCGCTGCGTGCCGGACGATTGACTGCTGTGCTCACCGGTGAGGGGGTCCTTCACTTCGCCTCGCTGGCGGGATTGTACTATGCGTGGTACCGCGACTATCCGCAATCCTCATTCCACCTTTTCAACGATGCCGGGGAGTGGATGCAGGTGGATAAATGCGGGCACGGCATCAGCGCTTATTATATCAGCCGGATCGGCCACGCCGGCTACCGCTGGTCGGGTGTTCCCGAAAAACAGTCAGCCTGGTACGGGGGACTGCTTGGTTTCATTTACCTGCTGAACATAGAAGTTCTTGACGGATTTTCGGCGGGTTGGGGTTTTTCGGCGGGTGATCTGACTGCCAACACCCTGGGTTGCCTTGCCTTCACAGCCCAGCAACTGGCCTGGCATGAACAGAGACTGTCGCTGAAATACTCTTTTCACCGGACCGGATATTCCTCCTTCAGGCCTGACCAGCTGGGCCGGAATGCGGTCCAGGAGATGGTCAAAGACTATAACGGGCAAACCTACTGGATCTCGGCCAATATCTCATCGTTCCTGCCCCGGGAATCGAAGTTTCCCCGTTGGCTCAACGTGGCGGCTGGTTACGGCGCCGAAGGGATGACGGGTGCCACCGCGAATTCCGGAACGATCAACGGACAACCCCTGCCCCCGTTCACGCGTTACCGGCAGTTCTATCTGTCGCTCGATGCCGACCTGACCAGGATCCCCGTCCGGTCGAAACTGGTGCGCGGGATTTTCACCGTTCTCGGTTTCATCAAGCTCCCCGCACCCGCCCTGGAGTACAATTCGAAGGGACATTTTGTTCTTCATCCGTTCTACTTTTAGAAAATAGCTGTATTTTTACTTTTTCATTTGCCATGGAAAATCCCCCCGGAACCCACGATGCGGGGCAGGGTGCCGGCTACCGGCAGGAGGCTCCTCCCGTCAACCTGCCCAACGCCAACCTGATCCTGATCCTGGGAATCCTCTCTATCCTTCTCTGCTGGTGGCATTTCGTTTCGGTCGCAGGCATCGCCATGGGTTTGATCGCGCTCGTCATGGCCAACCGCGAACTCCGGCTCTATGAATCCCGCCCGGAAGCCTATACCGTAAGTTCCATGAACACTGTAAGGACCGGACGTACCTGCGCCATGATCGGGCTGGTGATCTCGGTCCTGGTATTTTCTATGGTTGTCCTGCTGATCTTCGGCATCCTTGTCTCTCTCCCCTTCTGGGGCATGAATCCATGAGTATGAACATCCTGCCTGTTTCACTCATCCGGGAGGCGGATGCCTTCACCATCGCCAACGAGCCGATCGCCGCTATCGACCTGATGGAGAGGGCGGCTGCCGCCTGTTATGGCTGGATCCGTGAGAACCTCCCGCCCGGTAAGAGATTCCTGGTCTTCTGCGGTCCGGGCAACAACGGGGGCGACGGGCTGGCGGTGGCTCGGATGCTAGTTAGGGCGGGTGAACGGGTGGAGGTTTTCACCCTTGCGCCGGAAAGCCAAATGTCGGAAAGCTGCAGGACCAACTTTTTGCGCATGCAGGAATGCATGAATGCAGGCAATTCAGCCCTCCCTGATCGGGTAGGGCGGCCACAGGCCGGGAGGGTTGCTGACAATGAGGGATCGGGTAAGACAGTTATACGGGAGTTGCAGGAGGGGGATGAATTGCCGGTGGCAGGTCCTGACGATATCATCATTGATGCGATATTCGGGAACGGGTTAGGGAGACCGCCCGGGGGACTGTCTGCGGCCGTGATCCGGCATATCAACGGGAGCGGCGCCCGGGTGGCGGCCATCGATCTTCCCTCGGGCATGTACTGCGATGAAGCGACTCCGCGCGAAACGGGACATCCGGTTGTCCATGCCACCTGGACACTGACCTTCTCCCCGCCGAAATTCGGACTTTTTTTCCCTGAAAATGACGAACTGACGGGCCAGTGGCATCTTCTCGACATCGGGCTTGACGCTGAATTTACCGGCAGGGCGGAGGTAAAAAATTTCATGCTTACCGTCACGGATGTGGCCCCGTTGTTACGGAAACGGAACAAATTCGACCACAAGGGGCGCTTCGGCCATGCCCTGATCCTCGCGGGATCGGCGGGAAAGATGGGGGCCGCCGTGCTGGCCTCCCGTGCCTGCCTGAGATCCGGTGCGGGACTCACCACGGTCCATGTTCCCTCAGCAGGTGTGCCCATTTTGCACACCGCCGTCCCCGAGGCCATGCTCTCGATCGATCCCTCCGAAACCGGATTGTCAGAGATCCCGTCGCTGACCCGCTACACCGTTGTAGCCGCCGGTCCCGGGCTGGGCACGGCGCCGCCGGCGGCCCGCGCACTCAAAATACTCATTCAGGAGGCAAACCAACCGCTGGTTTTCGATGCCGACGCCATCAATATCCTGGCCGAGAACAAGACCTGGCTCGGATTTCTTCGACCGGGATGCATTTTCACGCCTCATCCGAAAGAGTTCGGGAGGATGGCCGGAAAAAGTGCGAATGATTTCGAACGGAACCGCCTGCAGCGGGAGTTTTCGCTCCGGTTTCAATGTTTTGTCGTGCTGAAAGGGGCACATACCTCCATCACCACTCCCGACGGGAGATGCTACTTCAATACTACCGGGAATCCCGGCATGGCCACGGGCGGCAGCGGGGACGTGCTGACCGGCATCCTTGCCGGGCTGCTCGCCTGCGGTTATCCCGCGAGGGAGGCGTGCCTGCTCGGGGTATTCCTGCACGGAATCGCCGGCGACATCGCCTCGGACAACTGCGGGTATGAAGCGCTTATTGCATCGGATATCATCAACAACCTGGGTAATTCATTTCAATTTCTCTATGGAAAACTATGAAAAAGACATGCTGGCTGCCATGGTCATTGCACCTTACCTGCAAAAAGCCACAGCGCTGCGGGGTGTGAGGCGCTATGTCGGGGGAAATCAGTTCCGCCATGCATTTGCAACCCTTGCCATCCTCATCGACTACCATTATATGGATTCGGTATTGCTGAAAGCCTCGGTGATCCACGACCTGCTTGAGGATGTCAAGTGCGCCTCATACGAGGAGATCCGCAATATCGACACCGACGGTGTCAAAGTTCTCGAACTGGTGCTGGAGGTAACCCGCCGCAAGACCGAATCCAAAGAGGATTTTTTAAAGAGAATCCTGGAAAAGGGGACCCACCAGGCCAAAGTGTTGAAATGTGCCGACAGGATCAGCAACCTCACGGATCTGCATCCCGACATTTTCGACAAGGAGTATATGCGGAACATGATCGCCGACACCAAGAGATGGGTGGTGCCCATGGCCGAAGAGGTCAATAAAGATATGCTGTTCGAGTTGGAGGATCTGATCCGCCGCAGGGAGAACAACATGAAGTTCTCTGCCTCCATTTACCCCATGAAACGCAAGGAATAGCCTCAGGCGCCGGCTGTTTCAGCGAGGATGTCGGCTTCCATCCTCAGGTTGTCGATGATGAAGTTTTGCCTTTCCGGTGTATTCTTGCCCATATAGAATGCGAGCACCTCCTGCACCGCGGATTCTTTGGTGAGTATGACAGGGTCGAGGCGGATATCCTTTCCGATAAAATGCTGGAACTCATCCGGTGATATTTCGCCGAGGCCTTTGAACCGGGTGATCTCCGGGTTTGTTCCCAATTGGGAAATGGCTGCCTTCCGTTCGTCGTCGGAATAGCAATAAATGGTTTTTTGCTTATTCCTCACCCGGAAAAGCGGAGTCTGCAGGATGTAGAGGTGCCCGCTGCGAACCAGGTCGGGATAGAACTGGAGGAAGAAGGTGAGCAGCAGCAGCCGGATGTGCATCCCATCGACGTCGGCGTCGGTGGCTACCACCACGTAATTATAGCGAAGGTTCTCGAGTCCTTCCTCCACGTTGAGGGCGGCTTGCAGCAGGTTGAACTCTTCATTTTCATAGACGACCCGTTTGCTCAGTCCGAAGCAGTTGAGCGGTTTTCCCTTCAGACTGAATACGGCCTGCGTGTTGACGTCGCGGGCCTTGGTGATCGATCCGCTGGCCGAGTCGCCCTCGGTGATGAAAATGGTCGATTCGATGCCCCGCTCGTCATGGTTGTTGTAATGAATGCGGCAATCGCGCAATTTCTTGTTATGCAGGCTGATCTTTTTGACGCTGTCGCGGGCGATCTTGCGGATGTTGGCCCACTCTTTCCGTTCCTTCTCGCTTTGCATGATCTTGCGCAACAATGCCTCGGCCGTATCGGGATTCATGTGGAGGTAATCGTCGAGCTGCTTCTTGACAATGTCGATGATGTAATTCCGGACCGTCATTCCACCGGGTTCGATATGGAGCGAACCCAGTTTGGTTTTCGTCTGCGATTCGAAAACAGGATCCTGCACCTTAATGCTCAGGGCTGCCACCAGGGATGCTTTGATATCGTTGGTGTCGAAATCCTTTTTATAAAACTCGCGGATGGTTTTCACGAGACCCTCCCTGAAGGCGGCCTGGTGCGTACCCCCCTGGGTGGTATGCTGGCCGTTGACAAACGAATAATATTCCTCCCCGTACATGCTGCAATGGGTAAAGGCACATTCGAAGTCGCCGTCGCGCAGGTGGATCATCGGGTACAGTACCGGTGTGTCGATGTAGCTGTTGAGCAGGTCGAGCAGCCCGTTCTGGGAGTGGAACCGTTCGCCGTTGAAGATGATGGTCAGCCCGGTGTTGAGGAATGCGTAATTCCACAGCATCTTGTTGACATACTCGGGGATGAAGTGGTATTTGCCAAAGACCTCCTCGTCGGGGAGGAAGGTGACGATCGTCCCTGTTCGCATCTCGGCGGATTTCTCTCCTTCATCGTTCACCACCTCCCCCCTCCGGAATTCCACCAGGTGGGTTCTTCCCTCGCGTACCGACTGCACCTTGAAGTGGAAGGAAAGGGCGTTGACCGCCTTGGATCCTACACCGTTCAGGCCGACTGCCTTTTTGAAGACTTTCGAATCGTACTTCGCCCCTGTGTTGATCTTGGAGACGCAATCGACCACCTTCCCCAGGGGGATGCCCCGGCCGTAGTCGCGCACACACACCACCTGGTCCTTGATGGTCACTTCGATGGTGCGGCCGAAACCCATGACGAATTCATCGATGGAATTATCAAGTATCTCCTTGATCATCACATAGATGCCATCGTCGGGAGAAGAGCCGTCGCCCAGTTTCCCAATGTACATCCCCGGCCGCAACCGGATGTGTTCGCTCCAATCCAGCGAACGGATACTATCTTCCGAATATACTTCTGCCGTGTTCATACCCTCTTGCCCGAAATCGCGTGCAAAGGTAACGGAATGCCTTGTCCAGAGCGAGGGTTGACTGGATTTTTTTCAGAAAGTTATCCACCGGCCCGGGAACGGATGGGTTTCAGGGATCTTAGTTCCTGCAACAATCGTTTGATCTCGCTCCGGGTGAGCAGGAAATCCCTGGGTGTCAGTCCCGATATCCGGATGAAAACGATGAACTGGTAGAGCGTCACTGCCGTATAGGAGGCGGAGGCGGCCCAACCGGCGCCGGCGATCCCGAACCGGGGGATCAGCACCATGCCCAGGACGAGGGTAAAAACCAGTCCGGCTGCAGATCCGATCGTATTGTGGTAAGGCCGGTTGATGCCTGAAAAGTACCCGCTGAAGATCATCGATACGCTCAGGCTGATGATCCCTGCCGACAGCGAGATGATCACCGTTTTTACCGCGAAAAATTTCGCCGAGAACACAGTTGCGAAAACGGGGGCGGGGATCGCAAGCAGCACCCCCATGGCAAGCGCCGTCAGAGCGAAGGCGATCTTGGCGAGGGAGAGGGTCAGCCGGATGCCGTAATCGCGATCCTCCACATTCGAGATCCGGGCCAGTTGCACGGTTGCAACGCTGCGGCTGATGATCCAAAGCCCTTCGGCCAGTTGCATCCCGAGCGAAAGGATCCCGACGGCGCTCCGGCCGAGGAAATGATCCACCAGTTTGAGGCTGAAGCGATAGTTCAGAGTCTGGAAGAGGTTGGCCACCTGCACGAAGAGGCCGTATCGCAACATTTCACCCATCAGCGTGCGCATCCCCGTCAGGGGTTCGCGTTTCACATGGGGCAGAAGGAACAGGGATCCCAGGGCCAGTGCCAGGAGCTGGGAGACGAGGATGGCGGAATACCAGGCGTTGACGGACCGGTCCCGGAACCCGTAAAGCACCAGGAGCAGGACCAGGAACAGGGCCGAGGATTGGAGGAGGTTGATCAGGTTGGCTGCCTGTATCTTTTCCAGGCCCAGCAGGAGCATGGAGCCGGCCGATGCCAGCGACATGACCAGGGCAAGGAAGAGGACGTGAAGGAAATATCCACCGGGGATCAGCCCGGCGGCCGGGAAGAGGGATCCGATCCCTTCCAGGAGCAGGGTGGCTGACAGGGAGATGACAACGGTCCAGGTTGATGCCGGGATCAGCAGACGGTAAACGCCCGCCCGGGGGGTGAGGTAGATCAGGGCGGCGCCGGCGACAAAATTGGTGAACAACTGAATGACTGCCACCGAAAAGACGATCAGGCTGATCGTTCCTACCTTTTCCGGTCCCATGAGGTTTGCCAGGATGATCCATACGACGAAAGCAAGCAGGGCGGTCAAAGCACGGGTGCCGATGGTGCCGAGGATCTTTTTAACCACGGGATGCCTCCTTTCGCATGGTTCGTTCGCGAAACCGGCCGACCATGTGTCGGAATAGGAACCGGTACTTTTTCCCGTCGATCAGGGTGATGTCGCCGGCCGACGATAGGGTATGCAGTCCGAGGCTGAACCCTGACCGGGCGGGCGGTTCGACAAACCGCACCACCTCTTCGGCAAAATCATCGGGGGTCAGCCGGATCACCCGGCAGATGGCCACCCTTCCTCCGTAAGTAACGGAGCAGTCCTGGGCCGGACGGTAAAGGATCCCGGCATGCAGGAAGGGGGTTCCGGCGGGACGGGCCGAGCGGATATCGACCTTGACCGGGTTCAGCCGGTGAGGCTGGAATTCGCTGTTCAAAGCAGTGGCATGGTAGATGAAAAGGTGGGTGTTGGAGTGCTGGCGGGTGGTGAAGAAGAGCCACCACCGGTCCTGGAATAAGGTCAGCGTCGGGTCAATGGCGCAGGTATCGCGGAGGAGGATCCTCTCGGGGACCAGTTCCCCAGTGGAGGGTTGTCGCCGGTACAGGGTCAGCTCATTCGACCGGCACGCTTCGGGAAGGCAGTAGATGTTGTCGTCATGCTGAAATACAAAGGGGTAAGAAAGGTGGACGGGGGGACCCTGACGGGGTGGGGGGACCCTGACGGGGTGGGGGGACCCTGACGGGGTGGTGATCTCCGATATCTCGGCCCGGCGCATGGAATACCTGTAATCCTCGGCCAGGATGTGCAAACCGGTTCCATCATGGTATCCGAACGGATCGGCCAGGTAACGCGATTTTCCGGCAGGGGCCACCCATTCCACATCTTCCGCCTTCAGCGGTCCATGTTCCAGAGCCACCTCCCGGATGCTCCGCCGGATGATGCCGACATTCCATATCTCGGCACGGAAATACTCCCGGAAATAAAACCGGATCCGGTTCCTTAGCAGGATGGCCAGGAAACGGATCATCGCACGGTTTCCGGGAATGCGGTAAACCGGGGCCTCCGTGCGACTGACTTCGCCGTCGATCCACTTTCCATCCCCGGCAACCGAACAGTCACGTGCAATTTCATCCGCCACCATCGCCGGCCAAACGGAGGAAACCATCAGCAGTTGTTCCTGGTTCTCCCGCCAGGAATGGAATTGGGTTTTCAGATACCCCTTTTTCAGCACGATCCCGCCATCGAGACGCGGGGTCAGGCGTTGCAGGATCGCCCCGCTCACGGGATCGCCCGTGTATATTTCCCAGAATCCAGCGGGACCTCCCCGGTAGCGCATCTCGTCATCGTGATGAAAGGACCACACGCCATACCGGGCTGCCGAGAGGATCCCGCCCCGGATGATGCCAAAACCAAAACGCAGGAGAACATCAAGCCGGTATTCACCAATCCGGGCCAGGTCCTCATCATGAAAATAGTCGGAACTGCCGCGTCGTTCCGGGCGGCAGTTGATCACCGGCACTCCGTCGAATTCCTCAGTCATCGACAGGGGGTTCCTGGCGGGAGGACGAAAAAGGCGATTCTCCAAAGCCGAAAAAAGGAGCGTTCGCGGATCTTTCCGGCGTAAACGGCGCAGCAAGCTCTTCTCCTCTTTTTCCCGGTCATCCGCTATAAGCAGAACCAACTGGTGGCCACGGGCGATCAGTTCCTGCAATGCAGCAACCTGCCACCGGCAAAATACCGTGCCGTTGCCCAGCACACCGAACCGCAAGGGAGTGCGCACTTTCAGGTCTCCTTCCGATTGCATCAAACCCATACCGTCATCCATATCTATCCCGGTTACTGCGGCCCCTGCCCTGCTCAGCGTCGCTGCATCAAGACGGTTTCGTACAATCCCAGCAGTTGCCGGGCGACCACAGGTGCCGAAAACTTGTCTCCGATGCCATTCCGGATCGCTTCGCGGTTGTAACTCCGGCACCGGTCGAGCATCCGGTCGAGCGCGCCGGTCATCGCCTCATCATCGCCGGGAGGGACCCGGATCCCGTTCTCCTCATTGATCTCCTCATCGGCCACCCCGACCGTGGTAGCCACCACCGGGATCCCGCGGGCAAGGCTCTCGATCACCACTGTGCCAAAAGTCTCGAACCGGCTGGAGAGCACCGTGAAATCAGCACTTCCAAGCACCTCTTCCAATTCCGGGCCAGTTTGCAGACCGGTAAACCGGACCGCCGGTTCGGCAAGGCCCAGCGAGCCGGCGTAATCCTTCATGGCATCGAGGTCGGGCCCGTCGCCCACCAGCAGGCATGAAAAATCGCTCCGCTTCTCCGACAGGGCGGAAAGAGAACGCAGAAAACCTGAAATATTTTTCGAACGGTCGTCGAAACAGGAGATATGCACGATCGTTTTCGAAGCTGTTGCGGCAGGGCAGGCCAGGATCCCGGGATGGGAGGTGTCCACCACGTTCGGGATCACAGCAAACAGCGGGTGATCAATTCCGCAACGCTGCATGGCGGTGCGAAGCAAACCGGAGACGGCCGTCAGGGCCGAAGCCCTTGATGTCACGAAGGCGGTGATCCTTTTCCGTAACCACCCGGTGTAGGTTCCATTCCCCGGAAGGTAACGCGACCAGTGCTCGGAGATGACCAGCGGAACCCTTTTCTTCCTGGCCGCGAGCCAGCCGATCACCCCCATCCGGGTGAGGATGTGGGCGTGGATCACGTCGGGCTCAAAACCGCTGATACTCCGGAATGCTTTAAGGTGAACCCTCCGGAAGTTCCACAGATCGCGCAGCCGGAAAAACAGTGAAGAGGGATGCTGCCCTGCCCGGTAATATATCCTTAAAACCCTGACACCCCGTTCGTTGCAAAAGTCGCTTTCCAGTTCAGAGGGACAATCGGGGTCGGGGTGAACATAGATCACTGCCACATCGCAATGTTCGGCCAGCGCTTCGGCCTGCCGCTGGATGAACAACCCCGGCATGGGGTCATACCGGTTGGGGTACCACCGCGGCAGGAACAGGATGCGAAGACGGGATTCCAATTGACGATTTACGATTTACGACTCACGACTCACCAAATATCCGAATTCCCCCCGACATCAGAAAGAAAAGTTTTCCAGTATCCCAATGGCATTCCCAAGCCGATCGCTGCCCTGTCCGCGGATTACGGCAAAGGGCCAGCCGCGGGAGTTCAGTTCATTGAAATACAGGTCGAACAGGAATTTTCTACGGTCGGGGTGTTCACGAAGGGGATCATACTCCCAGGGCAGGTCAATATCGCACAGCAAATAGATCCCATAGCCGGGTTTTTCAAGATTCCCGGTAATCCAGGGGTGGCAGCGGCCATATTTCACTTCGCTCCAGATCTTGGTCACGAGCAATTCCGTATCACAAAAAAGCCAGGATCCGGCCTTTTTCATTGCCAAGCGCTCAGAAGCCAGCTGCCCGCGGGCGATTTTCACGACATCCTCTTCCTCATAAGGTCGGCCGAGCGCGGCAAGGTATTCGCGCGCATATTCAGGCACCCATGCTGCGTGGTAGTGGGCGGCGAGACCGGCAGCAAGCTGCGATTTGCCGGTCGATTCGGGACCGGTGATGGCGACGGTCCGGATCATGACGGCAGTTTGGATCGCCATTCCCGGTATCCGAGGATGGCGATGACAGTGAATACCAGGTACTGGAAACTGCTGAACCACAGTCCCTGCCAGGCCAGCAGCACAGTCATCACCACATCGGCAGAGATCCATAGGAGCCAGTTCTCAATTCTTTTTCGGGAAAGCAGCCACTGGGCGATGATGTATACCGCGGTGGTGGCCGCATCCCAGCCAGGGATCGGGCTTTCTGTAAACCGGATGAGGATCCACCGGATGAGAAAGAAGAACAAGACGATGGCGGTGGCATTCCAGAGCCGTTCGGCCGGGGAGCACCGGGCAATGCGGACAGGTCGCTGGCCTCCCCGTTTTCTCGACCAGTTGTACCACCCGTAAGCGCTCATGACGAAAAAGAACCCGTTGATGGCCGCGTTGGCATAAAGCCTTGCCGTGTAAAAGATGTACACGTAAATAAGCACGTTGACAATGCCCAGCGGGAAGGCCCACAGGCTCTCTTTTTTCATGAACCAAACGCAGGCCAGGCCGAACGCCACGGCGGTAAGTTCGGGGAATGAGGTCTGGA
This sequence comes from uncultured Prolixibacteraceae bacterium, assembly GCA_964455285.1. Classification (GTDB taxonomy): domain Bacteria; phylum Bacteroidota; class Bacteroidia; order Bacteroidales; family FEN-979; genus CAIVAT01. The sequence continues at coordinate 22,140 of CAYVVG010000044.1, forward strand.
AAGGTCCCAGGGTTATGACAGAGATGGCGTCCACGCGGGCAAAGGTAATGTTTCCCTGCGGACCGGGGGTGCCGGACCTGCAACCTTTCCGGGGATTTTCCGTAAAATCATGAACCGATCTCACCTGTCCCGGCACCTGTCAGCATATGTTCCACCTGCTTCATCACCAACTGCCTTTCATCGTCAACCTGCTGATCCTGCTGCTCACGGCCAAGCTGTTCGGTGAGGTGGCAGAGCGGTTGCGGCAACCCTCCATGATCGGAGAAGTACTGGCCGGGGTGATCCTGGGACCCTCGCTCCTCAACATCATCCCGCATCCCGGAGAACTCCGTACGATCGCGGAACTGGGGGTATTCATGCTGATCGTACTGGCCGGCATGCAGATCGAGGTCGAGGAGATCCGACGTTCGATCCGTGGAAAGAACCTCCTGATCGCCCTGCTGGGATTCCTGGTGCCGATGGCCAGCGGCATCGCCATAGGCCTGATCTTCAGGTTTTCGAACACCTTCACTGTCTTTTTGGGCCTATGCATCGCCATCACAGCCCTTCCGGTCAGCATCCGCATCCTGATGGACATCGGGAAGCTGAAGTCGGATGTCGGGCAGCAGATCATCTCCGCTGCGATCTTCAACGACATCGTTGCCCTTCTCGTGCTGGGGATCATTCTCGATTTCAACGACGAATCGAAAAACATCGGCGACCTCACCTTCTCGATCGCCATCACAGTCCTCAAGGTGGGGGTGTTCACCACCTTTCTCCTGGTGGCATACCGTTTCTTCAAACTGGCCAAACAGAAGGTCAACGTCATCAATCCCAGGGTAAACCGGTTCCTGCATTACCTACGGGGCGAGGAGTCGATCTTCGCCCTGGTGATCCTGTTCGTGCTGATCTTTTCAAGCATATCGGAGCTGATGGGGCTCCATTTTGTCGTCGGGGCCTTTTTCGGGGCCATCCTGCTGCCGCGAAGCATGTTCGCGAGCAGGGACCTGGAGCGGGTGCAGCGCAGCCTCTCGGGCATCACCATGGGGTTCCTCGCACCGGTCTTTTTCGCCACCATGGGCATCTCGTTCGATTTCAGCGCACTCAGCAACTGGCTGCTTCTGCTGGTGATCCTGTTCGCCTCTTTTTTCAGCAAGATCTTCGGCGGGTACCTCGGCGGCCGGCTGGCGGGCTTTGACCGGTCGCGCTCATTCACCCTGGGACTCGGGCTCAACGCCCGCGGCATCATGGAACTTGTGATCGCCAACATCGCCCTGGCCAACGGGTTCATCGATGTAGCGGTATTTTCCATCCTGGTGCTGATGGCCCTGCTCACCACCCTGCTCACCCCCATCTTCCTGAAATCGGGATTCCGCCTGATCGACCGGAACAACGGCCACCAGCCTCCTTCTTATCCTTAGTTTTTAACATTCCGGCAGCGATTGCATTTTTCTTAGTAATTTTCCACCCGGTTCCTGAAAAGCCCCGGGCCGGTTAATGAACCTGTCATGTTTGGTCTCGACACCACTTTCACTCTGCTTCTTCTCCAATGCCACCCCGCCGCCGCAGGTTTTGAGTTCATCAATGGGGACCATCAAAAGCATTCTCATGGCATGACTCATCAACCTGTTCTTCACCATCCTGCTTTCCGGCGTTCTTTTTTCGTATAACGCATGATATTCCGTTAAAACCTGATTTATGACTGACTTACTGAAAGAATTTCTCGACATCCTCCTGCATATCGACATCCACCTTCGGCAGTGGGTCACCGATTACCAATCGTGGACCTACCTGTTGCTGTTCCTGATCATCTTCATGGAGACCGGGCTGGTGGTCACCCCTTTCCTGCCGGGCGATTCACTGCTTTTCGCCGCCGGGACCATCGCGGCGATGGAGGGCAACCCGCTGAGCGTGATCATCATCATCCCCCTGCTCGTGGCTGCCGCCTTCGGTGGCGACAACACCAATTATTTCATCGGGAGGGCACTGGGTCAGACAGTGTATGAAAAAAACTACCGTCTCATCAAACGGGAATACCTCGACCGCACCCATGCGTTCTACCAGAAACACGGGGGCAAGACCATCATCATCGCCCGGTTCATGCCGATCATCCGCACCTTTGCACCCTTTGTGGCCGGCGTCGGAACCATGACCTACGTAAGGTTTATTTCGTTCAGCATTGCCGGTGCCATTCTGTGGGTCGGCTCCTTTTCGCTGGCCGGGTACTTTTTCGGGAATATCCCCCTGGTCAGGAATAACTTCACGATCGCCATACTGACCATCATCTTTGTCTCGCTGCTCCCCATGATCATTGCCGTGGCGAAAAAAGTCTTCAGCAGAAAACCGGGATGAGATGGAACGGGAGGCACGCAAGGGACATATCGACAAGATCACGGCGGCGGGGCTGATCGTCACTCTCGGTATTGTTTACGGCGACATAGGCACCTCCCCCCTCTATGTCATGCGTGCCATCATCGGCGGGGCCCACAGCATCAATCCACAGTACATCCTGGGAGGACTCTCCTGCATCTTCTGGACCCTGACGCTGCAGACCACCATCAAATACATCATTTTCGCCATCCGGGCCGATAACAAGGGAGAAGGGGGGATCTTCGCACTCTTTGCCCTGGTAAGGAAAAGAGCCAGATGGGCATTCCTTTTTGCCATGATCGGGGGGTGCACCCTGCTGGCCGACAGCATCATCACCCCTGCCATCACCATCGTTTCGGCGGTTGAGGGAACCCTGATCCGCAACCCGCGCATCCCCGTGGTGCCCATCTCGCTGGCCATCATCACCGTGCTGTTCCTGATCCAGAAGTTCGGTACCCGCATGATCGGCCGGTCGTTCGGCCCCATCATGCTCATATGGTTCTCGATGCTGGGCGTTCTCGGCCTGATGCAGATCCCCGGCTACTTTCAGGTGCTTAAGGCGATCAATCCTGCCTATGCCTACGATTTTATCGTAAACACCCCCAATGGGTATGTGCTGCTCGGTGCCGTCTTTCTCTGCACCACCGGGGCCGATGCCCTGTACTCCGACCTCGGGCATTGCGGCCGGGGCAACATCCGGGCCACCTGGGGATTTGTGAAGATAAGCCTGCTGCTCAATTACTTCGGGCAGGGAGCATGGTTGCTTAAAAACGTCGATTACATCAACGAGTGGACGAACCCTTTTTTCGCCATCATGCCCGCCTGGTTCCTGCTGCCGGGTATCGTCGTCGCCACCGTTGCCGCCATCATCGCCAGCCAGGCCATGATCACCAGTTCATTCACCCTGATCAGCGAAGCGATCTCGCTCAATTTCTGGCCCAAGGTCAGGATCAACTATCCAACCAATATCAAAGGACAGATGTACATCTCCAGCATCAACTGGATCTTATATGTATGCTGCATCTTCATCGTCCTGTTCTTCCGGAAATCATCCAACATGGAAGCGGCCTACGGGCTTACCATCAACATCACGATGCTGATGACCACGATGCTGCTCGGGGTGTGGCTCTACTACCGGCATGTTCCGAAATCGATGCTCACCTTTTTCCTGATCATCTACCTCATCATCGAACTCTCGTTCCTGGTGGCCAACCTGAACAAGTTCCTGCACGGAGGGTACTTTACCTTCCTGTTGGGCAGCGTTCTCTTCATTATTATGTATGTCTGGTTCCAGGGAAGGCGGATCAAGAACAGTTTCATCGAGTTCCTTCCCGTCGCCAATTACTTCGACATGCTGAAAGCGCTGGCCCGCGACACCTCGATTCCCAAATACGCCTCGAACCTCGTCTTCCTCACCAAAGCCAACCGGGAGACCGACATCGAGTCGAAGATCGTCTATTCCATCTTCAACAAACAACCCAAGCGGGCCGACACATACTGGATGCTGCACATCGACATCCTCGATGAACCGCATATGCTCGAGTACCAGGTTACACACCTGATACCGGGCATCCTGATCAAAGTCGATTTCAAGATCGGTTTCAAGGTGCAGCCACGGGTGAATCTCTTCTTCCGCCAGGTGATCGAAGAGATGAGCCGCAACCACGAGATCGACCTGCTGAGCCACTACCATTCGCTGCGGGAATTCAATGTCAGCAGTGACTTCCGCTTCGTGGTGATCGACCGCATCCAGAATTACGACTTCGACTTCCCGCCGAGGGAACAGTTCATCATGGACATGTATGCGGTGCTCCGGCGCTTCGGCATCAGCGATGTCAAAGCACTGGGCCTTGACACCAGCAGCGTTACCGTCGAAACTGTTCCCCTGTATATCGACAAAGAGATCCCGGTCCTTCTGTCCCGTACCGAGAAACACCGGCAGGGCCGGTAAAACCGGAACAGCGCCGTCTTTCTCAGAGAAATGCATTGCTGATTATTTTAATACCTTTGCTCGCTTTTCCCGGAAAATCTCAAACGCCATGCGAAGCTCCATTCACAAAGGACACCGGCAGTCCCTGTCGGCCGTAGGCCTGCTGATCACCCTGGGCATCATCTATGGTGACATCGGAACCTCTCCCCTCTATGTCATGAAGGCCATCACCGCTGGAGCTGGCTCTCTCACCGCACCGTTCATCATGGGAGGGCTTTCGTGCATCTTCTGGACGCTCACCCTGCAAACGACGATCAAGTACATCATCATCACCCTGCGGGCCGACAACAACGGGGAGGGGGGCATTTTCTCCCTCTTTGCCCTGATCCGGAAACGGGCCAAATGGGCCTACGTGCTGGCGATCGTCGGGGGAAGCACCCTGCTGGCCGACGGGGTGATCACCCCTTCCATCACCATCGTTTCGGCGGTCGAAGGACTGGCCATCGTCAATCCCCGCATCCCGGTGGTACCGATCGTGATCGTCATCATCACGGGTCTTTTTTTCGTACAAAAGTTCGGGACCAAGGCCGTCGGAGAATCGTTCGGCCCCATCATGTTCGTGTGGTTTTCCATGCTCGGGGTGCTGGGCATGAGCCAGATCATCCACAACCCGGGGATCCTGAAAGCCATCGATCCCCGCTACGCGTACGAGTTCCTGACCGGCTATCCCGAAGGTTTTCTCCTGATGGGGGCGGTCTTTCTCTGCACCACCGGCGCCGAAGCACTCTATTCCGACCTGGGGCACTGCGGGCTGAAGAACATCCGGATCACCTGGGTATTCGTCAAGACCACCCTGCTGCTCAACTATTTCGGACAGGGCTCGTGGATCCTCCGGAACACCGACAGCATCTACGAATGGACCAACCCCTTCTTCTCCATGATGCCCCACTGGTTCCTGATCATCGGCGTGATCATCTCGACGGTGGCGGCCATCATCGCCAGCCAGGCACTCATCAGCGGTTCCTACACCCTCATCAGCGAAGCCATCTCCCTTAATTTCTGGCCCAAGATCCGGATCAACTACCCCACCAACATCAAGGGACAGATGTACATCTCCAGCATCAACTGGATGTTGTACGTCTCCTGCCTGTTCGTCGTCCTGTTCTTTCAGCGCTCGGCCAACATGGAAGCGGCTTACGGGCTTTCCATCACCATCACCATGCTGATGACCACAGGGCTTCTCAGCATCTACCTGTTTTACAAGAAGGTGCCGGTATATGTGATCGCCATCTTCCTGGTCGTGTACCTCTCCATCGAGGGGTCGTTCCTGGTGGCCAACCTGAACAAGTTCACCCACGGGGGATGGTTCACCATCCTGCTGGGCGGACTCCTTTTCCTGATCATGTACGTGTGGTTCAACGGCCGCAAGATCAAGAACAGCTTCATTGAATTCCTGAAGATCGATAATTACTCCGACGTGATCAAAGACCTGAGCCACGACACGACCGTGCCCAAATACGCCACCAACCTGGTGTTCCTGACCAAAGCCAACAAGGTGACCGACGTCGAGTCCAAGATCATCTATTCGATCCTCAACAAGCATCCCAAGCGTGCCGACCTGTACTGGCTGCTCCATGTCGACATCCTCGACGAGCCCCACGTGCTGGAGTACAAGATCACCCACATCATCCCGGAAGTGTTGGTCAAGGTCGATTTCAAGATCGGCTTCAAGGTACAACCCCGGGTCAATCTCTTTTTCAGGCAGGTGCTCGACGAACTGAGTCACAACCACGAGATCGACATGCTCAGCCGATACGAATCGCTTCGGAAGCACCATGTCAGTGCCGATTTCCGTTTCGTGGTGATCGACCGGATCCAGAATTATGATTTCGATTTCCCGCCGCGCGAGCAGTTCATCATGGACCTTTATGCCATCTTCAAGCGCTTCGGGATCTCGGAAGTAAGGGCGCTGGGACTCGATACCAGCAACGTATCCATTGAAACCGTGCCGCTTTACGTCGACCGGGAGATTCCCATCCTGCTCTCGCGCGACGACCTGACAATCCGCCAGGGCTGAGATCCGGTCACCGCTTCCGGGAAACCGCTGTCAGGGCAGCTGAAACGATGTCGGGCACGTCCAATCCATACCGTTTCAGCAACTCTTCGGGTTTCCCGCTCTCGCCGAACCGGTCGTCGACGGCGACCATCTCTACGGGCAGCGGATGCTTCCGCGCCAGCAGTTGTACGATGCTGTCGCCCAGGCCGCCGTTGCGCATATGCTCCTCGGCCGTCACCACGCACCCGGTCTTTCTCACCGATTCCAGCACCGCCTCTTCGTCGAGCGGTTTGATGGTGTGCAGGTTGATGACCTCGGCCTGCACCCCCTTCTCTGCGAGCACGCCGGCAGCCTGGAGGGCGTTCCAGACCATGTGACCGGTGGCGAAAAGGGTGACATCGCTGCCCGGACGCATCCGTATGGCCTTCCCGATCACGAAGGGTTCGCCGGCGGGGGTGAAGTTGGGCCATTTCGGACGCCCGAAACGCAGGTACACCGGTCCCGGGTGCTCCGCCACCGCCAGTGTGGCCGCCCTCGTCTGGTTGAAATCGCAGGGGCAGATCACCGTCATATGGGGAAGCATCTTCATCATGCCGATATCTTCGAGGTTCTGGTGGGTGGCCCCGTCTTCGCCCAGCGTCAGCCCGGCATGGGAAGCACAGATCTTCACGTTCTTGTTCGAATAGGCCACCGACTGCCGGATCTGGTCATACACCCGGCCTGTGGCGAAGTTGGCGAAGGTCCCCGTGAAAGGGATCTTCCCGCCGATGGTCAGCCCGGCTGCAATGCCGATCATGTTGGCTTCGGCGATCCCGGTCTGGATAAAGCGGTCGGGAAATGCGCGGGCGAAGGCATCCATCTTCAGCGATCCGGTCAGGTCGGCGCAAAGGGCCACCACGGCAGGGTTGTTCCTGCCCAGCTCCAGCAGGGCTTCGCCGAACCCCGAGCGGGTGTCTTTGGAGCCTTGGTTGGGATATTCGTTCATGTCAGTTCGGGTATAATTTCAGGTTGATCGTCTGGCCGGGTTCGACCTTGAAGGGCTTTTCGATGGTGTAGGATGACTGCGTGGTGTACTTCGACCGGAAGACCACCCGGTAACTGCCCGGCTGCAGGTAAAGGGTCTCCTGGTTCTGGGGATTGTCGCGCAGGTTGTAGAGCCATACCAGGTTGTCTTTCTCCTCGAGATAGAGGCTGCCGTAACCGTTGGTCGATTTCTGGATCACGGCGATTCCGGGCATCGGCGTCTCGACGGTAGTGGTGTGGTTCTGTGTGATCTGAACGTCGCTGACCCGTATCCGCGGCAGGCACAGGATCTCTACACTGTACATGCCGGTGATGTATTTCTCTGTCTGGTCGAATTGCTGCACGTTGATGGTTTCGCTTTCTCCCTTTTTCCGGATGATGCAGGGCAGGTACTTCAGGGTGCTGTTCCCGCCGGTCTTGAACGCAAGGTACCCCTGCGGAGCCCTGATACCGATGATGTTGTGAATTCCCGGGGTCAGTTTGATGCTGTCTTTTCTAACCGGGGGAATGGTGTGGACCACCATGTTGTAAGTCATCAGCGGATCGATGTCGAGCGTGTCGGGCACCCCCTTGGCATTGAGCGAATGGATGAAATTGTATTTCACCTTCCCCGAGAGGTCATCGTAAAAGGTCATGTTCACATTGGTCTCGGTCGGTTTCCCGTACTCGTCGATGAGGTTGACATGCACCGTGGTCGGGTTCAGTGTCCGGGAGATGATGACATTCAGCGCATGGCGGAACTCAGTCTCGTCGGAGGCATCGAAGTAGGTGCCGACACACTCGAACTGATCGCGGAAATTCTTGCCGATCCCCACGATGAAAGGCTTCAGCATGATCCCTTTGCGCTGCAGGTCGAGCGAAACCGCACAGGGGTCCCCGCCGCACTCTTCCAGTCCGTCGGTGATCAGGATCACCACGTTGCGGCAGTTGTCGCAGGGCGGAAAATCCTTGGGGGCCAGCGACAGGGCATACGCGATGGGGGTGGTGCCTTTGGGGATGGTGGTTTTCAGGGCGTGCTTGATGCGGTTGACATTGTCTTTGGCGAAAGGCACTTCCAGCCGGGTATCGTTGCAGTCCTGCGGGGGAAACTGTTTCTGGTTGCCGTACATGCGCAACGCCATCTCGAGGTTGGTTTGCGACCGCAGGCTGTCGAGGATGCTGGAAAAGAGTTTCACCGCGAGATCGAACTTCGTGGCGCTCTGCCAACGGCCGTACATGCTCTGCGAAGCATCGAAAACGAACAGGATGCGCGTCAGTGGTTTGGGACGGGGCGCCTCTTTGCCGGTCTGGGCGACCAGGCCCGGGGTCAGGAGCAGCAGGATGAGAAGCAGTGACAGGTGACGCGTGACGCGTGACGCGTGACGGGAAGGCAGTCTTCGGAAAAACCGCATCAGATCGTAAATCGTAAATCGTACATCGTACATCCTAATAGTCTCCCAGCGTTTCCTCCAGTTGCATCAGCGCCCGGGTCTTCTGCTCGTCGTCGGGCGGGACCCCGTGCCATTCGTGGTTGTCGGTCATAAAATCAACCCCCCGGCCCATGTGGGTGTTCATCAGGATCAAGACCGGCCTTCCCTGTCCGAGATACCACTGAGCCTGCAGGAGATTTTCCACCACCTCCGCCATGTCGTTGCCGAACATCGTGATCACATTCCATCCGAAGGCGGTCATCTTTTGTTTCAGGTCGCCCAGGGGCATCACGCGATCGTTGGGTCCGTCAATCTGGACTCCGTTCCAATCGACGATGGCGATGAGGTTGTCGATATTTTTGCCGGCTGCGAACATCAGGGCTTCCCAGTTCTGGCCCTCCTGCAACTCGCCGTCGCCCAGCAGGCAGTACACCCTGTGATCGTCGCGGTTCATCTTTTTGGCCAGGGCGGCGCCGATGGCCACCGAAAGACCCTGTCCCAGCGAACCCGAGCTCATCCGGATCCCGGGCAGTCCTTCGGCCGTCGCAGGGTGTCCCTGCAGGCGGCTGCCCAGCTTTCTAAAGGTGGCCAGTTCCGCCACATCGAAATAGCCGTAACGGGCCAGCACGCTGTACCACCCGGCCGAGAGGTGTCCGTTGGAGAGGAAAAAAACATCCTCTCCCGTCCCGTCCATCGTAAAAGCCTTCGGGTCGGGCTTCATGACCTTGAAATAGAGGGCGACCAGGAGATCGGCACACCCCAGGGGACCTCCGGGATGTCCCGAGGCCGCTCCGTGAACCATCCGGATGATGTCGCGCCGGACCTGGCTGGCAATTTTTTCTAACTCTTTTACCGCAAGCATATTATGAAGAACAAAGGACCAGATACAAAACAGGCGGAAGCCTCTCCCGCGAATCCATACCCGTTGCCCCTTAATGTGGGAAACGGGAACCGGGCAAAGATATTATTTATACAACGGGGAGCCGGGCCGGTGTTGATAAAAAAAGAAAAGATTTATGGCGCGCGGGGTCAGGGGCCGGCAGGAAGTCAGGACCTTTGCGAATGTTGCATAACCGACATCAGGATGATAACAGGCAGAGTCTTTCACAGGTTGATCCCCGCCATTCTTGGGCTATGGTTGCTGGCCTGCCCGGGTGCCCGGTACGCCCGGTCGCAGGATCTGCGCGACCGCCGGATCGATTCGGTGTACCAATCCCTCACCCGCGAACAGCGCATTGCGCAACTCTTCATCATCCGGGCGTGGTCGTGCCGCGATTCAGCGTATAACGACAGCCTCACCGGTATTATCCGCACCTTCAATCCCGGAGGGGTATGCTTTTTCAAGGGAGGCCCGGTGCGCCAGGCGCTCCTGACCAACCGGCTGCAGCAGGCGGCTCCCACCCCCCTGCTGGTGGCCATCGATGCCGAATGGGGCCCCGGGATGCGGCTCGACAGCGCGTTTGCCTTCCCCCGGCAGATGGCCCTCGGGGCAATGGCCGACGACAGTCTCATCTACCGGATGGGACGATGGATCGGGAAGAGTTGCCGGCGGATGGGCATCCATATCAACTTCGCCCCGGTGGTCGATGTCAACAACAATCCCGCCAACCCGGTGATCGGCTTCCGTTCCTTTGGCGAGGACCCGGATGCCGTGACCCGCAAAGGCGCCCTATATATGAACGGGCTGAAGGACGAGGGCATCCTGGCAACGCTCAAGCATTTTCCCGGGCACGGCGACACCGAGACCGATTCCCACCTCGACCTGCCCCTCATCACCCACTCAGCCGGACGCATCGACTCGGTGGAACTCCGCCCCTTCCGCGAACTCATCCGGCAGGGAGCCGAAGGGGTGATGGTGGCCCACCTGTACCTCCCCTGCCTCGATACCGCGAAAAACACCCCCACCACCCTTTCGAAGCCCGTCATCACCGGGTTGCTTCGCGAAAAACTTGGGTTCAGGGGCTACATCGTGACCGATGCGCTCGATATGGACGGCGTGGCGGGTCGTAAGGACCTGAAGGAAAAAGAGCGGCCCCGCGATGTGGCGCTGCGCGCCCTGCTTGCCGGGAACGATATCCTGCTCCTCCCGCGCGACATCGGCCGGGCGATCGGCGAGATCACCGCGGCGGTTGACAGCGGCCGGATCTCCGACTCGCTCCTCGAAGCGAAGTGCCGCAAGGTGCTTGCCCTCAAGCTCCGCATGGGGCTCACCCGCCGCCCGGCGATCGATACGGCCGGGCTGATCGGCGATCTCAATAACCCCGGGGCCGAAGTGTTGCAGGAAATGATGGTGAAAGGATCTGTGACGGTGCTGGGCAACGAGCTCCGCATCATCCCGGTCACCGGCCTGGGATACCGGCGCATCGCCCTGCTCTCGCTCGGCGACACGCTTCCTGACCCGTTCCAGTCGGTGCTTTCCCGCTCCCTCCCCATGGAGTGCCACCGGCTCCCCTACCGCTTTTCGAAACAGGCTGCCGACAGTATTTACCGCCTGGTCAGCCCGGCCGACATCGTCATCGTGGCCCTTCACGGCATCGCCAGCAATCCCGCCGACACCTTCGGTCTCAACAACGGGATGATCCGCCTGGCCGACACCCTGGCCATGACCAACAGAACCATCCTCACCCTGTTCGGAACGCCCTACGCCCTTGGCCCGCTCGCCGGTGCCCCGCGGGCCGAAGCGGTGGTGGTCACGTACCAGGACAACCCTTCGGTGCAGGCCATTGCGGCCCAGGTCATCGCGGGTGGTCTTCCCGCCCGGGGAAGGTTGCCGGTCACTGCGGGAACCTTCGGCCGCAATGCCGGCATACGCACCGAAACCGTCAGGATGGGCTATGCGCTTCCCGAAGAGGCCGGGATCCCCCGCCAAGCCCTATGCACCGTCGATTCGATCGTGCAGTCCGGACTCGACGCGCACGCCTATCCCGGATGTCAGGTCCTGCTCGCCCGCAACGGAAAGATCTTTTACGAAAAAGCCTTCGGCCGGCCCCGGTACGATGATACCACCGGCGTGACGACGGACGATCTGTACGACCTTGCCTCGGTGACCAAGGTGGCAGCCACCACCCTGGCCATGATGAAACTTTTCGAAGACGGTTACATGAAACTCTCCGACACCCTGGGCCGTTTCCTTCCCTTCCTGCGTGGCACGAACAAGGGACCGCTGGTCCTCCGCGACATCCTGGCCCACCAGGCCGGGCTGCAGGACTGGATCCCCTTTTACCGCGGCACACTCAGGGAGGGGCAGCCCGACCCGGCGATCTACCGGCCTGCAGCGTCCGACAGTTTCCCCCTGCGGGTGGCCGAAAACCTGTGGATCCGGTCGGATTACCCCGACACGGTCTTCCGGCTCATTGCCCGTTCCCCCCTGCGACCGACGCGCGACTACAAG
>CAYVVG010000045.1:0-32011 GCA_964455285.1 uncultured Prolixibacteraceae bacterium
CCCTGGCGCGCCGGGTGCTGGGCGAAAAAGCCGGCAACCTCGTTTTCGCAAAGCTGGCGAATGCCAAAGAAAAGGATGTGTTCGAGATCGCCGCGGCCGGAGGGAAGATCGTCATCAGGGGCAACAGCGGCATCGACCTGGCCTCGGGGCTGAACTGGTACCTGAAACATTACTGCAACAGCCAGTTCACCCTCATCGACGAGCACATCGACTTACCGGGGAAATTTCCCGTGCCCACCGAAACCGTCCGGATCCAAACACCTTACCGCTACCGCTATTTCTTCAACATCTGCACCTTCAGCTACACCATGGCGTGGTGGAACTGGAAAGAGTGGGAACGGATGATCGACTGGATGGCGATGAACGGGGTCAACCTGCCGCTGGCCGTCACCGGGCAGGAAGAGGTGTGGTACCGGGTGTACAAAGAGCTGGGGCTGACGGACCAGCAGATCGGCGAATTCCTCGCCGGTCCCGCCTACCTCCCCTGGGGCTGGATGGGCAACATCGACGGGTTCGGCGGCACGCTCTCCGAGAGCTGGCGAAAGAGCCATGCCGGACTGCAACAGAAGATCCTGGCGCGCGAGCGGGCCCTGGGCATGACCCCCGTGCTGATGGGCTTCACCGGACATGTCCCGGCCTCGCTGCCCGAAAAATTTCCGGGGATCAGTATCCACCGCACCGGCAACTGGTCGGCCGGGTTCGGGGGGACCGTTTACCTGGATCCCGACGAAGAACTTTTCCGGCGCATCGGGAAGCTGTTCATCGAAAAGCAGACCGAGCTCTTCGGCACCGACCACTATTACTCGGCCGACTGCTTCAACGAGGTGAACCCCGACAGCGACGATCCGAAAACCATCGGCCGGATCAGCCGCAACGTGTACCGCGCCATGTCGGAAGCCGATCCCGAGGCCGTGTGGGTGCTGCAGGGCTGGTTCCTCCACTACCAGAAGGATTTCTGGAAAGAACCGCAGGCCAAAGCGTTCCTGCACGCAGTGCCCGACGATAAGATGCTGGTGCTCGACCTGTGGAGCGAACGCTTCCCGGAATGGAGCAACCGGTCGGGATTCTACGGAAAACCCTGGATATGGAACGTGCTGTACAACTTCGGCGGCAGGACCGCGATGCATGGGCACCTGGAAGAGATGTCGTCGCGGCTGGGCGAGGTGACCGGCAGCCGGAACAAGGGGAAATTCTCGGGCATCGGCATGACGATGGAGTATTTCGGGAACAACCCCGTGGTGGAGGAGTTCGTGATGGATCATGTGTGGGAGCAGGGCCCGGCCAATCCGTCGAAATGGATCCGCGAATATGTCATCCGCCGCTACGGGGGCCTCTCTCCGCATGCGGAAAAGGCTTGGCAGTACATGCTGAAGACCGTTTACCACACCCATGCGCAAACCGGCACCTTTCTTTGCGAACGCCCGGGGTTCTACGACCCCAAACTCTCCTACCGTTCATCACCGGTGCCGAAGTACAGCCAGGACACGCTGGTGATTGCGCTGGAAGAACTGCTGGCAGGCGCCGACCTCTGCCAGGGGCTGGAAACCTACCGCTTCGACCTGGTCAACCTCGCCCGCCAGGTGCTGAGCCCGCTGGCCCTCACCTGGATCAGGGAGACGGAAAAGGCTTACCAGGCTAAAGATACGGCTGTGATCCGCAAATACCGCATGCTTTTCCTGGGGCTCATCAACGACATGGACGACCTGCTGGCGACCCGGAAGGAGTACCTGCTGGGCACCTGGCTCGAAAGTGCGAAGTCGTGGGGCACCACGCCCGACGAACGGGGCATTTACCTGTGGGACGCCCGCAACCTGATCACCCTGTGGGGCGGCGACTGCACCGAGGGCGAATACGACGACCTGAACAACTACGCCCTGAAGCAGTGGTCGGGGATGTTCCGCAGCTATTACCTTCCCCGCTGGACAAAGTTCTTCGACCAACTGGAGAAGTCCCTGAAAGAGGGGAAGACATGGGACCGGAAGGCATTCTACGCGGAATCGTGCAAATGGGAGAAATCGTGGAGCCGGGGGCGTGAAGTCTTTCCCGCAACTCCAAAAGGGGAAGCAGTGGAGAAAGTAAAGGAACTATGGGCTAAATACCGATCATACTTCACAAATCGTTAATCGATTATTGAGTCCACTCCGAAAAGTCAATCTACCCACCCCTAGCCCCTCCCTACCAGTAGGGAGGGGAATAACCCGGCCTTCCCGGGCTTTGTCGGGAGAATTCTCCCGTTAGCCGAAATAGCCTCACCGGGCTGCCGGAGACCGCCTACTTTTGGCGCAAAATCAGTCACCCGTGTAATCTCAATTGCTATTCCATGAAACCTAAAGTGATCATCATCGGCGGCGGGGTCGCCGGGTTATCGGCCGGGATCTATTCGGCCCTGAACGGATTCGATACCGAGATCCTGGAGATGCACAAGGTGGCAGGCGGGCAGTGCACCGCCTGGGACCGCAAGGGATACCGCTTCGACTACTGCCTGCACTGGCTCGTGGGCACTTCGAAAGGGGCTTTCCATGACATCTGGAAGGAGACGAACGTGCTGAACGACCGCACGGAGGTGATCGACCACGAGATCCATTCGCAGATCACCGACCGCGGCGGCAACCGCTTTATCATTTACGCCGACATCGACCGCTGGGAGAGGTACCTGCTGGAGCTGGCCCCCGAGGACGAGCGTCCCATCCGGAAAATGTGCCGGCAGATGCGGAAGAGCGTGAAGCTCGAACCCTTCGCCCTGCCCCCGGAATTGCGCAGCCCGCTCGATTACGTCAGGCTTTTGCCTAAAATGATGCCCATCCTGATGCTCATCCGGAAGTTCGGCCGGCTTACCTGCCGCGAATATTTCGAGAAACTCAATTTCCGCAGCGAAAAGATCCGGTCGGCCCTCTTCGCGATGTACGGCGAACGGAACTTTTCGGCACTGGCGTTCATCTTCATGCTTGGATTTTTCAACCAGAAGAACGCAGGGTACATCAAGGGGGGCTCCTACCCGCTGGCGCAACGCATGGCGGAACGGTTCATTTCGCTGGGAGGAAAAATATCCTTCGGAAAAAAGGTGGAAAAAATTGTGGTAGAGAAGGATACCGCCAGAGGAGTGATCCTGGATGACGGAACGAAGATCGGGGCCGACTACGTGATCAGCGCGGCCGACGGCTATTCCACCCTTTACAGGATGCTGGAGGGGAAATACATCTCCCGCGAATTCGATCATGCCTATAAGAACTGGGAACTCTTCCCGCCGCTGGTCCAGGTGTCGTTCGGGATCAACCGGGCAATCCCTTCCGAAGTCCCCATCCTGCTTGATTTTACGAAAGGGACGCGGATCGGCCGCACCGACCTGCCCTTCGGTTATTCGCTGATGAATTACTCGTTCGACCCTACCATGGCCCCGCAGGGAAAGACGGTGCTGGTGCTGCGGTACGAGAGTCCCTGGAAATTGTGGGAAAACCTTTCGGAAGAAGAGTACCGGCAGGAGAAGGAGCAGATCGCCAGGGATGCGGCCGCCCTGCTCGAAAAGCGCTGGCCCGGCATTTCGGCCGACATCGAGGTGACCGACGTGGCGACTCCGAAGACCAGCGTCCGCTATACCGGCGTGAAAGAGGGTGCCTATGAAGGGTTCCTTCCCTCCCACGAGAATATGATGAAAGCGCTGAAGATGTACCTGCCGGGGCTGAAAAATTTCTACATGGCCGGCCAGTGGCTCATCCCGGGTGGCGGACTTCCCCCATCGGCCCAGTCTGGAAAGTGGGCGGTGCAACTGATCTGCCGGCAGCGGAAGCAGCCCTTCGCGGCAAACTGACCGGCCTGGCCGATGCGATCTCTACTCAAACAGTTCCCGGTACTTCTCCGGGGTATTGATGTTCCGGAGGAAGGAATCATCCTCCATCGGAACGGTGAGCCTGGGGAAGGTCGCAAGGATCTCCTGCAGCGTGGCAACGGACTCGTTTTCACCGAGGATATGCCGGACGACGGCCTGTGGGAGGACCACCGGGTGACCGCCCTTCCCGTGGTATTCGGGTGAGGTCCAGGCGCCGGGATCCCTTCCGGCCAGGATCCTGCGGATCGCACCGGCCGTCACAAACGGGTTATCGACATTCTGGAGGAGGCAGTACGACGCATCTTCAAGTTCCCGCAAACCAAGCTTGATCGAATGCATTCTTCCCCGTTCCGGGTGCTCGTTGAGGACAAACCGGACCTCCGGCCGCTGCGGCAAAGAGATGCAGAAGGGCAGGATCTGACGGTTCACCGTGCACACCACCCGGTCGCATCCGGCTTCGAGGCACTCGCCGATGATCCGTTCGAGGAAGGTGGTATGATCATCCCACCGGAGCAGGGCTTTCGGTCGTCCCATTCTTTCGGATAACCCGGCCGCGGCGATCAGGGCCGCAACCTGCTCTTCGCCTTCCTTTCGTGCGGGCGGCACACGCTGCACGCCGGGATCCTTCACGATGCAGATCTTGCGGGCACAGCAACGGAACAGGTGAAACCCCGTCGCGCCCTGGCTTACGATATCGAAAAGCAGGTCCGGCCGGGTGATGCGGGTCGCCCCTACCAGCGATACCCTGTTCCGGAAAAGGATGTCGGGGATCATACCAGCCGAAGGACCGGTAACGATGACCCGGGTGCCGGGTGCAACGGCCTCCAGTAGCCCGTCGATCGTGCCGTTGACCAGCGTCATACCGGTGATGATCACAACATCCGAACCGGGAATGACCTGCCGGTATGTGTCGGCAGGCCTATAAAACTGCCGGTGATCATCATCCAGTGCACGGGGATCTGCTTCCAGCACGCTCAGCCGGTGCCCGGTGCCCGCGATCCTTCGGATATACGACCGGAAAGCACCCACCAGGGTGATGGTCAGCGGGGAACCCAGATCGATCGTGTCGATGGGATCGGTGTCGTCGAGCACCCTGTATCTGTCCTGCTCCAGGAGCCCCGATGACAAGGCATTCAGGGTGGCAACCCGCATGGTCCGGAGCAGACCCGGCTGCGTCGAAGCATGGAACAATGCCGACACAGGCTTTCCCACGATGCATCCGGGCGAAAAGGCACTGAAATCCCGGATCCCCCTCGAACCCTGCCATTCGTCCCCGGCCACCGTGCCGGCTAACCCGGTGCTTCCGTCCGAAAGTTTAACAGCGGTCAGAAACCGGCCGATCCGCAGGTCGGCGATGGTTAATCCTTCCAACCGGCCGGGATCGGTGTTTCGTAAAAGGTCGAAGGTCTCCTCCAGGATCATGGTTTCCGGAATACCGCCATGGACGGCGTATTTCCGGCGAATGTAGCGACAATTTCCGGGACGGCAAGTTCCTGAGGGTCCGATTGTGATCAACCCAAAAATTTTTGTACCCGGAGCATCCTGGAACAGGAAAATCCTCTATATTTGTTTCGTTATTCTACGAAATACTAATTGACCGATGACCGATACTTCCTCATATACCCACTCGCAGAAAAAAATAGCCCGATTCGCCAAGGCATTGTCTCATCCCGTGAGGATCTTCATCCTCGAATTTCTTGCGGAAAAGAAATGCTGTTACAGCGGCGATATGGCCGAGGAGTTGCCCATTGCCCGCTCCACGCTGTCGGAACACCTCAAGGAGTTGAAAAATGCGGGGTTGATCCAGGGGGAGATCAATCCCCCATATATAAAATATTGTATCAGCAAAGCAAACTGGGAAGAGGCCAGGAAGATGTTTGATGGGTTCTTCAGAAAATAAAAAATCCCAAATCGTAATTCGTAAATCATATGATGGAAATCAAGATTCTGGGGCCCGGATGCCCGAAATGCAACACGCTCGATAAGGTCACCCGCGAGGTGGTCGAAAAGAACAGGATCGACGCGACCATTACGAAAGTCGACGACATCATGGAGATCATGAAATACGGCGTGATGTCGACCCCGGCGCTGGTGGTGGATGAAAAAGTGGTCGTCAGGGGCCGGGTACCCTCGGCGGAAGAGATCAGACAACTATTGACACAATAAACCACGATAAACATGAAAAAAACGGTTTTGCTCCTGATGGCGCTGGTCATGGCAGGAAGTCTCTTTGCCGGAAACCCGGTGCCCAAAAAGATCGAGGTCTATTACTTTCACTTCACCCGTCGCTGCATGACCTGCAACAACGTGGAAAAGGTATCGAAACAGGCGATTGAGCAGCAATTTGCCGACAAATTCAAAGCGGGCGAGATCACTTTCAGCAGCATGAACCTGGAGGAAAAGGAGGGGGAAACTGCGGGCGCCCGGCTGAAGGTCGAGGGGCAGACGCTGCTGATCGTCTCGGGCGACAAACGGGTCGACCTCACCGAAAAAGCGTTCCTCTATGCCAACAGCAGCCCGGATAAGCTCAAGGCGGAGATCCGGAAAGCCATTGAGAACCTGTTAAAATGATCTGGCTTCAGACCTTACTCGAAAACTCCCAGTACGCCTTCCTGACGGCATTTCTGCTGGGATTGATGACCGCCATCAGCCCCTGCCCGCTGGCGACCAATATTTCGGCCATCGGCTTTATCAGCCGGGATCTCGGCAACAGGAGAAGGGTGTTCATCAAAGGATTGGTTTATACGCTGGGAAGGGCGGTCTCCTATACGGGACTCGGCGTGATCCTGTTCCTGGGCGCCAGCAAGATGAAAGTTTCCCTGCTCTTCCAGGGATGGGGGGAAAGGCTGCTCGGCCCGGTGCTGATCCTGATCGGGATCTTCATGCTGGACTTCATCAGGATCCGTTTTCCCGGGTTCTCGGGGCTCACCGAAAGGATGGGGGAGCACAGCAAAAAGAGCTACTGGGGCACCCTTCTTTTAGGCATGGTGTTCGCTTTGGCTTTCTGCCCTTACAGCGGCGTGCTTTACTTCGGCATGCTGATCCCGGTCAGCATCGCCAGTGCGGGCGGACTTTACCTGCCGGTCATTTTTGCCATCGCCACCGGACTGCCGGTGATTGTCTTTGCCTGGCTTCTGGCCTTTGCCGTCGGGAATGTCGGGAAACTGTACGACCGCATAAAGATCTTTGAACTCTGGTTCCGCAGGGTGGTCGCGGTGGTGTTCATCGTGGTCGGGATCTACTACATCCTGGTCTTTTACCTCTGAGCATGGACAATTTCTTTCAGGGCACTGGATTCGAAAGCGGGGGAATATGGAATGTCACTCCGCGGCAGGCCCTTGAACTTTGCAGGAAAGGGGCCCTGCTGGTCGATGTCAGGGAAGCCACCCTGAGCCGGTTCAAGATGTTCGATGTTCCCGACGTCGTTTATTGTCCCTGCAGCATCCTTGAAGCATCATTCGATGACCTTCCGGCCGGCAAGCCCGTTATTTTCGCCGATGCAGCCGGCCTGCACAGCCGCGAAGCCATGATGCTCGCCCTGAGAAAGGGAATGGGCGGCCGTGCGGCGAACCTGGCAGGAGGGCTGATCGAATGGGAACGCGACGGGATGCCCCTGATCACCGATAAAAATGAAAGACTCTCGGGGTCGTGCATGTGTCAGCTCAGGCCCCGGGAGAGATCATGATCTGATAATGCTTAACCAGGATGCGACTCACGAAGGCAGGGAATGAAAATAAGACTGTGTGGATCAAGCTTCTATCCCTTTTGGCGGGATGGATCGTCGTGTACCTCAACCTCCAGCGCCTTTCGAACGGGTTGATCGACGGTGTTCTCGGCCTGAAGCCGGGAAACCATCTCACGGAAGCACTGCGGTTTTTCGTTTTTGAAGTACCGAAAGTACTGATGTTGCTGGTGCTGATCATCTTCGTGGTGGGGATCGTCCGCAGCTATTTCACCCCGGAAAGGACCCGCAAGGCCCTCGAAGGAAAATCGCTCTTTACCGGCAATGTACTGGCCTCGTTGCTGGGCATCGTCACTCCCTTCTGCTCCTGCTCGGCCATACCGCTCTTTCTCGGGTTTGTCGAATCGGGGATCCCGCTGGGGGTCACCTTTTCCTTTCTCATCGCGGCGCCCATGATCAACGAGGTGGCCATCATCCTGCTGTTCGGGATGTTCGGATGGAAGGTGGCCGTCATATATATCGTGACCGGGCTGGCGGTGGCCATCACGGCCGGCTGGGTGATCGGACGACTTCACCTGGAGAAATATGTCGAAAGCTGGGTTTACGAGGTCAGGGCGGGCCAGACAGAGAATCCCGAAGAGAAGATCCGGTTTTCCGGCCGGATTGCCATGGGATACTCGGCTGTCAGGGAGATCGTGGGAAAGGTGTGGCTGTATGTCGTCATCGGGATCGGCGTTGGGGCGGCCGTCCACGGGTATGTGCCCGAGAACTTCATGGCCGGGCTGATGGGCCGGGCAACCTGGTACTCCGTTCCCCTCTCCATCCTCATCGGGGTGCCCTTGTATTCCAACGCGGCCGGCATCATCCCGATCGTCAGCGTGCTGATCGAAAAGGGAGTTCCCCTGGGGACCGCGCTGGCCTTCATGATGGCCGTGATCGGACTGTCGCTGCCCGAAATGGTCATCCTGCGAAAAGTGCTGAAACTGCAGCTGATCGGCATTTTCGTTGGGGTAGTCTCCGCCGGCATCGTACTCGTGGGGTATCTCTTCAACCTGATCTACTGATCGGTTATGGGTTACAGAATGAACCTTTCAACCTATCCGCATGAAAAAAAGACTCGGATTTATCGGGGCAGGCAGAATTACCCGGATTTTCCTCCGGGCATTTCAAAACAAAGGGATCCATCCGGCCCGGATCGTCGTTTCCGACATCAACCCGGAGGTTTCCGGGGCGCTTCGGCACATGTTTCCGGCCGTGGAGGTTTCCGGTGCAGGGGAGGCGGCAGCCCAGGATATCGTATTCATCGCCCTTCACCCTCCGGTGATCCTGGAAACACTCGAACAGGTGAAGGAGAATATCCGGCCCGGCGCATGGGTGATCTCGCTGGCCCCCAGGGTCACCATCGAAAAAATCTCAGCCCGGCTGAACAACCATGGAAATGTGGCCCGAATGATTCCCAATGCCACGTCGTACATCAATAAGGGTTACAACCCGGTCTGCTTTTCCGACAACTTCCGGGACCGGGATGAACTCCTGGAGATGATGCGAGGTCTTGGAGAGACCTTCACGGTGGATGAACCAAAGATGGAAGCATACGCCATCGCTTCGGCTATGTTGCCCACCTATTTCTGGTTCCAGTGGCAGGAGATGCAATACATTGCCATGAAGATGGGTCTTGACGAGCGAGAGGCAAAAGAGACGGTTGAAAAAACCCTGTTGGCCGCCCTTGAGACCATGTACCATTCCGGGCTGAGCTATGAGGAGGTGATCGACCTGATCCCTGTAAAACCGATCGCACCCCACGAGCCAACCATCCAAGGGATCCTTTCGGATACGCTGGGTAACCTGTTCGAGAAAATCAGACCCTGATTCCGCAACTAATGAAACAACCCGTACTGATTTTACTTGCGGCCGCACTGCTGCTGTCCTGTTCCAAGGAAGAGGACAAGGGGGCCGGCGACATCCGGATCATCAGCCTGACGTCGACGCTTAACCCGATCGAAGCCTGGGATACCACCCTGATCACGGTGGAAGCCACTGGATCGGACCTTCGGTACGGGTGGGAAGCCAACCACGGGGATGTCAAAGGCAGCGGAAAGACCGTCAAATATGCCGCCGGGGAGTGCTGCGTCGGACTGAACACCATCACCTGCCGGGTGTTCAACGATTCGGGAGAGGTTTCGGATACGATCATGATCCGTGTTACCACCCACTACCATCCCTGATCGCCATGACTCCGATATGCTTCCGGTTCCGGGCACTGACCCTCATCCTCACCGTCTTCGTCGTACTCTGGGAAACTCCCGGACAAGCGCAGTGCTGCTCTTCGGGGAATCCCTTTCTCGGCAGCGCCGGGCAGCCTGCATTGCAATCCCGGGTCCTGACCGCGGCGTTGACCTACCGGTACAGCCGTTCCAGCAGGTTTTACCACAACGATTCGCCTTACCGGGACCTTAACTTCTCGCAAACCGCCCGGGTCAATTACGCCGAACTTCAGCTGGCATACGGAGCGACCCGGTGGCTTACCGTCGCCGGCGAATTCGGGTATTTCTTCAATAAAACCCTGCAAACGAAGGGACAGGACCCCATGCGGGGATACGGCCCCGGGGATCTTGCCATTCACATGAAATTCAACCTCCTTTCCCTTCCACGATCCCGCCTGTCCATCACCCCTTCGGTCGGGATCAAACTGCCGGTCGGGGTGTTCGACCAGGAGGTGGATCACGTAAAGCTCCCCATCTCCGTACAGCCTTCGTCGGGGGGTTACCGTTATCTTGCCAACCTGTTCATATCGAAGGGGATCGGGAAGATCTCACTGGCCGGGTTCGTTTCCTACGAATACTCCCAACTGATTGAATCCGAGAACTTTTATTACAGGTATGGCGACCAGTGGATGACCGCCCTCTATTTCAATTACAGGCCGTGGAAGCGGTTGACCATCGACCTGCAGGTAAGAAATGAATACCGGGCACGTTCGACAAGAGAGCATGACGAAAGGATCGGATCTTCCGGTTATGACGTGGTTTTTTTCACGCCGCAGGTGACCTGTGCTTTCAGGCACGACTGGTATTTATCAGCGTACGGAGACATCCCTTTGTACAAGTATTACAACGGCATCCAGATGTCGTTCGGGTATGCGATGAATCTCACGCTGTCGAAATCATTCGATTTCATCAGAATCAAAGCAAGACACGGGGCGAATGCAAAAAACATGCAGTGATCATAAAATATCTAACGTATTATTACGTCATTTAAAAATATAACGTATATTTGCGTCATATTTTTTTCGGAATTCTCCAATCCTGCACCATGGCCTCCTCGAAAACATCTTTGTTTGACCCTCAGTTAAACTCGGCCTCGGTCCTGTTCAAAGCCCTGGGGCACCCGGCGCGCCTGGCCATCCTGAGGTACCTGGCCGTGACAAAGAGCTGCATGACGGGCGACATCTCCGATGAACTCCCGCTGAGCCGCACCACGGTCGCCCAACACCTGGCCGAACTGAAAAATGCCGGTCTGATCCGGGGTCAGGTCGATGGGGTGAAGGTGAATTATTGCCTCGATCCCGATCATATCTGCGAGTTGGGAAAGTTGTTCGATGCGTGGTTCGCCCTTCTCGGTGAACCGGGCAATTTTAATTGTAAATAACTGAATATGAAAATATTGATTTTATGCACCGGCAACTCCTGCCGAAGCCAGATGGCCGAAGGATTCCTCCGGTCGTTCGATCCGCAACTGGAGGTTCATTCGGCGGGCACGCACCCGGCGCCGCAGGCCAATCCGAATGCGGTCGCGGTGATGAAAGAGGCCGGCATCGACATTTCGGCGAACCGGCCCAAAAGTGTGGAACGATTCCTGGCCGAACCCTTCGACTATGTGATCACCGTGTGCGGCGGGGCCCGCGAGGTGTGTCCGGCTTTTACCGGGCGTGTCGCGAACCGGCTGCACATCGGTTTCGACGACCCCGCCGATGCCACAGGGACGCCGGAGGAGGTGATGTCGGTTTACCGACGGGTCCGCAACGAGATCCGGATCGCGTTCAACCGGTTCTACCAACATGATATCCTTACTCAAAAAGATCATGAATAACGACCCTCTACCCACAGACCAGAACGGTTGCCAATGCCAGGACGGATGTTGCCAGCCCAAAAGGAGAAATCCGTTCAAGCTGATCCTCTTTATCGCCATCCTGCTTGCGGTGGCCGGGATCCTGGCTTTCAAGTTCACCACCGAAAAAAAAGAGGTCCCAACAAGCGGGGCCTGCTGTCCCGGCCAGCCGGCCTCCTGCTGCGACACCTCGGCGGCCGCGCCAGCCGATACGGTGAAAAACTCCTCATGCTGCCCTGAATGATCGCTTATGGAAACATGGATCCGACAGATATTGTCCAGTGAGCAGGCCCCCGCACTGACGCTGGTTGCCGCGATGCTGATGGGCATCCTCAGCGTCTTCACCTGTGCCTGCAACTACGCCATACTTGGCATGGTGGCCGGGTATTCCGGCGCCGATGCTGCCTCCGGCCGTACCGGCCGGGTGATCGGAAAAGGAGTCGCATTCCTTGCCGGAACCGTCATCTCTATGTCGCTGATCGGCGGACTTTTCGGTTATGCCGGCGGCTGGCTGAGCGAAGCACTGGGCAGCTACTGGAAGGTCGCCGCCGGGCTGATCGCGATTTTTTTCGGGCTTTACTCCATGGATCTGCTGCCTTTCCGCGTGCCCGGATTTTCGGTGAAAGCCACGCCGGAAAAGCAAAGTCTCTTTGCGGCCATCCTCTTCGGCTTTGTCGTCGGAGGTCTTTCGTCCGCCTGCAACACCTGCTGCAACCCCTTTTTCCCGATCATCCTGGCCGCCACCTTTGTCAAGGGAAGCGCCGCCTGGGGGGTTACCCTGCTGGCCTTCTTTTCGCTGGGATTCGGATTGCCCCTGGCCGCCATGATCTTCGGGATCGGCTTCGGTATGGAGAAGATCGGCAAGGGCCTTGCCCGGGTCGTTTCGTTCATGAAGTACGCCGGGGGCGGGATCCTTGTCGTCCTTGGATTCTACCTGCTATTTACCCTCTGATTATGCAATATCCCTGGTTATTTACCGGTTCAACAATGACAGCCGCGGGTGAAGTGCCTGTCGTTGCCACTGCCTGGAGCCGGCGCGACGTGCTGGGCACGATCCGGGTACGCTGGTCGGTCGGCCGGATGCGCTACCGGGTGCAGCCCGGCATCTACGCGGTGGGCCGTCCCGACCGGGACTCCCGGGTGTTCGTCACCGGCAACTTCAAGCTCAGCTTCGACCACCTGCGACGGGCGCTCGCGGGAGAGAATGCCTGGGTGCTGGTGATCGACACGAAAGGGATCAACGTATGGTGCGCCGCCGGGAAGGGCACCTTCGGGACCAAGGAGGTCGTCAGGCGCATCCGCATTCATCACCTCGACCGGGTGGTCGATCACCGCAAGATCATCCTGCCCCAGCTCAGCGCCACCGGCGTGGCCGCCCACGAAGTGAAAAAGATGACCGGATTCAGTGTCCTCTACGGGCCTGTCAAAGCCGGTGATATCCCATCCTTCCTGGAAAGCGGATTGAAAGCCACCCCCGCCATGCGCCGGGTGACCTTCACCCTGGCCGACCGGCTCAAGCTGATCCCGGTCGACCTCTTTTACGCAAAATACTACCTGGCAGCCATCCCCGCACTGGCGATCCTGCTGTCGGGCCTGGACCGCGACGGATATTCCGTGGACCGCGCGTGGAATGACGGGTGGAAAGCCGTTGTCAATCTTCTTGCCGGTTACCTGGCCGGATGTGCCCTCACTCCCCTCCTGCTGCCCTGGATTCCTTTTCGCCGGTTCTCGGCCAAAGGGCTGGCGGCCGGGTGGCTGACGGCCCTGCTCCTGCTGGCGACCCACATGCTGGGAGACTCGGTCGCCGGACAGGTCGCCTGGTTCCTGATGATCGGAGGCCTCTCCTCCTTCATGGCCATGAATTTTACCGGCTCCTCCACCTTTACCTCCCTGTCGGGGGTGCAAAAGGAGATGAAGACCGCCCTGCCGGTCCAGATCACGATGGTCGCGGCCGGGTTTACCGGCTGGATGCTGACTAAATTTTTCCCCATATGAACGGATTCATCTATCTTCCCGATGTAGTGACGCTGGCGCTCGACCCGGCCCTTTGCAACGGTTGCCGCATGTGCACCATCGTTTGCCCCCACGAGGTTTTTACGGTCGAAAACCGCAAGGCGGTCATCCTCCATAAAGACCGCTGCATGGAGTGCGGGGCCTGCATGAAGAACTGCGAAACAGGGGCGATCACTGTCCGGACAGGCGTCGGGTGCGCCGCCGGCATCCTCAACGGGATCCTCCGCGGAACGGAACCGACCTGCGACTGCGATTCCGGGAGCAATTGCTGCTGATGAATGTTTGAAACCCATTAATCTTTTCCCCATGAAAACCCGACTGAAATTCCTCGACCGCTATCTCACGCTCTGGATCTTCCTCGCCATGGCCGTTGGAGTTACCTGGGGTTGGCTCTTCCCGGGCATTGCGGATTTCTGGAACTCGCTGTCGTCGGGCACGACCAACATCCCCATCGCCATCGGGCTGATCGTGATGATGTACCCCCCCCTGGCGAAGGTGAAATACGAGGAGCTGGGCGATGTGTTCAGGAACACGAAGGTGCTGGGACTTTCGCTGGTGCAGAACTGGGTGATCGGGCCGGTGCTGATGTTCCTGCTGGCGATCGTTTTCCTGCCGTTCAATGTCGATTACATGTACGGACTGATCCTGATCGGGCTGGCCCGCTGCATTGCCATGGTGATCGTGTGGAATGAGCTGGCCAAAGGCGACACCGAATACTGCGCCGGGCTCGTTGCGTTCAACTCGATCTTCCAGGTG
The DNA here is from genome assembly GCA_964455285.1 of uncultured Prolixibacteraceae bacterium. Lineage (GTDB taxonomy): Bacteria > Bacteroidota > Bacteroidia > Bacteroidales > FEN-979 > CAIVAT01. The sequence continues at coordinate 14,379 of CAYVVG010000045.1, forward strand.
CTGCTTTTTTCGGTGTATGCCTACCTGTTCATCGCCGTGTTTCCCGCCTGGTTCGGACTTCCCACCAACAGCGCCGTCGAATCCATCACCATCGGGCAGATCGCCCGCAGTGTCTTCATCTACCTGGGCATCCCGTTCATTGCCGGTTTTCTCACCCGCTACATCCTGGTCCGGGTAAAAAGCAAGGAATGGTATCACTCGAAATTCGTTCCGAAGATCAGCCCGCTGACCCTGATCGCCCTGCTTTTTACGATCCTGGTGATGTTCTCCCTCAAAGGGGAGTACATTGTCAGGATCCCTCTCGATGTGATCCGGATCGCCATTCCGCTCACCCTCTATTTTCTCATCATGTTTGTGCTCTCCTTTTACATGAGCAGGAAGGCAGGAGCAACGTACGGACAATCGGCAACCCTGTCGTTCACCGCCGCCAGCAACAACTTCGAGCTGGCTATCGCGGTGGCCATCGCCGTTTTCGGCATCAACTCGGGCGAAGCTTTTGCCGCCGTGATCGGCCCGCTGGTCGAGGTGCCCGTGCTGATCAGCCTGGTCAACGTGGCATTCTGGTTCAGGAAAAAGTATTTCACGAAAGAGGTTTCAGCAGGTCAGTAAACATTAAAATCCTTTCCGGGGCCGGATCTCCTGCCCTGCAGGATTTCCTATTTCATACCGTCCCACAGGCATCGCACCGGCATCGCCTGGTGGCAGGGAGCGGAATAGAGGGAGACCGAGTAATTGAGCACATGCATGCCGCGGGCCGCCGACCGGTTGGTACCAGCCGGGGTCGAAGTCCAGAACATCGTGGCCTCCCCGGTGAAACTCCAGAGGGAATTCTGATAAAGCATGCCGGAGGGCATCGCCTCAAAGCCCGTGAGAACCGGATCCTGCAGGTACTTCCCCGACACCCCCGGCCCCAGGAAACCCGCGGCCAGCACCTCCCACTCCCCGGCGGCGGGCACATGCCATCCGGGCGGACAAAGCCCCTGTGAACCCGGTGCTGATTCATACCGCATGAGCTCGTGCCATTGATACGCGGACCCCACCCCTGTCGCCTCCCCGGCAAGGGAGTGGAAGTTCCCCTTCCCTGTTTGGGGAAGTGGTGCGTATTTTTCCGGAATGCAATTATCTGTTTGATAGAGAGATTTATCAATCGTCGTGCCGAAATCCAGGTTGGCCGCCATCCAGCATTGCGAGCCGATCTGGACTGTCGGGTAGGTCTTGTTGTCCCGTGGATCTGTCAGGGCCTCGCCGCAAGTGAAGGGTGACGCCTGACTCGTGACGATCGTCACGGTGGCCTGGTTGCTGCAGGCAGAGGCATTGGTGTAGCTGTATGTGATTGTCGCGGGACCAGCCCCGGCCGCGGAGGGGTTGAAGAAGCCGGCCGACACGCCCGGTCCCGAATACACTCCGTTCAGCGGCAGCCCGCCCTTCAGCCGGAAGGGTTTTCCACTGACCGTGGTGATGGTGTCGAAGCAGGGTGAGAAGGAGACCAGCGGCACCGGAAGCGCACCCAACAGGATGAAATTGGATGTCGCCGGATTTCCCGCCGCACAGGTGGCATTTGAGGTTACCTCACAGGTCACCTCGTCGCCATCTGTCGGAACATAGGTATAGGTTGCATTGCTTGCATTGTTTGCATTGCCTGCATTTACCTTCCATTGGAATTGCGGATTCGTCCCGCCGTTCACCGGGGTGGCCGTAAAGGTGACCGGGATGCCTGCGCACACCGGGTTCGCCGAGGCCGCGATCGTTACGCTCACCGGCAACATGGGCTTCACCGTCATCGTCACCGGGTCCGAAAGCGCCGGATTTCCCGCCGCACAGGTGGCATTTGAGGTTACCTCACAGGTAACTGCATCCCCATCGACCGGAACATAGGTGTAGGTTGCATTGCTTGCATTGTTTGCATTGCCTGCATTTACCTTCCATTGGAATTGCGGATCGGTTCCTCCATTTACGGCGGTCGCGGTGAAGGTCACCGGGGTGCCCGCGCACACCGGGTTCGCCGAGGCCGCGATCGTTACGCTCACCGGCAGGGCGATGCCTACAGAGAGCAGCACCGTGTCGCCGTCGGCGCAGTTGCCCGCGTTGACCACCGAAACGGCATAGATGCCCGCTGTGCCGGTCGTATAGGTCTGACCGGTGCCGATGTTCAGCTGCCCGGTCGAGAGGTTGCTCCACAGGTAGGAACACCCCGCGCAGGCTCCGGCGTCAAAAGTGACCGTCTGCCCTTCGCATACATCCTGATCCGGCCCCAGATCCACCGCAGGTGCGTCGGAAACCGTGACGGGAAAGGACGGGCTGTTCACACTGTTGCAGGAAGCATTGTAGGCGTGAACGGAAAAGGATCCCGAGGTTGCCGCCGCCGTAAAAGCCACGGTGATCATGGAGGTGTTGGCCCCCGACTGGATGATCACCCCCGGGGGAAGGCTCCAGCTGTAGCCGGTCGCACCCGGAACAGCGGCGATCGAGAATATCCTGCCGGCGTCGCCGCGGCAGGCGGTCGCCGCACCGGTGATCGGACCGGGTGATGGCAGGCAGGAACATCCGAAATTCGACATCACCGTCGCTAATCCGAGCATGTTGGTTCCCGCGATCGGCACCGTCATCGAACTCCAGCCGCAGGCAGCTCCTGCGCTGTTCGGATTTTCGATCACCGACAGGAACGATATCCCCATCTCCTCCGAGCAGTAGATCTTATCGTTGGGTCCCAACTGCAGCGCATTGTATTTGTAACGGTTGCCGTAAATGTTACTCCCCGACGCCACGGTATAGGGATTCACCAGCGCTCCTCCGGAGATATCCCACTGGTAAATTTTCCGGATGGCCGTTCCAGCCCCTGCGAATCCTTCGGATGCGTAGAGTTTGCTGCCGTCGGGTGAAAGCTCGCAACCGTAAAGGTTCCCGTTGGAAGGGCTGACATTGGTGGTGGCGATCACACTGAGCAAGCCCGTCGTCAGGTCAAAACTGAAAAGATCGACCGTTCGCGATCCCGCCAGGACCAGGGCCAGCTTTTGCCCGTTTTTCGAGAATTTCATCTGCCCCTGGGCGTTAAAGTTCGGGGGGGCAGGATCGTGATGGTTTGAACCGATGGACTGCGTTTGCTGGACCGACAGAAGGGCCGCCTGGGCCTGTGCCGTGGTGGTCACCGAAGCGAAAACGGCGGATGTGATGTGATACTTATAGAATGTAGTGGCGGTTCCCGGGCCTTCCGCGTAGTCGTGTGCGACCACCCAGTAACCACCGGAAGTGTCGGAAGTGGCCGCCAGTTTTTCGCCGAAAACCACGCTTCCCGATGGCGGCACCACCGGAAGGGCCGGTTCGCTGACGCTGACCGCATAGGCCGGTGCAGTTCCGGTAACATTCACCAGGGCCACTCCGAGATCGTGGGGAGGAAATTCGACTCCTGCGGTCGTAAAGACCAGGAAACGATGACAGTCCGACCCGGGCAGGGCGATGGCCAGCGCCGCCTGGGTGGCCGACTGGTTCCCGAGGAGGGCGGTGCTGACCGGCGTAGCCGAACTGTTGTCCCATACCCTGATCCCGTCCGAATAAAAGAGGATCACCCCCGAAGTGTCGCTGGTGACCGTACAACCTTCGCCGGCGGTCATATTCGACCCCAGCGCGGTCATCGTGGACCCGTTGGTGCTGAACCGGATCCCGGCCTGCGTTCCGAAGTACCAGGTGAAACTGGACTGTCCCGAAGCGGATACAGCCATGAACAGCATGATCAACCCCGGAACAAGAGGGATGAAGAACCTGCCTTTCATAGGATGAAACGCAATGCAGGATGACTCCGGTAAAATGAAGTTCATATCTTCCGGCCTGATTCGGAATTAACAAAAATAAGAAATAGTATTCCGCAACCGGGTGCAGGTTATCCGTCGGTGAACAAAATTCCCTTAATTCGGATAATTTTTATCGGTCTCATTCAATATCCATGAATTTCCAGGTCTGCTCCGCCAGTCTGCTGATCGCAGCCGGAGCCGTGTCGGGAAGGCTGAGAATGTACCGGTACCTGGTGCTCGGCCTATTGTTCGTGCCCTGTTACATGCTGAACGAGTGGATCGTACCGGAAGGCGGATTGAGTCACTTCCGGTCCGACCGGCCCTTGTACTTCCCGGCATGCTCGCGGGAGTCCTTGTCTTTTCCGCTGTTGTGAAAATCGCGGCTCTCCTTCGGTTTTCCTTTTCCTTTGAAAAACCTCCGCTCGCCGACGGTGACCGGTTCCCCTCCCTGCACTTCGACTGTAAGGCTGCGGCCGTTGAATTCGGTCTCTCCCAGCATGGTCAATAAAAACCCGGAGAACCCGCTATCTGCTTCGAAAACGGTCTGGTGCTTGTTCAGCGTGATATGGCCGATCCGGATCCGCTTTCCCCTGCTGTTTTTGTTGATGAAGTCGATCAGGATGCCCGGGTACAATCCGTCGGCCTTCCCTGCGTTAATTGACAGCCTGGTAAAAGAGGTGACCTCTTTGCTCTCCGTGCCTTTGCCGTCCCTGTCACTCCGCGATCCCTTCCCTTTCTCGTCGTCTACGTTGATGTCGGCCGCATTCCGGTAATAGTCGAGGAACCGGTTGAATTCGAGCGCCACGAAACGCTTGATCACATCCTCTTTATCCAGCCAGTCCAGTTTCCGGTAGATGACGGGCAGGTACGGGTCGATCTCGGGGTGATCGATCTCGACATGTTCCATTTTGTTGATCAGGTGGAAGAGCTGCTTTTCACAGATCTCCCGCCCTCCCGGCACCCTGGCCGCCTGGAACGGCTTGTTGATCATCTTTTCGATCTGCCGGATCAGGTGCTTCTCTTTCAGGTGGATGATCGCCACCGAAGTGCCCGCCTTTCCCGCCCGTCCGGTCCTTCCGCTGCGGTGCGTATAGGCCGACAGGTCGTCGGGAAGGGAGTAGTTGATGACATGGGTCAGGTCGTCGACATCCAGCCCCCGGGCGGCCACATCGGTGGCCACCAGCAACTGCAGGTGCCGCGACCGGAATTTCTGCATGACAAAATCGCGCTGCGACTGGCTGAGGTCGCCGTGGAGCGCTTCGGCATTGTACCCGTCGGCGATCAGCTTGTCGGCAATCTCCTGGGTGTCGATCCGGGTGCGGCAGAAAACGATCCCGTACACGGAAGGATAGAAATCGACGATCCTTTTCAGCGCCGTGTATCTATCCCGGGCATGGACGGTGTAATAAAGATGCCGGATGTTCTCCGCCCCGGCGTTCCGGTTGCCGATGGTAACCTCGACAGGGTCGCGCATGTACCTTTTGGCAATGACCGCCACGTTGTCGGGCATGGTCGCCGAGAACAGCAGGGTGTTCCGCTCTTCCGGGACCGCCGCCAGGATCTCCTGGATGCTTTCGAGGAATCCCATGTTCAGCATCTCGTCGGCCTCGTCCAGCACCACCCACCGGATCTCCTTCAGCCGGATGGCTTTCCGGTGCATCAGGTCGATCAACCTGCCCGGCGTGGCCACCACGATCTGCACACCCCGTTTCAGGGCCTTGATCTGGTTTTCGATGCTGCTGCCGCCATATACGGGCAGCACATGGAAGTGATCGATGCAGGCGGCAAAGTCGTTGAGATCGCCGGCCACCTGTACGCAGAGTTCCCGGGTGGGACAGAGGATCAATGCCTGCGGAAACTGCACCGCCGTATCCGACAGCTGCAGCAACGGCAAGCCGTAGGCAGCGGTCTTCCCGGTGCCTGTCTGCGCCAGTGCGACAATATCGGTGTCTCCTTTCAGCAGGAGGGGGATCACCTTCTCCTGCACCGGCATGGGTACCTCAAAACCCATATCGGCCAGGGCCGCCAGGATCTGCCGGCCTATCCCCAGTTCTTCAAATGTAATCATCAAATTTAATTTTACTGTTGTTTCTATCTTGAGTGCCGTTGCCCGGCATCAACCTTTGAGCGGATGATCGCTGCCTTCATGAATAGGGATGTTCCCTGACAATCTGGATCTCTTTTCGGATCTCCTTTCGGATATCGGCAAGGTACTGCTTCTCTTCGTCCGAACAAAAGGAAAGGGCGGTGCCATTCGATCCTGCCCTGCCGGTCCGGCCGATGCGGTGGATGTAGGTTGCCGGTTCCTGCGGGATCTCGAAATTGATCACATGGCTGAGCTGGTCGATATCGATGCCACGCGACACGACATCCGTGGCAACCAGGACCCGGATGTCGCCGGTCCGGAATCCACGGAGACTCCTCTCGCGGTTATTTTGCGCCTTGTCGCCGTGGATAGCCGCGGCGGTGATCCCGTTCTTGTTCAGGTCGCGGGCCACCCGGTCGGCACCATGCTTTGTGCGGGTGAAAACCAGGGCGTTGCCGATGTCGTTGCGTTGCATGACATGCCTCAGCAATCCCCGTTTGTCCTCCTTGCGCACGTAATATACCGACTGGCTGATCAGGTCGGGGATCTCGGCATCCGGCGTGGCGGAAACCATCACGGGTGAGACAAGAATTTCGGCGGCCAGCTTTTTTACCAGGGGGGTAAGGGTGGCCGCAAAGAAGAGGTTTTGCCTTTTTCGCGGCAGCAGGGCGATGATCCGTTTGATATCGTGGATGAAGCCCATGTCGAGCATGCGGTCGGCTTCATCGAGCACAAAGTACCGGATGGCATCCAGCCGGATCAGTTTCTGATCCACCAGGTCGAGAAGACGCCCGGGAGTGGCAACCAGGATATCCACTCCGCTTTTCAGCCGGGACACCTGGCCGTTCTGGGACACGCCGCCGTAAACGCATGCGTATCTCAAACCGGTTCCTTCGCCGTACATGCTGAAGCTGTCATGGATCTGAAGAGCCAGTTCGCGGGTCGGGGCAACAACCAGCACCCCGATCCCGGGTTGCACGGCTGTTTTTCTTTCCTCGAGAAGTTTATGAATGATGGGCAGGGCAAAGGCTGCGGTCTTGCCGGTACCGGTCTGGGCACAGCCGAAAAGGTCCTTCCCTGCCAGTATGAGGGGAATGGATTGTTGCTGGATCTCGGTGGGTAACAAATAACCTGCTTTCCCTATATTCTGAAGCAGGGATTTCATAAGGTTTAAATTTTCAAAAGACATTGTAGATAAAATAATTAATAATGAATAAATTGATAAGTCCTGTTGCCGGGGTGGCAGCACGACGACACTCACATGAAAAAGATTGGATTTATGGTAACCAGAGGGGAGAAAAATGACTGACCGGAAGAATCGTAACCTTCATCAAAGCGCACAAAGGTACGAATTAAAACAAGATGTACATGAAAAATTAAGAAATGTTCGTGAATGCGTACCTATTTGCCGGTCCGTTCCGCGAGATTGTATTCCGACAGAAGCTCCCTGAAAACCTCCCTGACCGATTGTATTTTCGTCGCACGGAAGGCATTGCTCCCGGCAAAAGCGAACCCGGCCTCGAGATTCCCCTTGAACGCGTTGAACAGGGCGGAAATGATGCAATAGGGGCTTGACGAAACATCGCACGTCTTGATGCATTTGAACGGGCATTTCAGGGGGTGCTTCTTCCCCTGGCGGATTTTCTCAATGAAACTATTGACAATGGCCCGTCCCGGCATCCCGACCGGGCTGTTGATGATCTCGATGTCCGATTCAGTCGCCGAGATGTATGTCTGCTTGAACGTGTCCGAGGCGTCGCATTCATGGGTGGTGACGAACCGGGTTCCCATCTGGACACCGCTGGCACCCGTTTTCATGATGTCGTAGATATCCGTGCCGGTATAGATCCCTCCGGCCGCGATCACCGGGATCTGCCGGCCGGCCTTCTCTTCAAAGGGCTTTACTTCGCTGCACACCTCGGATACAAGCTTTTCAAGACGGAAATCCGCGTCGGAGATCTCCTTCTCCCTGAACCCCAGGTGCCCGCCTGCCCGGGGTCCCTCCACGATGATGGCATCGGGCAGGATATGATAAACGCTGTCCCATTTCTCAAGGATGATCTTCGCTGCCCTCGCCGAGGAGACGATGGGCACCAGCTTGGTCGTGCTGCCGGGATCCCTCAGCGCCGGAAGGTTCAGGGGCAGGCCGGCGCCGGCAATGATGATGTCGATCTTTTCGCGGATCGCCGCGACGACCAGCTCGGCGAAATTCGACATGGCGACCATGATATTCACCCCGATCACGCCTTTTGTCATCTGGCGTGCCTTCTTGATCTCCTCGATCAGGCCCAGGGTGTTTGCCTCTTTGTAATCGGTCGAAAGATTCCGGTAAAGCAGCCCCAGGCCGGCGCTGGAAATCACCCCGACACCCCCTTCGTTCGCAACGGCAACCGCCAGCCCCGACAAGGAAACACCCACTCCCATTCCACCCTGGATGATCGGCACGGATATGATAAGATCTCCAATTTTCAGATTTTTCATCGATCGGTCAGTTCGGAAAGAATGAACAGGATCTTTCCCGGTTATGGATTCACAACAACGCCCGTCCGCCGACTTAAATGAAAAGAGTAAGAAAGACCTTTACGGCACGAAGAGGGTAAAGGAGTGAAGAATTACGATCTTCAAATAAGCCTGCAAATATACGCATATTTCGCCACCTGAAAAAATTCCGACGGACCGGGCCGGAATAGCTGTATCTTTACAGAAATTCCGGAACGGGATTTTACAACGAAACCAATCAGCATATATGGCAAGAGGCAGGGAAGCTTTCAATAAAAAAGACCGCGAAAAAGCGATAATAAAAAAACGAAAAGACAAGGAACAGCGGAAGGAAGAACGCAAGATCAATTCCGGCAAAGGCAAAGGTCTGGAGAATATGTTTGCCTACGTGGATGCGTTCGGGAACATTGTCGAGACTCCCCCGGATCCCGCCAGCCGCCAGGAAGTCAGAGTGGAAGATATCCAGATCGCTATTTCGAAAAAGGAGGACCTGCCCGATATTCCTATATTCCAGACAGGAACGGTGACCATGTTCAACGATTCAAAAGGGTTCGGTTTTATCCGCGATGATCAGACCCGCGAAAGCATCTTTGTGCACATCAATGAACTGGATAGCCCGGTCAGCGTGAACGACAAGGTGACGTATGAAACCCGGAGAAGCCCGAAAGGACTGAACGCGGTCAACGTCAAGCGCGTCTGAAAACCTCTCCCCAGCCCTAACCTTTTTTTAGCACTTTCCGTGCCTCACCCCGCTGGTGCCGGCCTGCGTCTGGTATTGTTAATTAATTAACTTTACCAAAATTTCCCACGCATGACGAAACAGAACCGGATCACCCTTCTGATCCTGACCGCCGTTATGATCGCATCCCCGTTATGGGCGCAGCATGTGAATTTTCCCGATGCCTGGTCGCCGGCCGGATTTCACCTCAAACAAACGGGGCCCCTGGGCGTGGATCTGAGCTACTCGATTCATGATATGAACTTTGAAGAGCAGGAGATCGCCGGTGAAAAAATGGTCCACCTGGCACTCCCCGGCAGCTTTTTATTTAACGAGGAAGGTTACCCCAACCTCCCGGGCGACGGACGCATGGTGGCGATCCCGAAAGGCGCCACCCCGGTGGTCACGATCGTGCGCTCAAGAACGGAAGTGTTCCGGAACCTGGATATAGAGCCCGCACCCAGGATCCCGAAAGAGACCGAATCGGGTCCCCTCGACCAGGTGAAAAATATGTCGGTTTACGGCCGCGACCAGGTGTACCCGGCCCAACCGGTCAGGATCTCCCCGGTGATGCAGGTGAGAGGGGTGGATGTGGTGATGCTCGGCATCACGCCTTTCCAGTACAATCCGGTGACCAAAGAGCTGACGGTGTACCGCGACCTGGAGGTCCGCATCAGCTTCGAGGGCGGAACCGGCCAGTTCGGCGAAGAACGGTTACGGAGCCGTTACTGGGATGCGATCCTGGAGGATGCGCTGCTGAACCATGCCTCGCTGCCGGTCGTGGACTACGATGCCCGGCTGAACCTCAACACCGACGACCCGGGATTTGAATACCTGATCATCACCCCCACCGGCAGCGACTTCGTGCAGTGGGCCGACTCGATCCGCCGCTTCCGCATCCGCCAGGGCATTACCACCACCGTGAAGACCCTCGCCGAGGTCGGCGGCAACACCACCACCGCGATCGAGAGCTATATCAACAACGCCTACAACACCTGGAACCCGGCGCCGGCCGCCGTGCTGCTGCTGGGCGACTACGGCACCGACGCCTCCAACTCGGTGATCTCACCCATCTACGACTCCTATTGCGTTTCCGACAACATCTACGGCGACGTCGACGGCGACCACCTGCCCGACGTGTGCATGGCCCGGATCACAGCCAACAACGCCGCCCAACTCCAGGTGATGATCACCAAATTCCTGAACTACGAACGCAATCCGCCCACCTCGGCCTATTTCTACCAGCACCCGGTCTCGGCCCTCGGATGGCAGACGGAACGATGGTTCCAGATCTGCTCGGAAGTCACCGGCGGATACTGGAAAAATGTCCAGCTGAAAGACCCCGTCCGGATCAACGAAGTGTACAGCGGCACCCCCGGTTCGGTGTGGTCCACGGCCACCAACACGAGTACCGTGGTGAGCTATTTCGGCCCCTCCGGAAGGAACTACATCCCCGAACTCCCCTCTTCCATGCCCTGCTGCTGGACGGGCGGCAACGCCACGGCCATCAACACGGCCATCAACACCGGGGCCTTCTGTCTCCTCCATCGCGACCACGGCATGGAGACCGGTTGGGGCGAACCGTCGTATACCAGTACCAATATCTCCGGACTGACCAACGTGAACAACCAGCTTCCCTTCATCTTCTCGATCAACTGCCTGACCGGGAAATACAACTACAGCAGCGAGACCTTCACCGAGAAGTTCCACCGCTACACCTACAACGGCCAGAATTCAGGCGCGCTGGGCCTGATCGCGGCCTCGGAGGTCTCTTACTCCTTCGTCAACGACGCATTCCTCTGGGGGATCATCGATAATATATGGCCCGATTTCATGCCCGACTACGGCACCACCCCGGCCTCCCGCGGGTTTCTGCCCTGCTTCGGACATGCCGCCGGCAAGTATTTCCTCGCCCAATCCTCCTGGCCCTACAATTCAGGCGACAAAGAGGTCACCTACAACCTGTTCCATCACCACGGCGATGCCTTTTCCGTGGTCTATTCGGAGGTGCCCCAAAGCCTGGCCGTCAGCCACGCCCCCACCATCAACGCCAACGAGAACAGCTTTGCCGTGACGGCCAACGCCGGCTCCTTCATCGCATTGTCGGTCGACGATCAGCTGCTGGGAACCGCGACGGGTACCGGAAGTCCTGTCCCGATCACTCTCTCCGCAGGCCTCGTGCCTGGCCAGCTGGTACATGTTACCGTGACGAAACAAAACTATTTCCGTTACGAAGCGGATGTGGAGGTGACCCCCAGTTCGGGAGCTTATTTCATCGCAGATCCCGTACAACTCTGTGCCGGGCTGAGCGTCGATTTCACCGATCTTTCCGGCGGAACCCCGACCGCATGGAACTGGTCCTTCCCCGGGGGAACACCCTCGTCGAGCACCCTGCAGCATCCCCACGACATCGTGTACAGCGTTCCCGGAACCTACGATGTGTCGCTGACCATGACCAACAGCCAGGGATCCTCAGCGGTGACCCGCACCGGGTACATCGTGGCAAAGAATGTCAACGCCAATTTCACGGCCACACCCACCACCGTCGTGATCGGCAACTCCGTCACCTTCACCGACCTGTCGGAATGCACCCCGGCGACCTGGACATGGTCGTTCCCGGGAGGCACCCCTTCCACCTATTCGGGCCAGACCCCGCCTCCGGTGGCATACAACACCCTGGGAACCTTCGATGTGATGCTCATCGTGACAAGCGCCGCCGGCTTCGACACCACCGTTAAAACGGGATACATCACCGTCACACCGCCGGTATTCAACATGACCAACGGAACGGTGACCACCTGCTCCGGCAATTTCTACGATTCCGGAGGATCTGCGGGCAGCTATGCCAACAACGAGGTCTATGTCATGACCTTTTACCCGTCGACCCCCGGTGCGTTTCTGCGTTTCAACTTCAGCGCGTTCGCCACCGAATCGGGGTACGACACACTCACCATCTACAACGGAACCTCGTCGGCCGCCGCGCTGATCGGGAAGTACCATGGCAGCACCGGCCCGGGGATCGTCACCGCCACCAATTCCTCCGGCGCGCTGACTTTCCGGTTCCGCTCCGACGGCAGCGCAACCTATTCCGGATGGGCCGCTTCCATCGCCTGCATCACCGGCATCGTGGCCGACCCGGCTTCATTCATCGCCTCGGCCGCCTCCCCCTCGCAGATCAACCTGAACTGGACCCGGAACGGCAACAACAACGACGTCATGATCGTGTGGGCTCCGTCGAACGTTTTCGGCGCGCCCGTCGACGGCACCGACTACCCGGTGGGAGGCGCCGTGACCGGCGGGGGCACCGTTCTGTACAAAGGCAGCCTCACCGGGTTCAGCCACACCTCGCTGAACTCCAGCACCACCTACTATTACAAAGCCTTCTCTTATAACGCCTCGCGGACCTATTCGACCGGCCTGAGCGCCAGCGCCGCCACCTTCTGCGGAATATCCTCCATGCCCTTATCCGAGGCCTTCCCCGCGTCGACCCTCCCCGCCTGCTGGACCAGGCAGATCAGCGGAACGAATGCCGTGGATAAATGGACGGTTTCGAACACCAGCAACGCCGGGGGCTCGGCGTATGAGATGAAGTCAAGCTGGCAGAACATCAGCCCGGCGGTGGCACGCCTGGTCACCCCGCCCCTCAACACGGTCGGCCAGCCTTTCCTGAACCTCTCCTTCCGGCACATGCTCGACGCATTCGGAACGGGGTGCACCCTTCGGATCCAATCCAGCACCGACGGGGCGAACTGGACCAACGAATCGTGGTCGGTCGCCACCACCGCGACCAACATCTCGGCCACCACGGTAAACACCACGGTAAATAACAATTTGAATTCGCCCAACACCCTGGTTGCCTTCGTCATCGAAGGGAACCTATACCAGTACGACTACTGGTACGTCGATAACGTGACCATCACCGGCGGATGCACGGCCTTCAACCCCGTCGGGGTTTCCATATCCGCCTCCACTCCCAATCCCTGCGAGGGGTCTCCGGTCACCTTCACCGCAAGCGCGGTCAACGGGGGGACGGCCCCCGCTTTCCAGTGGCGTGTGAACGGGGCCGGCGCCGGCACCAACTCCACCCAATTCACCTATACCCCGGCCAACGGCGACACCGTGCGTTGTGTGCTCACTTCCAATGCCACCTGCATCACCGGCAACCCGGCATCCTCCGATCCCCTTCCGGTAACGGTGTACCCCGTGGCGCCTGTCAGCGTCACGGTCGCGGCATCCGCCAACCCGGCCGCTTCGGGCATGCCGGTCACCTTCACCGCAGTGCCCGTGAACGGAGGCTCGTCTCCCGTATTCCAATGGGAGGTGAACGGTGAACCTGCCGGAACCGGCGGCAGCCAGTTCATATACACGCCTGCCGACGGAGATACCGTCGCCTGCGGGCTGGTCTCGTCCGAAGCCTGTCCCTCGGTGAACCCGGCCTTTTCAAATGAGATCATCATGACTGTCAGCTCATTGCCGCTCACAGTCTCCCTGCAGAACGTAACCGTTACGGGGAGCTCCTGCTACGACGCCCTGCTGACCCTCGTGGTGGCGGGCGACAACACCACGTTCACTGCAAGCGGGGGATCGGAGGTGACCATGATCGCCGGGGAGAACATCCTCTATTACCCGGGCACCCATATCGACAGCGGCGCGTACCTGCTGGGTTATATCGCACCGGCGGGACCATGGTGCAACAGCCAGCCGATGGTATCGGTCATCGCGGGTCAGAACGAACCGGTCCCTGCGTCGGTGTTACACGATGTGATCCTCTATCCCAATCCCACCACGGGAACCGTTTTCATCAGGTACCGGGGAAAGGGAGTGATGGCGCCGGGTCAGATCCGGATACTGGACATGACCGGGGCGCTTGTCCTCGGGAAAGTCTGGATGCCGGAAGCGATCACCACGCTTTCGCTGAAACAGCTGCCTGCAGGGATCTACCTGGCGGTCGTGGAAAGCGGGAACTACTCGGTGCGGATCCGGGTGACCCGGGTGGAGAGGTAATAGATCCCGCCATCGTTGCCCTTTTCAAAGAGACAGCCGACCCGGTCCTTTCCGATCAGGCAGATATCGCTGTAAGCGGCCTCGCCGTCGACAAGCAACAGGCTGCCGGGCCACGTCCGTCCGCCGTCGCGGCTCATGCGCAGGGTAAGGTCGGTACGTCCGGATTCCGAAGCGGGGTTGACAAAATAGAGCGTGTTCCTGTCCTGGCTGTCTGCCTGCAGCACGGCTCCTTCGCAAACGGGGTCGGGCAACCGGCGGTCGTAAAATACCGTATCCCACGTTTCGCCGTCGTTGCGGCTGAAGGCGGCGATCCTGCACCGCGGGATCCCTCCCTGGTTGCGGGCGTTCAGGTAAATTCCGCTCTCTTCCGTCCAAGCCGCGGTGGCCTCGTTGGAACCCGGTATGGGAAGCTCGTCCGATATCCGGAAGGTACGGCCGTGATCGTCGCTGAAATAGCCGAAACTCCGTCCATCGGCGTACCCGGGCAACGGCGGGCCGGCGCTGTGGTTGGCGGCCACGTAGATCCGTCCCTTGCAGGGTCCCCCCGGGACCTGGGTGGCATGGCCCGGGGTGTTGGCAAAGGCCCGCCAGTCATCCTGAAAAACGTACTGAGGGTTGAAGGTTGGCTGGTTGGGCCGGTGCACCTGCATCGTGATATTGACCGGGGCGCTCCAGGTGTGCCCGCTGTCGGTCGAGGTGACGTACCACACTTCGCGGATCCCTTTGCCCTGCCTGACCTGGTCTTCCGGAGCCGTGCCCGTATTGTAAAACAGAAAGATCCGCCCCCCGGGGTGTTCCGGGTCGGTCAGGTCCGTCACCGGTGCCGCGTTCCCCGCCTGGAGGCCGCCGTTGTCAGCCACCGGGATCATGGCCGACCAGGTGGTGCCTCCGTCGCGGCTTCGCTTCATCACGATGTCCACATCCCCGAAATCGGAGCAGCCGCTTTTCCGCCCTTCCGCGAAGGCGAGCAGGTCGCCCCCCGGCAGGGCCAGGATGGCGGGGATGCGGTAACAGGCATAGGCCCCTTCGCCGAGGGGGAAGACGGGAACCGGAGCGCCGGGATCAGGCGGGGTAGCCAGCTGTCCCAAAGTACCCATGACCACCGCAAGCCACAGTGCCGAACCAAGAAAAAACTTTCTGTACATCCGTTCGAATTGCATTGTAAAGATAAGTATATAACCATCCTCAAACGGATCACCCGATGAAACCCGGTGTGTTATCCCGACATCCGGTTCCGGAAGTAGTCGAAAAACAGTATCTTTGCAAAGATTTGAACAGATGCTGATGGATTTACGGAGAACTCACCGGGTTTTTTATCTTTTTATCATCCTGGCTGCATTCCTGACATTCACCTGGGGAACGGCCAGGATTCAGGCGCACCATAAGATCGGTACGTACCGGTGCGAATGGAAGCAGAACATCCATCCCTCTTCATCGTACGATTTCATCCCTGTCGTCAACGACCGGCTGCATGTATTTCAAGGCTTTTCGCTTGTCAAATCGGTAACAATCACCCAAACGGGGCCATCCTCTCCCCGCACAAGCCAGTATTCCTCTGTCACGAACCGCCAGGCACTCTTGTTCGGTTCGCCCGGGACTGCGATCCTGTTGCTGTCCTGCAAATGGCAGATCTGATCTGTCGCTTTTTTCTCACATTTCTATATTTTCAAAAGTAACTGGACGGCTTTCCTTCAGGCATGCCGTTCGGATCCATATTTAATCCCAAGAATTATGAATGAAAAAGCGAATAAAGGAACATTAGGCATGTTCCTGGTGTTATTTGTCGGTTTTATCGTAGTACTGACCGTCGTCAGCTACCTGGTCACGACCCTGATCTTTTAACCCAACCCCTGTCGATAAAGCGTGACCGGTGCCTGACACATGGTCACGCTTTATTGTCAGGATCGATTATGAAAATCCAACAAACCATGAGACAAATTGTTTTAAACAGGCTGGACCACCAGCGTATCAGAAAATCGCTTCAGGAAGCGAAAAAAACAAAGTCCCTGACGAGTGTCGAAGCCGAAATGCTGGAGAATGAGCTGGCGTCGGCACTGATCATGGAACCCTGGGAGATCCCGCATGACATCGTGACGATGAATTCCATCGTCCGGATCCGGTTCGCGAGCGACGACAGGACTCTTGAATTCCAGATAGTTTATCCCGATCGTGCAAACATCCGTGATAACAAGATCTCGATCTTCTCTCCGGTTGCGACCGCGTTGATCGGTTATAGAGAAAATGATGAGGTGGAATGGATTGTTCCGGGAGGGATGACGAAGATCCGTATAGAAAAGATCCTCTATCAACCGGAATCTACAGGTGATTTTGCATTATAACCGGGTCATTTTGCTGAAAGACCTGTCGGTTTAAAAACATGGAAAGTCTTGAACGGTTTCACCTGCCCGGTTCATGGGTTGATGCGTTCTTTCCGAGGCGGAGAATATTCTGTGCTACCTTTGTTGCAGTTTTCCCGTCCGGCCGACCGTTTCCCGGAACCTGGTTTCCCTGTAATCCTGAAACAACATGAACAAGCCTTTCATCGTTTTTTTATTCCTGCTCCTGTCCGCGCCGGCCGGTAACCTGATGGCCCAGAAGGGCGCCTGGAGCGCCGGGATCGAAGGCGGCCCCGGGCTGTCGCTGATCTACGGAAGCGAAAGCGTTTATAACTCTTCGCAGCCTGCGCTGGCGGGAGCGGCGGGGATCTTCGGCGAATATCGGTTTGCGCCCCGGTTTTCGGCCAAAATGGCCCTGCATTACGAGCGGATCAGCACGTACATCGACAACCACTCGGCATTGCTTCCCCCCGGCGGGCGGTTGCAATATAACCTCGACTACCTTTCCCTGCCGGTGCTGGTGAAATGGCACTTTGGCGGCAGGATCCGGTTTTTCGTCGATGCCGGACCCTGTGTTTCCCTGCTGCTGAAGGAATCGCTATGGTATCTGCCTGGCGACGGCAGCAAACAAAAAGCAGCGGATGAAACGGAGGCCTACCTCCGGGTGAATCTTGCCGTGACAGCCGGCGCGGGGGTTGCGATCCCTTTGGGTAAAAGGATCCAGGTATCCCTCGAGGTGCGTGACAACTTCGGGGTTCTCAATATTCGTTCGGCAACCTCCGGCTTCGAACAGAAAAGCTATCTTTCGGCGGGAGCAACGAAAGGATATACCAATTCGGCGCTCCTCCTGGCGGGAGTTGCCTGGCGGTTCGGCGGCAGCGAGGGACTGCCGTGCACGCCAAACGATCCCGGGTTTCAGTACCTCCGCAAATAGCAGGTCCCGGATTGCTGGGCACCCGCCTCCCGCCATTTTGTAAGGCCGATGGATTTGACCATCTCAGGCCGATTCATATTGACCCCTCTTATGAATGGATTGTTAATCGCGAAAAGGGGTCGGTTTAAGGTGGCGCAGGGTGGTCAGGACAGCCGACCTGTCCAATATAGGTGTAGATGTTCTTAAAAATGTATTATATTTGCATTTATTGGAACCAATTATGTGATTCAAAATACATTTTATGGAACGTAAGATTGAGAAAAAACTGGTC
>CAYVVG010000046.1:0-31912 GCA_964455285.1 uncultured Prolixibacteraceae bacterium
CGGTGTACGACTCCCCGTTCTTCACAAGATCCTCGGGCATGCCTTCGAACACGATATGGCCGCCGTCATTGCCGCCCTCCGGGCCAAGATCGATCACCCAATCGGCACACTTGATCACTTCGGGGTTATGCTCGATCACCAGGATGCTGTGCCCGTTTCCGATCAGCGATTCAAAGGCGATCAGCAGTTTCCTGATATCATGCACGTGCAAACCTGTCGTAGGCTCGTCAAAAATAAACAGGGTGGGTTTTTCGGCAGTGCCTTTCGAAAGGAAAAAGGCCAGTTTGATACGCTGCGCTTCCCCGCCCGAAAGGGTGCTCGACGACTGTCCCAGCCTCAGATAGCCAAGTCCCACGTCCTGAAGCGGTTTCAGCCGCGAAAGAATGTGTTTCTCATGGCTGCCGGTTTTCGGCCCGTGGGCAAAAAAATCCATTGCTTCATCCACCGTCATGTTCAGGATGTCGACCACCGACTTCTCCCGGTATTTAACATCGAGCACCTCATCGCGGAACCGCTTGCCGTGACAGCTTTCACACGGGAGATACAGATCGGCCATGAACTGCATCTCGATCTTCACCACCCCTTCGCCTTCGCATTCATCGCAGCGGCCCCCGGCAATGTTGAAGGAGAAGTAGCCGGCTTTGTACCCCCTCACACGGGCGAGCTGCTGGTCGGCAAAAAGGTCACGGATACTGTCAAATGCCTTGATGTAGGTGGCCGGGTTGGAGCGGGAGGATCGCCCGATGGGGTTCTGGTCGACCATTTCGACCGACCCGATCCGGTTGTAATCGCCTTCAAGCCGGTCGAACTTTCCGGTCTTTTCACCATATCCGCCGTTGATCTTCATCAGGGCAGGGTAAAGAATGCGTTTGACCAGGGTGGTCTTGCCCGAGCCGCTGACACCGGTCACCACCGTGAAGACGTGGAGCGGGATCCTGACGTCGATGTGTTTCAGGTTGTTCTCCCGGGCTCCCATGATTTCAATGGATTCCTTCCAGGAACGGCGGGTGGTGGGCACCTCGATGCTGCGGACATGGTTCATGTACTGGGCAGTCAGGCTCTCTGTATCGGCGCTGAGTGTCCGGAAATTTCCCTGGAAAACCACCTCCCCCCCGTGGTGACCTGCACGGGGGCCGATATCAATGATCTGGTCGGCGGCCCGTATGATCTCCTCGTCGTGTTCTACCACGATCACGGTGTTGCCCAGGTCGCGGAGCCGGAGCAGCACCTGGATCAACCTATGGGTATCCCGGGGATGGAGTCCGATGCTGGGCTCGTCGAGAATGTACATGGATCCGACCAGGTTGCTGCCCAGGGCCGTGGTGAGATTGATACGTTGCGATTCGCCGCCCGACAGCGACGACGAAAGACGGTTCAGGGTCAGGTAGCCGAGTCCCACATCGTTCAGGATGGCCAGGCGATGGTTGATCTCGGTGAGCAGCCGCCGTGTGACATTTTGTTCGAATTCGTTCAGTGTCAGATGGCGGAAAAAGTCGGTCAGCCTGCTCACCGGCATCAGCACCAGGTCGCTGATCGACTTCCCGCCCACTTTCACAAACGACGCGTCTTTTCTCAAACGTGTCCCCCTGCATTCGGGACATACGGTCTTTCCCCTGTAACGCGACATCATCACCCGGTACTGAACCTTGTAATTCTGGCTTTCGATGAAACGGAAGAATTCATTCAATCCCTTGAAGTGAGCATTTCCTGTCCATAATAGCGCTTCCTGCTCAGGAGTCAGTTCACGCACCGGCTTGTGGATCGGAAAATCGAACCGGTAGGCATTGAGCAGAAGTTCATTCAGCCATTCGCTCATCTTTTCGCTGCGCCAGCAGGCGATCGCATTTTCGTAAACCGACAGCCGCTTGTCGGGGATCACCAGGTCAGGATCGATCCCGATCACGCTTCCGAATCCTTCACAGGTCTTACAGGCTCCGAAAGGATTGTTAAAACTGAACAGGTTTTCCGAAGGTTCTTCAAAAAGAATCCCGTCGGCTTCGAACCGGTTGGAAAAACTCATCCGTTCGATGGTTCCGCCCCCAATTTCCACGATGCAGGAACCATGGCTTTCGAAATAGGCTGTTTGCACCGAATCGGCAATCCGTGCCGGCAATTCGTCGTCGGCACGACGCATGCTGATGCGATCGACCAGCACCAACAACTCCTGAACATCGCCGGGTGGGGCGGAAAGGACGTCGTCGATGCGAACGATTTTCCCGTTTAATTGAACCCTGGAAAACCCCTGCTGCATCAGTACGGTACATTTCGAAACCAGGTCGCCGTTCTTTACCGCATGCTCGAGCGGGGCGAATATGCTGACAGGGGTCTCGTCGGGCAAGGCAAGCAGCCGGTCCACTACCCCTGTTACCGTATCCCGCCTGACCAGGTTGCCAGAAACGGGTGAATAGGTTTTGCCGATGCGGGCAAACAGCAGCTTGAGATACTCATATAGTTCGGTCGAAGTGCCGACCGTCGACCGGGGATTGGTCGTGTTAACCTTTTGCTCGATAGCAATGGCAGGGGAGATGCCGCTGATAGAATCGACATCGGGCTTGCTCATCCGGCCCAGGAACTGCCTGGCATATGAACTGAGGCTCTCCACGTACCGGCGCTGACCGTCGGCATACAAGGTGTCGAATGCCAGTGAAGATTTGCCGGACCCCGACAGACCGGTAATGACAACCAGTTTATTTCTGGGTATGGCAAGCGAAATATTCTTCAGATTGTTGACCCGGGCTCCTTTTATGATGATAAAATCCCTGGGGTCGGTCAGGTCCTCCTTCATGAATGCCTTCTCTCCTGAGTAACGATGGGGCAAAATTACAGAAAAACTTGCTTTTCGGTTTTTTTTAATTACTTTTGCTGCAACCAAAACGGGAATGCCCCGTATAGGCAATAAACCCGCGCAGCTCCTTAAGCCCTTGCGCACAAATACATAGGAGGGACACTATCGACTGACTTCTACTCTTTTTTTTTATAAAAGGAGGTCCCATGCAAGCTCATGTCGTTAGTGATCAGGAGTTGATCAGCAGATATATTGCTGGTCAGGAATCAGCCCTTGAACAGATCATCCGTCGTCATAAGAACCGCGTGTACGCGTATATTCTTATGGTGGTCAAGGATAAGGAACTCGCCGAAGACCTGTTCCAGGACACATTCATTAAAGTGATCAATACGTTCCGTTCCGGACAATATAAGGAGGAGGGAAAGTTCATCCAGTGGGTCATGCGCATCTCCCATAACCTCATCATCGATTATTTCCGCAAGGCCAAACGGATTCCCCTGGTCGAGAACAGCGATGAATACGATATCTTCGATAAGGTGCGCATTCCCGTTGAATCGGTCGAGGAACAGATGATCACCGAGCAGATTCACCGCGATGTGAAGAAACTGATCGACTATCTCCCTGCCGAGCAGCGCGAAGTGCTGGTCATGCGCCATTACGGCGACATGAGTTTCAAGGACATCGCCGAAGTGACCAACGTGAGCATAAACACCGCACTCGGCCGCATGCGCTATGCGCTGATCAACCTTCGGAAACTGGTGAAAGAGAAAGAGGTCATTCTCAGCATCTGAATGCGAGTCATTCTCAAAGCCGCCGGAGGGGGAGGGGTGACAAAAAATTTATTCGCCGGTAAAATATTGCCCGACATCCTCCGTTTCATAGGTATGAATGCCATTGCCAATCAAACCCCAGCCTATGAAGCGAACAGCTACTTTCTTATCCATGAACCCCGTTTTACCCCATGCAGACGGCCGGAGCCCGGTGATCTGCAGGAAACGAACGGCGGAATCTCCCAGTGAATCGGTGATCCGCAACCTGCTCAATTACTCGAAAGCCCTCGCTGTACTTAAAACGACTGAAACCGGATTCGTCAACCTGGTGATGAACTAAACAAAAAAACCCGTCGCTGACGGGTTTTTTTGTTGGTTATTCAGCAGGATTAAATTCTCTCCTCCTTGATGCGGGCTTTCTTCCCCTGAAGTCCACGGAGGTAGTAGATACGAGCCCGGCGGACCACACCGCGCTTGTTGACATCAATCTTTTCGATGAAAGGGGAGGTGGATGGAAAAATGCGCTCAACCCCGATGTTTCCCGATATCTTGCGCACGGTGAAGGTGGCGTTGACCCCTTTGCCGGCTCGCTGCAAAACCACGCCCTGAAAAGTCTGGATACGCTCCTTGTTGCCTTCCTTGATCTTGTAGTGTACTGTGATCGTATCACCGGCCTTGAAAGCAGGCAGTTCTTTCTTCTGGATAACAGTCTCTTCAATGAATTTGATGGTTTCCGCTTTATTCATGGCTCTGGTGTAATTGAATCGGTTCGCATTAAAAAGTTTGCAAATATACGAGTTTTTTTGAATTCCCAAACCACTCTGATAAAAACACCCACGACTCACGGCTCACGACTCACGACTCCCCATCCAGCAACTCCGGCCTTCTTTGCCGGGTCCGTTCCAGCGACTGTTCATATCTCCACTTCGCGATCTCCTTGTCATTGCCCGACAGCAGAACATCGGGTACTTTGAGCCCGCGAAAATCGGCGGGACGGGTGTATACCGGGGGGGAAAGTAAATTGTCCTGGAATGAATCCGAAAGCGCCGAGGTCTCATCGTTAAGTACCCCGGGAATCAGTCGGACCACTGCATCGGTCAGAACCATGGCGGCCAGTTCACCACCCGATAAAACATAGTCGCCGACCGAGATCTCACGGGTGATGAAGTGGGTGCGTATCCGTTCGTCGATCCCTTTGTAATGTCCGCAAAGCAATAAAAGATTCTCCTTCACCGAAAGGTGGTTCGCCACCCGTTGGTCCAGCCTCTCCCCGTCGGGACTCAGGTATATGATGTCGTCGTACCGGTTGGCGGCACTGAGCTCCTCGATGCACCGCACCACGGGCTCGGCCATCATCACCATGCCAGCCCCTCCGCCGAACGGATAATCATCGACCGTCCTGTGCCTGGAAGTGGACCAGTCGCGGATGTTGAACAACCGCAACGTGACGACCCCTTTCGCCTGCGCACGCTTGAGTATCGAATGGCCAAACGGCCCTTCGAACATCTCCGGAAACAACGTTAAAATGTCAATCTGCATGCTTTCCTGTTATCACCCCATCCAACCCTCTGTCAATAAAATGGAACTCCTCTCCCTGCTCCCTGCCTTCCCTGAGTTGTCTGCATTGGCTGCATTGCTTGCATTGCCTGCATTGCCTGCATTGCCTGCATTATATTTCAACCACCAGGCCGTCATAAGCCAACCTGATAAAAGGGGGAAGTTTCCTGTTAACATCCTCGTGAAGCCCTGCAAAATGGCTCAGATGGGTCAGGAAACCGGCTTCGGGCGCAAGATCCTTCAATATATCAACCGCTTCGCCGATGGAAAAGTGAGAAACGTGTTTTGAGTTTCGCAACGCATTCAGCACCACCACCTTCGATCCTCTTACTTTGTCCAGCTCGTCGGGCCCGATATAACTGGCATCCGTGATGTAGGTGAAATCGCCGATGCGGAACCCGGTCACGGGAAGTTTCTCATGCATTGCGAGGATGGGATGGATGGTCACTCCCAGGATGGAAAAAGGCCGGTGGTCGATGAAGTGGATATTCAACTGGGGGGCACCGAAATAGCGGGTCTCGGAGAAAATATACGGGAACTCCGTGCGAATGGCGTCCATCACAGGTTCCGTTCCGAATATGTCGATCTTTTTGTTGAGAACGTAATTGAAGGCCCTTACATCGTCGAGACCGGCGATATGGTCCCGGTGCTCATGCGTGAAAAGGACTGCGTCGAGGTTGGTCACTTTCTGATGCAGCATCTGCTGCCGGAAATCAGGCCCGCAGTCGATCACAAATGTGTGCCCCTCCACCTCCACCATGGCGGAGGTGCGCATCCGCTTGTCGTGCGGATCGTCCGATGAACAAACCGGGCAGTCGCAGGTGATGACCGGAACCCCGATGGAGGTGCCGGTGCCCAGAAAGGTTGCCCGGATGCTGCTGGTGCCGCCTGCTTTCATCAGAATATCAGTTCATCGACCTGGTTCCGGTCGATCGTTAGCTGCTTCTTCAATTCGTCGGTGTTCGGGATGCTTCTCTCTTCACGGATCCGCTTGTGGAAGAGCAGTGTGCCGATCTCTCCTTCAATGCTTCCGTAATTTTCGAGCAGATGTGTCTCTACCAGTGTATCCAGGGGCGATGCTTCATTCTTGCGAATAAAGCACATGGCACGCGAAAAGAAATCTTCGCCGATCAGGGTGACAGCATAGACCCCGTTGGGAGGGACCAGTTTGCAATCCTCCTCGACCTGCATGCTGTAACTTGGAAACCCGATCTCTTCGAGGATGGGACTGCTTTTCCGAAGCATTCCCATGATGATGTACTGGTGGTCGAGGTAGGCATTGGCTTTCTGGATGCTTCCCTCCATGAGGGCCCTGCGGATCTTGGTCGAACTGACCGACTCATTCTGGATGTCCTGTTCGGGGATCTCCTCCACGTCGAAGCCCATCGTCTCTCCCAGCTCGTGCAAGGCGTTGTAATCGCCTTCCCGGTTGTGTCCGAAATGGTGATTGAACCCGATGACGATCCTTCGGGCGTGCAGCTTGTTGAGAAGGATGTTCCGGACGAAATCGACCGAGGTGATCTGGGAAAAGGCGACAGTGAATTCGACGATGATCAGGTTGTCGAGTCCCGCCTTGCGGAGGAGATGGATCTTTTCCCGCTGTGAGTTGATCAGGAACAACTCCCTCCCGACCGTATCGGGGTAGAGGACCTTTCTCGGATGAGGATGGAAGGTGATTAGAACAGTCTCTCCGCCTAATTCGGCAGCCAGCTTTTTCAGCCGCTGCAAGATGACTTTGTGTCCCATGTGGACACCATCAAAAGAACCCGTGGTGACGACCGCATTCCTTATATTTCCAAGGTTGTCAAAGCCATGATAGATATTCACGAAGCTGCCCTACTTAAACCGTTCATCATTCTTTTTCGCAAAAAAGGCGACTTTCTCCAGAGATGTGATCATATCGTACTCCTCCAGATACACGAACGGAGGCACGTTAAGTGGTTTGGGGGTGAAGTTGAGGATCCCCTTGATGCCGGCCAGCACCATCGTTTCTGCGATCTCAGGGGCCTGTTCCGCAGGCACTGCAATGATGCCGATGGAGATGTTGTTCTGCTTGATGACGTCGGTCAGCTGCTGGATGTGATGGCAGGCCACTCCGTCATATACCCTGTTGATCTTCTCCGGGTTGACGTCGAACGCCGCAATGATCGCCAGTTTTGAACGCTTCCCCTTGAAATAGCTGATGATTGCCTTTCCCAGGTTTCCGAGTCCGACAACGGCCACCCGCTGCCCCCGTTCCGAATCGATGATCTTTCCGATCAGGTCGATCAGCTCTTTGATGTCATACCCTTTCCGGAGGTTTCCTGAATAACCGATCAGCATCAGATCGCGGCGGACCTGCACCGGCGTGATATGCAGCATCTGGGCGATCTCATGCGAAAAGACATGGGTCTTCTCCTTCGAAAGGATCAGCAATAAGGCACGGCGGTACTGGCTTAACCGCTCAACGGTCTTGTGAGGAAGGTTTCTTATGAACATGGTTTGTTTATTGGAAGTCTGACTTGAAATGTACTGCCTTCGTCCGGAACGCTGGTTACTTCGATCTTTCCTGAATAGTTGTCGATCAGCTTTTTTACGATCGATAATCCGAGCCCCGACCCGGATATGTTTTTTGTCTTGTCATTCCGGATCCTGACAAAATCATCGAAGATGCTGCCCAGGTCCTCCGGAGTCATTCCGATCCCTGTATCAACCACCCGGATCAACAGGCAGTCGTCCTGCTTTTTAATCGTGCAGGCAACGGTTCCGCCCTCTTTATTGTACTTTATGGCGTTGGATATCAGATTATTGAATATTATTTCCATCTCCTCGGCATCCGATGGGTACAGGATGGGTTCCGGAAGGCTCAGTTCGAGTTTGACGTCGCGCTGAATGGCATAGGGACGCATGGTATCCATCGCCGTCCGCGCGATGGCGCCCAGATCCAATTCGGAGATGTTCCGCTTGACCTTTCCCGATTCTACCCTTGTGAGATCCAGCAGGTCAAGGATCAGGCTGCGCATTCCTTTGATCCGTTCGAGCGAACGGTCAATCATAACGTCATAATCCTCCAGGCGTATTCCGTTCTGTCGCTCGCGGATCATCTTCAGGTACCCCTCGATGGCATTGAGCGGGGCTTTCAGTTCATGCGATAAAACGGATAGAAAGGTAAAACGGATTTGTTTCCCGGTATCCTGCAGCCTGGTGGTCATCTTCTTGAGGAAAACCCGTTTTGTGATGTTCTCGATGGAGGATTTTAATTCCTGCGGGGTAAATGGCTTGGGAATAAAATCGTAGGCCCCGTCGCTGGTGGCTTTCACCGCAAGCTCCAGAGAGGCGTAAGAGGTGATCATCACCACGATGATGCTCTTCTGCTTCTTCTTGATGTATTCCAGCACCTCGATTCCCTGGATGCCGGGAAGTTTATTGTCCAGCAACAGGATATCAGGCGAATTGGTCTCGATGATCTCAATCCCGGCCTCCCCGGTTGCCGCCTCCATGACCTCGAATTCATACGCCTCATCCATGAAGGGATAGTCGACCCTGAAATTCCTGAGGATTCGTGTAACACCGCTGCGGATGCCCGGCTCATCGTCGACTACAAGTATTTTGAGTGTTGGCATAGAATTTATCTCACCTCAAATATAACCTAAATACCAGAAACCAGAACTTACTTGTTATTTTTTAACAATAAATTCTCAATCTCCTCCTTCAGCCTTTCCGACCGGATCCCTTTTTCCAGAAAACGGTCCGCTTTTATCCATTTCCGATTATTCTCATTCAGGATGTCAAAACTGATCCCTGTCTCCGCAGCGACCCCTGTGGCGATGATGATCGGGACATCGGGATACCTCTTTTTCATTTTATAGCAAAGGATGAACCCGCTGTCTTCGTTCTCCATCATCAGGTCGAGGATCGCCAGGTCGGGCCTGGTCTTCTCCAGTATCTCTTCAGCTTCTTTCTGGCTTTCAGCGGAAAGGGTTTTATAACCAAAGCCCTCCACCCGCACCCGGAGCTGAAACAGGTAATCCTGGTCGTCATCGACCAACAGGATCGTATAATTTGAAGGTTTCAAGGTAATAAGTGTTTAATGTTGTATGACTCATCTGTTTCTTAAATTCCCGCAACAATTGCCTGCATGGTTTGCATTGCCTGTCAGGTTCCCCTGGGCACTGTGATCCGGAAGGTCGTTCCCGTTGGGCCCTGCCTCGCGTCGGCGTTCGATTCGACATGGATCTTGCCCTTGTGCATTTTGACGATCCCGTAAATCAGGGCAAGCCCGAGCCCGGTTCCCTTGCCCATCTCTTTCGTGGTAAAGAAGGGGGTGAATATCTTATCCATGTTCTCTTTGGCAATCCCTGTGCCGGTATCCGACACGATAAAGACCACCTCATCTTCGTTTCCCTGCACCCTGACCCGGAGTTCCCCGCCGCCGGGCATGGCCTCGATGGCATTCTTCTCGAGGTTGGTCAGCACCTGCATCATCTGGTCAATATCGAGCCGGGCAATGGGGTCTTCGATATCCTCTTCAAGAATGCACTGCACATTTTCGGGTTTGACGAGCGAATCAAGGCTGTGCCGGATGAATTTGCCAACATGGGTCTCCGTAAGGTTCACCTGGTTCTTGCGGGCAAAGTTGAGCAAGCCGCTTACGATCTTTTTGCACCGGTCGGCCTGTTCGACAATGAGTTTCAGATCTTCCCTCACCTGGTCCCCCTCGGGCGCTTCGTCCATGAGGATATTGCTGTACATGGTAATGACTCCGAGCGGATTGTTCAGCTCATGGGCGATGCCGGCCGAGAGCTGCCCCATGTGCGCAAGCTTTTCAGATTGCTTAAGGGCGGCACGTGCCCTGGCCAACTTTTCATTCGAAACATTGAGGTTGCTGATGGAATCGTGAAGCTTCTCAATGGCGTAAGGGAGGCACATCTCCGATTCTGCCAGCCCGTTCGCGATCGCGCTTGCGTGGTCAATGCACGTATCATACCCGCAGGCCCCGCAGTTGAGGTGGTCTTTGTCCTCGAATTTTCCCATCGACTGCAGAGCAGCAAGAACTTTCGCGTGGTCGGGAGGAGGAAGCCGCCGGTCTTCGGGCGCAAAGCCCCTCGAGAAATCTATGGACCGGCTTTGTTCCATGTCGCGTTCCCAGGCTTCCCGGTCCAGACAGTCAAGTTTCCCGCTCACATAATCGCCCACCCTCGTGCTTCGGGCGTACCTGCGCCCCCCCGGCGAGGTTCCGGGCCCCATGATGCAACCTTCACAGCACAGGAGCATGAGGTGCTTGTCGCGGATAAATCCCTCTTCGAATTCCCGGATCGCCTCCTTGTAGTTGACCCGTCCCTCGGCAATGACCACCCGCTCCTCGGGAATCGCTTCCTGGCTGTTGGCCGTATAATAGAGACCCCGGCTGATGGGGAATATCGCACCCTTGGCGCTGTGGGGAGGGTCGAAGTCCGATGGCTCCGTGTCTTCGGGGCGAATGTCCAGGTGGCTGAACATGTCGCGTAGCTCCACGAAAGTGAGCACTTCATCCACTTCGTCGGTTTCTGCCTTTTTTGCAAAACAGGGGCCGATGAACACGACTTTCAGGGCCTCTCCGTGGAGATGCCGCAGCACTCGGGTCATGGCGACCATCGGCGATACAAATGGGGCCAGGCTGTCGGTAAGCTCGGGATGGTAATGGCGGATGAAATAGACAATGGCCGGGCAATCCGACGAAATCGTTCCCTCCTCTGAGTCGCTCTTGATCCTTTTTTCATATTCCCGGGCCACCACATCGGCACCGAAGGATACCTCGGTGACCAGGTCAAAGCCGAGCCGGCGGATCATCCCGACTAGCATGCGGTGGTCGCCGATATCATCGAATTCGGCAGGGAAACTGGGCGCAATGCAGGCGGCGATGCGGCTTTCCGACTTCAGCAGTGACAGAACCGGATCGACCGATCGCAGCGGGATCTTCGCTCCCTGGCTGCATACCCTGACACAGTTTCCGCATCCGATGCAGCGGTCATTGATCACTTCGGCCTGTCCGTTGATGATCTTGATGGCCTTTACGGGGCACTCCCGAACACACGTATAGCAAACCCGGCAGAGATCCTTCAGGGTGAATACGAGTTGCCGGTGAAATGTCTGGCTCATGATTCCATTCCGGTCATCCTGTTGCAGTGCAACAGTTCCATATTGTGCTCACTGGCGGGCCTGGCCAGGAACCTTTCGTATAAGTCCACGATTACCGGGTTTTTATGAGACACCCGGATCATCTCTTCCTCGTCAACGTCATAGATTGCTTTCATCCTCGCTTTCAGGTTCTTCTCTTCAGGATGGAGTCTTTGTCCGCCCCCGTTGATGCATCCGTTGGGACAAGCCATAAGCTCAACGATCCGGGCCGGCTCACGCCCGGCTTCTATGTCATCGGCCAGGGCTTTAAATGCAGCCATCCCGCTGATGGCAACCACTCCGATCGTGTTTTTTCCAATCCTTACCTTGGCCTCCTTGCGGTTTTTCAGTCCGCGCAGCTCGTTGATCTTCAGGTTGCTCATCTCCTGTCCGGTGATGAACTGGTGTATGGTCCGCACCAATCCCTCCAGATGTCCCCCTGAAATCCCGAACAGGTTGCCTGCAGCACTCCGGATCCCGTAGTGTGTGTCGCTGGGTTCGGGTTCCAGCCCGCTGAAATCAATGCCCATGAGCCGGATGAGCCGGGCAAACTCGCGCGTGGTGATCACGGCATCCACATACCGGTGGGTGCCGTCTTTCATGCGGTCAAGGTCTGCTTCATATTTTTTTGCCGTACAGGGCATCACCGACACGACAAAAACGTTCTCAGGCTTCTGACTGGCCGAGGTGGTGATGTAATTCTTGATCAGCCGGCCCATCATCTGCTGGGGCGACAGGGTGGTTGAAAGGTATGGAAGCAGTTGAGGGCGCGTCTCTTCCACATATTTGACCCACGAGGGGCAGCACGAGGTCAGGAGGGGCAGTCTTTCGTTTTTTTCATAACGGGCAGCAAACACGGCGGCCTCCTCCATGATCGTAAGGTCGGCCGCCATCGAGGTGTCGAAGATCTGGCGGAATCCCATCCGTTTCAGCGCGGCCCGCAGGAGGTTCAGAATGTCTTTGCTGGCCTTGAGGTTGAAATCTTCGCCGATGGAGGCGGGAACGGTGGGGGAGAACTGGATCACGGGGTATAGCCTGCTGTCGTGAAGGGCATCGATGATGACCTGCAGGTCTGCCTTCTCGGTGATGGCTCCGGTCGGGCAGACCATGATACACTGTCCGCACTTGACACACGTGCGGGCATTCAGCCCCTTGTTGTAAGAGGTGCCGATCCGGCTCTCGCTGCCGCGTCCGATCACGTCGATGGCCCCGGCACCGATCACTTCGTCGCAAACCCGGATGCAACGGCCGCAAAGCAGACACTTGGCCGGATCGCGGACGATCGACGGGCAGCTGTGATCGATCGGGATGACATTTCTACGCCCGTGATATTTGCGTTCACGCACATTCATCTCTTCGGCCAGGTCCTGTAAACTGCATACCCCGTTTCGGTCGCAATACAGGCAATCGTCGGGATGATTGGCGAGCAGCAGTTCAACGATGGTTTTCCGCGCTTTCAGAACGCGCGGAGAGTGCGTGCTGATCTTCATCCATTCCGATACGGGGTAAGAACAGGAGGGAACAAGTTCGGGCATTCCGTCAACCTCGACCACACACATCCGGCAACCTCCGGTAGGGGTGAACCCGTTCATGTAACACAGGGTGGGAATATGGATCCCGATCCGGTCAAGGACATTTTTAATGGTCTCCCCTCTTCGTGCCGAAACCCGCTGGTTGTTTATCTCAATCTCGAATTGCATCGTCGGGTTATTTGTAATAGATCGCGTTGAATTTGCAGGCTTCAAAGCATATACCGCATCCCGTGCACTTGGTTTCGATGATGAAATGCGGTGATTTGGCGGTGCCGATGATCGCTTGTTCGGGACATTTCTTCTGGCAGATATTACACCCGTTGCAGACATCGGCAAGTATGATGTAGGTGCGGAGGTCGTGGCAGACGCCGGCGCGGCATTTCCGGTCGAAGATATGCTCTTCGAATTCGTCGCGGAACCACTTCAGTGCCGAGGTGACCGGGTTGGGCGCATTGCGCCCGAGTCCGCACAGCGATGTGTCATGGATCACCCCGGCCAGGCTCTCCATCTCAACAACCCCTTTGAACCTTGTCAGCGTTTCATGCGATTCTTCCTCGCGCGGCCGGCGGGTGATCTCGTCGAGGATCTGCAGCATCCGCCGGGTTCCTTCACGACAGGGAATGCATTTGCCGCAACTTTCGTGTTGAAGGAACTCCATGAAATACCGGGTAAGATCGACCATGCAGGTCTCCTCGTCGAGTACGATCAAACCTCCCAATCCCATCGATGATTCGATGTCATGAACCGTTTCGAAGGCAATGGGCATGCTCAGATGGTCGGCCGGGATGCACACACCGGAAGGACCTCCAAGTTGAACCGCTTTGAGCTTCTTCCCGTTCCTGACACCACCGGCGATGTTGTTCACGATGTCGCCGAGGTCCATGCCCAGCGGTACCTCGACGAACCCCGTATGTTCCGCCTTCCCGGCAATGCTGATCAGTTTGGTGCCTTTGCTCTCGGCAGTTCCTACCGACCTGAACCAGGATGGCCCGTTCTCAATGATCGAGGGTACGTTAGCCAGGGTTTCAATGTTGTTGACGACCGTTGGATGACCGAAAAGACCCTTCTCGGCAGGGTAGGGGGGCTTTGCCTGCGGCTGCCCCCGGCGTCCTTCGATGCTGGCGATCAGCGCGGTTTCTTCTCCGCAAACGAAAGCACCGGCACCCTGGCTGATCCGGATGGAAAGGCTGAACCCGCTGCCAAAGATATTTTCACCCAGGAATCCGTACTCCCGGGCCTGGATGAGAGCCTGTTCGAATATCTTGATCGACTCCTCGTAGTCCGACCGCAAATAAATATAGGCTTTATTGGCTCCCGCACCATAAGCGGCAATGGCCATCCCTTCAATCACCCGGTGGGGATCCCCTTCGATGATGATGCGGTTCATAAATGCGCCGGGATCTGACTCCTCGGCATTGCATATCAGGTATTTCTGATCGCTTCCGGTGCCCAGGGTGACCATCCATTTTTTTCCGGTGGGATATCCGCCGCCGCCACGTCCCCTTAATCCACTCTCATCAATGATATCACAAACCTTGTCGGGCGGGTAGTTCAGGACGGTCTTATAGAGAGACTTGTATCCCCCCAGGACTATGTAGTCTTCGATGTTCCATGGCGAGGTCATGCCCGCATTGCGAAGGACGATCCGGTGTTGCCGGGAAAAGAAGGGAAGATGCTCGATCAGCGGGATATTTGCCCATGTTTCCTGCGATTCCTGGCGGTACTGACCCAACACCAGGTCGGGCAGAAGGGTATGATGGAAGATGGCGTTCAGCAGATCTTCCACCTTTTCGGCCGTCACATGGTGGAAAGAGAGCCTTGCTTTGCCGGGCAATTGCACGTCGACGACCGGCTCGGCTGAACAGAGCCCGATACAGCCCACCCTGACCACCTCTGCATCCATTCTGTTGCGGGTCAGGTAAGCCTCGACAGCCTCGAGCGCCTCTCCGGCACCTGCCATCAATCCGCAACTTCCGGTGCCAATATAGATCACCGGTTTGATCGTCCGCGTCCGGCGCATCAGTGAAAGACGCTCCGTGGTGGCCTTGTCGAAGATGTTCGAATAGTTCTTGATGATCTTCTCGATCAGGAATTCGGTGGTTTCGCGACTGGAAGGGGAGGTCATCTTATTCGTTTTTTTCTTTTAAGGAACGGATGATTCGTTCAAGATCTGCAGCAGCCACCCGGGTGTGACGAACCCCGTTGACAATGACCACCGGCGCTGAATCGCATGCTCCCAGGCAATCTGTCACTTCGAGGCTTACCCGGCGGTCCTTCCGCGTGGTACCTTTTCTGACGACGAGCTGCTTTTCCAGTTCGGCCAGGTAAGTATGCGAACCGTAAAGATGACAGGCTGTGCCCCGGCAGATCCGGATATGGACATGCCCGAGTGGTCTGAAACGGAACTGATCATAAAACGTGGCAACCCCGTAAACTTTGTTCGAGGGGAGGTTAAGGTACTGTCCGGCAACCTCCAGAAGCTCATCGGTCAGGTAACCGAATTCGGCCTGCATATCCTGTAAGAGCGGGATCAGACCTTCCTTGCGGTTGGCAGGATAGGCGGCAAGGATTTTATCCAGGTTCTCCTTGTTCATGGCTTATGGTAACATCTTATCAGAAGTACAAAATTAATAAGAAATCTTAAAAATGAAAGATTTATTTGTGAAAAATTTAGCAATGTGAATAAATAAACAAATATTTTCAGGCTGGTTTTTGGTGAAATTTTCCGGTGAGGCATATAAGGTACGGTCAGAATGGTTACATTTGACACAAATAACGACATGGAACGGGAGCCGCTATTCAGGATCGATCACGCTGCCTGTATCAAATGCTACGCCTGCGTCAGGATTTGTCCGGTAAAGGCGATCCGTGTCGATGAATCGAATGAATTCCCCACCATCATCCCCTCACGCTGCATCGGTTGCGGCAGTTGCTACCGAGCTTGCTCACCCGCTGCCATTTCCTACCGGAGTTCAATTGAAGAGGTCAAACAGTTGCTGGCTTCGGGCAGCCGGGTGGCCGCTGTATGTGATCCCACCATTTCGGGCGAATTTCACGATATAACCGATTACCGCAAATTTGTCGAGATGATCCGGCAACTCGGCTTTTCCTATGTCGTCGAAGCATCCTTCGGGGTCGATCTGGTAGCTTCCAGATACCGCGATCTGTTCGAACATTTCCGGGGAAAATTCCATATTACCGCCAACTGCCCCTCGGTCGTCGCCTTTATTGAGAAATACTATCCCGGCCTGATCAGCAACCTGGCCCCGGTAGTCTCTCCCATGGTGGCATCCGCCAGGGTGGTCCGGCGAAAATACGGACGCGACACGGATGTTGTTTTCATCGGCCCCTGCATCTCAGCCAAGGATGATGCCCTGAGATTTGATGGCGATGCACGCATCGACGCCGTGCTCACCTTCGTTGAACTCCGGCAGCTTTTTGAGGAGTTCGACATCCGGGAAAGCCATGTTGAGTTTTCCGATTTTGATCCGCCCCTGGGTTACCGGGGATCGTTGTACCCCATCAGCAACGGCATCATCCAGGCCGCCGGGATCAATGAAGATCTTCTCACCGGCAGCGTGATCACCACAGAGGGAAGGAATAACATGGTCCGTGCTGTTAGGGAATTCGATACCCGCATCGAGCACATACGAAGGAATTTCAACCTGTTCTATGATGAGGGATGCCTGATGGGACCCGGGACATCAGCCGGAGGGGAGAAATTCCTCCGCATGACCCTGGTTACCGATTACGCGAACAAACGCCTGCAGACATTCGACAAAGAGACCTGGGAAAACGATTGCATGGCATTGAGCGATCTCGACCTCTCCAGGCAGTTTGAACCTGATGATCAGCGGCTTCCGGTGCCCGACGACGAAAAAATCGAAGGAGTATTGAAATTGATCGACCGCGAAGGTCATGCACACAGCCAGGTAGGGTGTGAATCGTGCGGATATTCCAACTGCCGCGACCTGGCCATCGCCATTTCCCAGGGACTCGCTACCACCCAGATGTGCCATGTCTTCAGCGGGAAAAACAGGCAGGAGTACATACAAACCCTGCGCACAACAAACGAAAACCTGGCGAAGACAAAGGCAGCCCTCAAGGAATCGGAAGAAAAAGCCCGTCATGAGCAGGAGGCCCAGAAGGAGTCGGCAGAGATCATTGCCACAATGATGCAGAACCTGATCTCTGGGGTTGTCATCGTCGACGAAGATCTGAAGATCTATCAAAGCAACAAAGCTTTTATCCGCATCATCGGCGAAGAGGCTGCGCTGATTGACGAGGTGATCCCGGGATTGGTCGGAGCCGACCTGAAATCCATGCTTCCGGTACATTTCTACAAGATGTTCTCTTATGTGCTCTCTACCGATGAGGCCATTGAGAACCGCGACGTGCCGTTCGGTGAGATCAAACTGGGCGTCTCCATCTTTCCGATCCGCAGCCATAAGTATGTGGGAGGGATCCTGCGAGACATGTATATCCCGGAGGTCAGAAAAGAACAGATCGTCACCCGGCTGACCGAGGTGGTCGATGAGAATTTCGACATGGTTCAGAAAATCGCTTACCTGCTTGGCGAAGGAGCTGCACGGACCGAACAGATGCTCAATTCTGTGATCGAGTCCTATAAAAACCCGGAGAAGAAGGATACGTAAGATGGTTCACCGTGGACGAAAAGTTTTATATCGAGGTTAACTGCCAGCAGAAATCCCACGGCGACGAACGGGTTTGCGGCGACGTGTTCCTCTCCCGGCGGATCAAAGAGGAGGGGCGGATCATCGTGGTTTTATCCGACGGCATGGGCCATGGCATAAAAGCGAACATGCTGGCCACCCTTACCGCCACCCTTGCCGTCAATTTTACCCGTGAACACAAAAGCGTCGAAAAAAGCACCGAGATCATCATGAAGACATTGCCGGTCGACAGTGTGAAAAAGATGAACTACTCTACGTTTACCATTGTGGAGATCGACACGGAAGGAGAGGTCCGCATCCTGGAGCACGAAAACCCGAAGACCCTGGTCATGCGAGGCGCCCGGTTGTTCGAACCGGAGTGGAACTGCGTGGTGGTCGCCGGCGACCGGAATGCCGGCCGCGAGGTGCTTACCGCCACGTTCCGGCCGCAGAAAGAGGATCGCATAATCTTTTGCAGCGATGGGGTCACGCAATCAGGGCTGGGAAGTGAAAAATATCCCATGGGATGGGGGCATGAACATCTGCAGCAATTTCTTGAGGAGGCGATCCATGATGAAGCCGATATATCGGCGGTAAAACTTGGAACACGGGTTGTGAACAAGGCAAACCAGAACGACAATTTCCATCCGCTCGATGATATCAGTTGCGGGGTGATCTATTTCAGGGAACCAAGGAAACTGATGATCTTCTCGGGGCCTCCGACGGATCCGGAACTGGATACCATGTTCACCGGGCTCCTGCGGCAATTTGAAGGGAAAAAGATCATTTGCGGCGCGACAACGGCAGACATGGTCGCCCGTGAGTGGGGGACGACCATCACCGACAGCATCGAGAGGTTCGACCCTGAATTACCTCCGGTTTCTCACATGGAGGGCGTCGAACTGATCACCGAAGGAATCCTGACCCTGAGTAAGGTGAGTGAACTGCTGAAGAAATACAATAACAACTACACGCTGGGTAAAGGCCCGGCCGACCAGATCGTCAGGTACCTCCTCGATTCGGACGAGATCCATTTCCTGGTGGGGACCAACATCAACACCGCTCACCAGGATCCTACGTTGCCTGTGGAACTGGAGTTACGTCGCACGGTTGTTCACCGGATCACGCGAACCCTGGAGGAAAGATACCTCAAAGAGGTCACCATGAAGTTTTTCTGACCTTGAGAACCTGCCTCTTTTCACCCGCCGAATAAAAAAGCCCGCCGGAACCTTCGGCAGGCCTTCACCGGGATGTTTTACCCCGAAAAAACAGCTAATTGTTATATTCGGCCATGATGTCTTTGACACCGTCGGGGGCCACCCGGCCGTAAACTTTCTCACCGACCATCACGACCGGTGCCAACCCGCATGCACCTACGCACCTCAGGCAGCTGAGTGAGAACTTGCCATCGGGAGTGGTTTCACCGACCTGTATTTTCAGCAGCCGGCGAAACTCTTCGAGCACTTTCTCGGCACCGCGCACGTAACAGGCGGTACCCAGACAAATAGAGATGGGATGTTCTCCCTTCGGGGTCATCGTGAAGAAAGAATAGAAGGTGACCACCCCGTACACGTGTGCCACAGAAACGTTGAGTTCCTTGGCGATCACTTCCTGTACTTCGGCCGGGAGATACCCAAATAGGCTCTGGGCTTTATGCAGCACGTTGATCAGCTCGCCCTTGTCGTTGCGGAAGGATTTGCAGACCTCTTTCAGTTCCTGTACTTTCCTGTCGGATAACTTGATCTTTGCCATTGCTTGTACACTTAAGGTTCTTCAATTCACAGTTTATTCTTCCACAAATACACCCGCACTCTTATCGAAGTAGTGGGTGTGAAGAAGATGATGTGATTTTTCGCTCAGGGGTTTGCCCAGGAATTCCTTGTAGAGCTCAATGATGAATGGGTTTTCATGGGACTTTCGGATGGGTTTGCCGGCATCTTCCCTGTAAATGGCCGCCGCCCGTTTTTTAATGATCTCCGAATCACCGTGATGATAGGGCTGTCCACCTCCCCCGATGCATCCTCCCGGACAGGCCATGATCTCGATGGCATGAAATTCGCTTCTTCCGGCCTCCACGTCTTCCAACAGTTTCCTCGCGTTGCCAAGTCCGTGGGCAATGCCGATGTGGATGGGCAGGCCATCGAAGTCAATGGTCGCATGACGGATGTTATCCAACCCGCGCAGCTCATTGAATTCCACCTTTTCGAGTTTCTTTCCGGTGTATAGTTCGTAGGCAGTCCGGCAGGCAGCTTCAATAACGCCACCCGTGTTTCCGAAGATAACCCCGGCACCCGTGGATTCTCCGAGCGGATTGTCGAACTCTTCGTCGGGAAGGCTCTTGAAATCGATATTGGCCTGCTTGATAAGCTGAGCCAGTTCACGGGTCGAAAGGGAGAAATTGACGTCGGGATCGCCATCAACCTTAAACTCATCCCGCTGGCACTCATATTTCTTGGCTAGGCAGGGCATGATCGAGACTACGACCATGTTCTTGCGGTCGATGCCCAGTTTCTTTCCGAAATACTC
This sequence comes from uncultured Prolixibacteraceae bacterium, assembly GCA_964455285.1. Classification (GTDB taxonomy): domain Bacteria; phylum Bacteroidota; class Bacteroidia; order Bacteroidales; family FEN-979; genus CAIVAT01. The sequence continues at coordinate 19,979 of CAYVVG010000046.1, forward strand.
CTTGGCGATCGGCCCGAACATCTGTTGCGGCGACTTGGCCGACGACGGAATGTCCATCAGAGTGGGAAAGTTGTGCTCGAAGAAATTCACCCAGCCAGGGCAGCATGAGGTGAGGATCGGCAGTTTTACGGTTTTGTCACCCTTTAAGTAACGGGTAAGACGGTCGAGAAGCTCGCTTCCTTCTTCCATGATAGTCAGGTCGGCAGCGAAATCGGTGTCGAACACGTAGTCAAATCCAAGTCGTCGCAGTGCTGCGACCATCTTTCCCGTTACAAGGGTGCCTGGCTCGAGGCCAAATTCTTCTCCCAGCGCCGCCCTGACGGCCGGGGCAGTTTGTACGACCACCGTCCGGGCGGGGTCGGCCAATGCATTGATCACGTTGCGGGAGTGATCCACTTCGGTCAGTGCGCCCGTAGGGCATACCGACACACACTGTCCGCAATAGGTACAGGGTGATTTCTCCAGATTCATTTCGAAAGCAGGGGCGACAACGGCCATGAAACCCCGGTTCACTGCCGACAGGGCGCCTACCGTCTGAACTTCGTTGCACATCATCTCACAGCGGCGGCACATGATACACTTGTCCACATCGCGGATGATGGCAGGAGAGGTGTCTTTCCGGTATGTCGATTGAGCCCCCTGGAAAGGGATCTCTCTCACGCCAAGCTGCTGGGCCATGGTTTGCAATTCACAGTTCCCCGATTTTGCGCAGGTCAGACACTCGGCCGGATGGTCGGAAAGGATCAACTCAAGAACAGTCCGGCGGGCGTTCAGCACGCGGATCGAATGGGTGTTGACCACCATGCCTTCGACAACATTGGTGCAACAAGCCGGTGCCAGGTTGCGGCGGCCCGACACCTCCACCACGCAGATGCGGCATCCGCCGGGCCGGTTTTCGATCATCATGTCCTTCAGTTCGAAATGGCACAGGGTCGGTATCTCAATGCCCACCGTACGGGCGGCTTTTAAAATCGTTGTATCTTTTTCGACCTCGACAACCTTTCCGTCAATGGTCAGTTTAATCATATCCATGTCAGCCTCCTCCTAATTAATGATGATCGCGTTGAACTTACACTTCTCCATACAGGCGCCGCACTTGATACACTTGGACTGGTCGATCAGGTGTGCCTGCTTGCGTTCGCCGGAAATGGCGTCGACCGGACAATTCCGTGCACACAGTGTACATCCGATGCAATTTTCCGCGATAATGAGGTACTGCATCAGCGACTTGCAATTGCCTGCCCGGCATTTCCTTTCTTTCACATGCTCGATGTACTCATGGTAGAAATTGTCGAGCGAGGAGAGCACGGGATTCGGAGAGCTCTGCCCGAGACCGCAAAGCGATGTGTCTTTGATCACCTGGCTGAGGTTGCGCAATTTGTCGAGATCCTCCATCACGGCTTCACCACCGGTCACTTTCTCCAGGAGCTCAAATAGTCGTTTATTGCCGATCCGGCAGGGCGAACATTTTCCGCATGACTCCTCGACGGTGAACTCGAGGTAGAATTTGGCCATCCCCACCATGCAGTCATCCTCATCCATGACGATCATCCCCCCGGAGCCCATCATAGAGCCGGCTGCAATAAGATTGTCGTAATCAATCGGTGTGTCGAGGTTTTTCTCGGTCAGCATGCCGCCCGACGGTCCTCCTGTCTGCACCGCTTTGAACTTTTTCCCGTTTTTGATGCCGCCGCCAACTTCGAAGATCACCTCACGCAGGGTGATGCCCATCGGCACTTCGATCAGACCCACATTATTGATCTTGCCTGCCAGTGCAAAAACCTTGGTGCCTTTCGATTTTTCGGTGCCGATCGCGGCAAACCAATCGGCTCCCTGGTTGATGATGACCGGTATGTTGGCATACGTCTCCACATTGTTCACGTTGGTAGGGGCGCCCTGGTATCCCGATTCGGAGGGGAACGGCGGTTTTACGGTTGGCTCACCCCGCAATCCCTCCATGGAATGGATAAGCGCGGTTTCCTCCCCGCAAACAAAGGCCCCCGCTCCATACCGGATATCGATGTCGAAATTGAATCCGGTACCAAGTATATCATTGCCAAGAAGTCCGTAGTCACGGGCCTGGCGCATCGCGATCTTCAGTCTTTCGACGGCCAGCGGGTATTCGGCGCGTATGTAGATCAGCCCCTTGTCGGCTCCCGTGCAGTATCCGTTGATTGCCATCGCCTCCAGCACCGAATGAGGGTCGCCCTCGAGGACCGAACGGTCCATGAATGCACCCGGATCACCTTCGTCGGCATTGCAAACCACGTATTTCTGATCCGCCTTGACGGCGCGGGTGATCTCCCATTTGAGCCCGGTGGGGAATCCGCCACCGCCCCTGCCACGCAACCCCGATTTTTTCAGCAGTGCGATGGTGGCTTCCGGGGTCATTTCGGTCAATACTTTGCCAAGGGCCTGGTAACCGTCACGGGCGATGTACTCGTCGATATTCTCCGGGTTGATCACACCGCAATTGCGCAAGGCGATCCGCAGTTGTTTCTTGTAGAAACCCATGTGCTTCGAATCGCTGACTTTATCTCCTGTTTCGGGACTGGTGTAGAGGAGCCGCTGAACTTTCCTGCCTTTGATGATATGCTCCTCCAGGATATCGTTGCAGTCGGATGGCTTCACCTGCGTATAAAATGTATTGTCGGGCATCATCTTGACGATGGGACCCTTTTCACAGAATCCGAAGCACCCGGTTTTTATGGCCTGCACTTCATTCTCCAGCCCTTTGATTTTGATCGCTTCCTGGAGGTTCTTCAGGATCTCTTCGCTCTGCGAAGCCTGGCAACCTGTTCCCCCGCAAACCAGCATGTGATATTTGATCTTTCCCATGTGTGTTCCCTCCGCTGCTATTTGTGATGGATCGATTCGTAGTTGACCGGGATGATGCCGTCAACAAGTTCGTTGTTCAGGATGTATTTATCGATGATCCTGCTCGCCTTTTTCCCGTCGACATACCCGAAAGTGATGGGTTCCTGGCCCGGCAGGGTGATCTCCACGGTGGGTTCGGCATAGCAATATCCCATGCATCCGGTTTGGGTGACCACCGCATCGATGTTGCGTTTTCCGAATTCTTCGATAAAAACCTCCATAACTTCCTTTGCACCCGAGGCGATGCCGCAGGTGGCCATCGCCACCTTGACCTGGATGCGGGATTCCGGATCATTGCTCTTTTCCCGCAAGTCGATCCTGGCGCGCAGGTTTTCCTGCATTTTTTTCAGTTCCGCCAGTGATTTGATTTTTTCCATATGTGTTTTATTGTCTTGTTTATGCATGCAGCGATACACCGATCAAGGAGAGGTGCTCGCCGATCATTTCTTTCAGGTAGGAATAAACCGCCGGGTCCCCGGGAGAGATCCCCGGAAGCATCCGCCGGATCTCAGATGTCGATAACCGGAAACACCTGCCATCAACCCTGTGTCTGTATTCAAAACCGACGGCGGGATGGGAGGCCACCGTCAGCATGAACACCCCGGGCACATCACCCAGTACGAGCCGGTCGGGATGGCTGGTCACAAACCCGGCCTGAACCCTTGTACCCTTTCCCGGCTTGCTTTCCAGTGAAAAATATCCTCCCGTGCGTTCGGCGTTTTGCTTCAACAGGGGTAATCCCAGTCCCACCCGGCGGGTTGAACGTGTGGTGAAGAATGCATCCGGGGCCTGCATGGCCTCGGCTTCCCTCATGCCTTTTCCATTATCGGTCAGGGTCAGTGTCAATGCATGCGCGGATGTATCTTCCACGATGTCAAGCCGGACAGAAGAGGCCCCGGCGCGAACAGAGTTTTGCAGAATATCCATGATATGCATCGACAAATCTTTCACGGCAAAAGTACAACTTTTATTGTTATTTATTTCACTTTGTTATTAAATTCACAGTTTAAGATATTATTTTTATCGATCTTCCTCCCGCACCCTTTAAAGCGAGAGAGAGTTCGCGGAATGTGGCCTCCCTGACGATGAATTTGGTACTCCGGCTGCCGATCTGACGGAGGCAATGGGCATCGGATCCTGCGATCATGGCTGCCGCATGGCTGCCGGGGCAGGAGTTAAGGATCTGGTTTCCCGGCATGGCTGCGGTTACCTCCAGGGCATCGGCCTTCAGCCCGGAAGGGATGAACCCCAACTGGCTGATCAAACTGAAGCGGGGGCGGTCGATGTGGGCGGGGATGAAAATGCCCCCCAGCCGGTGAACCTCGGCTTCCGTCTCGTCGATCCCGGCGTCAATTGCCGCGATCAGCAACCTCTTCTCTGTGAAAACAATGTTCTCCTGTTCATCCACCTGCACCTGATGGCCGAAACGGTAAGGATCGCACGCAATGTCGGGCAGGCGGCGGTCGAGAAATTTTTGAAACGTTTCCCGGGCCGGGTCATCAGGGAAATAGGCCAGGCAGTGCACCTCCTCACGGGTGGTCACTTCCGCCCCACAGAGCACAAGAAGCCCGCGAGCCGTCCCGATCTTGCTGACAAGCGGGGCCTGGCGCGTAGAGTTGTGGTCGGCGATCCCGATGATCTGCAGGCCCTTTGCCAGGGCTTGCCCGACTATGGCCGCCGGGGTCATCTCCAGATCGCCGCAGGGCGACAGAAGGGTGTGAATATGCAGGTCGGCCCTGAGGGTGATCATCGGGGCTGCAGTAACTGGTACAGGCGGCCGGTTGCGGTGAAGGCATCTTCGGAGGTTCCCAGCACTGCGATATTTTCCTCCACGGCATGCGCCAGCATTCCGGGATCAGGGCGGAACCCCTTCACCAGGAGAACGGCCGGCAGTTCTCTCAGCGATGCAATGGCAATGACGTTCTGGTGGGTCTGAAGGGTGATCCAGACGGAGCCTGCACGGGAATGACCCATGACATCGCTCAGCAGGTCGCAGGTGTAGCCCCCGGTGACTTCTCTCTCGAGCGCCTGACCACCGTTGAAGACGGTGAGTCCGAGTTTTTCCTGGATGGTCTTTACATTCATTTACTGTCCTCCTGTGATCGGTTGTGTATCGGGGAATTCAGCCCTGACGGCATTCCGGTCCAGTTTCTTTTCGCTCCAGATGGAGCGCATGATCCGGACCGATTCCCGGATATCGAGTTTGTCGTTCTGTTCGAGTATTTTCTGAACAAAGATGCACTGACGCAGGCTGGATTCTGCCTGCACGATGTCTTCGGCCAGGGCCCGGCAGGTCGGAGCGCCGCATATGCCGCAGTCCACCTGGGGAAGAGCCCGGTTCAGTTCATACATGCGTTTCATTTTTACCATCGCCCCGGCGACCTGGTCGTCCAGTTTCATCATCGAGCGTGGCTCGATCGGCGCCGTGGTGATCCGGGTGTCGGCAAGATCGAAGGAGCCGGCTGTTTCATATTCGACGGATTCCATGGATCGCTTCCGCATCCGGTCGGCGGTCATGAAGCGGTTGGCCGGACAAAGGATGCCGCCCGGGCAGCTTTCGTCGCACGCGCGGAGTTCGAGAAAATCGATCCCATCGATCTCATCGTTCTCAACCTTCTCGAGAAACTCAATGACATTGTTGATCTCGTCGATGGCCAGGCTGTGCGCCGGTTTCACCGGCCCGGCCTCTCCGTGGGTGAGGCTCCAGCAAACGGCATCGCGGGATAATCGAACGGGCCTTTGCCCGTCCACCCGGAAACTCTTTTCGCGAAGGTGTCTGTATACTTTATTGTAGAGATACTGCAAGCTGATCACTCCATCCACGGCCGATTGGTTTTCTCCGACAGGGCTTCTGACCGCCACAATTTTCGCCGCACAGGGGGTGACATAGAAGATCCCCGTTTCCTCCGGCCGGAAACCCTCGGCGGCCAGTACTTTCCGGGCATGCAATGCGGTGATGTCGACCGGTGCTTTCATTGGGATGATGTGCCCGGTAAGGGTGGGGAATTTTACCTGGATCAGCCTTACCACTGCCGGACAGAAGGGAGAGATCAGGGGCCTGACCTGCGGGTGCCCGGCCAGGTACTCCCGGTACTTCTCCAGCAGGAACGGAACCCCCTCTTCCACTTCGAACACATGGGTGAAGCCCGACGCCCGGATGGCAGCGAGGATGTCGCCGGGTCCGGCGCTCTCCGGGAACTGACCCGAAAAAACTGCAGGCACCAGTGCCACCCGGGCCCTGTAATCGCGGATCCGGCCAAAGTCATCCTGTTCAACCGTGATCGCTCCCACCGGGCAAACCCTGAAACACTCGCCGCAGTCAATGCAACGATTGGGCTTCATATGGGCCTTCCCGTTTCTGACCCGGATGGCTTCCGTGGGGCAGATATTCATGCAATGTGAGCACCCCGTGCAGATGTCCTCGCGGAAGCGGATGGCATGATGAAAGTCGGTCAATTCCCTTGTTGTCATGCCTGGATGGAAAAGTAGTTGATGATCTCGACCGTGGTTCCCGAACCGACCTGGCTGGTGATCTCCAGTTTATCGGTGTTGTTTTTCATGTTTGAGAGACCCATTCCGGCGCCGAAACCCATCTCCCTGACTTCTTGCGACGCGGTTGAATAACCGATCTCCATGGCTTTAGGGATGTCGGGGATCCCCGGCCCCTCATCGGTCAGGACGATCCTGATCCTTTCGGGGTCGATATCCACGGCGATGACACCCCGGTAGGCATGCGCCACGATGTTGACTTCGGCTTCATACAGGGCGACCACTGTGCGTTTGATCACCTGCCCGTCGATATCCAGGTGCTTGAGTGTTTTTTTTACTTCACTCGAAGGGAACCCTGCACGGGAAAAGTTTCCTCCCTCCACCGAAAATTCAAAATGCATCCGGTCGCCTGACATCTTAGAAAACGGGTTGGATCCCTGCCTGAAAAAGAAGACCGCTGGCCCGGTACAAGGAACACGGACTCTGGATGAGTGTGATCTTCGACTCGGATGCAAGCCGGACCATTTCGTCGGTCACATGCTTGTTCCTGACGAACACCACACACCCGATATCCGACATCTCCGCCGTGCGAATGGCCTGAAGATTGACCAGCCCGGTCAGCAGGAGCAGGCCGTCGGTTTTAACGGTCAGGACATCGCTCATCAGATCGGAGGCGAATGCCTTGTTTACCTCCGCCTCCAGTTGATCCCTTCCGGTGATCACGTTGCCCTCAATCAGTGAAACAATCTCTAGAATTTTCATTATATTGATTTCCATTCCGATAGAGAATTTCTTTCTCTAATGGCGCGACAAAATTACAGCCATTTCATTTTCTGTGCAAGAATTAAATGTGAAAAAATTCACAATGTTAATAAAATAACAAAAAACCAGGAAAGTCCGTTCTCCGGTGCGTTGGTCAGACTCAGGTAAATGGAGGAAGTGGCGCAGGGTCAACCTGTCACCAGCCGGAAACCGTTGCCATGGATATTAACGATCTCAATGGCAGGGTCGGCTTTGAGGCACTTTCTCAGCCTGGCGATGAAGACATCCATGCTTCGCCCGTTGAAGTAGTTATCGTTCCCCCAGATCTTCTCCAGGGCATCCTTCCGGAGCAGGATCCCCTCTTTGGCCGTACAGAGCATCCGGAGCAAACTTGCTTCCTTGGGCGACAATTGCTGGGTTTGACCGCCCGAGCTGAGGGTTCGCAGGTTGAAGTTGAAGGTGAGTTTCCCGATCTGCATCTCGTTCGGAACCGAATCGGCTTCAACCTGCTGCAATTTCCGCTTGAGGATGGCCTGCAGTTTGAAAAGAAGCACCTCCGAGTCGAAGGGTTTGGTGATATAGTCATCGGCACCGGTGCGGAAACCTTCGAGCATATCCTCTTTGAGTGACTTGGCCGTAAGGAAGATGAAGGGAGTGTCGGTTCGTCGTTTACGGATCTCCCGGGCCAGGGTGAACCCGTCCATTTCCGGCATCATCACGTCGAGGATGCAGATGTCGAATGGAGTGGATTCAAAGGCGGTCAGACCCTGTTTTCCATCCGGCCTCAGGATGACCTCAAAGTCGTTCAGTTCCAGGTACGATTTCATGATCGATCCGAAATTGGGATCGTCCTCGACCAGTAAAATTTTGATTTTATGGCTCATACTGTTTGTTCTGACGGATTATCCTTCGGGAGGGGCGGAGGGGGTTCCATGGTCGGCGAGGGGGAGACTGATCTCAAACCGGCTTCCCCGCCCGGGTTCGCTGTGGACGCGGATCTCTCCCTGGTGGGCCAGCACGATCGCTTTTACATAGCTGAGCCCCAGTCCAAATCCCTTGATCGAATGAATATTTCCAGAAGTTACGCGGTAAAATTTGTCGAACACTTTTCGCTGTGCGTCGTGACTCATCCCCAACCCTTTATCCTGCACGCCAAACACATACCGGCCGGAGCGGTTAAAGGAGAAAACTTCGATGTCGGGACTGGCCAGGGAATATTTATTGGCATTATCGAGAAGGTTCAGCAGGACATTTCTCAGATGGTCCTCGTCGGCTATTACCAGGGGGAATCCTGCTTCGAGCCTGGCGACGAGCCTGCCTTCCCGCCGTTCCACCTGCAGCCGGTAGTGTTCTACGGTCCGGCCGATCAGGTGGTTCAAGTCGGCCAGTTCCTTTCTGAGCTTGAAGTCGCGGCTGTCGAGCAGGGCCATCTGAAGGACCTGTTCCACCCGCGTATTCATGCGATTGTTCTCCTCCTTGATGATGCGGGTGAAATTCCGGATGGTATCGGGTTCGGCGATCACCCGGGGATTATTGATGGAATCGGCGGCAATGGATATGGTGGCAATGGGAGTCTTGAATTCGTGGGTCATGTTGTTGATGAAGTCCGTCTTGATATCGGAGATCTTTTTCTGACGGATCATGACGATGATGCTTCCTCCGGAGGTGAGCACGATGATCAGCGTAAACAGGATGGAACCTGTGAGCAACCACGACAGTGATCGAAGCACCTGCGATTTCTGACCGGGAAAATAGACCATCAGCATGTCGGATTTATGGAACAGGTCATTCGGGAAAAGGGAGACATGATGGCTCTGATCTTCGTATTCGCTCCTGAATCCGGCCGACCGGATGGGAAATCGGTTGCTGTCGGAAGAGGGAGAATACACGGCGAATTCGAAAGGCAGATCAATGCCCTTGTCGCGAAATGACTTGCTCAGGGTCGACTGAAGGGTTTTTTTATTGATGCGTTGCTGGATGGGTGCCGGTCGGGTTTCGAGGGCCATTGCCATTTCCTTGATCACATCCCTGATCTTACGGGCTTTCGCATCCAGTTTCCGAATACTGCTGTCGCGCCCGGTGCGATTGTACCGTCCTTTTCCTGCCGGTCGGTTCTGCGGCATCATTTTCAATACTTTCGGTATCGACAAAACCATCGGGTTCGGATTTGCCGGGTCGGGGTTTGTGATGATGATTTCTCCTTCTTCCCAGGGATCGGTTTCTTCCGTTACCGGACCAAACCGGCGGCGGATGTCAGGGGCATTCATGTAAAGGAAAGAGTCGAGGCGTGCAAACTGATCTTCCCAGTCGAAGTTAAGTTCGGCCATATTCATCTCCTGCAGTTTGCGGAAGACTGCCTCCACGTCGGGCAGGGCCGAGTCGGACATGGTGGTCCCGGGTGGATATACGTTGTACCTGTAGGAGTAACGGATCCTTCCTGAAGGTGCCAACGGGGTTGGATGTCTGCGCTGCTTTCTGGCCGGGGGAGGCGGGGGTGGCGGCGGAATCTGCGCCCCTGTATTGGGATCCGGCATGATGAGGGCCATGTCATTGGCCCTGAGAAGGGAGTCAAGCCGTTCCTTGACCGCGGAGCCGGTATCCCTTGTGAAGGCCTGCACGATACGCATAATGCTGTCGCCTTCGAAGTTCCGGCTGATAAACGACATGTTTTCGCGTGCTTCCATGCGTGTCACCACACCGCTGAGCGCATCGTTGACACTGCGTGAGAACTGGGACTCCTTGACATGGAGGGCGTTGCGTATCCAGAAGAACTGAACAACCCCGATACCGAGCAGGGAAACGCAGATGCCAGCAATAAGGAGATAAAGAAGTCGCTTGTTCATGGTGCAAAAGTAAAGAAAGGCAACCGGAGGTGTTAACAGATTAACTTTTCCTTAGGAAACTTTAACGTTTGATTAACAAATTCAGCTACTTAGCCGATGTAGTTTTGCATCATCCAACGAAACCCAAACAACAGGAGGTCCCCATGAATCAGTCCACCACCCGGATCAGGAGCGTTGCCTGCATTGCTGCAGCCGTTCTCGCGATCTTTCTCACCCGGCCAGGAAACGCTCAGGAACCGGTGAAAAAGGAAGGTCATAAAAAAATTATCATGAAAGTCATCACCGATGACGATGGAACAAAGACCGTGATCGATACAACCCTGGAGATCCCGGATTCGGTCGTGCCTGATTCCCTGCGACGGGAGATCGACCGGGTGATCCGTCTTGGCAAAGGCATGCATCCCCGGATGAATTTCCGCTGCATGCCAGGCGATTTTTCGTATGATTTCGACTGGCGAACCTTCGGTGATTCGATGAAAGACCTGGAGAAACTCAAGGACCTGGAATTTGACTGGGAGGGTGATCTTCCCGCTCCCGGTGACCTGGAAACCGAAGCATTTGACATGCCGGTCCCTCATCGTGAGCGGAGGATGCTGAGGCGTGCCGGGCGTGACCAGACACTGTCGGACATGATCGGTGACATTCCGATGGATAAAATAACCGGTTACAGGATCAAGGATCGGAAGCATGGAAAACGGATCATCATTGATGTGGAGGACGGACCCGTTTTTGGTCGTCGCGACAGCAAGGTCATCATCCTTCGTGAACCTGGCAAGGTGAAGAGGTTAAAGATGTCGCCCAACAAACGGATGAAGGTATATGTCAATCCTGACGGGCAGGTCCACGGGGAGTCGGTGTACCCGCCTGATGCGTCCGATACACCGCCTCCACCGCCTCCACCGCCTCCTCCTCCGCCTAATGATAAAAAGGAGGATCCGGACAAATCCAAGATCTGAACACCCCCGTTCTTTATATATCCATACAGTTGTTAGTAATGTGCGCAAAACTGCCGGCCCCGTGCCGGCAGTTTCGTTATTATTTTAGCGACCTTTGCCCGCATGTCGCTATACCTTGCATCCATCAATTCGGGCAGTAACGGGAATTGTTATTATATCGGTCATGACGGGGGTGCCATCCTGGTGGATGCAGGCATTTCATGCCGGATGACCGAACGGAGAATGGCCAGGCTGGGGCTATCGCCGGCAAAGGTTCAGGCCATCTTTATTACGCATGAACATACCGATCACACGAAAGGGGCCGAGGTCCTTTCCCGGAAGTACCGGATACCGGTATATATCACCGAACAGACGTTGCGGTACAGCCGGTTGAACCTTGCACCGGAACTGGTGCGCCCCATTCATGCAGGACATCCGCACAAGGTAGGTGATTTTACGGTCGATGCCTTCCCCAAGAGTCATGACGCCGCCGATCCGCACAGCATGACGGTCAGTTACGGGGGGCTGACTGCCGGCGTATTCACCGATATGGGCGTGCCCTGCCCGCATGTGATCCATCACATGGGGCAGTGCCATGCTGCCTTTCTTGAATCGAATTACGACGAGGGAATTCTCGATCGCGGATCCTATCCGTTGTACCTGAAGCGAAGGATCAGGGGTGAGAAGGGGCACCTGTCGAACCTGCAGGCCCTTGAGCTTTTTGTCAGACACCGGAATCCCGGGTTGAAGTTGCTCATTCTTTCTCACCTGTCGGCCGAGAACAACCACCCCCGCCTGGTTGAAGAGATCTTTGCCGGTCGGGCGAACGGTACGAAAATCGTTGTCGCTTCCCGGTATGAAGAATCCGAAGTATATTCCGTTCACCCCGGTTAGCATCGGGACCTTTCACTGTCTGTTTTTACTTCCGGTCGCCTGCCTGATTGCCGGCCATAAGCCCGACACAACCTGCCAACAGGGCGGTTGGCAGGTTATTTTTTCGGCGGGGCTCCCAGGGTCAATGTGGATGC
>CAYVVG010000047.1:0-31222 GCA_964455285.1 uncultured Prolixibacteraceae bacterium
CCTGGTCCAGCATGGCGTCGGCAACCTTGAGGAAGCCGGCCACGTTGGCGCCTTTTACGTAGTTCACGTATCCGTCGCGATCCTTGCCGTGTTTTACGCAGGCATCGTGGATGCTGATCATGATCTGGTGGAGGCGCTCATCGACCTCTTTCGTCCGCCAGCTCAGTTTCATGGCATTCTGCGACATTTCCAGCCCGGAGGTGGCCACACCGCCGGCGTTCACCGCCTTGCCGGGCGCGAACAGGATCTTATTCTCGAGGAATTGCTCGATGGCTTCGGGGGTGCTGGGCATGTTGGCGCCTTCGGCCACGCATATCACGCCATTCTTGATCAGGTTCATGGCATCTTCCTTGCCTAATTCGTTCTGGGTTGCGCAGGGGAGAGCAATGTCGCACTTCACTTCCCAGGGACGCTTGCCCTGGTGGAACTGGGCATTCGGAAATTCGTACGAGTAGGGCTTCACGATATCCTGGTTGGAAGCCCTCAGCTCGAGCAGGTAATCGATCTTTTCGCCCGAAATGCCGTCGGGGTCGTAAATGTACCCGTCGGGACCGGAGATCGTGACCACTTTGGCGCCCAGTTCAGTCGCTTTGGTCGCGGCGCCCCAGGCCACATTGCCGAAGCCGGAGATGGCCACGGTCTTGCCCTTGAACGATTCGCTCTTGGTGGCGAGCATTTCCTGGGCAAAATAGACGGCACCGAAACCGGTGGCTTCGGGACGGATGAGGCTGCCGCCCCAGTTCAGCCCCTTGCCGGTCAGCACACCCGTGTTCTCGCGGGCCAGCTTGCGGTACATGCCATAAAGAAAACCGATTTCACGACCGCCCACACCGATGTCGCCGGCGGGTACGTCGGTCTCGGGACCGATGAGTTTCCAGAGTTCCAGCATGAAGGCCTGGCAGAAACGCATGATCTCGGCACTTGCCTTTCGGATCGAAGTCGGAACCGCCTTTAGCGCCTCCCATCGGCAGCGTGGTAAGACTGTTCTTGAAGATCTGCTCGAAGCCCAGGAATTTCAGGATGCTGAGATTCACGCTCGGGTGGAAACGCAAGCCGCCTTTGTAAGGACCGATCGCGTTGTTGAACTGCACCCGGTAACCCAGGTTCACCTGCACCTTTCCACTGTCGTCGACCCAGCAGACTTTAAAAGTCAGGATCCGGTCAGGCTCCACAATCCGGTCAATGATGTTGGCCGATTCGAACTGCGGATTCTCGTTGTACACCTCCTCAATGGATTCCAGTACTTCCCTTACCGCCTGGAGGTACTCATTTTCGCCCGGATGCTTCTTCTCCAGGTCGTTCATGATTTTCTCTAAGTTCATTTTGATTCAGTTTAGATGATTAATGACCAGTTTGTATTTAAGTTAAAGAAATAACATTGTGAAATAAATAACAGCTGCAAAGTTACAGAGTTTAAACCAACTAACCAAGCAAAAGGCGGGAATTATTTATCCTCGCCGGGCTTCCGTTTCCCGGTGAGTTTCCCCTGCACGAAGGTGTTGATCATCATCGGACGGCCATGCCGGTCATAGAAAATTTCCTCGCCGTCCTTCACGTTGTTGATATAGTGGGTCAATTGTATGATCTGCCCGCGGGCATCAAAGACTTTCTGCACCCCGTTGCCCCGGGTAAAACTGCCCTGTCCCACGATCGTGCCTCCCTCCTCGTAATAGAGCCACAGCCCGTCGGTAAGACCCTCGTCATAACTGCCTTCCACCTTGGGTGCCCGGTCGCGGTAAAACTCCTGGTACCGGCCATGCAATACCCCGTACCGGTAATGAACGAGGCTGGCCAGGGAACCGGTTTTGTCGTAGGTTTTGACCATGCCGTGCAACTTACCCGCCACGTACGGTTCTTCGGCCTGCTGTTTCCCGTTCGGATAGTAGGATTTCAACACGCCTTCGAGCTCGTTGCCGCGGTAAGAACAAGTCATCTGCACCCGCCCGTTCTCGAACCAGAAAGTGGCTAGTCCGTGGTATTTGCCGTCCTGCATCGGGATCTCGGATCGTTTCCTGCCATTCGGCCAGTATTCGGTACTGGTCCGCTCACACGCAGAACACAGCACCAGGAGAATCAGGGATATCGTCATCAACCGGATCTTCATGGAGCGTGCGGTTTACCGGTTGCTGGACCAGGTGACGGCCTGGCGCAGAAATTCGTCGGCCAGCGGCCCCGACAGCGGGTTCGATCGTTCCATTCGTTCGGGATGCCACTGGACCCCGAGCAGAAACGATTTCCCCGCTGGTTCCCGCCACTCGACCGATTCTATGATCCCGTCTTCCGAGATGGCTCCGGCCATCAGGGTTCCAGCCAGCCGGTCCACTGCCTGGTGGTGGTTGGTGGTGACCCTGGCGATCTCCGCCAGGCTGATTGACGAGAGCAATCGTCCGGGGATGACCTTCACAGCGTGGAAGCAGTGCAGGTAATCGTCGCACTGGTGGGTCACTTTTCCTCCCGCATCCGACGGGATGTCCACGATGAGGGTGCCCCCCAGGGCCACGTTAAGGATCTGCTCGCCGCGGCAAACGCCCATCACAGGCATTTTGCGCGCCAGTGCGGCCTCGATCAGGGCGAGCTCAAGGCTGTCGCGGTAGAGGTTCATGTCGGTGCACCGGGCCGTGTCGGCAATCCTGCCGTACCGTCCCGGGTAAACATCCTCTCCGCCGGTGACCAGCAGGCCGGAGCAGGATGCAAGTTTATTCACAGCCTCCGCGACCGGAAGTTTGTAAAGGTCGAGGATCGCAACTGCCGGATCGGACTGCCGGAGCCAGTTCACATAATTGGGCGAGGCTTTCGACAGGGCTATGGTCAACGGGACCGGCTGCCCCGCGAGGGATTGAGCGAACAGGAACCCTGCCGCCAGCAACAGCAGGAAAGGGAATGAAATTCTCTGCGTCTTTGCGTCTCTGCGGTGATTTGTCATCTGGTTCATGGGACCGTTTCGGTTTACAGATAGAGCTCGATGAGCCCGTCGGGTGCGTCGATCTCGAGGATGCGCCGGGTGCGGTTAACTTTGAGGATGATCGCATCGACGGCGGGGATCAGGATCTCCTTGTCTCCCTGTTTTACCTGCAGCAGAGCCTGTTGCGGCATCTCCAGCACCCCGGCGACCGTACCGATGTTCCCGCGCCGGGAGTCGATCACCCCGAAGCCGGTGATCTCGTGGAAATAGAACTGCCGGCCTTTCAGTTTCGGAAGGCGGTCGGCGGGCAGGTACATTTCGAGTCCGCGGAGGCTTTCTGCATCTTCCTGGCTGTCGAAATCCTGGAAACGCACCACGGCCTTGCGGTTATGAAGCAATTCCAGGCGGGCTATAAAAAAAGGAATCCGTTCACCGCGAAGGTCGAGGTAAACGGATTCCAGTTTACGGTAGGAAGCGGCGTCGTCCACATCGAAATGGACCAGCACCTCTCCTTTATTGCCATGGGTCCGGATGATCTTCCCCAGGTAATAAAAGTCTTCCTTCTTCATAGGCAGGGGCGGATTCGCCCGCTGGCGGGATTACGCTTCGGGGGTGGCTTCGGGCGCTTCGGCAGCGGCTTCCGGGGCGGCTTCGGCAGCAGGCGCTTCGGCAGCGGCAGCGGCTTCGGCGGAAAGCCGGGCCTCTTCGGCCTGGGCGGCTTCGTCGAGACGGAGCTTGTTCAGTTTCTTCTGGATCGCCTGGGCTTTCGCCTCGTTCACCTTCACCTCGTTCTCATGCGCCTTCTTCCGCTGGTCTTTCAGACTCAGTTCGTACTCATTCCTTTTCGAAGAGATCTTCAGGTTCTTCTCGTCGAGCCAGAGCTGGAATTTCGCTTCGGCCTGCTCGGCGGTCATCGCGCCTTTGGCGACGCCCTTCAGCAGGTGCCGTTTGTACATGACGCCTTTGTAAGCCAGGATGGCCCGCACCGTTTCGGTGGGCTGGGCTCCCTTGTTCAGCCAGTCGAGGGTCTTGTCGAAGGCGATCTCAATCTCGGCGGGGCGCGAAATGGGATTGTAGATGCCAATGCGTTCAATGAACTTTCCGTCACGTGGTGCACGACCATCCGCAATAACAATGTGGTAAAAAGCTTGTCCCTTCTTACCTCTTCTCTGTAATCTGATTTTGGTTGGCATTGGTTAAATGATTGATTGAATGAAAAAATGGTTGATAATGAAAAGGGGTGCAAAATTCGGTATTTATTTTGAATTATGCAAGGGGTTTGTTAATGGGTGACGAGGTGACAAGGTGACAGGGTGACCAGGTGACGGGGTGACCAGGTGACGGGGTGACCAGGTGACCAGGTGACGGGGTGACCAGGTGACCAGGTGACGGGGTGACCAGGTGACCAGGTGGGAGGATCTGTGGGTGAATGTTTCATGGAAGGGGATCACTCACACATCTCACCGGAAAGGC
The DNA here is from genome assembly GCA_964455285.1 of uncultured Prolixibacteraceae bacterium. Taxonomy (GTDB): domain Bacteria; phylum Bacteroidota; class Bacteroidia; order Bacteroidales; family FEN-979; genus CAIVAT01. Next base: position 4,376 of record CAYVVG010000047.1, read on the forward strand.
ATTCGCCCTGCTCGACGGGTAGAGCGACACCGAAAAATCATACACATTCATCCCGTGCGCCAGCGCCCTCCCGGACCCTGACAGGGTGGAAGACCACAGCAGGGTCGCAAAATCCATGTAGCTCCATCGGGAATTCAGATAGAAAACCCCGCTGCTCCGTGCCTTGAATCCGGAAATAGTTGGGTCCTGTAAAGGTTTGCCGGCCAGACCATTGCCCAGATAGAAATTGAAAAGCGCGATCCACTCTGATTCCGTCGGAACATGCCACCCTGGCGGGCACAACCCCTGCCCGCCCGGGGTTTCGTCATACCTCATCACCTCATTCCACTGGTAAAGCCCGCCGTATTGCGAACAGTTGGCCAGTTGATTGTCGTAGCAATATTTTTCGTTCAGGCAGTTATCGTATTGCATGTGAATGGATTGGATGAAACTGCCGAAATCCAGGTTCGTCTGCATCCAGCACTGGAGTCCGATCCGGACGGTGGGATAGCTTTTGTTGTCCCGGATGTCGGTGAGGGTTTCGCCACAGGTAAATGGTGACGCATGAAGGGTGACAATCGTGACAGTGGCTTGGTTGCTGCATTGTGCGGCATTCGTATAGCTGTAAGTGATGATGTGTGTGCCGGCTCCGGCCACATTGGGATGTAGATATGCGCCTGCAACTCCCGGCCCTGAGTAGGTGCCGTTCAGGGGCAATCCACCTTTCAGCCGTATGGGTTTGGCATTGAGGGTGGTGACGGTATCAAAGCACGGGGTAAAGGTCACTATGGGTGCCAGGGTGCCGCTCATCATCATCTTTGCGGAACTGGCCGGGTTTCCGGTTACGCAGCTAAGGCTGGAGGTCATCACACAGCTTACACTGTCCCCATGCACAGGGTTATAGATAAACACTGCATTGGTTGCATTGGTTGCATTGGTTGCATTGATGATCCATTGATAAATCGGTGCAACCCCTCCATTGACTGCACTGGCTGTAAAGGTAACGGGCGATCCCGGGCAGAAGGGGTTGGCCGAGGCTGTGATGGTGACCCCTGCCGGAAGGTTGGTGTTAACGATCATGATGATCTCATTCGACAGAGCAGGATTCCCGGTTACACAGCTTTCTGAGGAGGTCATTTCACAGGTCACCACGTCCCCATTCATCGGATTGTATGCATAGCTTGCATTGGTTGCATTGGTTGCATAGACGGAATTAACGACCCATTGGAACACGGGGGCACTTCCTGCGTTGCCTGTATTCGCCGTATAGGTGACAGGTGTTCCGGCACAAACCGGGTTAGCGGAAGGTGACACGGAAACACTCACCGGCTGAAGCGGACTAACCACCATGTTTATCGCATTCGAGGTATCCGGGTTATGTGAGGTGCAGACCGTATTGGAGGAGATCAGCACGCATTGCACAACATCCCCATTCACAGGAGTGCAGGTATAGGTTGCATTGGTTGCATTGGTTGCATTGCCTGCATTCACGATCCACTGAAAGGCAGGGGTTGCCCCTCCGTTCACCGGTGTGGCAGTGTAGGTTACAGTGGTGCCGGAACAAACGGGATTGGCGGATGCATCAACCGAAACAGAGACAGGCAAGACAGGATTGACTGACATTGTGATGGAGTCGCTGATCGCCGGGTTTCCCGTGACGCATGATTGAGAAGAGGTGAGCGTGCATGAAACCACATCGCCATTTTCCGGTACGTAAGTGTAAACTGAATTGCTTGCATTGGGCGCATTGGTTCCATTCACAATCCACTGATAAACGGGGTTCAACCCTGCATTGTTTGCATTCGCCGTATAGGTTACGGGGGTTCCGGCACAAACCGGATTCGCCGAAGCAGCGATCGATATACCGGCAGGCAGATACGGGTTAACGATCACGAAAAAGTCAGCTGTATCTCCATAACAAGGTGTTGCAAACGGAACAACCCGATAAATAACGGTATCGGTTTCATTTCCTGCATGATAGAGTGTCTGCTGGATCGGGTTGGCATTGTCGGGGAAATACCCGGTAACCAGGGGAGAGGTCGCAGTCGCCGTGTAATTGAATGTGCTGGAAGGAAGGGAAGCCTGCAGCAATATGTCCGTTTGTTCCCCGCTGCATCGATGGAAGGTATTGACCGTATTGGTTACCTGTGTTGACTGAATGCTGTTAATTAAAATACCGTTGGGGGCAGGGCCGAATGGTCCGGAGCCGCATGCCGTTGAGTTGCCTCTGACTTTTAACCATTTCTGGCCGGGAGGATAGTTCGAAAAATCAATAGCGATGGTCGTTCCCATGTTTGTCACATTAAGAAGGATGTTGCCTGTTCCCGCATCGGTTAGCACCCAGTCGTACCTGCCTGGATCCCCTCCCGGAAGCGGGTCAGGTTGAACCGTATAAGATGCCGCACTGTTTGAACATGGCTGGAGGGACCCAAGAATATTCAGGGCTGGCCCGGGAGCCCTCATCACCGTATGGTAACCAAGATCAAAACTGCTGCTGGACGCATACCACCAGCTATTCACGGTGTTCGCGGCTCCCAGGCTGCCGCTGGTGGGATCCCCATCCCAGGAATGGCAGCCATTTGAAGGTAAGGAACTATAGCAGCCGTTCAGTTGGGTCACTCCACCGTGATTTGCCAATAAGATATCATCCCAGTACATGGCAAGGGGGGCACCGGAGGGCCTGACAAGCTGGACAATGATACCGTTCGGATTCCTTAAAACAGCATATAAACCAACATTTGTCAGACCATTAACATAGGAGATCATGATCCCAACGACCGTCCCGGATGAAACCGGAACGCCCAACCCGTTTACACCGTTCCAGATGATCGAGTTCACTCCGGCAGTAACCGAATCGATCAGTGAAACATCCTCCGGCTGGTGACCGGGTGAAGGATTCACTTCAATTTCGATGTCCACCCGGCCAGGTTTGTTCGCCGTAAAAGTGAGTGTGACGGATCCGTCACACTGGGGTGTGACCGTGATCCCGTTCTGGATCGATCCCAACGTGCCGGTTGGGAATTGATTCGAATCGGGATTGCATAAAAAAACTTTATATTGCGGGTAAAGAACGCGGCCAGGTTGTGATTGACGGCCAAGGTTAAATGGTACAGGTGGGGGAAAGCACCCGTTACTATTGGCCGTAACTTGAAAATTACCGGGCAGCATCTGGTTAAAATTGATGGATGTCACCACAGAGTCATCGGAATAAACATACATGGTTCCAAGGAAAACGTTGTATGGGATTGCAGTAGTCCCACAGCCAATTAACCAGGCTTTTGACCAAAGCCGGCCATCAATGGCTGCCAATGGAACAATGGATGTATCAATGACGGTAATATCGAACTTTGTTATTTCCGGTTGTGGCTGAAATTCAATACAGTAATCGCCCGGGATGCCCGGTGCGAATTCAATGGCATCATATCCATGAATGTTAAGCACGTCCGGTCCGGCAATTGCCTGACTGACATAATGAATGTACCCTGGAGCAGTGAGGCTGATCACCTTGGGTCCAAAAACCACAATCCCGTCTTTCTTAATTCTGAAGACAAGACTGGTATTGCCAAATCCTAAATAGATTTTCTCGGAGGGACTTGCTACCCTGACAAATAATTGATGATCCTCATCACAATCCGATGTTGCAAAACAAACTGGCCACCATGCAATAGAAGTTATTAAAATACTGCCATTATAGGTTGTATCCGGTCTTAATTGCTTTGATCCCTCGCCAAAAAGGTCGGGAGTGTGAAAGAAAAAAAAGCAACTGACAACAATGAAAGTTATGTAAGACTTCATTGAAACAGTAATACAAGATATTGGCAACAACAAATATAATGATTATTGTTTGATTATGATGGGTTGTCAGGTAACCCACGACTCACATCTCACCACTCACGACTTACGACTCACTAAGTTTTCAACATCCCCGCCTTCCTCCCGTTTTTTCCGGTAATTTTACCGCCCGGTTCCACCTCTTTTTCATTTTCCATGGTCGATTTCGTACACCTTCATCTGCATACGCAATACTCTATTCTCGACGGCGCCTGCCGGATCAGGGAAATGGTCGGCAAGGCTGTGTCGCTGGGAATGAAGGGGGTGGCGGTGACCGATCATGGCAACCTGTTCGGGATCAAGGAGTTTTCGGAGGCTGCCTCAAAGCACAAGGACTTCAAGCCCATCTTCGGTTGCGAGACATACGTGGCGAGGCGTTCCCGGTTCGACAAGACCGACCCGGCCGACCGGAAGGGCGACCACCTCATCCTGCTGGCAAAAAACGCGACGGGGTACCGGAACCTGATGCGGCTGATCTCTTACTCCTGGACCGAAGGCCATTATTACAAACCCCGCATCGATAAAGAGTTGCTGAAGCAGTACCACGAGGGCCTCATCGCTTCGTCGGCCTGCCTGGCCGGGGAGATCCCGCGGGCGATCCATGCCGGGAACCTCCCGAAAGCCGAACGTGCACTGATGGAGTACCGGGAGTTGTTCGGCGACGATTTCTACCTGGAATTGATGCGCCACCCCGCTTCGGACCCGACGCGCGACAGGGAGGTGTACAAGCGGCAGATGGCGGTGGGAGAAGCGCTGGTGCAACTCGCCCGAAGGCATGGAGTGAAACTGATCGCCACCAACGACGTTCATTTTCTGAACGAGATCGATGCCGAGGCGCACGATCGCCTGCTGTGCGTGAACACGGGAAAATTCATGGACGATCCCGAGCGGATGCGTTACACCGGTCAGGAGTGGTTCAAATCGAAGGAGGAGATGAACACCCTCTTTGCCGATATCCCCGAGGCTCTTGAAAATACGCTCGAGATCCTGGCCAAGGTGGAAATGTACAGCCTGAACCGCGATCCGATCATGCCCGATTTTCCGCTGCCGGACAACTTCACGGATCCCGATGAATACCTCCGTCACCTGACCTACGAAGGGGCAAAGAACAGGTACCCGGTGCTGACCGCTGAAATCACCGACCGCATCGATTTCGAGCTGACCACCATTAAAAAGATGGGTTATCCCGGTTACTTTCTGATCGTGCAGGATTTTCTCCGCGCCGCACGCGAAATGGGGGTGTCGGTCGGACCGGGCCGGGGATCGGCCGCCGGTTCGGTGGTGGCCTACTGCACCCGGATCACCGATGTCGACCCCATGCGTTTCGACCTTCTTTTCGAACGGTTCCTCAACCCCGACCGCGTTTCCATGCCCGACATCGACATCGACTTCGACGAGGACGGGCGGGACAAAGTGCTGAAATGGGTGGTCGAAAAATACGGCCACGACAAAGTCGCCCAGGTGATCACCTTCGGGACCATGGCGGCCAAGGGGGCGATCCGCGACGTCGGCCGCGTTCAGCGCCTGCCGCTGGATGAGGTGAACAAACTGGCCAAGATGGTGCCCGCCCGGCCCGGCATCACGCTGAAGGACGCTTACGAAGAGGTGCCCGAGCTGAAGGCTGCGCGCTCCTCCTCGAACCAGCTCGTGTCGGAAACCCTGCGCTATGCCGACAGCCTCGAAGGGTCGGTACGCCAGACCGGGATCCATGCCTGCGGCATCATCATCAGCCGCGACGACCTGATGGAGTATATCCCGGTGACCACCTCCAAGGAGTCGGATCTTCTGGTGACGCAGTATGACGGCACCTACATCGAGAAGGTGGGGATGCTCAAGATGGATTTCCTCGGTCTCAAGACCCTGGCCATCATCAAGGATGCAGTGAAGAACATCCGCGAATCGAAAGGCATCGAGATCGATCCCGAAAACCTCCCGCTCGACGATCCGGAAACCTATGAACTGTTCAGCCAGGGCCGGACCACCGGGGTGTTCCAGTTCGAGTCGGACGGGATGAAAAAATATCTCAGGGAGCTGAAACCCAATAAGATCGAGGACCTGATCGCCATGAACGCCCTCTACCGTCCCGGGCCCATGGACTACATCCCCAGCTTCATCGCCCGGAAGCATGGCCGGGAAAGGATCACCTACGATATCCCGGTGATGGAGAAGTACCTGAAGGACACGTACGGGATCACGGTTTACCAGGAACAGGTGATGCTCCTGTCGCAGGAACTGGCAGGGTTCACCAAGGGGCAGGCCGACTCCCTGCGCAAGGCGATGGGCAAGAAGATCGAGGCGATGATGAACGATCTCAGGCCGAAGTTCTTCGACGGCTGCAAGGCCAACGGCCACGATCCCGCCATCGTCAACAAGATCTGGAAGGACTGGGAGGCCTTTGCCAATTACGCCTTCAATAAGTCGCACTCCACCTGTTATGCTTACGTGGCCTACCGGATGGCCTGGCTGAAAGCACACTACCCCGCCGAATTCATGGCTGCGGTTCTGAGCCGCAACATCACCGACCTCAAAGAGATCACCCTGTTCCTCGACGAGTGCAAACGGATGCAGGTGCCGGTGCTGGGGCCTGATGTGAACGAAAGCGCCGCCACCTTCGTCGCCAATAAAAGGGGAGAGATCCGGTTTGGCATGGCCGGGATCAAGAACGTCGGAGAATCGGCCGTCCAGAGCATCGTCGCGGAACGCACGGCCAACGGACCCTTTGCCAGCATTTTCGACCTGACCCGCCGCATCAACTCCCACCTCATCAACAAGCGGTGCCTGGAGTCGCTGGCCCGGGCTGGGGCCTTCGACTGCTTCGACAACAGCCACCGGGCGCAGTATTTTCACCAGGAGAACGGTGAGGATACGATCTTTTTGGAGAAGATCATCCGGCATGCCACCGATTACCACGCCCGGAAGGATTCGGTGCAGCAGTCGCTGTTCGGGGAGGCCGAGGAGGTGCAGTTCAGGGAGATCACGCTGCCCGACTGCCGCCCCTGGTCGAAACTCGAGCAGCTGAAGTTTGAAAAAGAGGTGACGGGCTTTTACATGTCGGGCCATCCGCTCGACGATTTCCGGTTCGAGATGGACCAGTTTTGCTCCAAGACGATCGATGACCTGAAACAGGACCTGAAACCCCTGAAGGGGAAGGAGGTCACCTTTGCCGGGATCGTCATCGAAGCCAACCACCGTGTGGGAAAGAACGGGAAGCCCTACGGTTCGTTCATGGTGGAAGATTATACCAATTTCATCTCGCTTACCTTGTTTTCGGAGGAATATCTGAAGTGGAAACACCTGCTCGACGAGGGACGGTATGTTTTCCTGAAGGCAAGGATTGAAGCCCGTTTCGACAATCCCGATCAATTGAACATCCGCGTGTCGCACGTGACCTTGCTGCAGGAGGTCCTCGAAAAGTTCTCCAAAGTGATTACGGTCACGGTCAGCCTGGAGGAGGTACGGCCGGTGCTCATCCACCGGCTCCACGACCTGGTAAAGAGTCACAGGGGCCGCTGCAGCATGCGCTTCCGGATCCAGGATCCCGATGAGAATATCGTCATCGACCTTCCCAGCAAGAAACACCGGGTGAACCCCAGGGAGATGTTACAGTCCCTGGCCGAAATCCCGGAGGTGCAGATTCAGGTCTTCGGGGAAGTCCTATGATTTGTGACCCGTCACGCGTCCCTTTTTTTCTTACTTTTACAACCTGAAAGAGAATCACTATTAATCATTGCTATATGTTCGAAAAATTCACGGATGCCAATTTTGAAGGATTGGTGATCAAAAGTGACAAGCTTGCCGTCGTGGACCTGTCGGCCGAGTGGTGCGGACCCTGCCGCATGGTTTCCCCCATCATCCATGAACTGGCCGCCGAATACGAAGGCCGTATCGTGGCCGGTGAACTGAATGTGGACGAGAATCCTGCCACGACTGCCCTGTACCGGGTCCGGAATATTCCCACGGTGCTGTTCATCAAAGGCGGCCAGGTGGTCGATAAGCAGGTGGGGGCCGTACCCAAAGCCTCCTATAAGGCGATGATCGAGAAATATATTTAATGCCCTATACGATTGAACAAAGCCGCCTGGAGCAGTTTTCCCCGCTGGAATTCCTTGCCCGCCAGGTAGTCGAAGGCTTTATCACGGGATTGCACAAGAGCCCGTTCCACGGGTTCAGCGTGGAGTTTGCCGAGCATCGGTTGTACAACCCGGGTGAATCGATCCGGTCGATCGATTGGAAGTTGTATGGCCGTACCGATCGCCTTTATACCAAGCGGTATGAGGAGGAAACCAACCTGCGGTGCCAGGTGTTCATCGACAACTCAGGTTCGATGTACTATCCCGTGGTTGAAAAACCCGACATCGACCACCCCAACAAGATCACCTTTTCGGTATATGTTGCTGCTGCGTTGATCTATCTCCTTCATAAACAACGTGATGCGGCAGGGATCAGCGTTTTCTCCGATACGGTGGAACTGCATACACCCACCCGGTCGAACGCCGTCCATCACCGGTACCTCTTTTCAGAGCTCGACAAGCTGCTGGTGCCCAGATCCCCGGAAAAGCACAAAGGGACACAGGTGGCCAGGACCATCCATGAACTGGCTGAACGGATCCATAAGCGTTCGCTCGTTCTCATTTTCAGCGACATGTTCGACCGGTCGGACCGGCCCGACGAGATGTTTTCCGCTCTTCAGCACCTGAAACACAACAAGCACGAGGTCATCCTTTTCCATGTCGTGGATAAACGCATGGAGATCGATTTCGCCTTCGACGACCGGCCCTACAGGTTCATCGACCTGGAATCGGGCGAACAGCTGAAGGTCCATCCCTCCGCATTGCGCGACCGCTATATCGAATCGCTGGCAAAGTTCCGCAGTGACCTGAAACTGCGCTGCGGGCAGTACCACATCGACCTCATCGAGGCCGACATCCATGCCGGTTTCGAGCAGGTCCTGCTGCCGTACCTTGTGAAGAGGAGCCGGCTGTTTTGACCTACCCTTATTTTTAGTACTTTTGCCGCTTCAAAAAATATCAGGAAACATCGAAGTAGCGAAATAGCGAAAATATTCATTGTATGGAAATTGCCTCGAAGTACGATCCCTCCGGTGTGGAGGATAAATGGTACGACTACTGGATGAAACAGGGTTTCTTTCATTCGGTCCCCGACGACCGGGAACCCTATTGCATTGTGATCCCCCCGCCCAACGTGACAGGTGTTCTGCACATGGGTCACATGCTCAACAATACGATCCAGGATATATTCGTACGCCGGGCACGCATGATGGGTAAGAACGCCTGCTGGGTGCCGGGCACCGACCATGCCTCCATCGCCACCGAGGCCAAGGTCGTGGCCAGGCTCCGCGAACAGGGCATCGACAAATCAAAGCTGACACGCGAAGAGTTCCTCGGCCATGTCTGGGAATGGAAGACGAAATACGGGGGGATCATCCTCGAGCAACTGAAAAAGCTGGGCGCCTCCTGCGACTGGGACCGTACCTGTTTTACCATGGACGATTCGCTGTACCAGTCGGTGATCGATGTGTTCATCGACCTTTACAACAAGGGGCTGATCTACCGGGGCATCCGCATGGTCAACTGGGATCCGAAGGCCCTGACGGCGGTGTCGGATGAAGAGGTGAACTACAAGGAGGTCAACTCCAAACTCTATTATGTGCGGTACCGGGTGGAAGGAACCACCGACGAGTGGATCACCATCGCCACCACCCGGCCGGAGACCATCCTGGGCGACACCGCCATCTGCGTGCATCCGGAAGACGACCGTTACCGGCATCTCCGCGGGAAACGGATCCTGGTGCCGCTGATCAACCGGGCTGTGCCGGTGATCTTCGACGAATATGTCGACCGGGAGTTCGGTACCGGCGCCCTCAAGGTCACACCGGCCCACGACATCAACGACTACAACCTCGGCATGAAGTATAAGTTGGAGGTCATCGACACCTTCAACCCCGACGGGACGATGAGCGAAGCCGCGCAGCTGTTCATCGGGGAGGACCGTTTCGCGGTCAGGAAAAAGATCACGGAAGAACTGAAAGCCGCCGGCCATATTGTAAAGATTGAAGAGTACATCAATAAGGTGGGCTATTCCGAACGGACCGACGAAGTGATCGAGCCGAGAATCTCGATGCAGTGGTTCATGAAGATGAAGGAATTGGCCCGGCCGGCGCTGGACATGGTGGAAAGTGACCAAATCCTCTTTCATCCCCCGAAGTACAAGAACATGTACCGCCACTGGATGGAAAATGTGACCGACTGGTGCATCTCGCGGCAACTCTGGTGGGGACAGCGCATCCCGGCGTACTACCTCCCCAACGGCGACTTCATCGTAGCAAGAAACAAAGAGGAAGCACTGGTCCAGGCAAGATCGAAGATCGGAGATCGTACATCGGAGATCACCCCCGAGGATCTCCGCCAGGACGACGATGTGCTCGACACCTGGTTCTCGAGCTGGCTCTGGCCCATCTCGGTTTTCGACGGCATCCGGCATCCCGATAACCCCGATATCCGGTATTATTACCCCACCAACGACCTGATCACCGCACCCGAGATCATCTTTTTCTGGGTCGCCCGCATGATCATGGCCGGATGGGAATACAGGAAAGAGATCCCTTTTAAGAATGTCTATTTCACCGGCATCGTACGCGACAAACTGGGCCGAAAGATGTCGAAGCAGCTCGGCAATTCGCCCGAGCCGCTCGAACTGATCGCCCGCAACGGGGCCGATGCGGTGCGCGTGGGGATGCTCCTCTGTTCGCCCGCCGGCAACGACCTTCTTTACGACGATGCGCTGATCGAACAGGGGCGCAATTTCTGCAACAAGCTATGGAACGCGATGCGCCTGGTGAAGGGATGGGAGGTCGACGAAGCCCTGGCTCAGCCGGATGTAAACAGGGTGTCGGTGGAATGGTTCGGGGCCGCATTCAATGCGGGACTGATGAACATCAACGCGCTGTTCGACGACTACCGGCTTTCGGAAGCGCTGATGGCCACCTATAAACTGGTCTGGGACGACTTCTGTTCGTGGTTCCTTGAAATGATCAAACCGGCTTACCAGCAGCCAATCGACCGCCCGACTTTGGAGGCGGTGGCTGGCTATTTCGACAAACTTCTCCGGGTGCTGCATCCCTTCATGCCCTTCATAACGGAGGAGATATGGCAGGTAATCGACGACCGGGAACCCGGCGACTCGATCATGATCCGGCCGCAGCCCTTACCCGAACCGTTTGATGAGTCGATGGTTGCACGGTTTGCCTTGGCCGAAGAGGTGATCATGGCCATCCGCAATGTCAGGAAAGAGAAGAATATTCCGCAGAAGGAGTCCATCCGCCTCTTTATCCGGAAAAACAACAACGAATCGCCCGACACCACCTTCGACGGGCTGGTCGCCAAGATGTGCAACCTGGAAGAACTGGGTTACGTCGCGGACAAGGTAGAGGGAGCGCTCACTTTTGTTGTCGGCGCCACCGAATTCTTCATCCCGCTGAGCGGAGAGGTGGATGCCGCCGAAGAGATCCGGAAACTCGGTGAGGAACTGTCGTATGCCCGCGGTTTCCTCGGCAAGGTGATGGAAAAGCTGAACAATGAGCGGTTCGTGAACAACGCGCCTGCCGCGGTGGTGGAGGCCGAGCGGAAAAAGCAGGAGGATGCCCTCGCAAAGATCCGGGTCCTCGAGGCACAGATCGCCGGCCTGTCCGGATCATAGATACAACCTTATAACCTCTTTTAGATTATGATGATCATTGATAAGAACAAACCGGTGATGATCTCCGGGGCTACCGGCTATGTCGGCAGCCATATCGTCGCCCGGCTGCTGAGCGAAGGGATCACGGTGCATGCCCCCGTGCGGCATCCTGAGAACCGTGAATCGGTGAGGCACCTCGACGAACTTGCAAAATCGTCGCCGGGAAAGATCCGCTTCTTCAAAGCCGACCTGCTGGCACCCGGCACCTACGACGAGGCCATGGCGGGATGCGAGCTGGTCATGCACACCGCTTCCCCCTTCATCTTGAACGTGAAGGATCCGCAGAAAGACCTCGTCGATCCGGCGCTTCAGGGTACGAAAAACGTGTTGGGTTCGGTCAACCGCACCCCCTCCGTCAAACGGGTCGTACTGACCAGCAGCGTGGCGGCCATCATCGGCGATGCGAAGGACTGCCTGGCATACCCGGGAGGGATGGCCACGGAAGAAAACTGGAACACCACCTCGACACTTGCCCACCAGCCATATCCCTACTCAAAGACAGTGGCGGAGAAGCTGGCCTGGGAGATGAACGGGGCGCAGTCGCGCTGGGACCTTGTGGTGATCAACCCGTCGCTGGTCCTCGGCCCGGGCATTTCTCCCCATGCCACCTCCGAAAGCTTCAGCCTGGTGAGGCAGTTGGGTAACGGGAAAATGAAGCAGGGTGCCCCCGACTTTTCCATCGGTGTGGTCGATGTCAGGGATGTCGCCGAGGCCCATTTTCGCGCCGGTTTCACCCCGGGCGCATCCGGCAGGCACATCATTTCGGCCGAAAATACCGATTTCCTGACCCTGTCCGGGTTCCTGCACAGAGAGTTCGGGAATGCCTATCCCTTTCCTTCGAAGCTCATTCCCAAATGGATGATCTGGCTGCTGGCGCCGGCAGCCGGGTTCACCCGGAAGATGGTCCGCCTCAATGTCGGCTATCCCTGGAAAGCAGATAACTCCAAAAGCATCCGTGAACTGGGCATGCAGTACCGCCCGGTCGATGAATCGGTCACGGCACTCTTCCGCCAGTTGATCGAAAGCAAATCGTTATAGAACCCGGTATTACTGAATCATCCTATCCGTGCAGCAGATCCGAAACATTGCCATCATCGCCCATGTCGATCACGGGAAAACCACCCTCGTCGACCGAATCCTTTACCAGGTAAGGCTTTTCCGCGACAACCAGGAGATGGGCGACCTGATCCTCGATTCCAATGACCTGGAACGGGAAAGGGGGATCACCATCCTCTCCAAAAATGTATCGGTCAGGTACAAGGGAGTGAAGATCAATATCATCGACACTCCGGGGCACAGCGACTTCGGAGGGGAGGTTGAAAGGGTGCTCAACATGGCCGACGGGGTGCTGATCCTCGTGGACGCTTTTGAGGGACCCATGCCGCAAACGCGGTTCGTACTTCAGAAGGCGCTGGAGCTGGGAAAGAAACCCATCGTGGTGATCAATAAGGTGGACAAGCCGAACTGTGCTCCCGACGAGGTTCAGGAGGCGATGTTCGAATTGATGTTCAGCCTCGACGCCAGTGAAGACCAGCTCAACTTCCCCACGGTTTACGGCTCTTCAAAAAAGGGATGGATGTCGGCCGACTGGCGGAATGAAACCACCGACGTGAGTTACCTCCTGGAGCAGATCGTCGAACATATTCCTCCGCCCGTGCAGCTTCCCGGAACGCTCCAGTTGCAGATCAGTTCGATCGATTATTCATCCTATGTCGGAAGGATCGCCGTGGGACGCGTATCCCGGGGTTCTGTCAGGGCGGGCATGCCGGTATCGCTGGTGAAGAACGACGGGAATGTGGTCCGGACCGTGATCAAGGAGCTTTATCTTTTTGAGGGATTGGGGAAAGAGAAGGTGAAGTATGATGTGGGGGCGGGCGAGATCTGCGCCGTGCTGGGTCCCGAGAACTTTGATATCGGCGATACCCTGGCCGATGCGGAGAACCCCGAAGGACTGCCCCCCATCAGTGTCGACGAGCCGACGATGAGCATGCTCTTCACCATCAACAATTCGCCCTTTGCCGGCAGGGAAGGAACCTTTGTCACTTCGCGTCACCTGCGCGAGCGGCTTTTCCGGGAAACCGAGAAGAACCTGGCGCTCCGGGTGGAAGAGATGGATTCGCCCGACCGCTTCCAGGTCTTCGGAAGGGGCATCCTGCACCTGGCCATCCTGGTGGAGACCATGCGACGCGAAGGGTACGAGTTCCAGCTGGGTCAGCCGCAGATCCTGACGAAAATCCTCGATGGGGAACGGTGCGAGCCTGTGGAACTGCTCAAGGTGCAGGTTCCCGAAGCGTTTGCCGGCAAGGTGATCGAACTGGTCAGCCGGCGCAGGGGGGAGATGACCCATATGGAACACAAGCGCGACCGGGTGATCCTGGAGTTCGATATCCCGGCCCGGGGACTCATCGGATTGCGCAATCCTGTTCTGACCGCGACTGAAGGCGAAGCGGTAATGGCCCACCATTTTAAAGCCTATCAGCCCTGGAAAGGCGATATCCAGGGCAGGATCAACGGGGCCCTGATCTCCATGTACACCGGCCAGGCGATCACCTATGCCATCGATAAGCTCCAGGACCGGGGGAAATTCTTTATCGAGCCGTTCGATGAGGTGTATGTCGGACAGGTGATCGGCGAAAGCACCCGTGGCGACGACATCGTTATCAACGTTAACAAAACCAAGAAATTATCCAATGTGAGGGCGTCTGGTTCGGACGAAAAAGCCGTGATCTATCCAGCGGTGAAGTTTTCGCTGGAGGAGGCGATGGAGTATATCAAGGGAGATGAATACGTGGAAGTTACACCGAAGTCAATCCGGCTGAGAAAGATCCTTCTCGATGAAAATGACCGGAAACGGAGCAGGAACCAGGCCGGATAAGCGCTTCGCTGACCAGTTCGGCGATATCACATACGGCGACGGGAGATAATTTTCCTAGCGTTTTTTTACACAGTGGGCATGCCGTGGCGACCCGGTCTGGATTTTCCTTTGTCAGGTTACGGACAGTGGCAGCCGTCATCGCGTTGCGCTGCGATTCTTCGGCGGTGAACAGCCCCAGGCTTCCGCCGCAGCACAGGGCATTCTCCTTCTCCTCCGGTGAAGCAAGCAATTCCGTAAATCCCGCAAGGAGTTCCCGCGGAGGTTCGTACATGCCCGATCCCCGGCCGAGATCGCACGGATCGTGGTAAGTCACGGTGCCCCGGAGTGGACCAAGGGTGATCTGCCCCGTTGCGACCAGGTGACAGAGGTATTCCGAATGGTGAAGGACCGGGATGCCGAGAGCGTAATCTTCACGAAATACGCGATAGCAGATGGGGCACGAGGTGACCAGCATCCCGGCGCCCGATGAATGGATCCGTTGCCGGTTGTGTTCGATCAGCGCCTCGGCCTGGCGGTCTTTTCCTGCGATCATCAGTGGCCTGCCACAACATATGCTGGCATCTTCGTCGAGGTGCAGGAATGAAACACCGGCTGTGCGGAGGACATCCTTCAGTGCCTGCGGAATGGAAGGGGTAAGGTGCGACATGCAGCCGGAGAAATAGACCACGGATGCTTGTCGAAGGGGGGTGACCTGGGCCCGGGGCAGAAAGGAGAAATCGGCAGGCTGGCCCGACACCAGTTCGCGACGCTTGATCAGGCGCAGCGAGTCGGTATGGATGCCGACCGGGCAGACCGCCTCGCATCGGCCGCACACCAGGCATTTCCGTGAGATCCCGTCGGGCACATACCGGTCGCGGACATCGCGGATGAAATAGACAGCCTGGGCGTCGTGGATCCCCGCCTCGATCATGGGGCATACGTCGATGCATACCCCGCAACGGGAGCATGCCTGAACCTCGGTGTCGGAGAAGCTGGAATTCCATTTCCCGGGCCGGATCCCGGCATGCCTGAAAACGATCAGCAGGATCTCTGTCGGGATGTGCATGTACCGTGAATAGGGCAGGGTGATGAAAAAGATGCCCAGGGAAAGCGAATATCCCCACCACATCGAATAGGCGATCACATCGGTATGCACAGGGAGGATGGAAACCAGCCAGCTCCCGAGGGGCTGGGTCAGGAATCCACCGCCGCCTCCGTAGTACCCGGCGGTGAAACTTTCGGCTAACAGCCGCATCGGGAAGATGAGCCATAAGGCATGCAGGGCCACCCGGTCAGTGAGCGGCAGGGCCGTGGTCATCCGCAACCCGAAAAGCCTGGAATGCTGCCTTTTCAAAAGAGCCAGAATCAGTCCGCTAAGGACGAAAACCAGCAGGAGGTCCATCAGGAAGCGGAAGAATCCCGGAACGGTGAAGATCTCGAAAAAGATCACCAGCTGGTCATGGATAAAGAACTTCAGAAAGATGGGATAATAAGGCGCATTGATATGCACGCCGCTGTATAGCCGGCTTTCGAGGTTACCGATGACGATCAGGAGGAACCACCCCAGGGCGAAGCTCATGTGCATATAACCCAGCAGGGGATTCCGTTTCCACATCCGGCGATGGATGAGCCCTTCGAGGAATATCTCGCCCAGTGCCGAAAACATGGTCCGGGGCTCTCGCAAGACCCTGGAAAGACGGCGACGGTCGGCTTCCGGCAATCCCCGGATCCATCGGTACCAACCCTTGACAATGGTTGTCACCACATAGACGAGACCCAGCAGGAATGGAAGAACGAAGAGGTTGAAATTGATCATCAGAGATGCTCCAGTGCCCGGTTGATGGTTAAGATCAGGTTGCGAAGATTGACGCCCCGGGGACAAACCAGCGAGCATTTCCCGCAGAACATGCACCGGGCGATCTCCTGCCGTAAAAGGCCGGTCTCGCCCCGCCGGGCCAGGGTGTGGAGCCGGCGGATATTAAACCCGGTAAAGTGACCGGTGGAGCAGGTGGCGGTGCAACTCCCGCAACCGATGCAGCGGCTGACCGAAGGTTCATGTGCCAGGATGTATAATGCAATCCGGCGGTCGTTCCTGTCGAGGTCGATCGTGTCATCCTTCAGTACCGAATATCCAAACTCTTTGCCCATTTGCCTGAACGCCTTCCGGCCGGCATGCCGGAAGGACTTTTTTCATCCCCGAAGGTTTGCCTCCGGGTTCCGGTTCTCTCGTTCGATCCCTTTCTCCTGTAAATATTCCATCACCTGCAGGGCTGTTGACCGGGCATCCGCTATCGTGCCGGCTATGCTGCAGGGCCCCTTCACTGTTCCGGCCAGGAAGACCCCGGGGACCACGGTCGCGTTATTCACCAGGTGTTCGTCGCCGGGCGTCAGGAACCCATCGTTCCCCGCAGCCAGGCCGGCGGTGCGCGCGATCCCGGCCGTATCCCTGCCCGGGACGAATCCCGCCAGCAGAACGACCAGGTCGACCGTCAACCGGAGCGGTTTCCCGATCAGCGTATCCTCGGTCTTCAATACCAATGAAAGGTCCTGGTTTTCTGCGCATTCCGACAATCTGCCCCGGATAAAATTCACTCCCCACGTCTTCTGGGCTTCCAGGTACAGCTCCTCGAAATGCCGGTCGAACATCCGCAGGTCCATGTAGAGGCAATAGACTTCACAGCCGGGAAGGGCTTTCCTGATCTCGATGGCCTGTTTGACCCCGGTGACGCAGCACAATTTTGAGCAATACAGGTTTCCCGCCTTCTCGTCCCGGGAGCCCACGCAATGCACGAATGCGACCCGTCCGGGAGTTTTCCCCGCAGGGAGAACAGGGATTCTGCCTGCCCGGAACGTCGCTTCCAGTTCTGCCGACGTGATCACCTGGTCGTAGATGCCGTACCCGTATTCCTCTTTTTTCCGGGCGTCAAACAGGTCGAAACCGGTTGCGACCACAACAGCATCGGCTTCCCTTGCATCCCCGGAGTCGAGGATCAGCCGGAAGGAGCCGTTTTCGCGGTGAAGTCCGGTGACCCGGCTCCCGGTCAACACCTCGACCCTGGTCGTGATCCCTTCCAGCAAGGGGGTCAGCACCTCTTCTGCCGGCCGGAGTGTGGGGAAAAGCCTGTCCCAGCCTCCCACATGTCCTCCCGGCTTTTCCTCCCTTTCGATCAGGGTCACCCGGGCGCCCTGCGAAGCCAGGGTGCCGGCTGCCGTGAGTCCGGCTACGCCGCCGCCGATCACCGCCACCCGCTTATTCATCCAGGTAAAATTTCAGGTGAGCGGGCGCCTCGGGTCTGCCCATCGGCAGTCCGTCGCGTGTCAGGAATTTTTTCCCGGGATCATAGGGCACGCCCATTTTTTGAAGCAAGGGTTCGACAGGCACCTGGTGTACCTGCAGTCCCAGGTCCCACGGGTCGTATCCCAGCACAAGCCCGGCCAGTTCTTCATAGGTGAGTACAGGAATGCCCTGGCCATTTTCCCCGTACGTGATCCCTTCCATTTCGCTGAGGGCGTACTGCCACCGGTCGAGGAACATGGGGCAGCCGGGGCAGTTGGTCAGGATGAAATCGGGTTTGTAGGGGGCCATCGACTCAAATTTCTTTTTTGAACAGGAGAGCGAATAGCCCCGGTTTGCCTGTACCAGGTACTGCCGGAATCCAAATCCGCAGCAGTGGCGACGCTCGGGATAATCGATCACCTCTCCTCCCCACGCCTCGATCATGCCGGTGAGCACATAGGGGTATTCGGCTCCCCCGACGCCCTTCCCGGGAAACATCTTCGCATAATGGCAGCCGATATGCTCCACCACCTGCAACGGTCGCCCGGTATGCCGGTTCGTCAGCCGGTATTGTCCTTTACGGGTAATTTCGTCCCGGTACTTGTAGATCACATCGCTGGCATGAGAGAGATTGGCGGGAACTTTAAACTGCCGGCCGGTGGCGCGTTGCAGATGGGTGCGGACCCTTTCTTCCACCCCGGGAAAATGCTGCCAGGTCTCCAGGATTTCGGAATAGAGACCGAAAGAAGTAATGCAGGAGGTGGTGAAATTTTCGTACCCTGCTTCGGTCATCAGGGCGAACTGCCTGGCTACCATGGTCATGGCCGTTTCGAACGGGACGACGTCGCTGTGGTAGCCGATCCCGCTGCACGTGGTGTGCGAAGCGTTTTCATACACGTCGCGGCCTAGCTCGTCGCGCATGATCCGCAGGAAAGTCTTCTCGGATCCCGGGAAGAAATTCTGCCTGACACAGCTGCGGACATAGAAGTACCGGTCGCCGGCAATCTCTTTCTGGTAGTCGTTCCAGATCGTTCTCTTCCCTTCAATCTTCATGGTTCCCGGCTGTGTTGCTGGTTGTTCGCCGTATAAATATGGCGGAAATAGTCGTTGTCGGTTCCCTCGCCGAACCCGATGCCCATCTCCCCGGCCTTTACCTGCGAGAAAGATTCGATGCGCCGGAAACGTTCGGTGCCCCCTGTTTCGTCGAAGATCCGCCGGATCTCTTCGAGGTCTTCGGCAGGGATCCGGCGCAGTATCCCGGGGCCCGTTTTATTGTAATTCGCCCCGAGCCGGTCCATTACCTCGTCGATGTGGGCAAATTCCCACTCCCACAGGGGTCCCTGCTCCGGATGGTTTTCGGGATGTATCTCGTTGGGATACAGGCAGTAACCGTACTTCAGGATCCAGTCCCCGACAGTTCTTTTGATGGCAAGCTGCTGGCGGCCTTTTTCCGATTCCACGAAAAAGCCGAGGTCCTGCGAGGCTGCCCGCAGCACGGTGATCAGCAATCCGGGGGCATTTCCCCGCGGGCACCGGGTGACGCACGACATGCACTCGCCGCAGTACCAGATGGTGTCGCTTTTCAGAAGCGTCTCGATCCGGGCATCATCGCGCGATTGCAGGATCTCGGCGATCTGGCGGGGCTGGTAGTTGTAGAATGATGCGGCCGGACAAATGGCTGTGCACGTACCGCAGTGAAGGCAGGCTTTCAGCCCTTCCGTGAAACGCACATCCGATGCGAGGCGATCGTAAAGGTTTCCCATGAACGGGTGTTAACGACATCAAATGTAGCAAAAAACCGCGGATGGAATACCGGGGTCCGGATTTTAGGAAATTATTGACGGACGATGCGGGTGGCGACGGAATGTTCCCCGGTTTGGGCTTTCAGGATATAGTACCCCGCCGGCAGGCCGGCAAGCGACAGGGTCTGTTTCTCTCCCGACAGAAAAACCCGGGTTGTCATCCGGGAGCCCGACACGTCGAAGAGTTCCGCAAGGAAGGGTGTTTGCGGTTCTGTTCCTGAGAGTTCGACGGTGACTACGCCCGGGGTGGGATTCGGATAGACTTTCAGGACCGGGATGACGTCGTTCGTCGCCCCGACCCGGGTGTCGTCGGAAATGACAGGGGCAGGTCCTGGGGCAGGGCAGAATTCACCGGTGGTGGTAATGCGGGCGTTGAGCTGTCCGCCGGGAAGGACCCGGGTCCCCGGCAGGCACCGGATCCGGAGCCCGGCGATCAGGGCTACCGCAGCGTTGGGTTCAACGGTAAAGCTGGAGCTGTCGCCCGCCACCACGATGGTCTGCAAGGCATCGTAACAGGTACTCCCGCTCACCATTCCGTTGGTGAGAGCAATATTTTCGGTAACGGCGACGACGGTCATGAAAACGGGTATTGAAAGGGCCGGGTTATTGACGGCGCATGCGGCATTGGAGGTGAGAAGGCAGGTGATCTCGTCGTCATCATTCGGAACGTGGGTGAAGGAATTGCTGGTGGCTCCGGCCACATTTATCCCGTCCACCCTCCACTGGAATACAGGGGAAGGGCCTCCGTTTAAGGCCGTTGCGAGATGAGTGACCGAGATTCCCTGGGAAACCGGGTTCTGTGAGGTGGATACCGAAACGCTGACGGACAACGGGGTCGGGCAATTACTGGCCACCCGGATGTCGTCGATACAGATGCCGAAACCAAATTTTGCATTTCCTTCAAATGCGATCGAATAGGTGGAACCCGGAGAAGGAAGAGAGATCGTTTCCTGGGTCCATGTGGCCACGCTGGTGGCGAAGGTCGCCAGTACGGTCCAGGTTCCGTTTGCGGAGGTCCGGTAATAAACCGTAAGAACATCCTGATCCGATCCCCAGGCGGCCTGGGTGTGCCAGAAGGTCAGTGCCGGGTTGAATGTGGAAGTAAGGTCCAGCGTAGGGGTGATCAGCCTGTTCTTATTGTCGGGGCAGGTCTTGTCTTTCAGGCAGGCGTTGTAGGCTCCGCTGTGAGCGGCTGAAGGGTTGGTGGCGCCGTTCCCCGCGGTAAATATCCAGTTCAGTCCCGAGTTGTTTACCTGTTGCTGCGACCAGCACATGGGGATCGACCCGTTGTTCTCAAATCCTTCGGTCCATGGAAAAGAACTAACGGCGCCGCAGAACGTGGTGGAAAAGGAGGAAATGCCGGTTGAATAGCTGTTGCCGGTCATCGACCAGGCCTTGTAATAATAGGTGGTGCCGGCACAAAGTCCGGTATGGGCCAGGGATGTCATGCTTCCGCTCGCGATCACGGTGCCTCCTCCCGGTAGCACGCTTCCGGGAGCGTACGTGGTGCCCGGTTCCGGCAGGCCAAAAACCGCGGTGGTGTTCCAGGCGACGATCACGGGATCGCTGGCCGGGTTAAGGGTCCACGAAAGATTGATCTGGTTCTGGCTGACCGGCACCGCCGTAAAGGATGAGGGAGAACTGGTTGAGTTGCAACTCACGAAGCAGAGCGTCACCTGTTGTACGGTGGGGTATTCGGTGATGTTGGTCACAGGCAGACCGGTCGGCATGCCGGCCCAGGAAAGGGAGGCGGGGATGGTGGCGTCGGTGAAGGAGGTTTTGCAGGATGTTCCGGGAAAGGGACACCCGGTCCCGTTGATGGTCCCGAAAGTCGCCGGTACATTGCCGGTCGCGGATGCGCATACCGGGTATAGTCCCTGGTGGGAGGTACAGTTGATGTCGTTGGTGAAGGTGTGGGCCGAAAGGTGATTTCCGTCGACATGGTAAATCAGGAGACCGTGGCCGGGAAGTCCTGCATCGAACCCGGTCATTTGCCGGTTTTCACACAGAAAGTACTCGTTGGCGGCAGCGGTGTTATACCGGATCACATCGGGGTACACCTGTGCGTTACGCAGCGTGACCTCCTGTCCCGAAGTCATGATCCCCGGGTTTGTCCATCCAAGGAATCCTTTGGTCCAGGGATTATGATGGGCCGGTTTGGTGCCCGATACGCCGTTCCATGATCCTCCGGCCATGACGTCCCACCGGCCTGTCCCGGTAAACAAGCCGCTGACGGTATAGTCTGTGTCGTAGAAGTCGGGGATGCCAAGGTTGTGGCCGAATTCGTGGCACATGACCCCGATCGTACCGATCCCGGTGGCATTTTTCTCAGGGACGGTCGTATAGGCATTTGCCTGAACTCCGTCGAAGGATCGCTGGGCGGCAGAGTATCCGGCTGAGGCGAGATCCCAGCTGTGGGACCAGATATCGGCGATATTACCGGTCTCTTCCTGCCCTTGACCCTGGTGAACGATGGCCACGCCATCGACCACGCCGTCGAGGTTGTTGTCGAATTCCGCGAAGTTGACACCGGTCAGGTTGTCGGCAGCCACCATGGCGTCATAGGCGAATTCGCCCCATTTGAGATCAGGTCCGTAATAGTCGTGTGTGTTGGGCAGGGTGACCCAGACAGTCACCGTAGTGTTGATAACCAGCTTCCCGTAAGATACTTCCAGGTAATAGTCCCTGAAACTGCCTGTTCCGTTGAAGTTGGACTGGTTCATGTAGTTGTTGAAGTCGTTCTGCGTATAAGATGGGGTGGTATTGCTGAAGTTAACAAGGATGACCAGGAGTTTCCGGGTTCCGGTGCCCGGGAAGCCGCCCATGAGGGAGGCGTCGGTGGCAGTGCTTCGGGTCATTGTATTTTTCATCTCCGCAATCTGGGAATAGCTGAAGAAGAGGCCTTTACCGGTTTTGCTCAGCCATTGTTTTTCCGAGCGGGATCTGCCGGAAGGGTCGTGGGCCAGGATTCCCGAGAATGAAAGACGACCGGTTGGATCCAGCCGGGCATATTCATAGGCACCCTGTGCATTGCACAACAGGGTATAACCATCCGTGGTCTCTGCCCAATGGATGCATTCATCGCCTTTCAGCAACAGGGTAATCGGTGAACCATCGGGCTGCGGGTAGATGACCGGGTCGGGAATAGCCTGTACGGCGGTCGCCGTGCCATAGACCAGGGCAAGAATGACCGTCAAAACCATTCTGACGACAGGACCCTTACAATTTACATTGATATTTATTCTGATCGGTTGTAACACTTTGCCTGTTAACAATTTGAAATTGACCGGAAAAGTAGGCGAGATAAGATCATGCAGCAATAATGGATTTCCATTTTTCCGTTATACGGAAATCCTGAATCAGGGATGCATGGAATCAATATAAATATCAGAAAATCAAAACAGAATGAGAAAAGTCGGGCGTTTTGTCCACACGCCGGGGATGAGAGCCGGAGGGATGATTTAGTGCCTGGCGGACGGGAAAGTGTGAGAAATTACAGCGGCAATGACCGTCGATAACGGATGAAATTACCGGAGGAATTGATCGCCGGAACAAGTAATTACCCTATCATTAATTGAGCAAACAGAGAGGGTTGCGGGAACTGGGTGGCCGGACCCGTTTCTGTCGTCAGGAGATCTCTCCTTCCTCCGGTCATGGCGCCGGATCGATCACTCCGGATACAAAGGCTTGATTGACAGTCGGTGAACTGCCGCCGGCCTGATGGGATCATTTTTCCGGCGGAGGATGTTTTCCCATTTAAGGGAACAACAGGAAAAAGAACATTTTGCCCCGCAAATTTGCATCCGGGACGGTTTTTAATTATCTTTGTCCGCTAATTCACTATTAAAACACCATAACATCCTTTGATGGATGCGGTGTTTTTGTATTAATCATAATAAAACATCACCTAACAACATGTTCTTTACATAGGTACACGACCTCCGTACTCTGAACACATTCTCAGGTTTCCCAATTAAACTATATTCTTTGTAAAATTAAATAGACTGCATTCCGCAGTCAATAGGGGAAAGCCACCTTGTGAAATTACGGAAAACCGGAATGAAAATGAACAAGAAAAAGTCTTAAATAATTGATAGACAACGTAAAAACTAAATATAATGGCGTGCAGACAACACGCCATTCTGTTCGTAAAAAAAACATTTTAATAACTGTATTGAAAATGAAAAAGAAACTGTTTGCCTCGTTTTGGATGGTGATGATGTTCTTTGTTCTGGGAAATATAACTGTCACTGCCCAGGAATTGGTGGATATGACGGAGTATCTCTCCAGGCCACAGGGCGATCATAACGTCCCTGCCGGGAGCGGAGCCGGCCGGCTTGAAAGCCTGTTGTCCCAGCCCGGTACAGTCGCATTCTACAGAAATGCCGTGTATGTCCCTTCCGGGGATCTTTCACCCGCCTGTATCGACACAGATGTTCCGTCACTCCCGGTGCTGTTTGACCGGAAAGACGGTTTCGGTCAAGTAGAACTGGTGAAGCTCCGGGTCACCCGGCCGGAAGACCTTCAGGTCAGGTTTGACCTATCCCGGTTTACGCAATTCAGGAATCTGAAATACCTGTTGATCCAGTGTGAAATCGCTTGCGAACGAGAGACTGTAGAACGTTGTATCCTGGGTTCAGCTCCGGACGTCGTTCTGCTGTTCAACCTCTCCATTCCGAACTGATCCGGTCAACCTTAAAACGAACCATCATGAAAAAGATATACAATGCATCATTTCAACCTGTTGGTATGGCGGTGCTGCTCTGCCTGCTGCTGGTCGCCGGATTGGCCTTCACCGGGTACTCACAGGTCAGAAAGGCCTTTACGCCAAGGACATCCGTGTACTCCCCGCTCAGGACCATTTATAATATCCATGGCGATTATACCATGATCGGTAATACGAACATGACCCTCTCCAACTACGGAAATACAACGAATAACAGCAATAACATCATGATCATGGTGGACAAGGACGGCATTTCCGGTACCACCAATTCATCTTCTGCCACACTGACCATACCGGTGGAGAATGGCAGTACTCCGACCTGTTCCAATATTCTTTTCGCCGGACTATACTGGACGGGCAGAACCAACAGTTCGGTAACGACCCTGACGAAGCGGACCATCAAGATGAAGGGACCCGGTCAGAGCTCCTATAACACCTTTATTGCCAATGAATCGGATCTTCAGTTCCCGGGAGATAATTATATGTATGCCGGATATGTCGAGGTTACCGACCTGGTGAAACAGTGCGGACTTGGACCTTACTGGGTGGCTGACGTGGCATGCACAACCGGTGATGGAGGTTCAACAGGATATTACGGTGGATGGGGAATGGTCGTGGTGTACGAGAATTCGAAAATGAAACTCCGCGACATCACTCTCTTTGACGGATACGCCTTCGTAGAGGGGAATGTTGTCGCGTCTCATGAACTTCCCGTTAGCGGGTTCAATGCAGTACCGGCAGGGATTGTTGCTATGAAGCTGGGAATGATGGCCGGAGAAGGGGATGTGGGTATATCAGGCGATTATTTTCATATCCGGAAGCTTGCCAGTGCAGACTGGCAGGCGCTGAATCATGACAGCAACAGCGTGACCAATTTCTTCAACAGTTCCATCTTTACGGGAAATAACCCGAGGAATATCTGGAAGAAGAATAATACCGGGGTGGATATCAGTATGTTCCAGATCCCTAACCCCGATAATACGGTGATCGCGAACAACCAGACCTCCACGACCTTTAAGTATGGATCAACCCAGGATACGTATATAATTTATTGTATAGCCATGAGTGTGGATGCCTATTCTCCCGACATTGAAGGGATTGTTTCCACGTCGGCTATCAATGGGGTCCCGGTCAGCGGAACTCCGCCTTATTCGGCCCAGCCCGGGCAGGAGATTGAATATAAAGTTGAGATCAGGAATAAAGGGACAGAACCGATCAATTCGACCCGCATCGTGGTTCCGCTTCCCTTCGCATCCAGTTACGTCAGCAGCTCGAAAACGGTTTATCCCCCTGCATCATCCGCCACCAATCCATACTTCGATGCTTCACTGGGGGCGACCGGTTCCATCGTCTGGGATTTCGGGACCCTTCCGCTGCCAGCCTCCCCCTATAATGCACAGACGTTGCTGGGAGTGCTGACGTTTAAAGTCAAAACAACCGAGGATTGCTCGATCCTGACCAATACGAACTGCATTCCTTTGTCTGTCAGTGTGACCGGTACGATCAGCGGGACCGGAGCCATCACCAATATTGCCATCAACAACAAGCCTTTGATCCAAGGATATTCCACGGTCGGAGATTGCCAGGGTGAACCGATCGTCGACCCCATCGTTACCAACATCAATGGAACCGGAAACTGTTCAGGCCCGCCTCCCATACCCTCCTTTGTTTACTGCAATGTGGGGGCAACTATCCCTGTCACACAGGTTGCCGGAAACTTTCCTGCCGGATCCCGGTTTTATAATGAGTATCCGCTGGTAGTGCCATATACCGAATATACCATCAGCAATCCATTCCCAGCCACCAGCGGGACCATCACCTATTACGCCATTCCCCCGGGGGCGACCTCCTGCTATTTCACTTTCACGATTTCAGTGAGTAATGTGACTTCAACACCCACCGTTTCAGGCACACCGGTGGAATATTGCCAGGGAGGAACTGCCGTTCCATTAACGGCAACTGCAACCCCCAACAGTCCACCCTACACCCTTTATTATTATACGGAGAATACGCCCGGTGCACCTCCTCAACCCTCCATTACACCGGCAACTGACGTGCCGGGAACATTCACCTACTATGTGGCCGAAGGCATATCCAACCAATGCATCAGCCCCAATAAGGTTCCGATCACCGTGATCGTACATCCGAAACCCACTTGTTCGATCACCGGTAGCGATGGACCCGTTTGTCCGGGTTCATCCAACACATACGTGGCTTATCCTTCAGGGATGTCATCCTATACCTGGTCTATTTCGGGGAACGGCAGTATACCTGATCCGTCAAACAGCCAATCAGTGACAGTCACTGCCGGGTCAAACTGTAATCAGCCGTTTGTTCTGACTGTAGTGATCAAAAACCAGTTTGGTTGCCAAACCACTTGCAGTAAAACAGTGAATGTCCTGGATAATCAGGCACCCCAATGGATTACCGCAGCAGGATTTTTGAACCGGACCATTTCCTGCAGCGACGCAGCCGCCCTGGCGGCGGCCCAAGCGCTGTTCCCGGTGGCCTCGGACAACTGCGACAACGACGTGACCAACATCGTGAAGGTGACCGGCGGCTTTGTGGCCGGATCAACCTGCGCCCAGGCCGGGAGTTATACGAACACCTGGACGGTGGCCGA
>CAYVVG010000048.1:0-5185 GCA_964455285.1 uncultured Prolixibacteraceae bacterium
TCCCGATGATGAGTACCACGACCGGTTGGTACACCAAAGCCGGGTCAAGGTCATGGTACATTCGGAGTCCGGCTGGCACGAGAAGATCCCCGCCTATATCCGCCGGGTGATCCAGGATCCGGCCACCCTGGGTTTTTCCGGCCAGTTCTGGAACCCGCCCCGGCCCTTCGACTGGTCGGGCGACACCTTCGATATCCGCACCCTTGGCGAACTGCTGATTTACGAATGCCATGCGGGCATGGCGCAGGAACAGCACGGGGTCGGCACCTTTGTGGAGTTTGCCGACTACCTGCTTCCCTACATCAAAAATTCGGGATACAACGCCATACAGCTCATGGCGATCGCCGAACATCCCTATTATGCTTCCTTCGGCTATCATGTCACCAACTTTTATGCCGTCTCCTCCCGTTTCGGCACCCCCGAAGAGCTCAAGTACCTGATCCGCAAGGCACACGAGCAGGGAATTGCCGTTCTGATGGATGTGGTACACTCCCATTCCGCGAAAAACACCAACGAGGGGCTCAACCGGTTCGACGGCTCCGACGACCAGTACTTTCATCCGGGGGGCCGGGGCGACCATCCCCACTGGGATTCGAAGTGCTTCAATTACGGCCGCCGCGAGGTGCTGCAGTTCCTGCTTTCAAACCTGAAGTTCTGGTTGAAGGAGTTTCATTTTGACGGGTTCCGGTTCGACGGGGTGACTTCGATGATCTATTTCGATCACGGATACCGGTCGGTGTGGGACCGCGACGGATATTTCAGGGAAGGTGTGGAATGGGATGCGTTGATCTACCTGCAACTGGCCAACACGCTCGTCCACAGGATCCGTCCGCATGCCGTCACGATCGCTGAAGAGGTCAGCGGGATGCCCGGCCTGTGCCGGCCTGTGAGGGAAGGCGGCATCGGGTTCGACTACCGGCTGGCGATGGCCATTCCCGATTACTGGATCCAGGTGCTGAAGGAACGCAAGGATGAGGAGTGGAACATCCGCGAGATGTGGTCGGTGCTCACCAACCGCCTGCCGGGGGTGAAGACCGTGGCATACTGTGAATCCCATGACCAGGCTATGGTAGGTGATCAGACCATCGCTTTCCGCCTGATGCAAAGCGATATCTACTTCAAGATGAGCAAGAAGGATGAAAGCCTGCTCATCGACCGGGGGATGGCCCTGCACAAGATCATCCGGCTGATCACGATTGCCCTGGGGGGGACCGCTTACCTCAACTTCATGGGCAATGAATTCGGGCATCCCGACTGGATCGATTTTCCCAGGGAAGGGAACCAATGGAGTTACCAGTACGCCCGCAGGCAATGGTCGCTTCTGCAGGATACCGGCCTGAAATATCACTACCTGGCCAATTTCGACCGGGAGATGCTTGCCCTGGTGAAAAAATACCGGCTGTTCGATGCCCCCTTCGCCGAACCTCTCAACATGGATGATGATAACCAGACGCTCGTCTTTCAGCGTCGGGGACTGTTGTTCCTTTTCAACTTTCACCACAGCAACTCCATACCCGGATACGACTTTGCGGTTCCCGAACCCGGCGATTACCGGATCGTCCTGAACAGCGACCGGCCGGAATTCGGCGGCCACGACAGGGTGGACGACACCCTGATCCACACCACCCTCTTCCGCCCGGAGAGCGGAACTCACCACCTGGCCGTGTACAATACGCAGCGCACGGCATTGGTCCTGGAACGGACCGGGCCCCGCGATTAATTTTTGTACCTTTGCCCACCAATCCAGTAACTTCCTCCGTATGAACGTTGTTTCCCCTCCGTCAGGCGCGCGTAAATTTCTGTACCTGAATGGTTTACTCCTTGCTCTTATCCTCCCGTGGATCGTCGGGCCCGTTAACGCCGCCACCGATACCACCTGGTCGGTCACCTTCCGTCTCAACATGACCAAAGCCATCCGGCAACAGGTTTTTGATCCTGAAACCGGACACATCCACCTGATCGCCGATCACGGGCTGCAGCCCCTGTTGATGGTCAGGGGAGCGGGTGAGATCTATACGGCGACCCTTTCGGGTGATCCCGACACCGGCGCCACCTACCATTACTCCTACCGGATCAGCGACACACTGGCCGAAAATGTCACACGGACATTCACCACCCGGCCCGGGGCGATCAACCTCACCGACTGGTGGAACAACGATCCGCTGAACATCACCACCTTCAGGGTCAACATGGCGTTTGCCGCTGCCTCGAGCAGATTCAACCCCGAAACCGATTCGGTTTGCATTTCCGGGACCCCATACGGTACGCAGGGCTCTCCGCGGTTGGCCCGTTCGGGAAGCAGCCTTTTTTACACACGCGTCGATTCGGCCCTGACTCCGGGCGCCGTGCACGAATACAAGTACCGGATCAACGCCGGCGACGCCGGTCTTGAATTATCCGGCAAACCGCCGCGGATCTTCCGGGTCCCCGACACCCTCCTGTTCCTTGACCAGGACTTTGACAACTTCAACCCGGCAAGGCAACCCATGACCTTCCGCTGCAACCTTCGCTATTACCTCTCCCAGGGCCTCTTTGATCCCGCCTCGGACTACCTCGATGTGGCCGGCAATTTCAACGGGCAAGGGGGGTATGACCTGCTTTTCGACACCGACGGCGACAGTGTGTATACCTTGGAATTGTATCCCGACACTGCCTGGTTCACCCAGGGCCCTCTCTCCTTCAAATTCCGTATCAACGGCGACTGGAATTCGGCCGAACTCGCCGGCAAACCATTCCGCACATACGTTTTCCACGACACCCTCCAGGGGGCAAATGTCTACACCTGCCATTTCAACGACCAGGATCCCTCCGTTCTTACGCCTCCCAAGGCTGTGCAGGTTGCCATCCAGGGTCCGCTGGTCTATAAGAAGCACCTGAGCGGCATCTACTCCTATGAAAATGTGAACGGCATCCCCGAAGGGATCTCTGCCTACCAGTGGTATCGCTGTGACAACCCGGCGGGAACCGGCGCCATTCCGATCGATTCGGCCCGGAAGATCACGTATACCGTGGATACCCTGGATATCAGCAAGTGGCTGATCTTCGAGGTAACCCCGAAGGCAGCCTGGGGCGATTCGGCGACCGGTCAGCCGGTCCGCGTCATTTCAGCCTCGAATATTTCGGCCTGGGATGTGGGAATGGGTGAAAACGGATCCCTGATCAGGAGGATCTATCCAAACCCTGCTACCGACCGGATATCGTTTGTGGCCGGCGACGGAATCACTTTCGCCGAGATCCGCGATCCCGCCGGAAGAGTGCTGCATTCCCAGGCCTGCGACGGGACACCGGTCCAGATCCTGCCGGTCGGACAACTTCCCCCGGGCCTTTACCTGCTCCGGGTCGGGACGGCTCACGGACAAACCGGGACGGGCCGATTTGTCAAACTTCCCGAATAAACTTCATGAACGAACATATCTATCCTACTTTTCACCAGATTCTCGACCGCGCTGCCAAGGAAAAATTCCTGAAACAACGCGCCAAAGTCATCTGGCTGACCGGCCTTTCCGGAGCGGGGAAGACCACGCTCGCTCAGCACCTGGAAGAGGCTCTGTTCAGGACCGGGTTCCTGACCCAGGTGCTCGACGGCGACAATATCCGCTCGGGCATCAACAGCAACCTTGGATTTTCCGATGCCGACCGTCTCGAGAACATTCGCAGGATCGCGGAAATATCGAAACTGTTTCTCCATTGCGGCGTGATCACCATCAATTGCTTTATCAGCCCGACCGGAGTGATACGCGACCTGGCCCGGCAGATCATCGGAAGCGACAATTTCATTGAGGTCTATGTCAACGCACCGCTCGAAGTTTGTGAACAACGCGACGTGAAGGGATTGTATTCCCGGGCACGGAGGGGTGAGATCAAGGATTTCACGGGCGTCACCTCTCCCTTTGAAGTGCCGGCGCACTTGGACATCGAGATCCGGACCGATCTTTACCCGGTCGGGACCTGCGTTGAAAAACTGATGGAATTCATTCTTCCGAAGATCACCTTCTGACACCCCCGCGTCAATCGCGGATACACCTCACCGCGAACCCGTTCTCCCGACCGGAATGGTAATCCGACACGGAACCCGTCTGTTCGGTCAGTCCGTGGGCAACGGCCTTGCGGGTACCCGCGGCATCCGATGTCCAGTAAGCGGTGGCGGATACGCCGGAAGTCGCGAAGGAGTACATTGTATTCTGGTACATCAATCCTCCGGTCTTTGCCTGGAAATGTCCGGCCCCGGATAACTTCAGCGAATCGGCCGCCAGCGATTTTCCGCCAAAGGAATCGACCATATCCGACCACTCCCCTTCCGACGGCACGTGCCAGCCCGGGGGGCAAAGCCCCTGACGGCCGGGAAGTCCGGGTTCGTAGCGCATCAGTTCATCCCACTGGTAAAGGGCTCCATAAAGGTTGCAGTTGGTTTCCTGGTCGTTCAGGCAATACTTTTCCACCTGGCAGTTATCGGTCTGGGCAGATCCGAGGTTGCCACGGATCCCATAATTGAGATTAGCGGCCATCCAGCATTGACTTCCGATTTGTACGATCGGATATTCGCGGTTGTCGCGGATGTCGGTCATGACCGGGCTGCTGCAATCCACCGGAACCCCGGGCTGGTTGTCGATGGTGACCTGGCGGCTGTCGGAACATCCGTCGGAAGTGGTGTAGGAATAGGTGATGGTATTGCTGCCGGGGTTTGCCAACGCGGGATCAAACATGTCAGTACCCGGAATGACACCGGGGCCTGAATAGGTTCCCTGGAGGGGCAGTCCCCCTTTCAGCCGGAAAGGTTTCGCGTAGGGGGTCGTGATCACATCGTGGCAGGCACTGTAACTGACCGTCAACGGGAGTACGGTCATGGTCACGGGCGGACTGATCGCCGGGTTTCCCGAGGGGCAGGTGATGGCAGAGGTCAGCCGGCATTGGATCACCTGGCCGTTCGCAGGGATAAAATCAAAGGTATTGTTGGTCTGTCCCGGGATGTCAGTCAAATCCACCATCCATTGGAAAGCGGGAACCGGACCGCCATTTACCGGGTTGGCCGTAAATGTCACGGTAGAGCCTTCGCAGGCAGGATTGGCGGAAACATTCACGGTCACGCTGACAGGGTTGACCGGAATCACTGCAATGATGATCGTGTCGGACACGGCCGGGGAGCCGGTCACACAGGTTTCGTTGGAGGTTAGCACACAGTAAACAC
>CAYVVG010000048.1:5285-30567 GCA_964455285.1 uncultured Prolixibacteraceae bacterium
GCCAGGCGTTCACCGTCATGATCACCGGGTTCGACAATGCAGGGGAGCCCGTGATGCAGCTTTCAGAGGAGGTGAGGGTGCAGGTAATGGTGTCGCCGTTCACCGGGGGGTAAAAAAATGTCGAGCTGGTCGATCCGGTTACCCTATCCGTACGGTTCACCGTCCAGGTATAAAGCGGGGCCCCTCCCCCGTTCACCGGGGTGGCTGTGAAGGTCACCGGGGTGCCTTCGCAGACGGTCGTAGCCGAAGCGGCAACCGAGACACTCACGACAAAGGGAGCCGTCACCGTCAACACCAGGGTATCGGAGACGGCCGGGGAGCCGGTCACACAGGTTTCGTTGGAGGTTAGCACACAGTAAACACTGTCGCCGTCGGCGGGAATGTATTCAAAGGTTGCATTGGTTGCATTCACTGCATTGACTGCATTTACCTTCCACTGGTACCCGGGGTTGGCGCCGCCGTTGACGGGGGTCGCCGTAACGGTGACCGGCGTGCCGGCACAGGTCGTCAGCGAGGTCGCCGCGATCGTCACCGAGGCCGGAAGTAGCGGGTTGACGGCCATGATCACCGGGTCGGAGGTGGCCGGGTTTCCGGAGACACAGGCGGCGTTCGAGGTCAGCACGCAGGTAACGGTATCGGTATCCTGCGGGATGTAGGTATAGGCTGAGTCCGTGGCGCCCGGCACAACCGTATCGTTCACCTTCCACTGGTAGGCCGGTGAGGCATTGCCGAAGGCGGAGGCGGCCGTGAAGGTGACCTGGGTGCCCGCACATACCGGGTTCTGCGAGGGCGAGATGGAGAGGGTCAGCGGCTGCCAGGCGTTCACCGTCATGATCACCGGGTTCGACAATGCAGGGGAGCCCGTGATACAGCTTTCAGAGGAGGTGAGTGTGCAGGTAATGGTGTCGCCATCGGCGGGAATGTATTCATAGGTTGCATTGGTTGCATTCACTGCATTGCCTGCATTCACCTTCCACTGGTACCCGGGAGTGCTCCCGCCGTTCACCGGCAGGGCAGTATAGGTGACCACGGTTCCTTCGCACACCGTGGTGTCGGAGGCGGTGACCGACACGCTCACCACATCGGGTATTTTAACCGGAATGATGATCTCGTTGGAGGTGGCGGGATTGCCCGTCGGACATACGGCATTGGAGGTGACCACGCATTGAACGGCATCGAATGGAGCCGGTTGCCACGAAAAGACCGGACCGGAAGCCGGCTGCGGGTTTGCGTTAACGAGCCACTGGTACCCCGGGGTGGTTCCGCCGTTGACCACATCGGCCATGAAATTCACCGTTGTTCCGGCACAAATTGTATCCGAACCAGTCGGCGAAGAAATGGTCACCGATACCGGTAAAAGGGGAGTAACGTTCATCACGATCACGTTCGATGTGTCGGGATTGCCAGCCGTGCAGGTTTCGCTGGAAATCAACCGGCAGGATATGGCATCCTGGTCATCCGGGATCCGGTTGAAGGTGTTACCCGTGGCGCCGGGAACGACCGTATCGTTAAGCAGCCATTGGAAAGCAGGACTGTTTCCCCCGTTGGTGGCAGTAGCGGAGAAAACCACCTCCTCTCCCTGGCAGGCAAAATCTCCATGATCGGATGTAATGAGGACCTCCACGGGCAGGTTTGGGTTCACCAGGGTGATGATCGTGTCGGAAAGCGCCAGGTTGCCGCTGGAGCAGAGAGCGTTCGATAAAAGCATGCAGGTCACCGAGTCATGATCGGCCGGTTCATAGGTCCAACTTGCATTAGTTGCGGTGGGCTGGGCAACCCCGTTGATCCTCCACCGATAACTCGGGATGGGACCTCCGTTCATGGTGGTGCTGGTGAAACTTACCAGAGTTCCGGCGCAGACCGGTGTGCCGGGAGTTGCCTGGATATCGATCATGACAGGGATGTCAATAACGGTCATGACGATGGGAACGGATGTCACCGGGTTGGCGGTGCAAAGCGACAGGGCCGATGTCATCATACAGGTGATGGTATCGTGGTTCACCGGGGGGTTGTACAAGAAGGTTGTACTGGTCTCACCCGGTCGGGGAACGTTGTTGACATACCACTGATAGGTCGGGTTTGGTCCGCCGAAGACCGGGGTGGCGTTGAAGGTGACAGGGGTAAACACGCATACCGGGTTTCCGGAGGCTACCGTCAGCACATCCGCCGGGAAGGACGAACTCACCTGCATGATGACCGGCTGCGACATGACCGGGTTCCCGGTAATACACTGGGCATTGGAGGTCATCAGGCACTGTACGTTATCCGAATTTCCGGGTACGTACTGGTATGTCTGGTTGGTCTGCCCGCTCAAGGGAACTGTATTTACGTACCATTGAAATGCAGGGGAAGCCCCCCCGTTCACGGGTGTGGCCGTAAATGTGATTGGGCTGCCCAGGCAGGCGGGGTTCATGGAGGGAGTCACGGTAACTCCCACTGTCTGAATGCTGTTCACCTGCATGGTGACGGTGTTTGAGAGCACAGGGTCGGGTTCACAAACGTACCCCGATTTTATCTCGCACCGGACCATCTGTCCCGAAGTGGGCGTATAAGAATACACGGGACTGTTATTGCCTACCTGATATCCGTCGACCATCCACCGGTACGAGGGATTCACACCCCCGTTGACGGGAGTCGCGGTAAATGTTACCGGTTGGGCGACACAGACGGGATTCTGCGAGGGGGTGATGATGACACTGACCGGGAAATCGGAACGGACGGTCATGATGATCTCATTGGAAAAGACCGGATTTTCCTGAAGGCAGGAGGCTCCTGAGGTGAGCCTGCACCTGACCGTATCCTTATCCGCAGGGATACAAGTATAGGTAAAACTGGTGGCTCCGCTCACGGGATCCCCGTTTTTCATCCACTGGTACTGGGGACCGCTTCCGGGGTTGACGGCAGACGCCGTAAAGGTGACCTGAACACCGGCACAGACTGTGTCGGCTAGTGTTGTAATGAAAACGGAGGCGGTTTGCAGGGGCAGCACCGACATCGCGATGCTGTTGGACATCACCGGATTGATAAAGGGGCAGGGGATATCGGAATTCAGCTCGCAGGTAACCACATCGCCGGCAAGGGGAACATAGGAAAATGTCGTATTGGTGGAATCGTTGACCGCGATATTGTTCACGTACCATTGCAACTGGTTGGAGCCCCCGTTCACCGTTAAGGCCGTGAAGGTGACCGTGGTCCCTTCGCAGGCGGGGTTTGCTGAAGGTAAGATCGTGATCGCCGGTGTCAGCACAGGTTCAAAACCCAGGGTGATCGGGTTGGAGGTGGCAGGGTTTCCCGAAGGGCAGGCAATGTCCGACCATACCATGCAGGAGACCACATCTCCGTTGTTTGGCACGAAGGAATAGGTAGATGATGTGCTACCCCCTACAAAAAAGCCGTTGACCATCCATTGATAGAAAGGATTCGTCCCTGCGTTCACCGCAGTGGCCGTGAAGGTGATCGCGCTTCCCTGGCAGGATGGCAGCGGCAGGGTCTCCGGGGCGATGGATATGCTCACCGGCAGCGACGGGGTCACCTGCATGGCGATGGTATCGGATACCGCCGGATTCCCGGTCACACACACGTAGTTTGAGGTCATGACGCAGGAAACCTCATCTCCGTCGGCCGGAGTATAGTTGAACACGGCCTGGCCGGAACCTGCGTTCATTCCGTTCACCTTCCACTGGTATGCCGGCAGAGATCCGCCGTTGACCGGTGTGGCGTTGAAGGTGACCGGACCATGGCACACCGTGGTATCGGCAGTGGCTATGTACACATCAACCGGGAGGAGCGGGCTCACATCCATGATCACGGGACTGGAGACGGCGAGGTTGCTGAGCACGCAAAAGTCGTTCGAGGTGATCGAGCATGTCACGGTATCCGCATCCTCCGGCGGGAAAGTAAAGGAAGGCTGATTTAAACCCGATATCACCCCGTTGACTTTCCACTGGTAGTCGGGGGCTGTACCTCCGTTAACAGGTGAGGCGGTAAACGTGACGGAAGAACCCTCGCAGACCGGGTTTGCCGAAGGAGTTGCCGAGACTTCCACAGTCTTGATCGGGACCACATTGACCGTGATCAGATTTGAATTGGCGGGATTGCTTCCGGGAACCGCACACATGACATTGGAGGTCATCCGGCACAGGACGGTCTGGCCATTTTGGGGAACATAGCTGAAGGTGGAACTTCCCGAGGTCAATACATTGGATCCGTCCACCCTCCAACGGTACTGGGGGTCAGTCCCCCCGTTGGTCGCTACCGCGGTAAAGGTGACCATCGTTCCCTCGCAACACTCTGTGCACGACGCGCTGATGGCGACCTGAACGACGGCATTCGGGAGCACGACCATGGTGATGATGTTCGAAGTATCTACGACCGGGTTGGCGCAACTGAGGGAGGAAACCACCCGGCAGCTGATCTGTTGTCCGTTCGTCAGTGCGAAGGAACTATAGGTCGAATCATCCGCTCCGGAAATGGGCGTCGTGCCGCTCAGCCATTGATAGGTCGGATTGGTCCCGCCATTGAGTACGGCCGCGGTAAAAGTGACCCCCGTCCCCGGGCATATGTTGTTGCGATTGGATGTGATGGTCACATTCGCAGCCGGGGAAACGATGGTCGTGGTCATTGTGATCTCATTGGAAACCGCCGTGGGACTAGTGATGCATGAAGCATTGGAGGTGAGGCGGCATGTGATCTTGTCGTTGTTGGCCGGATTGTATGTGTAATTGGCATTGGTGGCATCGAAAATGTCGAACCCGTTGAGCATCCACTGGTAGAGGGGCGCCGACCCGCCATTGGTGGGAGTGCTGTAAAAGGTGACCGAACTCCCCGCGCAGAAGGGATTATTGGATGCTGAAATGGTGATGCCGACCGTTTGCTTCAGATGCACCGTCAGCGCAACGGAATTGGATACCGCCGGGCTGCCGTTGATACAATATACTGCGCTGGAAGAGAGTGACACCGTCACCACATCCCCGTTCACCGGAGGAAAAGTATACGTGGCGCTCGTGCCGGTATATTTCTGGAACCCGTTCACCCTCCAGGTGTAGACCGGGGTGGGGCCGGGGTTGACCGGGGTCGCCGTAAGCGTCACGATGTCGCCCGTGCAGATAAAGGCCGGGGGATCATTGATGGTGACCGATACCGGCTGGGGCGGGTCCACGATCATGGTGATCGCGTTTGAAGTGGTGGGTTTGTTGGTGACGCAAATCAGCGATGAGGTAAGGTCGCAGGTTACCACCTGCCCGTTCAAGGGAGTGTATGAATAGGTGTTTTTGTTGGTCCCGACAATGTTGCCATCGACTTTCCACTGGTACTGGGGTGACTCGCCCCCGTTGACCGGAGTGGCGGTAAAGGTTACCGAAGTACCCGAACAAACCTGAGTGGCTGATGCGGAAATAGCGACCGAAGCGGCCAGACTGAATTCACCCTCCATTACCAAAGGCAGTGAAAGAACAGGATTAAAACCGTTGAAACAGGAGGCCGATGTCGTCATTTCGCAGGTTACGGCCTCCCCATCTTCCGGAATGTGGTCCAGGATCGGGCTGTTAGGCCAGGGAATCACCAATCCGTTCCCCTTCCAAACATAAGAGGGACTGTTGCCTCCGTTGACCGGAGTGGCTCTGAATCGCACCGTGGTTCCCTGGCAGAATGGATTGGTCTTGGTGGTAATACTGACGCTGGCACCCAGCGACAGGGAAGTGGTTATTACGATCGGGTTGCTGACAGTGGGACTTCCGCTGACGCAGGAGGCATTGGAGGTCAGCCGGCAGGTGATGCTCTGTCCATTAACAGGCACATAGGAAAATGTCGATGTGGTGGCCCCTGAATAATTACTTCCGTTGACCATCCACTGGTATTGCGGTGAAGTCCCCCCGTTGATGGGTGTCGCAGTGAAAGTGACCGTACTGCCGGGACAGCAAAGGGTATCCGAAGCGGTGATCGAGATACCGGCGGGTGTGCCCGTGTCCAATCGCATCAGGATGGGGTTCGAAGTAACCGGTTTGGGTGTGCCGCATGAGAGGCCGGAGGTCATGTTACACGTCACGAAATCCCCGTCTAAAGGCACATAAGAATAGGTGGCGTTGGTGGCGTTGACCTTGGGAGCCCCGTTCACATGCCACTGGTATCCCGGATTGGTACCTCCGGTGGTGGTTGAGGAGGAAAAGGTGACCAAACTGCCTGAGCAGAAAGGATTCGAGGGGGTGCTGATGGTGACGCTGGTGGCAATGGATGAACTGACTACCATGGTGATCTCATTGGAAGTGACCTGGTTGCCATTCACGCAAGGGTAATTGGAGGTCATGATGCACTTGAGCTTTTCTCCGTTCACCGGGATAAAGATCAGGGTCTGGCCCGATCCCATCGTGGCGCCGGTAACGGCATTCTTCCACACATAGGTGGGGTTGGTTCCTCCGTTGACCGGCGTGGCGGTAAAGGTCACGGTCGTGCCCGTGCATACGGGGTTGGCAGAAACGCCGATGGTCACGCTCGGGGCCACGATCGGCATCACGGTCTGGGTCAACGCATTCGACATATGCGGATTGCCGGTCGGGCAGGCGAGCGAAGAGGTGACCTCACACTTGAT
The DNA here is from genome assembly GCA_964455285.1 of uncultured Prolixibacteraceae bacterium. Classification (GTDB taxonomy): domain Bacteria; phylum Bacteroidota; class Bacteroidia; order Bacteroidales; family FEN-979; genus CAIVAT01. The sequence goes on from CAYVVG010000048.1 coordinate 11,869, forward strand.
CACTTCGTTGTTAGCCGGAACACGGATAAGAGTATCGTTGTTGTAACCGGCAGGCTCATTGTTAGCTGTCCAGTGAAATTCCGGGTACGCTCCCCCGTTGGTGACCACTGCCCGGTATAACACCTGGGTTCCGGAACAGGAGACGGGCGTGAGGGTGCTGATGGTGATGCCGACCGGTAGATTCTGGTTGACGGTCATGGTGATGGAATTCGACACCGCCACGGGAGGCGACTTGCACGTGTAACTGGAGATCAGTTCACAGGATATCACCTGGCCGTTGGTCGTTGGGTAGGTAAACTGTTCCTCGGGACCCTCATGGGCCAGGATGCCGTTGACATACCACCGGTAGAGGGGGTTGGTGCCGGGATGAACTGCCGTAGCCGTAAATGTAACAGACTGTCCCTCGCAGGAGGGATTGGCGGAGGCTGCGATGCCGACACTCACATTCAGGGTGGCAGCGACGGTCATGGTAATAGGGTTTGATGTGGCCGGACTGCCAATGGCACAGCTAAGGTTGGAAGCCACCTGGCAAACGACGATATCTCCGTCACTGGGGGGATAGGTATAATTGGAAGCTGCGCTGATTTGTACGACGCTGTTGTTGACCTTCCAGGTATAGACAGGGCTTCCGCCGTTGGTGGCAGTGGCAGTAAAGACCACCTGCTGTCCCGGACAAACAGGGTTCTCGGATACCGCGATGCTGACACTCACCGGCAGGCCATTGCTGACAATCATGTTAAGGGTATTCGACTGGACCACCATACCCGGGCTGCAGAGGGCGCCGGAGGTCATCCGGCAAAAGACCGTATTCCCGTTGGCGGGAGGATAGGTGTAGAGCGCGTTGGTCGCACCGGCAACCGGGAGGTTGTTCACATACCACTGAAAACCCGGGTTTGTCCCGGCATTCACGGCTGATGCGATAAAAACGACCGGTGTTCCGGCGCAGGTGGGGTTGGCGGATGCGCTGATGGTGATGGCCGGGGGCATGGAAGGACTCACGGTGAACGTGAGGGTGTTTGAAGTTGCCGGATTGCCGGTGGAACACGAAAGTCCGGAAGCGAGCATGCAGTGCACCTGTTCTCCGTTGTTCGGCACATAGGTGAAGAAAGGATCAGGGCCCGAATGGACCTGGGAGGTCCCCCGGTACCAGTAATAGACCGGATTGGTGCCTCCGTTCACCGGGGTGGCGGTAATGGTAACACTCTGTCCCTCACAGACGGTGGTGGCGGAGGCGCTGATGCTGACGCTGACAGGGGCATAGGCGGGCACGTTCATCACCACCGGAACCGAGGAAGCCGGATTACCTGTTTTGCATAAGGCACTGGAATTCAGGATGCAATACACCGTATCCTGGTCGACAGGGGCATAGGTCATCGCGGGCCCGGAGAAGGTGGTGGTATCTCCATTCAGCATCCAGGTGTACAGGGGGGCGCTGCCTCCGTTCACCGGGAAGGCAGTGAGCGTAACCAGGTTGCCGTTACACACCGGATTCGATGAAGGGGTCACCGCGACACTGACTGCCTGGTTCCCACTGACGGTCATGGTCACCGGCGCCGAAGTGGCCGGATTCCCGGCGGTACAGGTCAGGCTCGAAAGCATTGTGCAGGTGATCACGTCCCCGTCCGACGGGATGTATCCATAGGTGGTGCCGGTCGCACCGATGGGTGATCCTCCCAGTTTCCACTCGTAGGAAGGTGAATTGCCGCCATTGTAAGCTTCGGCGGTATAAAATACCGAATCGCCCTGGCAGGAGGGGTTGGCCGAAGGGGTGACTGCCACTCCCACCGGGAAGTTGGTGGTCACGATCATGTACACGCGCGGCGATGAAGCCGGATTCCCGAGGATGCAAGGCAGCGAGGAGGTCACCTGGCAGTGCACGGAATCGTTGTTTGCCGGCACGTAGGTATAGGTTTCATTGGTGGCCCCCACGACCGATACCCCGTTGACAAACCAGATGTAGGTCGGTGCACTCCCGCCGTGTTCCACCTGGGAGGTAAACGTCACCGGTACCCCGGGACACACGGGGTTGGCCGATGGGGTGATGGTCACGCTCACCTGATAGGTCGGTTGAACGTTGACATTCAGCACACCGGGTCCGTTCCCCCCGTCGTAATACACCAGGATCGACCGGCTTCCCAGCGAATCCCAGGTGACAGTAATGCTGAAATCCGTCGGCGTTCCGCCGGATGTCGCATGACCGCCACTGACCACCCACGAGTAATTGGTCTTCCATTGCTCTGTGGTGTAGATATAACCCGGCTGGGAAACACAGGGATTGACCTCACCCGTGATCGTTGGAACATTCAGGGGCGCATCGCCGGGATCTGCTTCCCGGCGGTCGTTCTGCCCGAAAATGCTACCGGCCGTCAACAACCAGAGAATGGCAATATGTAGGATCGAACCTCTCAAGACACAAAAATACTCTTATTTATATATCTTATTTGGTAGTATCATTCACCAGCACTTTCTTCCAGACCTGGTAATCCTTTCCTCTGAAAATCACAAAATAGAGCCCTTTCTTCAGGCGCGGACGCAAATCCACCCATCGCATGTAATGACTTTCGACTTCCAGGTCATGAATTTCAAATACGCTGATTCCCATGCTGTTATACATACAAATATCAAAGGTTTCAGGGGCTTCAAGCCGGATCGCCATGGTAAAGCTGCCGTTGTTCGGCACCGGATAGACCCAGAAACCCCTTGCGGAGTTGTCTCCGCCCGGAAAACTGCCGTAGAAATAGATATGGTTGGATGTATCGGAGAGACAACCGTTTACTGCTGTCGTACTCCAGTACCATCCCGGTTCGGCCGGCGAAAGGGCCGAACCGGTTGAATCTTCGATCAGGTTCCCTTCGAAATACCACTGGCTGGACCCCGTTCCGTTGCTCACCAGCGTATTGTTCGTCAGGGCCAGCACCGGGGCCGGGGGAACCGGTATCGCTGAAACCCGGAAATTTTCGGATTGTGTCCCGCTCCCGCAGCCATTCCATCCGGAGACCCGGAGGTCTCCCGAAACGAAGTTCCGGTCGAAATCTAAAGTGACTGAACGCTGTTCCCCACCGGATACTACGGTCACGCCCGAAGGCAGTTCCCACTGATAGGAGGTTGCACCCATTACCTCGGCCGTGGTAAAGACAACCCCCGGTTCACCCGTGCACACCGAATCGGGTCCGGAAACCGGGCCTGCGGGTGCCGGTAGTGTATTGACCAGCGGGGCGATCGTGTCGGACAGGGACACGAGCGGTTCCGCACATGCCAGGGTCGAAGTCATCTCCGCATGGATACGGTCTCCGGGCAACGGCTTACAGGTAAACTGAAGCGTCCCCTCCCCTTCCTGCACCCCATTGCGGTACCATCGCAACAGAGGCTCACCCCCGTTCACCGGCAACGCGGTGAAGGTCACCGGCGATCCCTCGCACACCTGCATGGGTTCGGCCTTGATCGACAGCGATGCCGTCACAGGATCATTGACAGCCATGGCCAGTGTCTCTGAAACGGCCGTCGGCGACACCACGCAGGGCAGGCTGGTGGTCACCTTCACGGCAAAGGTCTCCCCGTTCTCCGGGATCACCACCAGAAACGGCTGATTATTTCCAACAGACACCCCGTTCCGGAACCATTCAAAGGCGGGAACGCCTCCGTTCACCGGAACTGCCGTAAAGGTCACGACCGTGCCTCGGCACACGACCAGGGAACTGGCCAGCAACTGAACACTGACCGGCAACAGCGGGTCGACGCTCATCAGAATCTCGTTCGACTGAGCGGTATCCGGGATCACGCAGGGAAGACCGGAGATCATCTCCGCACGGATCCGGTCGCCACTCTGGGGAACCGTCGAGAACTGGGGTTCATTGACCCCCACCGGAATTCCGTTCTTCAGCCACCGGAAAGTGGCATCTCCCCCGTTGACCGGCACCGCAAAATAGGTGACCTCCGTGCCCTCGCAAACCGGGTTCTGACTGGCTTCGATCGTCACCGAGGCAGGCAGCAACGAATTGACTGTCATGACAATACCATTGGAATTTACCGTCGGGGCAACCACGCAGGTCAGGGAGGTCGTCAGTGCCACGTACACCGAATCACCGTTTGCCGGGACGCAGGTGAAGACAGGCTGGTTCTGCCCTTCCGGTAAGCCGTTCCGGTACCACTGGTACGACGGATCCCCTCCATTCACAGGGGTGGCGGTGAAAGTCACCTGGGTCCCTTCGCATATATCGTTGGTATCCGCTTCGATCGTAACCTCAGCAGCCAGGGGATCCTCCACCTCAAGGGTCAACGGCAACGAGGAGGCAGGACTCCCCGTGATACAGGTAAGACTGGACGTGAGGGTCGCATATACCTGGTCGCCGTCGGAGGGGATATAACTGTACAAGGAGGTATTTCCTCCCACCGGGAACCCGTTGGTAAACCACTGGTAGACCGGACTGGTTCCGCCATTGACGGGAGTCGCGGAAAATTCGACCAGGGTTCCGGCGCAAACACTGCCCGTAGGATTGGCTGCTATGAAAACCGAAACCGGCACGGGAACATTGACGGTCATGATCACGGGATCACTGGTCGCCGGGTTGCCTGAAACACAGGTAAGCACGGAAGTGAGAATGCAACGCACCGTATCGCCGTTGGCCGGAACATAGGTAAAAGAGGGATTGCCTGATGCCACGGAGGTTCCGTTCACCGTCCATTGATATCCGGGAGCCGGACCACCGTTGGTGGCAACAGCCGTGAAAGTGACCGGATCTCCCTGGCATACCGGATTTTGCGATGCCGTGACGGCAATGCTGACCGGTGCCAGCGGGGTGACCTGCATGACAAGGGTATTGGAAGTGGCGGCAGGGTTGATGGTACAGGGCAATCCGGAAGTCATGACGACATATACCTGGTCGCCGTCGGACGGGACCATTGAATAGGTGGGTTGGTTCAACCCGGCCGGGATCCCGTTTAGGAACCACTGGTAGCTGGCGGTGCCTCCGTTGACCGGGGTTGCGGTAAAGACCACCCCCGTACCGGCGCACACATTGTTCTGATCGACCGTGATCATGACGGAAACGGGCACCGGATCGTTCACAACGGCCGTCACTTCCGGCGAGGTGGCCGGGTTGTTGGCCGGGCAATCCAGGTTCGAGATCATGACTACTTTTACATGGTCTCCATTCACCGGAGCATAGGTATAGGAAGAGAGGCTGGTTCCGGCCGGGTTGCCGTTCACGAACCATTGGTAGGCCGGGCTCCCCCCTCCGTTCACCGGGTTGGCCGTATAGGTGACCGGCGTTCCGGCGCAGGTTGCACCGGCCGGGACGGAAGACACGGTGACCGAAACCGGCAACAGCGGATTTACCGTCATCACCAGGGGCTGTGAAGCCACCGGGCTGCCGGTGACACACGCCTGTACCGAGGTCAGGGTACATCTTACCGAATCCCCGTTTGCCGGGATATAAGTGAAGCTGGCACTGTTGGTTCCGGACGGAACCCCGTTGACGCTCCACTGGTAGGCCGGTGAATTTCCTCCGTTGACGGGAGTGGCCGTAAAAGCAACAGCCTCACCCTGGCATACGGGGTTCTGCGAAACGCTGATCCCGATCCCGGCCGGCACCAGGGCCAGAACATTCATCAACATTGTGTCCGACATGGCGACCGGGTTCAGGGTACATTCCAGCCCGGAGGTCATGACCACATACACCTGGTCGCCGTCGTCCGGGATGCACATAAAGGTCGGCTGGTCCAGACCCGACGGTATGCCGTTCCGGTACCACTGGTAGTTGGCGGTGCCTCCGTTGACCGGGGTTGCGGTAAAGACCACGCCCGTACCGGCACACACATTGTTCTGATCGACCGTGATCATTACGGAAACGGGAACCGGATCGTTCACTACGGCCGTCACTTCCGGCGATGTGGCCGGGTTGTTGGCCGGGCAATCCTGGTTCGAGATCATGACTACTTTTACATGGTCTCCGTTCACCGGTGTATAGGTATAGGACGAAAGGTTTGTTCCGGCCGGATTGCCGTTCACGAACCACTGAAAGGCCGGGTTCCCCCCTCCGTTTACCGGGTTGGCCGTGTAGGTGACCGGTGTGCCGGCGCAGGTTGCACCGGCCGGGACGGAAGATATGGTGACCGAAACCGGCAACAGCGGATTTACCGTCATCACCAGGGGCTGTGAAGCCACCGGGCTGCCGGTGACACACGCCTGTACCGAGGTCAGGGTACATCTTACCGAATCCCCGTTTGCCGGGATATAAGTGAAGCTGGCACTGTTGGTTCCGGACGGAACCCCGTTGACGCTCCACTGGTAGGCCGGTGAATTTCCTCCGTTGACGGGAGTGGCCGTAAAAGTAACAGCCTCTTCCTGGCATACAGGGTTCTGCGAAGCGGTGATCCCGATCCCGGCCGGCACCAGGGGCAGGACGGTCATGGTTATCGTTTCCGACGTTGCGACCGGGTTCAGGGTACATTCCAGACCGGAGGTCATGACCACATACACCTGGTCACCGTCGTCCGGAATGCATGCAAAAGTCGGCTGGTTCAGTCCCGACGGTAATCCGTTCCTGTACCACTGGTAGGATGCGGCTCCTCCGTTGACCGGGGTGGCTGTGAACTGTACAGCAGTACCTGCACACACACCATTCTGATCGACCCCGATGGATACGGCGACACTCACGGGATAGGTAACGATTGCCGTGACGACAGGGGAGGTGGCCGGGCTGCCAGTCTGGCATTCAAGGTCGGAGACCATGTCCACTGCGATCAGGTCTCCATTCGACGGAACAAAGGTAATGGCTGACTGGTTGCTTCCGTAAGGCGCCCCGTTAAGGTACCATTGAAATACCGGCTGGGTTCCCCCGTTGACCGGGCTGGCTGCGTAAGTTACCGGGTCGCCCGCACACACGGGGCCGGCAGGGTCGGATAGTACAGTAACCGAAACCGGTGAAGGCTCGTTCACGGTCATCACGACGGGCATCGAAACAGCCGGATTTCCTGAAATACACGACAACGATGAGAGAAGCGTGCACCGCACCGTGTCTTCATCGGAAGGCACATAGCTGAGAACAGGACTGTTGATCCCTGCAGACAAACCGTTCACCGTCCACTGGTATCCCGGGGCACTGCCTCCGTTGATGGCAGTGGCCGTAAAGATCACAGGCGATCCCTGGCAAACCGGGTTCGGATCGGCTGAAACCACGATCCCGGCAGGTAACGGGGCATTTACCGTGGTGGTGAGCACGTTGGAGGTGGCAACTGAGTTGGTGATGCATTCGAGCGTGGAGGTCATGACCACATGAACCTGGTCTCCGTCGGACGGGATGCATTGGAAAACAGGTTGATCCAGCCCTTCAGCCACGCCGTTCCGGTACCACTGGTACCCGGGAAGGCCACCGTTGACCGGGATGGCTGTGAAGGTCACCGGGGTTCCGGAACAGACCTGGTTCTGATCTGCGATGATCGTGACGCTGACGGGAACGGGTGCCTGAAGCTGTACCGTATGGATGACCGATGAGGCAGGGCTGCCTGTCGAGCATCCCAGGCCGGAAGTCAGAACGACATGGACATGGTCGCCGTCGGCCGGCAAATAGCTGAATTCCGGCTGATTTCCGCCTGCGGGGATACCGTTCACGAACCACTGGAAGGAGGGATAGGTGCCTCCGTTGGCCGGGAGGGCCACGAAATGAACCGAGTCACCGCTGCAAACGGCACCGGAAGGCGTAACCCCGAGGGTGACCGATACCGGTGCAGGTTGTGTCACCGCCGCCACAATAACGTTCGAAGTATCGGGATTTCCTGTGGCGCATGACAATCCGGATGTCAGGATACAACCTACCAGGTCGCCGTCGGATGGAACATAGGTCAATACCGGTTGATTGATCCCGGCGTTGGCCCCGTTCACCTGCCACTGGTAAAAAGGTGTGGAACCGCCGTTCTCGCCGGCCGCAGTGAAGGTCACCGCAGTTCCGTTGCAAACAGGCCCTGCCGGACCTGTGATGGTGATGCTCACCGGCAGTTCGGAACTGACTACCAGCAGCACCGGGTTCGACAGCACCGGGATCCCGAAATAGCAGGCTGTACTGGCCATTAGCTGGCATGTCACGACATCTCCGTTCTGGGGTGTGTAACTGAACACGGGCAGGTTCGGACCCGCGTTCAGGCCATTCACCATCCACTGGAATGAAGGAGTTTCGCCCGCATTCGTCGTGGTGGCAACCAGGGTCACCTCGCTCCCGGCACAAACCGGGTTCGTCATGGCAGCGACCGAGATCTCGGCGGGGGCACCCGATCCGACGGTCATTACGACAGGCTCGCTGACCGCAGGGTTTCCCGTTGCGCAGCTGAAATCGGAATGCAACTCACAGGTTATGCTGTCACCGTCCGACGGGGTAAAGGTAAGCACCGGTTCATTGTTCCCGATATTGATCCCGTTGACCTTCCATTGATAGTCAGGATCAGTGCCGCCATTTACCCCGGTGGCGGAATATACCACCGGGAGCCCTATGCAGACCGGATTGGCGGAAGCGGTGACCGTGACGCTGACAGGCAGTTCCGTGCTGACGCTCATGACCACGGGAACCGATTGCACCGAGGGTTGAATGACGCAGGGGGCATTGGAAACCAGCTCGCACAGGACGATGTCGCCGTTGGCAGGCAGGTAGGTGAAAGAGGGCATGCCGGTCCCGGCAGTGACTCCGTTGACTTTCCACTGATAGGCCGGATTTTGACCCCCGTTGACCACGGTCGTCTCAAAAGTCACTGAACTCCCCTGGCAGGTGGGATTATTGGAGGGAGTCACCGACACCGAAGCCGGTGCCGGGGTCACCACGGTCATTACGATCGGGTTCGACATCACCGGGTTCCCGGCCGGACAAGCGATCGAGGAGGTCATACGGCACGTAATGGTATCCCCGTCCGAAGGGGTGCAGGTGAAATAGGGGGTATTGACGCCTCCCGCAACACCATTGACAAACCACTGGAACACCGGGGATATGCCCCCGTTCACCGGGGATGCGGTATAGGAGACCTGGGTGCCTGCACATACCGGGTTCGACGAACTGACGATCCATACGGCCGTAGGAAGGTTGGGATTCACTCCCATCAGGATGGGTGAGGCAAGGGCCGGGTTGCCGGTGGCACACGAAAAGTCGGAGGTCATCTGGCAGGTCACATAATCGCCCTGGGCAGGAGCGTAAGAGAATGCGGGAGAATTGGTCCCCACGCTGATGCCGTTGACCAGCCAGTGATAGACCGGGCTGACTCCGCCGTTGACCGGGTTTGCCGTAAAATTGACCGGAACTCCCTGGCAGGAGGGATTTCCCGATGCCAAACAGGTGACGCCTACAGGCAGGCTCGCACTAACCGTCATGGTAACGGGACTTGAAGTGGCCGGATTTCCCGAAGTACAGGACAATCCCGAGGTAAGCTTGCAGGTAACGACATCCCCGTTATCAGGGACAAAGGTGTATAAGGGGCTGTTGGATCCCACCACCAAACCGTTGACTTTCCATTGATACTGCGGAGCGGCACCGCCGTTGTTTCCGATGGCGGTAAAGGTCACAGGGGTGTTGATGCAAACCGGATTGACCGAGGGGGTCACGGTAATGGTCACCGGCATGATGGGACTGACGGTCATGGTCACGGCATTGGATTCCGCATTCAGAATTGACGTGCAGGTGGAGTTGGAAGTCATGGAACAGGTCACAACATCGCTGTTGACCGGCTTGTACGCATACGTTGCACTATTGGTCCCCACGGGGTTGCCGTTGACTTTCCATTGGTAAACCGGTGCGGTCCCTCCGTTGGAAGGGGTGGCGGTGAAGGTGACCGTGGTACCGGCGCAAACCGGGTTGGCAGAGGGCGCGATCGCCACCGAGGCCGGGGTCGTCGGACTGACGATCATCACGATCGTGTTTGAATTCGACGGATTTCCCGCGGCACAGTTTACATTCGAGGTTACCCGGCAGTACACGGCATCGCCGTTGTTCGGCACATAAGTAAAAGTCGGACTGTTGGTCCCGGTCGATCCTCCATTCTTCCTCCACCGGTAGAGCGGTGAGGTTCCACCATTGTTGACCACCGCATTAAATGTCACCGGGCTCCCCTCGCAAGATGGGTTGGGCGTCGCAGTGATGACGACTGTCACGGGTGCCTGCGGGTACACGGTCATGTTGATCGTGTTGGAAATGGCAGGATTGGGCTGGGCACAGGAAAGGCTGGTTATCATGTGGCAGGTAACCACGTCACCGATCGCAGGCTGATATTGGTACACTGCGCCGTTCGAGCCTGTATTTACCCCGTTCACCTTCCATTGGTACTGTGGCGAATTGCCACCGTTCAGCGAATAAGCGTTGAAGGTTACCAGCGTCGTAAAGCAGATCGGGTTGCTCGACGCCGTGATCCAGACACTGTCGACCAGCGCAGCAATGCCTTCCATGGCGATGGGATTTGAGTAGGCCGGGTTGCCCGTCGTACACTGGGCATTCGATGTAAGGATGCATTGCACCGTATCGCCATCGGCAGGGTTATAGGTAAAGACCGGGTTATTGGAACCTGAGTTCACATGGTTGACCTGCCACTCGTAAGAGGGTGACGTCCCCCCGTTGGTCGGTTCAGCAACAAAAGTGATCGGGTTGCCGACGCAGAAGGGATTGAAGGAGGCCGTTATGGTGGCGCTGACATTCTGTACCGGAAGGACCACCATGTTGATGTTGTTCGAAACCGCAGGATTGCCTGAGGCGCAACTTGCATCCGACAACACGCGGCAGAGGACCACGTCGCCGTTGGTTGGAATATAGGTGAATTCGGGGCTGTTGGTCCCCGCGTTCACGCAGTTGACCACCCACTGGTACACGGGAGCCGTTCCCCCATTAACCACCGTTGCGTTGAATGTGACAGGACTGCCGAGGCAACAGGGATTCAGAGAGGCGGTGATCGTCGCCGTGACCGGCAACACGGGATCTACGCTCATCGTGACCGCATTGCTCGACACCGTGGCCACTGTGGCACAAGCCAGGCTGCTCGTCATGCTGCACTGGATCACATCGCCCTGTGACGGATAATAACTGAACACGGAGGTATCGTTCCCGGAAGGAACTCCGTTTAACGTCCACAGGAAAACGGGGTCGTTGCCGCCCCCGGAAAAACTGGCCGTGCAGGTGACCCTCGTACCCTGGCAAACCGGGTTGGCCGAAGGCGCAATGGCTATCGTAGCCGGGATCGGTGAAGCAGCCTGCAGCATCACGGAGTTTGACACGACCGGGTTGGAACCCGAAAAACAGGTGGCATTCGATACCAGTTCGCAGGTCACCAGGTCGCCGTTGGCCGGATAACAGGTAAAGCCGGGTGCGTTTGACCCCGAGGGCATTCCGTTCACCTTCCATTGGAACCCGGGGGCGGTGCCGCCGTTGCTAATGGAGGAGGAAAAAACAACCGGCATTCCCGGGCAAAAAGGGTTCGTGGGTGTCGAGATCGCAATGCTGGCGGGAAGGGAAGCCGAAGTGGTCATAGCGATCGTGTTGGAAAGGGCCGGGTTTCCGCTCACGCAGGTTTCGTTGGAGGTGAGCCGGCACGATACCAGGTCGCCGTTCTGAGGGGTGTAGGTGAACACCGGTCCTCCTGATCCCGCATTATTCCCGTTCACTTTCCACTGGTACGCAGGCATACTGCCTCCGTTGACCGGAATAGCGGTAAAGGTGACCGGTGTTCCGGCACAGGAAGGGTTTGCGGATGCCGTGATGGACAACGAAGCGGGGGTGCCCGTGTTCCGGCGCAGGGTAATTCCGTTCGAAATAGCCGGATTCCATATGGCACAGGTCAGGTTGGAGGTCATCTGGCAGGTCACGAAATCATCTTCGGCAGGCACATAGGTGTAACTGGTGCTGTTGGCTCCCACCGGCAGGCAGTTCACGCGCCACTGGTAAACCGGCAGGGTGCCACCGTTGGTCGGAGTCGCGGTGAAAGTGACCGCACTCCCTTCACAAAATGGATTTGCTGATGATGCAATGGTTACGACTGGTATGATCTCTGTGCTCACCGTCTGGGTGAGAACCTGTGAGGTGACGATCTTGTTTCCGGTATAGCACAGGGCATTGGAGGTCAGCTTGCAGGAGATCGCGTCCCCGGACACAGGGGTGATGATAAGCACGGGACTGTTGCTCCCGGTCACATTCCCGTTGAGCCTCCACTGGTATTGCGGGGAGGTCCCGCCGTTGGTGATCTCGGCACGATAGGTCACCTGTACTCCCGTGCAGGATGGGTTGGTGAGGGTCCCCACCGTCACGGTCACGGGCTGCGATTGGTTGACCACCATGGCGATGGCATTGGAATTGGCCGGATTTCCCGTCGTGCATCCGAGACTGGAGGTAAGTTTGCAGGTGACCACATTCCCCGGCGAAGGCATGTAAGTCAGCGTGTTCTGGTTCGACCCGACCACCTGGCCATCGACCTTCCACTGGTAAACCGGGGTTGAACCCGGGTTGACTCCCGTGGCGGTATAGATCACCGAATTGCCCTGGCAGGTGGGATTCTGTGAACTGACGATGGAAACACTGACCGGAACGATCGGGTTGACAGTCATGACGATCTCGTTCGATCCGGCCGGGTTGTTGGTGGCACAGGTCAGGTCGGAGGTGACCCAGCAACGGATGAAATCGCCGGTTGAAGGAAGGAAAGTATAGGTCGGGCTGTTGAGCCCCACATCCAGGCCATTGACCGTCCAGGCATAGACCGGGGCGCCCCCCCCGTTCACTGCGCTGGCTGTAAAAGTAACCGGTTGCCCGTTACAGGCCGGATTGGCCGAAGGGGCGATGGTCACGCTTACAGGAACCCCCATCGAAGGAATGACTGTGAGTGCCACCGGGTTCGATACTGCGGGATTCCCCGAGACACAACCGGCATTCGAGGTAAGTGTGCAGGTCACCACATCGCCATCCGACGGATTATAACTGTACACCGGACTGCTCGTGCCGGCATTGGAACCATTGACCCTCCACTGGTACAAGGGGGTCGGCCCACCGTTGGAGATCGTGGCAATCAGGGTCACAGGCACATTCTGGCACACCATCGTGTCGGAAGCCGAAATCTGAACCGAAACCGGAAGCGGGGGGCTTACGGTCATGACGAGCATATTGGAAACTATGGGCGTAGAAGAGGTACAGCCTGCACTGGAAACCATCGAGCAGGTGACCTGGTCTCCGTCCGACGGCACAAAGGTCAACACCGTGCTGTTGGTTCCGGCCGGCGTTCCGTTGACATTCCATTCAAATACCGGTGCCGGCCCGCCGTTGAAAGGGGTCGCCGTCAGGGTCACCGGCGAACCGGTGCACACCGGGTTGGCAGAGGCGTTGATGAACACACTCGCGGGAATGTAGGGCGTAACACTCATCGTCACCGTGTTGGACAAGGCAGTGGGAACCGACGGACAGGCTACGGACGGGGTCATCCTGCACCAGACTGCATCGCCGTTCGACGGCATGAACGAGTACTGGGGGGTGTTCTGACCGACCTGGAAACCATTGAGCAGCCATTGATACGACGGGATCACTCCTCCGTTCACCGGGCTGGCCGTCACCGTGACCGGAACGCCCTGGCAGGCCGGATTGAGAGAAGGTTGCACCGAAACGCTGACCGGTACCACCGGCGTAACCGTCATGATGACCGGTGCGGAAAAGGCCGGATTCCCGGTGGCGCACGAGGCATTGGAAAGGAGCCTGCACACCACGGTGTCGCCGCTGGCCGGGACCAGGGTAAAGGTATTCCCGGTGGCGACGACCGCCGAATTGACCCGCCACTGGTACTGGGGATTGGTACCGCCATTGACCGGCGCAGCGGAGAAGGTGACGGAGTTCCCCTGGCACGAAGGGTTGGATGAAGGGAAAGCAGTCACTCCGACCACCTGCACGGGACTGACGGTCATGGTGATGCTGTTCGACTGGACAGGGTTCTGGGACGGGCAGGAGAGGGACGAGGTCAGTTCACACACAATGTGATCTCCGTTGGCCGGGGTCAGAAGCAGGGAAGGGTTGTTGGTCCCTGTGGAAATTCCGTTCACCTTCCATTGGTAGGCGGGTGAAGTACCCCCATTCTGTGCCAGCGCCGTGTAGGTAACGGCAGTTCCCTGGCAGACCGGGTTGGCAGATGCGGTAATGATCACGGAGGGCGGCAGCACAGGCAGCACTGTGAGGGACACCGGAGCGGAAGTGATCTGAACCGGATTGCTGCACAAGGCATCCGGAACGAGGGTGCAGGTCACCACGTCGCCGTTGGCAGGAAAAAAGGAAAAGACCGGATTGTTGGTTCCGACGGTCACATTGTTGACCTTCCACTGGAGAACGGGTTGAGCGCCCCCGTTGACGAGAGAGGCGGTGAGGGTGACCGGGGCCCCTGAACAAACAGGGTTATTGTCGGGGGTGACCGTGATCGCGGGAACGGTCTGTGGAAGAACCGTCACATCCAGGAGACCGGGGCCGGTGGCACCGGTATAGCTCACGGAAACCGTGGAAACCCCGGGTTGCGTCCAGGCCACGGTAATGCTGTTGCCGCCATTTCCCGAAGTGATGGTCCCCCCGGAAGAAACCGTCCATGAATAATTGACCATACCGGCTTCGGTGGTGTAGGTGTGTCCGCCGGTTCCGGTGCAAACGGTATCGGGGCCTGACACCGTTGGCGTTAGGAAAAAGGTCGCCATCCTCGCAGGAGAATCGGTGGCGCCCAGGCTGGTCACTGCCAGCAACCAAAGGCTGATCAACACGAGTGCTGGCCGGCCCGCCACCGGCACCCGAATGAGTTTGTATAGCTTTCCCGTTTTCATGTCCCAGCGATTACAGCGTTTTCAACCAGAATATCAAGTTTCTGACGCTATTTTTTCCTTTTATTAATAGTGGAATTAAATATTAAACCTGTATATAAGCTATACGTGTTAAAAATAAATAAGTTTCAATTGCCACACAACTGAGGAAATCAACAATGACGGTTTCCGGAAATCCGTAAAGGTACCGTGCCGTAGCCGGTCATCAGGGTTTTGTCACGGGAGAGATCCGGCGCAGAACGAACCGGATCCCGCCGGTGATATCCCCCTCCATCGAAGAACGGATGGTAAAGGGAATCACGGTCTCCGATGCCGCCATCCCCACCTTTGTCAACTGGGCGGCATCGAGCCGTACAAGGTAGGAACCGGGAAGAAGCCCGAAATAGGAGAAGTATCCGTCCTCCTCGGTAAGCAGGGTGGCGATCAGTGTCGAATCTGACCGCAGGATTTTCACCAAAACCCTCCCCAATCCACGCAGTTCGGCATCGTTTGCCAGCACGACCGATCCCGACACCTCCCCGAGGATCCTCACGGGCACATGCACCAGTTTGAACTGGTTGGGATTGACCGTCACACTGATGGACGGTTTTGCGATCTGCCAGGCTACGTTCTCGAATCCCGATTTATCCATCTCGATGAGATAGTTGGTAAAGGGCTCCAGGTCGGATACCCGCATGGTGCTGTCGCGCCTCCGTTTTTCCATGCGTCCTCCATTGATCCTGAAATTCACACCCGGGATCCTCGGTTCCCCCTCCTGGTATTTTCCATCGTCGTTCAGGTCGAGGAAAGTGATCAGAATGATCCCCCCTTTCCCCGCCGAACTGTTCCTGGAGAATTTCGCCTTGCCCCCTTTCCCTTCATAAACAAAGCTGCCACGGGCAAACTGGAGCGATGAGGTGACGGCATCCGTGCGCCGTATCGAAACATTGGTCTGTACTGGCCGGAAATCGTACCGGAGACCGGCCTGCATGGTATTGCTTTTGTTAGCAAAATTTCGTTCATATCCAAGGGTAATGGTTCCGTTCCGAAACAATCGTTTTTCCATCTCTGCCTTGACTGTCAAAAACCTGGATTGGTTGACCACATAGGATACCTGGGGCGTCAGCACGATCTTTGCCGGGAGTTTGATTCCTGCTGACAGTGTGCTCAGAATATAGGGTTTTGAGGGTTTCACGAAAAGTGCCGAGGTGGTCAGGTTGGTGCTGACTCCCAGGATGTGTCCGGACAACATCAGTTCAGCAGACAGGTATTGGGAGCGGCGCATGATGAACTGGTCAACCGTCAGGCGAAGCATGGAATTCATGTAGCTTTTCCTGATCGGCATTGAAAATACGGCTTTTCTCTCTTCCAGGTAATTGGCATTGACCGCCTTCTGATTCTTATCGAGATTCGTATAATAGAGCTCGAGCGAAATGTCGGCGGGCAGCTTGGCGCTCACGATCCCCTTCCATTTCACGCCATAGGTGTACTCGGCCGAAACCAGCAGGGTGTTGAAAAGGCGAAGGGAGAAATTGGCAAAAGGCATCAGGGGTTTCTCTTTGATTGAAGTGAGATATTCGAAGCCGGCTCCGATGGTCAGGCGACGCGAAACTCCCAGGTTCATGTTCAGTTTCGAATACTTGCTGGCGGTGGAGTTCTCCATGATCCCTCCGTTCAGGGTGTACTCGAATTTACCGGGCTTCAGGAAGTTAAAAGGCACCCGGATGGTCTGCTCGCGTGTCCGCTCCTCTCCCCAGGGCCCGTAAAACCTCAGTTTCACCACCGAATTCCCGTACACCAGGGGCACATCGAACGAATAAAAACCGGAGGCATCCGCCGTCACGTAATCGACCAGCACATAATTTACATATAACTCGACCACCCAACCCGGTTCGGTGTAATCGTGCAGGGTATAGGAACAGAACGAACGCTGAAAGGTGGTCGGAGTATTCGATATCTGAGCGCCCACCACCGGCGCGTTCACCGTTATGTTCGACTGAATGGGTACTTTCCCGATATAGACCTGCTTGAACGCCTTGAAATCATTATTGGCAAAATGCCAGCTGTAATTCTGCTGCCGCCGGTCGAGGGGCTGGGCGGTCCCGTAATTGAGGTTCAATGTGGCTTCACCTCCGAAAACCAGCGCGCCGGCGGCCAGGTTGATCCTTACATCGCTCCGGTCGTTGAATACCTCGTTGGCAGCAATCGACCAGTCGGCTGCCCCGAAATGGAAGAGCGGGTAATTCCGCCTGATCACGGTATCGGGTTTTATCTCCCCGCGGATCTTGCTCAGGTTGCTGCGGGCCATGGTCCGTTTCATCTCCCGGATCACGGGCAACTCAAACTGGGTAGAGAGGTTGACGGTCATGTTGCCGAAATTGAAATTGCAATTCAGCCCGAAGATCTCGCCGAAATACTCTGAACTGAGGTAAAGATTGCTTTCCGTACGTATCAGGTCACCCTCCTTCAGGTCAAAGACTTTGTCCTGGTAACGGATGCGGTTGTTCAACCGGTCGATCAGGAACCGTGAATCCTGGTTGAGAAAGAATCCCGATACCGAATCAAAACCGGCAGTAGGGGTATTCTGTATCCTGAGGAAGGAAAAAACATCGGTGACCGGCAGGAAGAGCCTCTCCCCTTTCAGGTATGCAGGCACCTCGGTCGTTCCTATGTGACGAATGGTCAAAAAGACGGAAATCTCCTCGAAGTCAACCTCCTCCTGGGCCGGTGCATGAAATGCCGTGACCAGGAAAAACAGGAGCAGGGCGGAGGCATGTTTGGCAGTCAAGACGGGACAGGGATTTCTGACTGTATCCTTTATTCCTGAATGAACATGACGTAGAACTGGCCGGAATACTCACCCGCAGGATTGGCAAGAGGCCCTCCCACGCTCAGGGTCCCTCCTACGGCAATTTCGAGAACCCCGTTCGTCACAAGGGGAAGGATGAACGGCGTGGATGGCTCGGTGTTTCCCACCTCCATGGTCAGGGATCCCCCGTGATCCCCGGCCAGGACCGCGGGCGGACCCGCCAGGAAATGAATGACTGTTCCCGGATTGCCCTCCAGTTCAAACAGAGCCGGGAAATAGAGATAGCCGTAATCGAGCAGCAGGATGTCCCCCATCGAGGTCCGGGATCCTGACGGATCCAGGATGATGGTTCCCCCCGACAAACCGGTGGAAAAAGCGCCGAAGTTCAGGTTTCGGATGAAAGAGGCCCCCATCGGGCGGGGAGGCATCTCCTGGCCCAGTCCAGGCACCGACAGGCTCCAGGCCAGCACCAGTAAAAGCCCGAAAAGGCCTCCGTTTTTCCATTTGTCCGCTCTCACCATTGGTTCGTCAGGTAAACTTTCCGGTTCATCACCGTCACACCGTTCGTCACACTTACAACATAAACTCCGGCCGGGTAATCAAGATCTATCTCCAGGTAGCTGTTGCATGCGATCCGCCTTTCCATCATCTTCTGTCCCAACAGGTTGTACACTGTCAGATCGGCAGTGCCGCTGCTCCCCGGCACCGCGTTGACAAACAGCCGGTTCAGGTACGAATAGATGCAGATCGGCTCTTCTCCTCCCGGCTGCCGCCTCAGGTCCTTCCAACTGAACAGCAGGTAGAACCGCTGATCATAGATACCTGGCTCCAGCAGGATCCTGTATTCCGGATGGAGGGCAAGGTTCTGCCTCACTCCCGTTTTCCGGTCACAAAAATAGATATAAAGTCCGGGCGGCATTCCTTCCATATCTAAAAGCCGGAAAACCGTGACCCCCCGCAGGGCGGTCCTTAGGCCCAGCGGAACCTCGGTCAGACTGTCGGCCGGCTCAGGCATGCTGCTGATCGACAACAGGTTGGAGTCAGGAGTAACGACATAGAAATTGGGTTCCACCACATCGGTGTTCATCAGTTTCAGGGCATCGGACTTCGGATCAAAAAGCCCTGT
>CAYVVG010000049.1:0-16512 GCA_964455285.1 uncultured Prolixibacteraceae bacterium
GTCGTAGGAGAGGCCGGCTGTCAGGGTGTGTTTCCCGAAGAAGTGGGTGAAATTGTCGGTGAAGGTGAACACGTTGTTCTTCACATCGTTATCCAGTGAGAAAAGCTCATACCCGAACGACATATAGGGGTCGCCGTCCTTGTAGATATCGACGAAGGGGAAGATGGAGCTGTTGCTGCTTCGGGTGTCGCGGATCTGGGTAAAGGTGAAGAGGAACTTGTTGGCCGACCTTCCCCACTGGCTGTTGAGCTCGGCCGTGACCGACCCAACGGTGTTGAGGAAAGCGTAGTTTGCATTGTCGAACGACATGGACTTTTCCCCGATGCGGCCGTAGGTGGAACGGGTGCCCGGCGAGCTGGTGGCGTTCACCTGCTGGTCGTTGGTGGACCTTACATAGTTGTACCGGACCGACAATTTGTTGTGTTTGTTGATGTTCCAGTCGATCTTGCCGAGAAGTTTGTAATTCTTCGTATAGAAATTTTCGAAATCCTGGAATTTGCCGGCGTCGTACCCGTAGGTATTCTTCAGGAAGTTGTTCATCAGGGTGAGGTCGCTCACCGTCGTGCGGGAGATGTAGTTGGTGGCGTCGGCGTTGCCGTCGGTGCTGGCCTTCCACTGGATCCCGGGAAAGTTGGAGGTCTCCCTTTCAAAGTTCACGAAGAAGAACAGTTTGTCTTTCACGATCGGTCCTCCGACGGTCAGGCCATAGGAGAGGGTTTGCTGATCGGAAACATTCAGGGTGGTGCCTTCCACCTTTTTCCCCGACAGGGCCTGGTTCCGGAAGTAGGTGTAAGCGCTTCCGCTCCACTTGTTGGTGCCGCTCTTCGTAACCGCGTTCACGTTGGCCCCGGTGAAGTTCGACTGGGTGATGTCGTAAGGGGCCACGTTGATGCTGATGGCCTCGATCGCGTCGAGGCTGATGGGCTGCGCGTCGCCGCCCGGAAGGGCTTTGGTGCTGAGGCCGAAGTTGTTGTTGAAGTTGGCCCCGTCGATCGTGATGTTGTTGTACCGTCCGTCGCGACCGGCGAAACTGGCGCCGTTGGCCTGCGGGCTCATCTTGGTGAAGTCGGTGATGCTCCGGTTGATGGAGGGCATGGTGGTGATCTCGGTCGGACTGATGCTGGTGGTCGCCCCGGTCCGGTTGCCGTCGATCAATTCATTCTTGCGGGCCACGATCTCGATCTCTTTCATATCCACCGAGGCCTCTTTCATCACCTGGTTCAGGGTCAGGGTCTGTCCCAGGCCGAGGTTGATGTTGTCGACCACCACGGTCTGGTACCCGACGTAGGAGACGGTCATTTTATAGGGACCTCCGACTTTCATGTTCGGAACGCGGTACAGCCCGTTGTTATCGGTTACAGTGCCGTACTGGGTTCCCGAGGGGACATGCACAAGCAGGACTGTGGCTCCCGGCAAAGAAGATTTGTCGTTGCTTTGAATGATCCCGCTCATGGCGGCAGTGGTTACCTGGGCAATCAGTGCCTGGCTCCCCAGCAAAAACACCAGAAGAAAGAGTAATTTTCTTTTCATGATTTCCTCATTTTTGGTTAGACATGGATTGGGTTATGGATTTGATGTTGGTTATGACAGATCGGTGCTTCCATCCCCCGGAGCCGGTACTTCCATCGGCAAGGATGACATGTTAAAATATTGTAAATTATATAGTTGTAGAAAATTTCCTACTATTCTGCAAACCTAACGGATAAATTTATCCTATGAAAGCGGTTGTTGAAAAGTATTGACAACTGGCCGGGGGGATTCCCGGTTGTCAGTGTGCCGGCTCCCGCCGGCCGCCTGATGCGGTGAACACATCCTGCCCGTTATCCCTTACCTTCTGCATGGCAGCCTGGTTTTGCATGATCGCGCCTCCCCAGTGGTTGAAGTCGAACACGTCGGGGGTGTCGAACCAGCTTTCGATGTTCATGCGAACCGTCATCGTGGTGGTGTCGCCCGCATCGATGGTCACAGCGGATCCGGGCAGTGAAACGCGGAACCAGTTGTGTACGAAAGCGTAAATGGAATCCGTGTTGTATCCTGTTCCGTGGTAAAGCTGGCCGATGCCGAGATGAAAATTGAAGGGTTGCGCGACGCCCGTCGTGTCGATCCATTTGCCATCGAGCATCAGGTAGTGATAACCGCCTCCCAGCACCTGGGGCCACGCCATATGGACTTCAGGAGGATTGACGAACATGTTGGAGATATTCTTTTCTGCGGTGATCCCGAATACGAAGCTGACCGAGTCGTATGCGGCCGGCGGAAGCGGGTCGAAGAAGCGCAGGGTTTTGGTTGCCGGGATGTTCTCGTCGATGTAGAAAATATCCTGCCAGTCACTGATCACCTTCGCAACGCTTCCCTGCCGGTAGAGGGTGATGTCGGACAGGAAGTATTTCAGCCCTGTGACCATGTAAAGGTTACCGGCGGTGTTGTGGTAGATCAGTGTGTCCTCCTGCAGGGCCTGCCCGCCGACAAGGTGCTCCATCCGGAAGATCAAACGGCCCGCAGAAGCCGCGGGCGGAGGGTCTTTCTTGCTGCAGGAGGAAATAAGGACTCCCGTCATCAGGAAGAAAAACCATGCTGGTCTTGTTACTGGCATGTCACCGGGTTTAGTCGTATTTCAAAATTACAGCAAACTGAAATACGCGGCCCGGTTCGTACAGTCTTTCTTCGCTGCCAACGATGCGGCGGTTGAGGTGTTCGTAACAGGGGGTGTCGAAAAGGTTCGTGACCGACACCGACAGGGAGGCGAACCGGCATGGAGAATATACGATTCCGGCTGCGGTTGTGATAAAACCGGGAGTACGCCGTTCACCACTGGCTTGTGATGCACGGTTCTGCGGGGCCACAAAACGCACTGTGAACCACGGAGTCAATGTGCCATGAAGGAACCGGTATCCCGCGCGGAGACTTCCTTCGAGGGGTGGAATCTCCGGCAGGGGATCGTTGGTTATCTTCTCTTCACCCGTTACCTGGCCATTGCTCACCGTGTAGCGAGTTGCATGCGGGAGGCTGCCCCAGGTGGCGGCGGCCATGGCCTGCACCTCCCATTTTTTGGCGGGAGGCGACCGGTAGGTAAACTCGAAACCGCGAAGCAGGGCAAGGTCGGCGTTCCTGAACTGCCTGACCCCCGGAGCCCCCTGTGTGGAGGGTTTGATCAGGGAAGGGGGCAAAACATATCCGCGTATATAACCGGTGATGGCCGAAAAGAATCCGCCGGCGCTCCAGGTCCCGATATCCGGCAGGTTGAACTCCAGCCCTGCATCGGCCTGGTAATTGTGTTCGGGTCGCAGCTGCGGGTTGCCCAGGTAATCGTAGGAATCGTACCGCACCGGCATCAGGCGGATGAACCGTTCGAGCAGCGACGGGCAACGGGCGCCTTTCCCGGCCGCGGCGCGCAGGGCTAGCCGGGGGGTGAGTTCTTTGCGCAGCCCGATGCTGAAGCTCAGGGTCAGGAAGGTGGAGCGCTGGCTGCCGAAATAGTCGACTCCTGAGCTGACCAGCCGGAAGGTGTCGCCGGAGGTGGCCCGGTTGAGATCGGCCCGGAGGGCAGCCGTGACATGCCAGCGGTGCAGGGAGAGCGAATATTCCCCGTAAGCTCCGGAATTCAGTATCCGCGCCTCCTCCCAAACCGTGGAACGTTTCACGGATATAAACGTGTCGCCCGACATGATCATTTTCATCGTCATCACCTTGTTGCCGTCCTTCTGCACGTGTCCCAGGTCCACTCCCGCGGTCACCCTGCCCCGGCCGGTGATCAGGGTGCCTGACAATTTCAGGCCGGCCGCGAATGCATCCACCATGGTGACAGCCTGCATGGTTTTGGCAGCGGGTTTCCGCAGGTTGTCCATCTCATGGTGCACCCACGACCCGTAAGCACCGACCTCCACCCTTGCCAGCCGGCGTCCCGGGTTGATCCCCTCATAATGAACCGAGGCGATATGGGTGCGGTCGACCTTTTCATCCATCGGCAACGCCGGGAACAAGGTATTCTCTCCCCGGTTGAAATTATACGCGGCCGTGACTGTGTGGTTTTTCCCGACAGCCCATCCCAGGGCGGCGTCGCCATAGGTTTTCCGGAAGGAGGTGTGGAAGAGCCTGCCGTCGCCCGAACGATAGCTGCCATACCCGTTGAAACCTCCTCCGGCCCGGAAGAAGATCCGCCGGTTCCCGCCGCTGAACTCCAGGTATTCCCGCTGCCCGTTCCAGTTGGTCTCGAATCCGTACACGGCCTTTGCACGAATCCCGGGCCGGCTCCCCGGAACCGGCCGGAAGGTATTGATATTCACCACGGCGCCCAGCACAGGACCGTATTTCAATACATAGGGTCCCCGGATCACCTCGA
This sequence comes from uncultured Prolixibacteraceae bacterium, assembly GCA_964455285.1. GTDB lineage: Bacteria > Bacteroidota > Bacteroidia > Bacteroidales > FEN-979 > CAIVAT01. Next base: position 4,340 of record CAYVVG010000049.1, read on the forward strand.
CGGATTCTGTTTGGGCGCTCTCCACCCGGGCGGCCACGGGATCCATCCGGTTGGGGCATCCTCCTTCGATGCGGATCCCGTCGTTCAGGACAACGGCAACCTGGTCGTAGATGAACCCCCTCACCACCGGGTCGATGGCAATTCCGCCTTTTCTGACCCCTGCCACGTTGACGGTTCCTCTCAGCATGTCACCCAGGTCGCGGGCTGCCAAGGCGGTCGGGAGGGGCGACAGCCGGGTCACCGGGTAGGGGAGGATGGCTTTTGCGCGTATCTCCACCTCCCGAAGCAGCAGGGTGTCGGTGACCGGGTCGGGGTTTTGCTGCGCAGTCATCCATTGCGGGATGATGACCAGGAATAGAAAGGACAGTGTTGTTTTCCGGTTCATCTGTCGACCTTTTTTTGAATATCCGCAGAAAAGGGGATGATCAGGCTGACGGTAATCCGGCGGCCCATGTTCAGGATGCCCCTTTCGCGTAACCGGTTCAAGGGATCGGAATATCGCTTGTTGAGCAGGTTGGTGCCGCTGAGGATCAGGGTCCAGCGCTGCTGCTGAACCCGAATATAGGTCCCGGTCTGGGCGTTGAAAAGGGTGTATCCCGGGGCAGGGGATTCGTCGGGTGCCGGACGGCGCCGGGCGAAATGGGTCTCCAGTTCCAGCTGGATAAAAGGTTTGACCAGGATCGCCTTTTTTCCTGTCCTGAAGGTCCATTTCACCTGGTCGGTAAGGTGCAGGGAGGGAATGAAGGGAAGCGGGTCACCGGTGGTCAGGTTGCCGCCCCAGACGTAATCGAGGCTGTTTTCCATATGAAGGGCTTCGACGGGATGGATATCCAGTTCGACCTCGAATCCTTTGAGCACCGAATGGCCCTGTGCATACCGGTAAACCGGGTAACGGATCCCGTCCACTTCGCGCTCTTCGCCAGGGGCGTGGCTCAGGTAGATGAAGTGTTGGATGTAGTTGTAATAACCGTTGAAGGAAAAGTCGGCCAGCCGGTGCTCCCAGGCGATCTCCCCGTCGACCTGGAGGCTGGTCTCGGGCTTCAGGGCCGGGTTGCCGGTCTCGTACCGGAAGGTGCCCTCGTGAAGCCCGTTGGCACTCAGTTCGGCGATGTTGGGTGCGCGGAATCCACGGCCTGCATTCAGCTTGAAATGGAGCGACCGGGCCGGGGCAAAGGTCATCCCGCCAGAAGCGCTGAAGGCCTGGAAATGCCTTCGGTAACCTCTGAATAGGGTGTCGCCGGCCGGGGCGGGTTTTCCATCTGAATCCAGGTACAGGGCGGCCACATCCATCCTGCGGTGATCGAAACGCATGCCCAGGTTGACCGTGAATTCCTCCCAGGATTTCTTGGCATAGACAAATCCGCCGAGGTCGTAAAGGTCGTAAGCAGGAACCAGGAATTCGTTGCCGCGGTTCCGGTTGGACTGCGCCATGCCCGAGGCGCCGGCAGCCAGTTCGAGCCCATCCGCTGCCTTCCGCGTGTAGCGCAAGTCGCCAGTAAAGGTCCCGAGATCGAGGTGTATCCCGGGTTCGCCAGGTGATTCCCCATACTCCCTCCGTTGGTTCCTCTGGTATCCGGCGCCGATCCTGACCTGGTTTTTGCCCTGCAGGATATTGGTCACCGATGCGATCTTGCGGTGGAGAACCACCTGGAAGGGGATCTCCACCCGCCGTTGCCGGGCACGGTCCTCACTCACCGCGACGCCTCCGGCATCGAGAAACTGCCGGGTCAGGGAGTCCCTTTCTCCTTCGATCATCCCGGGCTTCAGATCAAATGAACTGACATGCAGGTGGGTATAACCCCATTTCCGGATAACGCCGGCCATCAGCGAGAAGTTCCTCTCTCGAAATCCCGAGTTATAGACCCACTCGTCGGGTGTGCAAAAGGAGGCCGCTGTCCTGAAGGTTCCCACTGCCCTCCAGATCCAGCCCCTCAGGTTGCCATGGAGTTTGACGGAATTACCGAACAGCCGGTTGTTGGTGGAGGCCTGTGAAACCCATTCCCCGCCCAGGGTGTTCAGGGGGGCGGAGACTGGTTCCAGGATGTTGATCACCCCGCCCAGGGCGTCGGAGCCGTAAAAAAGACTGGCCGGCCCTTTCAGCACCTCCATCCGGTCGCTGGCGAACGGGTCGATCTCGATGCCGTGCTCGTCGCCCCACTGGTTCCCTTCCTGCCTGACCCCTTCGTTGATGGTGACGATGCGGTTATAGGACAGACCCCGGATAACCGGTTTCGAGATCGCACCGCCGGTGGATATTTCCGCAACGCCCGGAACCGTAGCGATGGCATTGATGAGATTGGTCGACGGGAGGGTAAGCAACTTTTCTTTCCCGATGGGGACGATCGAAAAACTGCTCCTGCTGTTGTCGGACGAGAGGGCATTCCCCGTGACCACCACTTCATGGGCTTCAATGGCGGAAGCGGTGAGGCGAAAATCAATTTGTTTTACCGTGGTCAGGTCGATTTCGGCCACTTCGACCGCATAACCTATGAAGCTGACCTGGATCAACAGCTTCACTTCCGGCAGGTTACTGAATTGATATACACCGTCATGGCCCGCAATGGTCCCGGTTTTCAGTTCCGGGATGTAAAGGGTGGCACCGGGAAGTACCTCCCCCGTTTCCCGGTCTGTCACCGTACCGGTCAGCGATGTCTGGCCGGACGTGGCGAGAAAAAGAAGGCATCCTGCCAGGAACAGGCACGTTTTTTTGATCATGGATTCGATCCTCCAGGATCAGCTCTTTAGTAAACGTGTGGTTCGTTCTTCATTTCCGCGGCATCGATCTTTTTACTGTCGATCGAACGCCAGGCATACCAGATGTAAGCCAGTACGAATGGAACGAGCAGCGATACATAGCTCATCACCACGAGGGTATAGCGGCTCGAGGAGCTGTTGCCGATGGTCAGGGAGCTTTGCAGATCGCGGGTGGAGGGGTAATAGGCTGTATTGTTGAAGCCAGCCAGGAGAAAGAGGGAGAACACCACCAGTACCGTCCCGATGCCGGCCCCCCAGACTCCCTTTCCGCCGCATTTTGCATAGTTGACCAGCGGCCGGATGATCCCCAGCAGCACCAGGGCGACGCCCAGCACCAGCAGGATGGCCACGACCGGCATCCCGGCAAGGTTATGTAAATATTTATAGGGTTCCATGGACACGGTGCCGGTGGACGGGTCAACGGCAAACCCTGGCGAGAGGATCAGCCAGATGGCGAATGTCAGGAAGAATACCAAGAACGGTATGGCATTAAATATGAGTTGTTTCCTTGCCCGGCGGATGATGGCGTCGTGATCGACCCGGTTCATGAAATAGAGGATTGCCAGCACCCTTGCAAGAAAGAAGACCGCCAATCCGAGGGACAGGTTCTGAACATTCAGCGCTGCTTCAAGTCCGTATGCCGGACCGGTCCACTGCGAGATGACCGGCATGCCGGTTCCCGAAAGGTCGGTGATGTTCTGTTTGTTTACCAAAAAATCGGACCCGGTAAAAAAAGTCGCCACCGCCGTTCCGATGAGGACGGTGCCGAGGAGGCCGTTGATAAACAGAAGCACTTCGAAGAAGCGGTGGCCAAAGAAGTTGCCGGGCTTTGACCGGTACTCGTACGACACGGCCTGGATGACAAAGGCGATCAGGATGGCCATCCACACCCAGTAGGCCCCTCCGAAGCTGGTGGAATAAAATAGGGGGAAGGCCGCGAAGAAGGCGCCGCCGAAGGTGACCAGGGTGGTGAAGGTGAATTCCCACTTGCGCCCGAGGAGGTTGACCAGGATGGTCCTTTCCTCCCCGGTCTTGCCGAGGGTGTAGATCAGGGTCTGGCCTCCCTGGACAAACATCAGGAAGACAAGCAGCGCGCCCAGCAGCGAGATGATGATCCACCAGTACTGCTGCAATGCGGGGTATGATAAGGCTTCGAACATGGGGTATGTTTTTTCGTTAATGACTGGCTGATGAGACGGCAGGCGCCGGACCTTTCCGCACCTGGGCGGCCAGGATGCCGATCTCGGCAATGAGAAGACCTGTAAAGATTACGGCAAATATCCAGAAGCTCAGCTGCACGGCGCCGGGGGTCACTTTTGAGATGGCGGCGATGGTGGGAAGAAGATCCTGGATGACCCAGGGTTGGCGGCCCACTTCGGCCACCACCCAGCCAAGCATCGAGGCGATGTAAGCCAGGGGAATGGTCCAGAAAGCCGTATACAGGATGAACCGTTTCGAAGCGATCCTGTTTTTATAGGTCAGCCACAGCACCACCACGATCAACGCGAGGAAATGAAAACCCAGTCCTACCATGACGCGGAAAGAGTAAAACGATGTGGATACCGGCGGGATCAACTCATGCATATCCCTGCCGGAGTAGTAACCGTAACCGTAATGAGGAAAATTCGTTTCGAATCGGGCCAGTGCGGCCGACGACAGGCTGTCGTTCCCTGATTTCTTTGCATTGCGGTATTCGGCCAGGGCCTCAATGGCGCTGCGGCCCATCGCCGCCCTTTCCGCGTACGAGGGGATCTGGTGCAAGGGATTGCCATGCACCAGGTCGCGGATGCCCGGCACGTAGGCGTTGGCATCCAGGAACGCCATGTATGACAGCATGTTGGGGATCTCGACCTTAAAGGCGAAATTTTCTTTGCGGTGTTCGGGGGCCGACTTGTCTTTTTGAAGGAGTCCGATCACGGCGAGCGGGGCGTTTTGCTGGCCGTCGTAAAGGTTCTCCATCGCGGCAAATTTCATCGGCTGGTGTTTCGCAACGGCCCGGGCTGACCCGTCACCCGTGATGATGACCACCAGGATGGAGAACAGGCCGAACACGCCGGCTACCAGGATGCTATTACGGGCAAGGAGTTCCTCCCGCTTTTTCAGCAGGTACCAGGCGCTGATACCGATCACGAACAGGGATCCCAGCACGTATCCCTCCGAAACGGTGTGCAGGAATTTGTTGATGGCAACGGGAGAGAAAAGCACTTCCCAGAAGTTCACCATTTCGCTGCGCAGGGTGTCGGGGTTGAACTTCATCCCGACCGGATCCTGCATCCAGGCATTGGCGACGAGGATCCACAGTGCGGAGAGGTTGGAACCGATCGCAACCATCCAGGTGGAGAGGAGGTGAAACTTTTTTCCGACCTTGTTCCAGCCAAAGAACATCACGGCGATGAAGGTGCTTTCGAGGAAGAACGCCATGATCCCTTCGATGGCCAGGGGGGCGCCGAAGATATCGCCCACGAACCAGGAGTAATTCGACCAGTTGGTGCCGAACTGGAATTCCATGATCAGCCCGGTGGCCACCCCGATGGCGAAGTTGATGCCGAAAAGGGTCATCCAGAACTTGGTGATGCGCTTCCATTCGGGATTCCCTGTTTTTACATAGAGGGTCTCCATGAAGGCGATGATGAACGACAGGCCGAGCGTGAGAGGCACGAAGAGCCAGTGGTACATCACCGTCATGGCAAACTGGGCCCGCGACCAGTCGACGAGTGAAAAATCAATGTGTTCCATATGTTGGATTTAAATGGCTGTGACTTTCAAATGTATGAAATAAATGGAAATGTTGCCGGCGAATGCGACCAGAGTGAAAACTTCCTTGTGACAATGAGTCAACGATCACGGATCGCGCGAAAATTCATTATTTTGCACGGTGAAAATTCCTCCCATTGATCGGTGAACCCCTGATCGAGCTCTCCTGTGTTGATTCCACCAACACGTATGTCGCCGGCCTTCTGTCCGGTGATGGGCTGACTGATGGCGCCGTGGTGTGGGCGCACGAACAGTTTGCGGGAAGGGGCCAGCAGGACCATGTGTGGCTGAGCGAACCGGGAAAGAACCTGACCTTCACGGTGTGCCTGCGCCCGTGCTTTTTAGCGCCGGAGCGGCAGTTCAGCCTGAACCAGGCGGTCGCAACGGGCATGGCCGACCTGGTGGGTTCCTTTCTCTCAGGGGTGTGCGGAGTTGCCGCGGAAGGCTCTGAATCTCCGCCTTTTCCCGTGAGGATCAAATGGCCCAACGATATCTATGCAGGCACGCGGAAGATGGGAGGGATCCTCATCGAACACAGGATCATGGGCGCTACAATCGATTTCACCATCGCCGGCATCGGGTTGAATATCAACCAGGTCGTCTTCCCCCCGGAATTGCCGAATCCCGTATCGCTGGCCCAGTTGCTTGGCCGGGAGGTGCCGGTGCGGGAGGTGCTGGACAGTGCCTTGCATTTCCTGGATATGCGTTACCGTGCGCTGCGGAATGATCCGGTTTTCCTTCAACAGGAGTATGACAGCACATTGTTGGGATTCGGCGAATGGAGGACCTTTGTAAAGGAAGGAGAACCTTTCGATGGCAAGATCGTCGGTACCGACCCTTACGGCCGGCTCAGGGTGTTGCATCGGAACGGGACCCTGCATGCTTATGCGCACCCGGAGGTAATGATGCTGATGTGCTGATGTGCTGATGTGCTGATTCCCCTCCCTGTTTGGGGAGGGGTGGCCGCAGGCCGGGGTGGGTTGCTGATGTGCTGATCAGATCGTAAATCGTAAATTACCTGTTGTATCTCTTCCCGAACATCAGGCTCACGTAGAGCGTGAGAAAGAGGCTCTGTTTCGGGTTTTCGGCCATGATGGCCACGGGGATGGGGGAGTAGTCGAGGGTGGCGCCGGCTTCGATGGAGCTTACCTGCCGGCTGCGGGTGCCGAATTCGAAATCGAGACCGGTTTTGGCATAGGCGCCGGGGTGAAGGCCTATCCGTGAAAATCCTTTCAGGAAGGAGCCCCGTCCGTATATGTTATCGGTGAAATGCACGGCCGGATCATAGCGTTCCTCCTGGATCTCGTAATCGGTGAACCCGCTGTTGAAGTGCACGATGTAGAGATAGACCGGCTTGGCAAAAGCCACCGAGATGCCGCCGTGGTAGATCCAGCTCAGCTGCACCCCGCCCCAGTAAGGTTTCCGGTTGAGGATGCGCTGCTGCCCCACGCCCCCGCGCAGGAACCATACATAGTTGAGCTTGCCGTAGATATACGAACGGGAGTCGGAAAAGTAGGGATTGATCGTCTTAACCTCCTTGGAGGATTTGTAGGTAGAGAATTCTATCTCCCAGGCGAACTGCCGCAGGGCCGTTCGGTTATGGCCTTTGCGGAACCTGAGCCCCCAGCCGTTCGAGTGGATCATGCCGCCCAGGCTCCACTGTTTTTCAAGCAGCACATTTTCAGGCAGGGTGTCCGCGTCGGGCCTGTCGAACTGGGCATTCGCCCCGTTAACGGCAAACAGGCCCAGCAGGAGGATCATCGGTAAGACAATGCGGTACATCGGGTGAGCGACAGGAGTGGAACAAAGGTAAAAAAGAAATGGGAAGCCTGAGCCTCCCATTTCCGGTAAAAAAGAAGTTACTGCCGGTTAACGTCGTTCCATTTGGTATCTTTGCTTCTCGCCATAGGCAGCGCAACGCTGGTTGGAGGTGCAAGATACGACGATGCTGGTCAGAACGGCGGCCAATATAACAAATAAGATCTTTTTCATGATGATGCCCCTGATTTTCGATTGATTAGCGTTGCAAAAGTACGGCTTATACACATATGAACAAACAAATTTGCCATTTATTGCATAAAGTTATTAACGGCCGATAGTTTATAAATATGGAGGATAGCGTGGATCCGGTGATCGAGGAGAGCTGGAAGGAGGTGCTCAGGGATGAATTTGCCAGGCCCTATTTTCCGGCACTCAGGGCATTCCTGATGGAGGAGAAGAGAAAATACCGGGTGTTCCCGCCGGGTAGCCTGATATTCAACGCGTTCAATCACACGCCGTTCGACCGCGTCCGCGTAGTGCTGCTCGGCCAGGATCCCTATCATGGGGCGGGACAGGCCCATGGCCTCTGTTTCTCGGTGCCGGCCGGTGTGCCTAAACCGCCTTCGCTGATCAACATTTTCAAAGAATTGAGATCGGACCTGGGCATTGCCGAGCCTGCCACGGGCGACCTGACGCGGTGGGCCGACCGTGGCGTGCTGCTGCTCAATGCCATCCTGACGGTACGGGAGAATATGGCGGCCTCGCACCACAACCGGGGGTGGGAGAACTTCACCGACGAGGCGATCCGGCAGCTTTCGCAGCGCCGGTGCGGACTCGTCTTCCTGCTCTGGGGGAATTACGCCATCGCCAAACGGTCGCTGATCGACGACTCGCGGCACCTTGTGCTGACCACCGTGCACCCCTCGCCGCTCTCCGTCACCCGCGGATTTTTCGGCTGCCGGCATTTCTCAAAGGCCAATGCTTACCTGGCAAGCCAGGGTCTTGACCCCATCGACTGGAACCTGGAAAACCAATGAGCAATGAACAATGAGCAATGAGCAGTAATCGGGAATTTTATATTCAATCATGAAAAGAGGCCATTGTTCATTCTTCATTCTTCATTGTTCATTGCTCATTGCTCTGTCGTCCTGCAACAAAACTATTGATTATCAGTCCATCCCGGTTGCCACTCCCTATACCTTCGCCATCCCGGAACATTTTCCGACAAAGCTCAACATCCCGCCCGACAACCCCATGACCGTCGAGGGCGTTGCCCTGGGACGGTTCCTGTTCTACGACGGCCGGCTTTCGGGGCGTACCCATCCCGATTCGCTGATGACCTGCGCCACCTGCCACATCCAGGCCAGCGGGTTCGAGTGCGGGGTTGACCATCCCAATTTCACCGGCGGGCGCCCCCACGGACTTGCGGGAGTGGAAACCCCGCATGTCATGCTGCCGCTGGTCAACCTTGTGTGGAACGGGGAAGGCTACCTGTGGAACGGGGCCGTTGGTCCCGGCAACCCTGCACAGGGTGGCGGAAATATCGAATCGATCGTGCTTGCCACGCTGACCGACCCGAACGAACTGGCCGGTGATACAGCACGGATTGCGGCGCTGTTCCAATCCCTGCCCGGCTACCCGGCGCTGTTCGGCAAAGCATTCGGGTCGCCGCGCGTGACGGCGAAAAACATCGCCCGGGCCATCGCCCAGTTCGTGCGCACGCTCGTCTCGGCCGATTCGAAGTTCGACCGTTTCCTGCGCGGCGAGATCAACCTCAGTCCGTCGGAGCGTAGCGGCTACGTCATTTTCATGACCGAGCAGGGGGGCGACTGCTTCCACTGCCACGGCGGGGAGGGAAACCCCCTCTTTACAACCCACCTCTTCTACAACAACGGAAAGGATTCGGTGTTCGCCGATCCCCTCGACCGGTCATCGGTGACGGGCTACACGGCCGATATCGGCGCCTACAAGGCGCCCACCCTTCGGAACCTGGCCTTCACGGCACCTTATATGCACGACGGGCGGTTCAGGACCCTTGACGAAGTGTTGACCTTCTACAACAGTGGGCTGGTACGGTCGCCTTCGATCAGTCCGCTCATGCACCATATCGCCACCGGCGGCGTGCGGCTTACTCCTGCGAAGCTGGCCGACCTCAAGGCTTTCCTGCTGACCCTCACCGACAGCAGTTTTGTGACAAACCCCGCCTTTTCGCGACCGTTGCAGTTCCCGGATGAAAATTAGCGCTATTTTTGAACCATGATCCGGTTCCCCAACTGTAAGATCAACCTCGGCCTGAACGTAGTCGCCCGCCGGCCCGACGGTTTTCATGATATCGAAACCGTATTCCATCCCGTCCCGCTCTGCGACATCCTCGAGATCGTTCCCTCGCCCGACCGGCAGCTGCACTTCACAGCATCCGGTCTTCCCATTCCCGGCGACCCGGAAAAGAACCTGGTAGTGAAGGCTTTTCGCTTGCTGAACGAGGAGTTCGGGATCCCCCCGGTGGAGATATTCCTGCACAAAGTGATCCTGATGGGTAGCGGGCTGGGCGGCGGCTCTTCCGACGGCGCCTTTGCCTTATCCATGTTGAACGACCTGTTCTCGTTGGGTCTTTCACAGGAACAACTGATTGCCCGGGCGGCCCGGCTGGGGAGCGACTGTCCCTTCTTCCTGCTGAACCGTCCCGTATGGGCTGCCGGGAAAGGAGAGTTGTTCGGCGACGACGCCCCTTCGCTGTCGGGATACTGGCTGGCGCTGGCGGTGCCCGGCCTCCACGTTTCCACTGCCGAAGCCTATGCCATGATCACCCCGGCTATTCCGGCGGAATCCCTTTCCGCGATCATGAAACTTTCTGTAAAGGAGTGGCGCGGCCGGCTGGTAAACGATTTCGAGGAGCCGGTATCGGAGAAATTTCCGGTGATCGGCGAGATCAGGGAAAGCCTGTACCGTGCCGGCGCCCTGTACGCCGCCATGAGCGGCAGTGGCTCGGCGGTGTACGGGATCTTCGACCGGAAACCTGATATGGAGCGGAGCGGGTCGGGGGACCCGCCCCAACTTAACAGACCCGGACAATGGCACGTACAGGTGATGCGTATTCCCGGTGTATTATCTCCCCGCGAGGAATCTTCAATCCCGTGATTGTCAAACCTGATTACCTTATGGGTTCTTTAAGGTGAAGGAACCACGATATTGAAAGTACGGATCCATAATGATCCATAATAAGGTAATAAGGTCAGAGGATCTCCGCGTGACATTTTCTACCAAGGTCCGGAAAGTGCAGGAATAAGGTTTTTGCGAAATTGACTGTATTCCATCAGTTAACATTTAACGATTCGCCAAAAAACACTTAGTGGCACTTAGTGCACTAAGTGCCTCAGTGGTTTTACTCCCTGGTAATGCCGACCACCGTTAAACCGACCTTCCTGTCAATCTGAAGATCCTTGCGATCACGACCGGATCAGTTATTCCGGTTGCCCGATATGTCATCAACAAATACGGAGTTATCATGCCTCACGTAGAGCTTTCCGTCGCGGATCACAGGGTGAGAGCAATGGACATCGGACCCCCGGTGATGCGGAGCGATCCCCTCTTTTCGAACCGGTCGTCCAGTCGATAATAAAGAAATTGATTTTGAATTGAAATATGTCCGGCCCTGCTGTTTGGGCCCCGTTCGCCTATTTCGGCGCCAGCCGGTACAGCACGGCGGCGATCACCCCGAAGATGAGGTTGGGGATCCAGACGGCCAGCAGGGGGTAGAGGTCGCCGAAGGTGGCGAACACGGTGAAGATCTGCATGAAGAGGATGTAAATGAAGGTGAGGGCGAGGCCGAAGCCGAGGTGGAAGCCGATGCCCCCCCGCACCTTGCGGCTGGAGACCCCCACCCCGATCAGGGTGAGGATCAGGGTGGCGAAGGGGAAGGCGATGCGCTCGTACTTCTTCACCTTGAACTTGATCACGTCGGGGTCGCCGCGCATCTCCTTCTTCCGGATCACCTCTTCCAACTGGAAGTAGTTCATGATCTTAACCTCCTCGATGTCCTCCATGAAATCCTCCGGGTGGAAGGGCAGCACCGTGTCAAGCCGGTTGCCCCGTGACACTTTCTCTTCCATTTCTCCGATCTCCCGCACGAAGTAGTTGGAGATCGTCCATTTCGAATGCACGCTGTCCCATTCGATCTTGTCGCCGGTGAGTTTGTACACCATCCGCCGGTCATCAAATTTCTCGAGGGTGAATTTCCAGCCGGCATCGGTGTGGGTGTTGAAGTTCTCGAGGTAGATGAAGCTCCCGGGACTGATCTGTTTGTGCACGTTCTGATCGGTGAACTCACGCGGGTCGTTGACATACTGCCGCTCGAAGGCGAACATGGCCCGGTTGGTGTAGGGGATGATGAGGTTTGCCAGGAGGAAGGAGAGAAGTCCCAGCGCCACGGCGGAGATAAAGTAGGGATACATCATGCGCCTGAAGCTGATGCCGCTGCTGAGAATCGCTACGATCTCCGAGTCGGAGGCCATCTTCGAGGTGAAGAAGATCACCGCGATGAAGGTGAGGAGGTAACTGAAAAGGTTGATGAAATAAGGGACGAAGTTGAGGTAATAGTCGAAGATGATCTCCTTCAGCGGGGCCTCGTGCCGCAGGAAGTCGTCGATCTTCTCGGAGATGTCGAACACGATCACGATGAAGATCAGCAGCACCAGCGTAAAGAAGAAGGTCCCGAGGAATTTCCGGATGATGTAGCGGTCGATGGTTTTCAGGCCCAGCATCAGTGCTTACACTTTTCAATTCAGGAAATTAAAATAACCGCAGAGACGCAGAGACGCAGAGACAAAATAACCGCAGAGACGCAGAGACGCAGAGACAAAATAACCGCAGAGACGCAGAGACGCAGAGACAAAATAACCGCAGAG
>CAYVVG010000049.1:16612-30529 GCA_964455285.1 uncultured Prolixibacteraceae bacterium
CAGAGACAAAATAACCGCAGAGACGCAGAGACGCAGAGACAAAATAACCGCAGAGGCGCAGAGGCGCGGAGGAAAAATAACCGTAAAGGCATGGAGACGCGGAGGAAAAATTACTGCGAAGGAGCGGAGACGTAAAGGATATACCCATGTCATCGATGACTTTGCGTCTCTGCGTCTCTGCGGTTATTTTCCGATCGCCCGAATGCAGCATTGACTAAATCCTTTGCATCAATTGTTTCACCATGGTCTCCTTCCATCCTGCGAAGGTGCCCGAGATGATCTGTTCCCGGGCGGCTTTCATCAGCCAGATATAGAATCCCAGGTTGTGCAGGGTGGCAATGGTCGAGGCGACGATCTCCTTCGACATGAACATGTGCCGCAGGAAGGCTTTGTTGTAAAGCCTGTCGGAGAACACCGCCCCCTTCTCCTCGATGGGGGAGAAGTCGTTCTTCCATTTCTCGTTCTTGATGTTGATGATCCCGTTGCGGGTGAAGAGCATCCCGTTGCGGCCGTTCCGTGTGGGCATTACGCAGTCGAACATGTCGACTCCCAGCGCGATGCTCTCCAGGATGTTGGCCGGGGTCCCGACTCCCATCAGGTAGCGGGGCCGGTGGTCGGGGAGGATGCCGCACACCAGTCCGGTCATCTCGTACATCATGGGTGCCGGCTCGCCCACCGAAAGGCCGCCGATGGCATTTCCCGGGGCATCCTGTTCTGCGATGAATTTCGCCGATTCGATGCGCAGGTCGGGGAACGTGCTGCCCTGGACGATGGGGAAAAGTGCCTGGGTGTAACCGTGGGGGCATTCGGTCTCGTTGAACCGTTCGATGCACCGGCCAAGCCAGTGGTGGGTGCGCTTCAGCGATTTCTTTGCGTAGGTCTTGTCGCAGGGGTACGGCGTGCATTCGTCGAAGGCCATGATGATGTCGGCCCCGAGGCTGCGCTGCACGTCCACCGCTTTTTCGGGGGTGAAGGTATGCTTCGAGCCGTCGATGTGCGACTGGAACACCACCCCATTGTCGGTGAATTTGCGGATGTCGCCCAGCGAATAGATCTGGTACCCGCCGCTGTCGGTGAGGATGGGCCGGTCCCACCCGTTGAAGCGGTGGAGCCCTCCCGCTGCCGCCACTACACCGGCCCCGGGGCGCAGGTACAGGTGGTAGGTGTTGGAGAGCATGATCTGCGCTCCGACCTCGTCGCGGAGATCCCTGGCATGCATCGCCTTGATGGTGCCCGCGGTGCCGACCGGCATGAAGAAAGGTGATTCGATCGTGCCGTGGTCGGTGGTCAGTTTTCCTGCCCGGGCTGATGATCCGGGATCGCGGTGGGAAATTTGGAAGGTCACGGCACGGTTTCGGTTGGTGAGGCAAAGGTAATTGTTCTTTTTAACCACCTGTTCAATTTATTCACATCACCGGGTTTTGTATGAAGAGAATTGATAAATTTGCCGTCAAATCCAGGTTGCGGTTAATGATTGATTTTCTGTTCAATACTGATTTTTTCCCGCTCGCACTGCTCGGTATTTTCGCCCTGGCGTTCATCCTCCAGATGCTCTATTACTGGGTGATCTTCCACCGGTTGGCCCGGTTCCGGCCTGTGGAAGAAGAGGACATGCTCCCGGCAGTGTCGGTGGTGATCTGTGCCCACAACGACCACCATCACTTGCAGGAAACCCTCCCGCTGATCCTCGCCCAGGATTATCCCGAATTCGAGGTGCTGGTGGTCAACCATTCCTCCGACGACGACACCCATTTTCTCCTGTCACAATTGGAGGAGCAGTTCCCGAACCTGACCACCGTCGTGATCCGCGAGGATCTGAACTTCTTCCAGGGGAAAAAGTTCCCCCTGTCGATCGGGATCCGTTCCGCCAAACATCCGCTGGTGCTGCTTACCGATGCCGACTGCAAACCCGCCTCGAAACACTGGATCCGGCATATGGCATCGGCCTACCGCCCGGGAACGGAGATCGTGCTGGGATTCAGCCCCTACACGCGGGTCAGGGGATTCCTCAACAAGCTGATCCGTTACGACACCGCCCACATCGGGCTGCAGTACCTGTCGTATGCGCTCGCCGGCGTGCCCTACATGGGGGTGGGCCGGAACCTGTCGTACCGGAAAAAGATATTCTATGAGAACCAGGGCTTCATCTCCCATTACCGGGTACGGTCGGGCGACGACGACCTGTTCATCAACCGGGTGGCCCGGAGGTCGAACACGGCTATTGTGGTGCATCCCGACAGCTACACCTTTTCCGACCCGAAACGCACCGCGGGTGAATGGATCACCCAGAAACGGCGGCACCTGACGACAGGTCACCTTTACAGGTTCAGGCACAAGCTGCTGCTGGGAACCTACGCAGCCAGCCTGGCGGCTTTCTACACGCTTCTCATCCTGCTTCCGGCCCTGAACTGGTCGCCGTTACCTGTGGCGGGACTGTTCCTGCTGCGGCTGATCACACAATACATCGTTTTTTCCGGTGTGCTGCGGCGGCTGGACGGAAAGGACCTGCTGCCGCTCGTACCCGTTTACGAGATCCTGCTGATATTGATGAATGCCGGGATTGCCGTTGCCAACCTTATTCACCCGCCCACCCGATGGAAGTAGCGACCCACCTCACCGAGAAAGCCCAGCGCGACTATATGCTGGTGCAGCGGGCCCGCGACCACGGCGATCAGCATGCCTATGCCGAGCTCCTCAACAAGTACCGCGACTCGCTCTACTTCATGATGCTGAAGATGACAAGCAATGCCACCGACGCGGAAGACCTCACCATCGAGGCCTTCGGAAAGGCATTCAAAAATATCAACCAGTACACCCCCGATTACGCCTTCAGCACCTGGCTGTTCCGGATCGCCGCCAACAACTGCATCGATTTTCTGCGCAAAAGCAACCGCATTCAGTTCGCCGATACTTTTTTCGATGAGGATGACGAGGCGACCGACATGCCCCGGAACATGGCTTCGACGGCACCCGATCCCGAAGAAAAGATCATTGAAAAGCAGAAGATCCTGCTGATGCACGAGGTGGTGGAGAAACTCAAGCCCCATTACCGCACCATGATCGAACTGCGCTATTTTAAAGAGTGGTCGTACGAAGAGATCGCCGAAGAACTCGATCTGCCGCTGGGGACGGTGAAGGCCCAGCTTTTCAGGGCGAGGGAGTTTCTGTACCAGATCCTCAAGCCGGTGGAGGAGAGAATTTAGTGAATAGTGAAAGGTGAAAAGTGAAGAGTTTTCCCGCTCTCCTGGGGGAGAGGGGGGCCGGGAGGTGGGTTAAAAAACTGAACATATGGAATTCAAGGATATTATTTTGCAGGGAATCCCTGCCGTCCTGCCTGAGTCGCAGCCCTGGGATGAAACAGTAAATCACGCCCCGGTGAGGAGGGACATCCTCACCCCGAAAGAAAAAGAACTGGCGTTGAGGAACGCGCTCCGGTATTTTAACCCGGAACATCACGGTGTGCTGGCGCCCGAATTTGCCGAAGAGTTGAGGCGTTTCGGCCGCATTTACATGTACCGGTTCCGGCCGGCCTATGCCATGCATTCGCGCCCCATCGGGGATTACCCGTGCCGTTCGAAGCAGGCGGCCGCCGTCATGCTGATGATCCAGAACAACCTCGACCCGGCCGTGGCGCAGCATCCCCACGAGCTGATCACCTATGGAGGAAACGGGGCTGTTTTCCAGAACTGGGCACAGTACCTGCTGACCATGAAGTACCTGGCGACGATGACCGATGAGCAAACGCTCGTCATGTACTCGGGCCACCCGATGGGGCTGTTCCCCTCGCACAAAGAGGCGCCCCGCGTGGTGGTGACCAACGGCATGATGGTGCCCAATTATTCGGGGCCCGACACGTGGGAGCGGTTCAATGCCCTGGGTGTGACCCAATACGGCCAGATGACCGCCGGTTCGTACATGTATATCGGACCCCAGGGGATCGTTCACGGCACCACCATCACCATCCTCAATGCGGCGAGAAAAATATCATCCGGATCCATCGCGGGGACGGTTTTTGTCTCATCGGGACTGGGAGGAATGTCGGGGGCTCAGGCCAAGGCGGCGGTGATCGCCGGTGCGGTGGCCGTGGTGGCCGAGATCAATCCAAAGGTGGTGAAGAAACGTCATGAGCAGGGGTGGGTCGACGAAGTGTACACCGATCCCGGCGCCCTGTCGGACCGGCTGAAACAGGCGGTGAGCCGCCGTGAAGCGGTTTCGCTTGCCTTTCAGGGGAACGTGGTCGATCTGTGGGAGTTCCTGGCCGCACAAAAATTCCGGATCGGGTTGGGATCGGACCAGACCTCCCTGCACAATCCCTGGGCAGGCGGGTATTATCCGGCCGGTCTTACATTGGAGGAATCCAACGAGATGATGGTCAGGAACCCGGAGAGGTTCAGGGAGGCGGTGCAGGCGTCGCTTCGCCGGCAGGCCGATGCCATCAACGCAATGGCGGCCGATGGCATGTATTTCTGGGATTACGGGAACGCTTTCCTGCTGGAAGCTTCCCGGGCGGGTGCGGCCGTGGTGAATCCCGACGGCAGTTTCCGCTATCCTTCCTATGTGCAGGACATCATGGGGCCGTTATTCTTCGATTACGGGTTCGGGCCCTTCCGCTGGGTATGCACTTCGGGGCGTCCGGAGGATCTCGCGGTCACCGACCGCATCGCCGCGGATGTCCTCGAAGGGATCGCAGCCACCTCTCCAAAGGAAATCGGGATGCAGATGCACGATAACATCCACTGGATCCGTGAAGCAGGAAAGAATAGACTGGTGGTGGGCTCCCAGGCCAGGATATTGTATGCCGACTGCGAAGGGCGCACCCAAATTGCCCGGGCTTTCAACGAAGCGATCGCAAGCGGGGAGATCTCAGCTCCGGTGGTGCTGGGCCGGGATCACCACGACGTATCCGGGACCGATTCACCCTACCGCGAAACATCCAATATCTACGACGGTTCGGGCTTTACGGCCGACATGGCGGTGCAGAATGTGATCGGCGACAGTTTCCGGGGCGCCACCTGGGTCTCGATCCACAACGGAGGCGGCGTGGGTTGGGGCGAAGTGATCAACGGCGGGTTCGGCCTGCTGCTCGACGGAACGCAGGAAGCGGACCGCCGGATGGCGATGATGCTGCACTGGGACGTGAACAATGGCATTGCCCGCAGGGCCTGGGCGCGCAACGACGAAGCCCTGTTTGCCATCCGCCGTGCCATGGATGCTGAACCCGGTCTCCGGGTGACCCTGCCAAACAGGGTTGACGACAGCCTGGTGGCAGGGCTGTTCTGATGGGGTGATCAGAAATTGATATCCGATAATTCCATGAAACCGATATCCTCCGGTCCCACGGGATTCGTCACTTCCATGCGGACGATCCCGAACCGGTTGTCCAGCCACAGGAAGGTGGCCCGGGTGTGTTTGACACTGTCGCGGTAAACAGGTTCCGTAAACAGGTATTTGGAACAGACAAAGGTGCCGGCCGGCGTGGTCAGGGTTTGCAGCGTGTCGACCATCGACAGCGTCAGCGTATCGGGGGACAGAAGGGTGCGGTAGGTCACGCCCGGTTTGGCGCTGACGGGGATCGATAGCGGTTTGTCGCAAAGGGTCGAATCGAGCAGGATGGAAAAGACGGCCGGTGTCACATTCCATTTCAGGATTAACGGGGGATTGGCCCAGGAGCAGGTATGGGCGATCGTGCCCAGGTAGGAGTAGGTACCCGTGGTGTTGACAACTTTTGACATCGTGCAGGTACTCCCGTTATTCAATACCAGGTCATAGGCCCAGGAATGGCCGCTGCCGCCGAAGTTGAAATATTTCACCGAATCAGCAGGGATCTGCCGGTTGACGAGCGTTCCTGTCCAGTTGACGAATTCTCCCCCGATATCGCCGCATTCGTTGCCGGTGATCCGGATGTCGATCTTTCCCTCTTCCGAGAAAACGGCAAAACCACCCAGGCTCCAGTTCTGGCAGAAGGCGTTGTCGGGGTCGTTGTTCTCGACATTGAAGTAGAGGGTGCCCTGGACAAACTGGAACTCATGGAAGATCCGGTTCTCCTTCATGAGGAAGACTCCCGAAAGGGTGGCTCCTCCGGCGTCGGGAAAGATGACGACCGCACCGGATTCCTGCATCAGTTTGTTCTCTTTGAACGTGGTGATGGTTCCTTCCCAGGTGCCGACAAAATCCTGCAGGCTCTTGGAGGCGGGGTCGAATGATTTCTTTTTGCAACCGGCGAACGGCACCAGCGCGAGCAGGCCAATGGCGATCAGGAGATGACTTTTCATGGGGATATAACGGAACTTATTCGTAAAATGTATATTCATATTTGAGAATGTAATGCCTGCTGAGCCGCTCTCCCTGGCCGTCGATGTTCACCTCCACTTCGGTGGTTCGTGCCTCGGAGTCGTAACTCCGACGGACCGACATGACGACATTGCCGTTATCATCGAGGTCTTCCTCCAGCACCGGCTGCCCCTGTTCGTTGCGCGTGACCCTCGACTGCACAGGCTTTATCCGGCTCATGTCGGGACCCTCCACGGGATCGCCCTCCCCGTCGGCAACCGTATGTTTTACCAACTCCCCGTTCACCCACTCCATCGTCTCCACCTGGTCCACCTCCCCGTCGTCGCTGGTGGTGACGATGCGGGTGACCTGGCCCAGGTCGTTGTATTCGTATACGCTGGTATCGACCGATCCGTCGAGGTAATGTTTCAGGGTTTTTTCCATGCGCCCCTCCTCGGTCCACTGGTGGGATTTTTCTTCGGCCAGTTCATTTTCGGCGGGGTAATAGGCTTCGTGCACGAGTCGTCCGCGGTCGTCGTACTGCAGCTCGGTCATCTCTTCGAACTCTCCGTTCCGGTTGTAATGGATCTCCTTCAGCAACCTGCCTTCCGGATCGAATTCGCTGTACTGGTTCCGGTTGCCGCGGATGTCGATCTCTTCATCGTTGATATCGCGGATGAAATAATCGTACCGGGTGATGGTGATCGAACGGGTTTGCTTCTCCATGGTTGGGTGCAGGTGAACATGCGATGTCAAAGTAAGTAAAAAAAAAGGTACCCGCACATGCCGTCCGTCAGTTTTATTGAGGACGGTCCCGGATTCGTGCACGAAACCGGGGAGGAAGGGTGCGATTTTTTCCCCGGAAGGAGAGGGGCTGAGAGGAGTGCCGGAAACTTTCGCCCGGGTGTTGCTTTTTGGTACATGGATTTCGTAAATTTGATTAGCCGAAGAAAAATTCAACCATGAAGGGGAAAAGCCATGAAAAAGACTGCTGTTCTTTTACTAATTGCCGCACTGATGACGATAGCTGCTTGCAACCGTCGATCCCGGATCTCCTACCCGGTGGCCCGGCAGGTCGATACTGTCGATGATTACTTTGGAACCAGGGTCGCCGATCCTTACCGGTGGCTGGAAAACGATACTTCGGCCGAGACGGCCGAATGGGTGAAAGCGCAGAACGCGGTCACCCAGGCCTATCTCGAAAAGATCCCGTTCCGGGAGAAGATCCGCGAGAGGCTGACCCGGATATGGAACTATCCCCGGTTCGGGGTGCCGTTCCGCGAGGGACCTTATTATTTCTTCTTCAAGAATGACGGGCTGCAGAACCAGTCGGTGCTGTATGTCAGGAAAGGGCTGGAAGGCGAACCGCGTGTGCTGCTCGATCCCAACAAGCTGTCCGGAGACGGGACCATCGCGCTGGCGGGCACCGACGTTTCGCACGACGGGAAATACCTTGCCTATAGCCTGACGCGGAGCGGATCCGACTGGAACGAGGTGCATGTCATGGAGATCGAAAGCGGCACGGTACTGCCCGATACCCTGAAGTGGGTTAAATTCTCGGGGATGTCGTGGCAGGACAACGGCTTTTATTATAGCCGGTACGATGCCCCTGCCAAAGGGATGGAGTTCAGCACGAAGAACGAGTACCATAAAGTGTATTACCATGTGGTGGGGACCCCGCAGCAGGCAGACAGGCTGATCCATCAGAACCTGAAATATCCTCAGCGGTCCTTTGGGGCCGCGGTGACGGATGATCAGCGGTACCTGATCCTGTACGAGTCGGAATCGACCAGCGGAACGGCGCTCTGGTTCCGCGATCTGGCCAGGCCTTCCATGCCCTTTCAATTGCTGGCCGCCGGATTCGATTATGAGTACAGCGTGGTCGATAACGTGGGCGACAAACTGCTGGTGGTGACCAATTACAAGGCGCCTAAGAAAAAACTGGTCCTGATGGATCCTGCCGATCCGGCACCGGCACGGTGGAAGACCATCATTCCCGAGCGCGACGATGTGCTGGAGTCGGTGAATCTTGCCGGCGACTTCATCGTTTCGGAGTACATGCAGAACGCTGTTTCCAAAGCTTTTATCTACAGTCTCGACGGGCAGTTCCTTCACGAGATGAGCCTTCCGGGGATCGGCACCCTCGGCGGTTTCAGGGGAAAGAGGGGAGACATAACGGCGTTTTACGGATATAGCTCCTTCACTTTCCCGACCACGATTTACAAATACGATGTGGCGCAGAACAAGTCGGAGGTTTACAACCGTCCGGAGATCGATTTCGACCCCTCGGGTTATGAGGTCAAACAGGTGTTTTACCTGAGCAAAGACAAGAGCACCATCCCCATGTTCATCGTGCATCGAAAAGGGATTGTCCTTGACGGGAAGAACCCGGCAATGCTTTACGGGTATGGCGGTTTCAACGTAAGTATGACCCCCAATTTCAGCCTGAGCAGGCTGCTTTTCCTCGAACGCGGGGGGATCTATGCGGTGGCGAACCTCCGGGGCGGAGGAGAGTACGGCGAGGAGTGGCACAAGGCCGGCACGAAAGAGAGGAAGCAGAACGTCTTCGACGATTTCATCGCCGCGGCCGAATTCCTCTTTGCCGAGAAATACACCTCAGCTGAAAAACTGGGGATCATGGGGGGCTCCAACGGGGGGCTGCTTGTGGGAGCCTGCATGACCCAGCGCCCCGAGATGTTCCGGGTGGCCATTCCCCAGGTGGGCGTGATGGACATGCTCCGCTACCATAAATTCACCATCGGGTGGGCCTGGGCGACCGACTACGGGACCAGCGAGACACGCGAGGGCTTCGATTACCTGGTGAAGTACTCGCCGCTGCACAACCTCCGCGACAGTGTGGACTATCCTGCCACGATGGCATTCACGGCCGACCACGACGACCGGGTGGTGCCGGCCCACACCTTCAAGTTCATGGCCACCCTTCAGGCGAAGTACAAGGGAAAAAATCCGATGCTGGTGCGCATCGAGACCAAGGCGGGCCATGGAGCCGGAAAGCCGATCGCCAAGCAGATCGAGGAGACGACCGACCTGTGGTCGTTCGTTTTCTACAACCTGGGAATGAAATTCGACTGAACGCGTTCAGGGGAATACGATCCTGACTTTCTTTGCCTGCAGTCGGGCTTTCAGCCACCTTTCGATCCGGTCCCGGTCGGGTGCATTCAATTTCCGGTTTCCGGTTACCAGGACCACCACGGGGACGGTGTCGGCCTGGACCCGTTCGGATGAATACTCCAGCGCACAGGCGTAGCTGCACCCGGTGATCTGCGGAAACATGCTCCGGATCTCAGCCAGAAGAGTCTTCCCCAGCATTGACTGGCCCGAGAGGCTGTCGAATCGCTGTTCGGCCGCTGTCAACGACAGGTTCAGCCGGCCGATCTCTTCTTTCAGCCGCAGCGTTTCGATCTCTTTCTTATCCCGTTTTTCCAGGTTCAGACCCTGCCGGATGATGACTTCGGCTTTCTCCAGCCCGAAATTGGCAGTTTTCCTTCTGATCCATTCCTTCTGATCCCCTGTCAGCGGCAAGCCTCCATAGATCAATGTGATGGTCCTGCTTTCGGGGTCGACCTGATCGCGCAACAGGTAATTGCCTTCGACAGCGCTGATATCGGCCACATAGCGGTCGGCATTCATCTTGAACCGCTCCTTTTGCACAAGGATATATCCGAAATATATGCTGGGCATCAGAACAAGCAGGATCACAGCGGTGATCCAGCGGTTGATCCTCATCCTCCTGCCGGCGTCCACAGGGGCGTTGAGCGGGAATTTCAGCAATTTGGTGATCAGGACGGATGCCAGGGCCATGAACACCGTGTTGATGGTGAACAGGTAAAAGGCCCCGAAAAAGAAATGAAACTGTGCAGTGGCCAGTCCGTACCCAGCGGTACACAGGGGAGGCATTAAAGCAGTGGCGATGGCGACACCGGGGATCACATTTCCTTTTTCGCGGCTGCTAATGGCCACTATTCCTGCAAGACCGCCGAACAGGGCAATAAGCACGTCGTAAATGGTCGGGGTGGTGCGGGCCAGCAATTCAGAATGGGCGGTGGATACGGGACTCAGGGCAAAGTATAGGGCGGAGGCGGCAAGACTCGCAACGACGGCAAAGGTGAAGTTGCGCAATGCCTGCCGGAACAAACCAAAGTCATAGGTCGCCAGGCTGAACCCCAGTCCGTTGATCGGGCCCATAAGGGGGGAGATCAGCATGGCCCCGATGATCACCCCCGGCGAATTCATGTTCAGCCCGACTGACGCGATCACAATGGCAAACACCAGGATCCATAGATTGGTGCCTTTGAACGAACATCCTTTGACAATGGTATCCCTGATCCTGGTGAAATCGTCCAGTTCCGGTTCTAGGTTGAAATAATGCAGGATTTTGCGGAAGACTTGTCTTTCTCCCATGTCGTTTTTTTACAAATGTAGTTAATAAAATTTCTTTTTCCCGACGCAACCATTCTTCAATTCTCCCGGTCATGCCCGGTAAACCCGGCCATCACGGACATTTCGGAAGTCTGTGGCCTTTGTTGCCGGACATGAAAGTTATCAACAACCGTATCACCTTTAACCCGATGGAGGATTAAGCAATGGAAATCATGCGCAGGATGCGAAACTACACCGATGAGCAGCTTATCGACGGGCTGCGGCGGCGGGAGACCCGCTGCATCGACTACCTGTATGCCGAGTTTTTTCCGGTGGTGCGCCACCATGTTCAACACAACTCGGGCACCGACAAAGACACCGAGGACGTGTTCCAGGACTCGCTGGTGGTGCTGTACCGCCGGTGCCTCAAGGAACCTTTCCGGCTGCAGTGCACACTGAAGACCTATTTTATGGGGATCGTGAAAAATTTGTGGAATCAGAGGCTCGACGAGCGGTACCGGCTCCTGTTCACGGCCAGCCTCGAGGTGCATGAGGACCGTGCGGGGTATGCGGCCGCACAGCATGACCCCACGGAGGATGAACTCGAACGCGAACGCCTGTTCTACAAGAACCTGATGACGATGCCCGATGATTGCCGCAGGCTGCTGCAGTTGTATTGCCTCAAGGTGCCGATGAAGGAGATCGCCAGGATCCTTAATTACAGTGACGAAGAATATGTAAAGACCCGAAAATACCTGTGTAAAAAAATGCTGCGGAAACGGATCATGAACGATCCCGAATGCAGCCAATACATACGTTATGAAAGAACAGGAAACAGATGACCGATGGATCGACCGGTACAACGAGGGCGAACTGAGCGATACGGAAAGATCCCTTTTCCGCGCGAAAATGGAGACCGACCCGTTGCTCCGGCACGAAGTCGGGCTGGATGCAAGGCTCAATGCATTCCTGGCCGATGAAGGGCTGCTCGACCTGATGGATAAGATCCGCCAGCGACCGGTACGACAGGCGGCCCGGCGACGGTTGAGGAGGCTGCTGGCAGCAGCCGCGGTGCTGCCGGTGGTCGTTGCAGCCGCGATCACCTGGGCATGGTTGCGCCCTGCGGTCCCCACCCCGATGCCGGCGGGGGAGAGGGGCGGCCCGGCCGGACTGTCAGACCCCGGTTTTCACACCCTGCGGCCTTATTCATCCGCCTTTGCAGGGCAAACCGTTCGCCTGGCCACGGCGGGTGAGGAGGGCAGCCGGACGACCGCACGTTTCCGGCTGACGCTTCAGGATGGACAGACCGTGCGTGACTTCCGGGTTTACGGGGCAAGGGAGGTGTTCGTACCAACCGCCGGACTCTCACCGGGCATATACTACTGGAGACTGACTACCGAAAAGGGTTCGCAGCGCTGCGGTAAAATCGGACTCCTGCCGGGCTGAAACAGCAGCATATCAGATTAATTCCCCCTGGTCACCTCGTCACTCTGTCACCTCGTCACTCTGTCACCTCGTCACTCTGTCACTCTGTTGCCCTGTTACCCTTTAGCGGCAATGGTCTCGATCTCCACCAGGGCTCCCAGCGGCAGTTTTACCACTCCGTAAGCGGCGCGGGCGGGTGGGTTTTCGGGATAGTACCTGCCGTAAACAGCATTCATGGCGGCAAAATTGTCCATGTCGCTGAGCAGACAGGTCGATTTGACCACGTCGCTGAACTGGTAGCCGGCAGCGTGCAGGATGGCGCCGATGTTTTTCATGACCTGTTCGGTTTGTTCGGCGATCCCGCCTTCGACGAACTTCCCGGTTGCCGGATCGATGGGGATCTGCCCGGAGATGAACAACATGCCGTTGACTTCGACAGCCTGGCTGTAAGGTCCGACCGCCTTCGGCGCGTCGGGGGTGTGGTGAATGGCCTTCATATTTTCGATTTGATTAGTAATAGGCAATAGGCAATAGGCAATAGGCAATAGGCAATAGGCAATAGGCAATAGGTAATAGGCAATAGGCAATAGGCAATAGTGATCAGTCGGCAGTCACCAGATTCTTCCCGTTACCCCGTCACCCCGTCACCTAATAGGAATAATCCCTGAAATCCTTCTTCTTGTTCAGCTTCAGGTCTTGGAGGATAGAGGCTTTGGCGTTGATCGTGAAGGTCCAGCTTTGCTGCCCCCCCTTGGGGATCCAGGAAAAACTCATCTGCCAGCAATGCAGGTCGCGGTACACCTGGACCGATGTGTAGGAAAGCTGGTTGGATACAAAGTCCCAGCCCGAAGTCAGCGACACCTTCCACTTCGGGGTGATGTTCACCTGTCCGTTGAAGTTGAATGTCTGCGTGATCTGTTCGACCCGCTTTCTCTTTGCGCTGTTGAATGGCTTCCCGTAGTGGAAGTTATAGTTCAGGGTGAAGCTCCACGGGATGTCGAAGTCGACGTATTCGTCGTAATGTTCCAGCAGATCGGCCTTTTCCTGGGGCGTTCCTTTGTTGGGTTGTTTCTTTCCCTTGAGTTTGTCTGACGAGAGGGAATACGACAGCCCGGCATCCCAGGTGGTGTTGTCGAGGCGGAAGAGTTTCCGGTGGGCTTCCCATTCGGTGGTGTTGGTCAGCCTCCCTTTCGCGTCGCGGTGGTACAGGTTCAGCGAACTGCTGTACTGGATCGTCAGTCCGCGGATGATCGAACTTCTTCCCGAGATGGTGATGGGCGACCAGTTGATCGAGTCTTTGGCGAGGTCGTACGAACAGCGGATGCTCAGGTCGTCGATGAGGGCGAGCTTGCGAAGCCCCGTGGTGGTGTCTTTCCGGTTCCGGACCTTGATCTCGAGGTTGTTGCTGATGCCGAACGATACCGTGCCCGATTTGGCCGAAGGGGGAGAGCCATACAACGAACCTTCAAAGATCGAATATGGAGTTGATGCCTCGTTGGTGTCGTTGTCGATCCGGCGGTAATACCCCCAATTGGGAGCGCCCCAGTCGGGGGTGAAATAGAACGACACCGAAGGGGTGACCATATGCCGGATCGCCCGCAGGATGCCGCCTTTGAACTGGTACATGCCGTATAGCCTGGTGTTCAGCGAAGAGGACATGCTGAAATCGAACGAGTTGGCAAACCCATAAACCGTGCGTCGTTTATACCCCGGCAGCAGGGTGTCGGCGCCTTCATACAGGGTGTCGGCCTGCAGGTATTTGCGCACCGTATTGAGGTACATCCGGTCGGTAAGGTTGATGGAGTTCGACCAGTTGAAGAATTTCAGGATGCGGAAGGTGCC
>CAYVVG010000050.1:0-30022 GCA_964455285.1 uncultured Prolixibacteraceae bacterium
GCTTGAAATATAACCTCGGCTACCTGGATGTTTACAAGCATCAGGTGATGATACCGATCGTCAAGGCGGTGTGCGATTACAAGAAACCGTTGGAATACGGTGACATTGCGGTCGTGGAGACCCGTTTTGTACCCTCGGAAGCCGCCAAGATCGTCTTTGAATATACGCTCAGGAGAAAACGCGACGGGGAAGTCGTCGCCACGGGCGCCACCACCCAGGTCTTCCTGACTCCGCAGGGAGAGTTGCTGCTGACCGCCCCCGAATTCTTCACAGGATGGAAAAAAAAGTGGGGAGTTTGATGGCATGGCTATGAAACCGGTATATCTGCAAAGCGACAACCTGATCACTTCGGTGGGATTCGACACAGCGTCGCATCGCACCGCCCTCGAAGCCGGCCGGATCGGCATCCGGCTGGTGGACGATCCTCTCCTCTATCCGAAGCCGGTCATGCTGTCGTGCATCGACTCTGCTGAACTGGAGGCACGGTTTGAATCTGTCCTGAACGAATACAGGAAGGAGGCTCCCGCAACCGCCTATACCCGGCTCGAAAAGCTGTTCATCGTATCCATCGGAGCCGTCCTCAGGGAAAATCCCCGGATCGCCACCGACCCCCGGACCCTGCTGGTCATCTCCACCACGAAGGGAAACATAAATCTGCTGGAAGACAGATATAAGCTGGTTTTCGACCACAGGCGGCTGTACCTCTGGGAACTTGGCAGGATCATCGGCCGTTTTTTCGGTTTTGTCAATACCCCCGTAATGATTTCCAACGCCTGCATATCCGGGCTTGTGGCGATCATGACGGCCATGCGTCACCTTCGCACCGGCCGGTGGGATCATGCCGTTGTCGCCGGCGGTGATATTGTCTCCGAATTTGTCATTTCCGGTTTCCAGTCTTTCCAGGCAATTAGCCCGGAACCCTGCAAACCCTTCGACCTCAACCGCACAGGGCTGTCCCTGGGTGAAGGCTGCGGCGCCATCGTGCTGACCACCGACCGGGCCCGGGCCGGGCTGGTCCCGGTTGTGGCTGCAGGAGCTGCCACAAGCAACGACGCCAATCACATCTCGGGTCCGTCGCGAACCGGCGAAGAGCTCGGGTGGGCCATCCGGCAGGCAATGCTAGAGGCAGGTACCGCCCCCCGGGAGTTGGGCTACATCTCAGCCCACGGAACCGCCACCCCGTTCAACGACGAGATGGAATCAAAAGCGATCGGTTTCGCCGGACTGGAACAGGTGCCGGTGAACAGCTTCAAAGGATACTGGGGACATACGCTGGGGGCGGCCGGCATTGTCGAGACCGTCATGGCGGTCGACTCCCTCAGGCAGGGTTTCCTTTACCGTTCTGCCGGTTTCAGCGAACCGGGGGTGCCTCTCCCGCTCAACGTCATCACGGAGAACCACCCGCAGGCATTTGACGCCTGCCTCAAGACCGCCTCCGGATTCGGAGGTTGCAATGCCGCCATCGTGTACCGAAAAGACTGACCATGGACAGGTTCATCACCACATACAGCCGGATCGGTGACCAAACGGCCATCGTAAACAACCGGATCCTCAGTTTTCAGGAAAATATTCTTAACTTTGCAGACTTTATCAAATCCGTGTTCCGGCAGGAACAGGTCAGTTATCCCAAGTTCTTTAAGATGGACGCCATCAGCCGACTGGGATTCCTGGCCGCCGAACTGGCACTGAAGGATCGTCCGCTGACCGGGTATGCCCCTGCTTCTGTGGGAGTTGTCCTCACCAATTCGAGTGCCAGCCTGGAGACCGACATGGCGCACCAGGAAACGATACGCGACCGGTCTGGATACTTTCCCAGCCCTTCCGTATTCGTCTATACCCTGCCCAACATCGTGATCGGAGAAATTTGCATCCGTCACAGGATCAAGGGCGAAAATGCCTTCCTGGTCACGGAAACATTCGATGCGGGACTGATCGTATCGTTTGTGTCGGAGCTCTTTGATAACAACCGGGTCGAAGCCTGCCTCACCGGCTGGGTGGAAGTGATCGGAAACAAATACCACGCAATGGTTGCCCTGGTTGAAAAGTCCGGTCGTGCCTTCCCGGAGCATGCGGAAGGTTTTCGTCCTGTATTATTTAATGAGCAGAATTTGAATAATTTAATGAAACGAAATTGATAACCGGTAACCATGGATGAGTTAATCGTAAAACTGAAGAAAGAGGTCATTGAACAACTGAACCTGGAGGATATTACCCCCGACGATATCAACCCCGACTCACCCCTGTTCGGGGAAGGCCTGGGTCTCGATTCCATTGATGCACTCGAACTGATCGTGCTGCTCGAAAAAAACTACGGGATTAAGATCGAAGACCCGAAGGATGGAAAGAAGATATTCTATTCCATCCGGTCCATGGCCGAATACATCACGGAACACAAGAAATAGCCCATGCCCGGGCGGATCTTCGTTACCGGTTACGGGATCATCTCCTGTATCGGGAACCACGCGCCAGCGACGCTCGAAGCGTTGAAACAGGGCCGGTCAGGGTCAGGGAGGATCCGCCATATCGATACGATACTGAGCGAGGACCTGTGGGTCGGCGAAGTTCCGGCCACGACATCCGGGTTGGCTGAGATGGCAGGTTTTGGTTCGGTAGATAATTATTCGCGCAACGCTCTCCTGGGGCTGATCGCCGCACGGGAAGCATACGACCACGCCCGGCTCGGCGAAAACCGGCATCTGCGTACGGGACTCCTCTCGGCCACCACCGTAGGGGGCATGGATCTCAGCGAACTCTATTACACGGATTTTCTCACCAATAATTCGCGCAACGGGTGCATCGCCACCTACGATTGTGCCGACAGCACGGAAAAGATCGCCGTCGCCCTGGACCTGGATGCTTTTGTCACCACCCTCAGCACGGCCTGTTCGTCGGCAGCCAACGCCCTCATGACCGGCGCCCGCCTGATCCGCACGGGTCGGCTCGACCGCGTGCTCGCCGGCGGTTGCGAATCGCTCACCAAATTCCACCTGCTCGGGTTCAACGCACTGAAGATCCTCGATCCGAATCCCTGCCGCCCGTTCGACCGTGGCCGGTCCGGCATCAATCTTGGCGAAGGAGCCGCTTACCTGGTGCTTGAATCTGAGGAGAGTCTGGCGATCACCGGGAACACACCCC
Source organism: uncultured Prolixibacteraceae bacterium (assembly GCA_964455285.1). Classification (GTDB taxonomy): domain Bacteria; phylum Bacteroidota; class Bacteroidia; order Bacteroidales; family FEN-979; genus CAIVAT01. The sequence goes on from CAYVVG010000050.1 coordinate 3,136, forward strand.
TTTGCGAGATGGCAGGGTGGGGCAATGCCTGCGAAGCCTACCATCAGACCGCCTCAGCCCCCGACGGCATCGGAGCCTACCTGGCCATGGAGAAAGCCCTCGCGATGAGCGGGCTCGAACCGCATCAGATCAGTTACATCAATGCCCACGGCACCGGCACCGACAACAACGACCTGTCGGAAGGGAGGGCCATCGAAAAACTTTTCGGCGCACACATCCCGCCCGTCAGCTCGACGAAACCCTTTACCGGTCACACCACCAGCGCCGCCGGCTCGATCGAAGCGATCCTTTCGATCATGGCCCTCCGGGAAGGTGTCATCTGGCCCAACCTGAACTTTTCGGAGCCGATGGAGGAACTCTCATTCCAGCCGGTTAAGGAGATGATCACCGGCGTTGAACACAGTGCGGTGATGTCCAACTCGTTCGGATTCGGGGGAAACGATACGTCGCTGATCTTTATCCCATGAAGGCAGGAATGTTATATATCAACGGCATCGGCATGATCTCGCCGCAGCGGACGACGGATCCCGCGGAATTCCTTCCTGAGGTGACGGAGTGTGAAACGGACTTCCTTCACTGCATCGAGCCTGTTTACCGCAACTTCATCGATCCCATCCAGTCCAGGCGCATGAGCCGGCTCATCAAAATGGGGATCGCCTCGGCGAAGATCAGCCTCGCCGATGCAGGCGTCGGCATGCCAGGCGCAATCATCACGGGCACCGGCCTGGGTAGTGTCGACGACACCGAAAAGATCCTCGGGGAGATCACCCGGGATGAGAAATTCCTCAATCCCACCCCGTTCATTCAGTCCACCTACAACACCATCAGCTCGCAGGTGGCCATCCAGCTCAAGTGCCACCATTACAATTCGACCTATGTGCACCGGACCTTCTCGTTCGAAAGCGTGCTGACCGACGCGTTGATGCAGGCCGAGGAAGGAATGGCCGACACCATCCTGGCCGGGGCCATCGACGAAATGACCGAGAATCATCTCCGGATCACCCGCCGGATCGGCCTGTGGAAAAAGACGCCGGTGAACAACCTGAAGGTCCGGGAAACGGGCACCCCCGGCGCAATGGCCGGCGAAGGCGCGGCGTTCTTCACCCTTTCGACAGAAAGATCGGCCTCGACCTATTGCCGGCTTGCCGATGTCGCGATGGGCTTCAACGGTACCGGAAACCTCGACATGCCCGCTTTCCTTGACGGGTTCCTTCATCGGAACGGACTCTCGGCCAGTGACATAGACCTGCTGCTCACCGGGATCAGCGGAGATTCCGAGCAGGACCCCCTCTATTTCCGGGTTGCCGCGCAATTCTTCCCTGGCAAGCCGCTGGGCTGGTTCAAGCACCTGTGCGGCGAATACCACACAGCCACCGGTTTCGGTCTTTACGCGGCAGCCAACATGCTGAAACACCAGCGAATCCCTGAGGTGTTCATCGCTGAAAATGACCTCCCGGATCACCTTTCCAATATCCTGCTGTATAATCACCACGCGGGCGTCAACCACTCCCTGATCCTGGTGCGCAAAGCCTGAATTGCCCGGACCCGTTCGTCAGGAGCGATTTTTCTGCTAATTTTGCAACCGGAAAATCCGAACAATGCAGGAGCGAGTATTCATTACAGGCATCGGGATCGTGTGTGCCGCCGGCAGGAACGCGGCAGAAACGCTGGAGGCACTGTTGGCCGGCAGGACAGGCATCGGGGAGATCACCCAGTTCAACACACTCCTCCGCGGATCCGTCCCTATCGCGGAGGTGAAGATGACCACCGCTGAATTGCTGGAGATCACCGGGCACGCCGGCAGCCGTGACTTCACCCGCACAGCGCTGCTGGGGATGAAGGCGGCGAAGGAAGCCATGGCCTCGGCCGGGATCTCCGACCCCGGCGACGCCCGGACCGGGCTAATTTCTGCCACGACCGTTGGCGGTATGGACCGCAGTGAACAGTTTTATGCACGGTTCCTTGAAGATCCGGCCAGGGGAAAGTTGCAGGATATTGTAAACCATGACTGTGGCGACAGCACCGAAAGGATCGCAGTGCACCTCGGAATCCGCGAGTTCGTCACCACCATCAGCACCGCCTGCTCTTCGTCGGTCAACGCGCTGATGACCGCCTCAAACCTGATCCGTTCGGGGCAACTCGACCGGGTCGTGGCTGGCGGCACCGATTCGGTGACCCGGTTCACCCTGAACGGGTTCAACACCCTCATGATCCTGGACAAATCGGGTTGCCACCCCTTCGACGAGAACCGGGCCGGGCTCACCCTGGGCGAAGGTGCCGCTTACCTGGTACTCGAATCGGAGAGTCTCGTAAAACGGAACGGCCACAAGGTGCTGGCCGAGATCAAAGGATACGGGAACGCAAACGATGCCTATCACCAAACCGCTTCCTCGCCTGATGGCACCGGGGCCTTCCTGGCCATGAGTCAGGCGCTGGCCATGAGCGGGCTGGGTCCCGGAGAGATCGACTATATCAATGTTCACGGCACCGGCACCCAGAACAACGACCTCTCGGAAGGGATCGCCATGCAGCGGATCTTCGGCGAAAAGGTACCTCCGTTCAGTTCGACCAAAGGGTACACCGGCCATACGCTGGGTGCAGCAGGCGCCGTCGAGGCAGTGATCTCCGTGCTGGCTTTGCTTCACCAGGTGCGGTTTCCCAACCCGGGATTTGCCACACCCATGAAGGAGTTGCTGATAAAGCCCATCTCCACAGGGGAATTTTTCGCAGCTTCGCCGGCCGATCCCCGGCTCAGCCTCCCGGTGAGAAATGTGCTCTCCAATTCCTTCGGCTTCGGGGGGAACAATTCCACCGTGATCCTTTCGCTGCCGTTTCCTGAAATGATCACCCCGGACAATTCAGCACCCCCAGCCCCGGTCACCCGAATCCCCTCATCTTCCCGGACGGAAAAGCGATCCGGCACGCCGGTATACATCACCGGCATGGGACTGGTTTCACCCCAGCCGACGGTCACCGGCAGGAATTTTCCTGAGGCGTTCACAACCCGCGAGACCGACCACTTGCGTTGCATCGACCCCGGGTACAAAGATTTCATCCCTTCCGACATGATCCGGAGAATGGGACGCATCATCAAGATGGGAGTCACCGCCGCTAAACTCTGCCTGCGTGACGGTAACCGCGGGATGCCCGATGCGATCATCACCGGGACCGGCCTGGGATGCATGGAAGACACCGAGAAATTCCTCTCTTCGCTGATCCTCAACAACGAAGAGTTTCTCACGCCGACCTCTTTCATCCAGAGCACCCACAACACCGTAGCCGGACAGATCGCCCTGTTGATCCGGTGTCATCATTACAACTTCACTTACGTACACCGTGGAATTTCTTTTGAAAGCGTCCTTACCGATGCGATGACCCAGGTGGGTTCCGGCGCCTTTTCGTCAGTCCTTGCCGGGGGCACCGACGAACTGACAACGAACTATTTCACCCTCACCCGCCGGATGGGATTCTGGAAACAGAAGCCGGTTGACAGCCACAGCCTGTTCGCCGATACGACCCGGGGCTCGATCGCCGGCGAGGGTGCCGCGTTCTTCCTGCTTGAAAACAAACCCGGCGACCATGCCTATGCCCGGCTCGATGGGTTGACCACATTCCTCCGGCCTGCTTCAAGCTGTGAAATCAGCCGGAGGCTGGATGATTTCCTGGCACTGCACGACCTTACCACCGCAGATATCGGGCTTGTCTTGCTTGGCATGAACGGAGATCCCCGCAGCGACGAAGCTTACAGGGCCCTCGCCGGCGACCGCTTTTCAAAGGTGCCGATAGGCGGCTTCAAACATCTCTGCGGCGAATACCATACCGCCACCTCGTATGCAATGTGGCTGGCTGCCATGATCCTTCACCGGGGAGAAATCCCCCGCGAGGTGCTTTCCGGGTACCTGCCAGGGATGCCCTCTTCCCCGCCCCCCGGCCAGGATCCTCCGCAAAAAATTCTGATATACAACCATTTCCGGAATGCCAATCACTCCATCATCCTTCTAAGCCGGCCCTGATGCTGACGTACCGGAGATTTACCCTGCTTTTCTTTCTTTTCCTGGCCTGCCTCAACCTGGTGGTCATACTGCCGGCCATCGTCAGGGAATGGATCCATCCGTGGCTACTGGTCCCGGGCAACCTGATTTTCGTAGTGGCCTGGGTCACCGTGTCGGTGGCGATGGCCTTTCTGCCCTGCTCCGGGTTCCACCACCCTGTGATCTGTCGCGGCTTCTCACAAGACCGGGAAGTGGCAATCACTTTCGACGACGGCCCCAACCCGGATGCCACCCTGCAGATCCTCGACACCCTGACAAAACACGATGCCCCCGCCACCTTCTTCTGCACCGGCAGGGCTCTGGAACAACATGAAAGCATTGGCAAACAGATTGTTGCAATGGGTCACGTGCTGGGCAACCATTCCTGGTCCCATGCCCCATGGTTCGACCTCCTTGCACCGGCAAGGATCCGGGACGAGATGGAGCGCACCGATCGCCGGATTCTTTCCATCACCGGGAAAAAGCCTGCGATGTTCCGTCCTCCATTCGGCGTGGTCAACCCGATGATGCACCGCGCACTGCAGGGATCGGGACGGCACGTCGTTTGTTGGGATATCCGCTCGCTGGATACGCTGACCCGCTCCCCGCAAAAGATCACGCACAGGATACTCTCCAGGCTGCGACCCGGTTCGATCATTTTGCTTCATGACCACACGCGGTATGTTCGTGAATGCCTGGGCGAACTCCTTGCCGGTATCGGGGATGCCGGATTCAAAATCGTGCCGCTCGAGAAAATAATAAACGTGAAACCGTATGAATAACCGAAAGATATTCCTGACCCTGCTGATCCTGTCTGTTCTGAGCTTCGAGGGCATGGGACAGGGCAAGGCGCTGGATGCCCGTTCGGTGTTGCGATTGAGGACCGGGGTGAAGGAAGCGGCCAGAGGCACATCGACCATCTCGTGCGACTTCGTCCAGGAAAAAGAGATGAGCATGATCTCGGAAAAGATCGTGTCGAAAGGCCGTTTCCTCCTGAAAAAGGAGAAAAAGTTGCGGTGGGAGTACACCGAACCCTTCACCTACCTGATCGTGATCGACAACGACCGGATCTCGATTAAAGACGAAAACAAAGTAAGCCAGTTCAACATGCAGTCGAACAAGGTGTTTCTTGAGATCAACCGGGTCATCCTTGGAAGTCTGCAAGGGACCCTCCTCGAGGACGATAAAAATTTCGGCGCCAGTTATTTTGAAACCGGCAGCAACTGGATTGTCAAACTGGCCATCAAGGCTCCCCGGCTGAAAGAGTCGCTGGATGAGATCATTATCTGGTTTGACCGGGCGGACTATTCAGTCGATCGGCTCGACATGCGGGAGGCCGGTGGAGATGTCACGCGGATCACCTTTTCGGAGAAGAAGATGAATCAACCCATCGCTGATGAAAAGTTTGTGGTACGCTAGTCTTTTCCTTGTCCTCGCAACCGGCTGCGTCTCTGTCAAACCCACGGGTTTGGTGCGTGATCCCCACGCCCTGTTGCCGGCGCCTGCCGCCGGGTATTCTCCTCCCGGCAGAAGCCTTCTTTACAAAGCCTCACTCGATGTCAGGGGACACAACCTGACGGGACTCCTGTTGATCAAGCGAATGTCACCTGCCCTGAAAGGGAGGGGAGATGCCCCACCCCCGACCCCTCCCCTGAAAGGGAGGGGAGAAAAATACAGGGTGGTGTTTACCAGCGAGGTGGGACTGACCTTTTTCGATATGGAATTCAACGGAAGGCGTGTCCATTGGGTGTCATGCTTTCCGGCACTGAAAAAGAGAGCGCTGCAAAAGATCTTCGAGAACAATTTCAGGATGCTGACCCTGGAAACCAGCCGGATGAGAGGCAAGGTGTACCGGCAACGGAACACGGGCGGCACGGTTGCAGCATACCGCGATGGACGTGTGAGCCTCTGGCACACCTTTACTCCGGCAGGAGATACCCTGACGATGATCTCCGCCCGGTCGTCGGCTGCCAACGCCGTCGAGATCTCTTTCGACAGCTACAGCGAGGGTCAGCCCGGGCGGATCGAGGTGTTCAATCCCTTCATCCGGATGAAAATGAACCTGAGGAAGCTGAAGTGATCTCTCTTTTTTCCCTATGTTTGCACCAAACTAATCAAAACCGCTAACTCATGAAAAAAACGCTCACACTGTTGCTCTTTGTCACGTTGCTTGGCATCGGTCCGTTAATGTCGCAGAAACAGCTGTACTTCGGGCTCTCTGGAACCGGTCTCAGTTCGGTCATCACCAACCAGAACAATTACGGTCTTCCTTTCGAAATGGACTATAAACTCACCTTCGGCGCCGGCGGGAATGTCAACATCGGGTTCGATTTCAGCAAGCATGCCGGACTGAAGTTGGAGATCGGCTTCGCCAAGCTGGGTCAGAAGTACGAAGACAATTATAAAGACACTGCCTACACCCGGAACGTCAAGCTGAATTACCTCCAGATCCCCCTGATGTTCAAGTACCGCACGGGCGGAGAAAAAGCACAGTTCTACCTGATGGCGGGCCCGCAGTTCAATATCCTCACCTCGGCTACCCAGGAGTACCTCAAGGGAGGAAAGATCTTCAATGATCCCGTTTCCGGAGAGTGGGCAGAACCCCAGACTTACGGGCAGGAGAGCATCACCGACCGGTACAATTCGCTCGACATCCTCGGCCGGCTCGACATTGGGACCGACATCACGCTGGCTTCCAACCTCTTCCTGAATATCGGGCTCAGCCTGGGCTACGGACTGATGGATATCAATGCCGACGATTGGCAGATCAAGGATCACACAGGGAACTACAATGCCTCCCATACCATTTACGGAGGGTTGAATCTCGGACTTAATTACCGTATCCCGCTGAAATAAAAAGACATACCATGAAGGCGCGAAGGCGCAGAGATTGGCGTCTTTGCGCCTTCGCGGTTAATATTCTAAAGAATACGATCATTCACGAACCACCCTGCCATGACTTACCAGGAAATCTTTGACCGTCTCTGGGACGGCTACATACGGCAGAATCCCTCGGTGAAACTGGTTTACGACCTTTTTACCGCCGAAGGCGAAACGGTGATCAACGATCATATCGCCTTCCGGACTTTCCGCCATCCCGACATCGGCGTCGACTGCCTGTCACGGGTATTCCTGGCCAACGGGTACCGGTACATGGGAGATTATCATTTCGAGGCGAAGAAACTGTACGCCAAACATTTTGAGCACGGGAGCGATCCCCGGGCACCGAGGGTCTTTATCAGCGAGTTGCTCACCGATGCCTTCAGCCCCTTCCTGCAGGCGACCGTATCCGGCTGGATCAGCCGGATCCCCGCCTCCCTGCACGGTTCGGATGAACTCATCTTTGCCGGTAACCTGTCCGGACCTCCCTCGTTCCAGACCTATGAGAAACTCCGCGGAGAATCGGAATATGCAGCCTGGCTTTACGTGAACGGGTTCTGCGCCAACCACTTTACCGTCAGCGTCAACCATTTGCAGAAATATGGATCGGTCCAGCAGGTGAATACCTTCCTGAAATCACACGGCTTCCGGATCAATGACGCAGGCGGCGAGATCCAGGGAACCCCGGAGGAACTGCTCGAACAATCGAGCATCAAGGCCGGCATGGTTCCCTTTCAGTTTGAGGAAGGTACCCGCGAGATCCCCGGTTGCTACTATGAATTTGCCCGGAGATATCCCGATGCCGATGGAAAGTTATACAGCGGTTTCATCGCGAAATCGGCCGACAAGATCTTTGAATCCACCAATTACTATCCAAAATGAACTCCCTCGCCCGGCTGATCGCGGGGTGCATCCTCCTCTCCTTTTTCTACTCCTGCTCCCGGGCCGGGACAGAAAACCATGACCCTCTCCCCGATCGCGGGACTGTTCACCGGCATATCGTCGTTCACGCCGACAGCAACCGTTCCTACGCCCTTTATATTCCAAAACGCCAACCCTTTCCTGCGGCCGGCAAGGGAGAACCCGCCCGTTTTCCCGTCATCATCGCCTTCGACCCCCACGGTGACGGTTCCCTGCCGCTCGTGCGCTACAAAGAACTTGCGGAACGGTACGGGATCCTGCTGGCCGGTTCAAACGATTCACGAAACGGGCTTCCCGGCGACCAGGCGACGGCGATCGTGGATGGACTTACCCGCGAGATTCGCACTCAATACCCGGTCGACACCAGCCGCATCTGGTTCCTTGGATTTTCCGGCGGGGCCCGGGTTGCCTCCGGGTCCGCCATGTACCTGACTCCGGTCCGGGGCGTGATCGGTTGCGGATCGGGATTCGGCAACACCCGGCAACCGTTGCGTTACCGGTTCGACTACATCGGCCTGGCAGGCCTGGCCGATTTCAACATGCATGAAGTGCAGAAACTCGAAGAACCGCTCACCCGGGCGGGATTCCGCCATTTTATCTCGGTCTTTCCGGGAGGTCATGAATGGCCGCCTGCCGGGGTGATGGAGAACGCCTTCCGGATGACCCTTCTCAATGATATGAAAGACGGCCGGTTGGCAAAGAACGACAGCCTCCCCGACGCTGTCCTGTCGTCGCTGAAGGTCCGAATTGATTCCCTGGCCAGGTCGGGAGATCCGATGGCTGCCGCCGAATACTGCCGTTGGGCCATAGCCCTGACCGAGGGCCTTGCTCCCACCGGTCCGTTCAGGGAATCGCTCTCCGGCCTCTCCGCATCATCGCTCTTCAGGGAACGGCAAACTTACCGGGAGGAGGTTCTGCTGAGAGAGGAAAAGGAGAAAGAAATGCTGATCCGGGATATCCGGGAAAAGAGTGTGGAATGGTGGAAAGAGCGCACCGGTCGCGAATTCGGATTAAGGAAAAATGTGCGGATTGCGGCCGGTTGGAAGAGGGTCGAAGACACCCTGATGAGCCACCGGCTGTTGTCGTTCCTGAGCCTCTACTGTTATATGAATGCCCAGTCGGCATTGGCGCGCCGGGAAAATGAAGCCGCCATAAAAATTGTGACGGTTTACGGGTTGTGCGATCCCTCGAATCCGGAGCCCGATTACATGAACGCGGTCCTGCACGCGCGGCGCGGGGAGAATAAGGAGGCTATGTCGTCGCTGCGCAGCGCACTGGGAAAAGGATTCTCCGATAAACCCCGGATGCTCAGCCAGCCGGAATTCTCAGGGTACACCGGCACACCCGGTTGGACGGAAATGCTAAGCCTGTTCCGATGACAGATCAAGAGATACTGCGTAAACTGGACATGTTCCGGGGCACTTTCGGGGGAGATCTCCTCACCGACGATACCCAGCGCCTGCTCTATGCCACCGATGCCTCCGCATACCGGGAGGTCCCTTATGGGGTGGCCCGGCCACGCAACGCGGAGGATGTGCGGCAACTGATCCTCTTTGCCGGATCTGCCGGCATCCCGCTGATCCCCCGCACCGCGGGCACTTCGCTCGCCGGCCAGGTGGTCGGGAACGGGCTGGTGGTGGATGTTTCTCGTTATATGACCCGGATTCTCGCCTTCGAACCTGAACAGAGCCGGGTGCGTGTTCAGCCGGGAGTGATCCTGGATGAACTGAACAAAGAGGCTGAGAAGTACGGCCTTTTCTTCGGTCCCGAAACCAGCACTTCGAGCCGCTGCATGATCGGCGGTATGGTGGGGAACAACTCCTGCGGCGCCCATTCGATCCTGTATGGCAGCACCCGCGACCACGTAGTCTCCGTCAAAGGATTCCTCAGCGACGGTTCGGAAGTGGAGTTTAAAGATGTTTCGCCCGGGGAGTTTGACCGGAAATGCACGGAAAACACGCTGGAAGGCAGTATCTACCGGCAGATCCGTGAGATCCTCTCCGACCCGGCCAACCGGGAATCGATCCGGAGCGATTATCCCGACCCCGCCCTGCACCGCCGCAATACCGGATATGCCCTCGACCTCCTCCTCAACACGGAACCTTATCAACACCTCACACCCTCAAATTCATCCACTCACGACTCACATAGGGACGCATCGCGGTGCGTCCCTACCGCTCACCACTCACCATTTAATTTCTCCCGTCTCATCGCCGGTTCGGAAGGGACGTTGATGTTCCTCACGGAGATCACGCTTCACCTGGTGCCGCTGCCTCCGAAGGAAAAAGGACTGATCTGCATGCATTGCCATACGGTGGATGAGGCGCTGAGGGCCAACCTGGTAGCCCTGAAATACCATCCGGGATCGGTCGAACTGATGGACAAGGCGATCATGGACTGCACGCGCGACAACATCACCCAGCGGCGCAACCGCTTTTTTATCGAAGGCGACCCCGGAGCCATCCTGATCATCGAGTTCGCCCGTGAAACACAGGAGGAGATCCTGGCCATCCACCGTAACCTGGAGGCCGAAATGCGGGCAGCCGGATTGGGTTATCATTTCCCGCTGGTCTTCCCTCCCGACGTAAAAAGAGTCTGGGACCTCAGAAAGGCCGGACTGGGAGTGCTTTCCAACTACCCGGGCGACCGGAAACCGGTCCCGGTGATCGAAGATACTGCGGTGACGCCGGAGGTGCTGCCGGACTATATCCGGGAATTCAACGAAATAATGCGAAAACTGGGGCTCGACTGTGTCTATTACGCCCATGTCGGTTCCGGCGAGCTGCATCTGCGCCCGGTTTTGAACCTGAAAGACCCTGCCGATGTCGAACTGTTCCATACCGTCGCCCTGGAGACGGCAAAACTGGTGAAACGGTTCAACGGATCCCTGTCGGGCGAACACGGCGACGGACGGCTGAGGGGAGAGTTCATCCCCCTCATGCTCGGAGAAAACAACTACCGGCTCATCCGGGAGGTCAAAGCGCTCTGGGATCCGGGCAGGATCTTCAACCCGGGCAAGATCACCGACACCCCCAGGATGAACACCCATCTCCGGTTCGAACCGGGAAAGGAGGTGCGCACCATCCCGACCGTCTTCGATTTCAGCTCCAGCCACGGCATTCTCCGGGCGGCGGAACAGTGCAACGGGTCGGGCGACTGCCGCAACACCCTCGTAACCGGCGGTACGATGTGCCCCTCTTATAAAGCGCTCCTCGAGGAGCATACCACGACCCGGGCCCGGGCCAACATCCTGAGGGAGTTCCTCACCCGGTCGGATAAGGCCAACCCCTTCGACCACCCGGAGATCTACGAGGTGATGGACCTGTGCCTGTCATGCAAGGCCTGCAAATCGGAATGTCCCTCAAACGTCGATATCACCCGGCTTAAAGCGGAATTCCTTCAGCATTGGTACGACGCCAACGGCACTCCCCTGCGGGCATGGATGATCGCACATATCACTGCCTTCAACCGGCTGGGCAGCCTCGCTCCCGGCATCTTCAACCATTTTGCGGCGAACCCATTTTTCCTGGGTTGGATCCGGAAACTGATCCGTTTTGCCCCGCAGCGAACCATCCCGCTTCTTTCCCCGCGAACCCTGCGCGAGAGGATCAAAGCGATGCGGCAGGACCCCTCCCTGCCCGGAAAGGTGTACCTCTTCGCCGACGAATTCACCAACTACAACGAGGCCTCCATGGGTGTAAAAGCCGTCATGATCCTGAACCGCATGGGATACCGTGTGGTCATTCCCGATCATGCCGAAAGCGGAAGGACTTTCCTTTCCAAAGGACTGATCAGAAAGGCTAAAAAACTGGCCGAAAGAAACGTCAGGCTCCTGAAGGAGATCATCAGCGAACGCACCCCCCTGATCGGGATCGAACCCTCCGCGATACTGACTTTCCGTGACGAATATCCTGACCTCGTGGGACCGGAACTGAAAACCGGGGCTGCCGGGCTGGCAAAAAACTGCCTCCTTTTTGAGGAATTCATCCAGATGCACCCCGAGGCCTGCCGTCCGCACATGTTTACTGGCAACTCCCGCCGCATCCTCCTGCATGGCCATTGTCACCAGAAAGCCCTCGCGTCGGTGGAACCGACGAAAAAAATGCTGTCGTTGCCACCCAATTACCGGGTAGAGGAGATCAGGTCGGGGTGCTGCGGAATGGCAGGCTCATTCGGGTACGAAGAAGAGCACTTCGAAGTGTCGATGAAGATCGGGGAAATGGTACTATTCCCCGAAATACGGAAAGCGGGCGAGGAGGTCATCATTGCCGCTCCCGGCACCTCGTGCCGGCATCACATATCGGATGGCACGGGGCGAAAAGCGCAGCACCCGGTGGAGGTTTTGTACGATGCAATGGTACCGGTCACATGACGGAACTGTTCAAATCCTCCTCATGCCCATCTTTCTTCCGATTTGTTTATATCTTTGTATTTCCTTGGTAACTAAACTGTAAGAATGCATCCGTTTGCCCGCCTGACCGCACGGTTCCTGATGACTTGCCTGCTTGCCGGTATCGGTGCAGTGACAAGTTACGCCCAGCTTACAGTGGTCCAGGGATCCAACATGAACCTCACCCCCGAACAGCTGATCCAGAATTACCTCGTCGGGGCCGGGGTGACCGTCAGCAACGTCACCTTCAACGGCACCTCCACCACGATCACCTCCAACCAGGTAGGAACCTTCACCACGACAGGCACAGCCTCCACGCAATTGGGACTGGCCGGGGGGATCCTGATGACTTCCGGAAAAGCAAGCATCGCCATAGGTCCCAACAATGCACCAGGGGCAGGCTACCAGGTGATGGGACCCGGCGATCCCGACCTCAATACGCTTTCCGGGTCAACGACATTTGACAAAGCGGTGATCGAGTTCGACTTCATCCCCCAGTTCGATACGATCCGGTTCCGGTACGTCTTCGGATCAGAGGAGTTCTTCGAATACTGCAACCAGTTCAACGATGCGTTCGGTTTCTTCCTGAGCGGACCGGGGATCAACGGCACTTTTACCAACAACGCGGTCAATATAGCACGCATGCCGGGATCGCTGAACAATTATGTTACCATTAATAATGTCTGTGCCAATACCGCATCCCGGTGGACAAACAACGGGGGGCAGTATTACCAGTACGACGGACTCACCTATGTCTTTACCGCATGGTACGTGGTTCAACCCTGCACTACCTACCACATCAAACTGGCGATCGGCGACGCAGTCGACAAAGCATTCGATTCGGGAGTTTTTCTCGAGGAGAACAGTTTCAGCAGCCCGGGGGTGGAAATGAGCAACAACAGCACCATCCCCCAACTCGGCAACCGGGCGGTGGAAAGTTGCAACGACGTGGCGGTCAACTTCCGGCTGATGGCGCCGCTCGAATACGCCTACCGTGTCAATTTCCTCATCGGCGGTACGGCGGTCAACGGAGTCGATTACACACACATCGACAATTTTGTCGTATTCCCCCCGGGTGAAGACAGCGTGAACGTGATCATCCATCCGATCGACGACAACCTCCCCGAAGGCGAAAAGACGGTGATCCTGACCCTCAACCAAATCTCGTGCGACGGGTTGATCAAGCGCGACACGGTGTATATCGAAGACTATCCTCCGATGAACCTGGTCCCTAATCCCGACACCAGCCTCTGCCATGGAGGCAGCGTGACCCTGCAGGCCTCAACCACCGGGGGGATCAGCCCCCTCACATACCAGTGGAATGTTCCGGGTACCGACAGCATCCTGGTGGTCGTGCCACCCGTGGGAACGAACTCCTATTCGGTGCGGGTCACCGATGTGTGCAGCCATGCGGTGTACGATACCGCCGTCGTGACCGTGCATCCCATCCCCCAGGCCGATGCCGGTACGAATACCACGATCGCCAACGGAACGAGTACCACCCTGCACGGGGTGGCCTCAGGCGGGTACGGGCCGTACCTCTTTGCCTGGACCTCGACCCCTCCGGGTTTCACCTCCAGCCTGGCCGAACCCCCGACCGGGAACCTGAGCGTCACCCACCTGTTCACCCTGCGCGTGACCGATTCGCCCAGCGGATGCGAAAGTCTCCCCGACCAGGTCATCGTGACCATCGAAGGCGGGCCGCTGTCCGTCAACCCGGTGTCGGAACCGCAGGCCGTTTGCCTGGGCGATTCGGCACGGCTCTATTCCCTGACGGGGGGAGGATCAGGATTTTACACCTATTCCTGGAGTTCCCAGCCGGCAGGGTTCATTTCGACCGAAGCCGATCCCTGGGTGGTACCTGCAGGGAACACCACCTACCATCTGGTGGTGAATGATGGATTCAACCAGTTGAACGGACAAACATCGGTCACAGTCTATCCCCTGCCTGTGATCGACCTGGGACCCTTTGATTCCCTGGTTTGTATTTACGATACCGTCCGCCTTGACGCCGGGAACCCCGGGTCCACCTACCTGTGGTCGAACGGCATGACCGGCCGGTTCCTCTCGACCTCCACGACCGGTATCGGGTTTGATGTTCAAACCTATACCGTGACGGTTACCAATGAGAACGGGTGCTCCAGCCGCGCCACCATCAACCTGACTTTTGCCTACGACGCCTGTGTGGGCATTCCCGAGACCAATCTGCGGGACCATTTCCTGGTTTTTCCAAATCCCGCCAATGACAACTTCCGGATCCGGATCCTCGATGAGCGGATCCCTTCTGCCTCGTTCTCACTGGTAACTTTACTGGGTACCTGCGTTCGCAGCGGGTCTGTCGGGGGAACCGGTGGAAAGGAAGTTACTGTCGACGTCGAATCGCTCCCCAAAGGCATGTACCTCCTCCACCTCAGGAGCGACCATTTCACCGGATCACTGAAGTTGATGATCAGGTAGAGGAACACCTCTGTGGCTTAATCACCAGGTTTACTGATATTTAGCTAATTTTTATTTCCTGTTTAATTTTTCAACAGGTGTGTATTATTTCAACATGTCATCTATCAAATTGATTTTCTGATATTTAGATAATATTCAGATATTTCATGTTGAATAATTATACATTTCAGTCTGTTCGACTTCTCATCACCTTTTTCATTTATCACTGATTATCTGACTGTTACATGCCAATATTCTTTGTGGCATCATTCTTGGTTTGTGTATATCGCATTTAACTGTTTTAATTCATGAACCATGAAAACCCTGACTTCAATCCTCCTGATCCTTTTCGCCTGGAGCCTGGCACCCGGCCAGGGAGCGGCCCAACCAAACGAAAGCGTCGTTCGCAATGAAGGTGCTGTAACTGTGATCTGCTCTCCTGAATTGATGCCCCTGGCAGGAATCTGGGCGGAGAAATTCAGGCAATCCGGTCAAGGTGTTAAAATAGACTTGGTTCCGAGCGACGAAGGGGGCTCCCGCGACTACATGGAGCGGCACCCTGAGGGCATCGCTATCCTGACCTCCAAAGCTTTTTCCTCGTTGAATCCTCCGGCTGCGTGGAATGTCGTTTTAGGAAGGAATGTGACCGTGGCAGTAATGAACGTGCAGAATCCCCTGTATGGAGCGATCGGCCGGCGCGGGATATCGGCGGCAGACTGGGCGCAGTTTTTCGGCACCGGCGCCGAACGCGACTGGGGCCGGCTCGCAGGAGAGGGTACAAAATTGCCGGTATCTTATTATTCGCTGGAGGATCCCACGATCCGCAGTGAGGTCCAGGCGTTCCTTAAAACCAGTTCCGTTTCATTCGACGGCAAATCCGTGACGGGGGGGAAAGAACTGATCACCGCCGTTGCAGGAGATCCTGCCGGGCTCGGCTTCTGCAGGCTGTCCGACCTGGAAGCCATGAAAGATCAAGCGGTTGGGAACAAAGTCAGGATCATCCCCATCGACAAGAATGGGAACGGGCAATTGGATTTCATGGAGGACATCTACGGAAGTATCGGGGAGTTTACGCGGGGAGTCTGGATCGGAAAATACCCAAAGGCATTGACAAACAGCATTTTTGCAACGTCCTTATCGGACACCCGGAGCGATGCCGGAAAAGCCTTCCTAAACTGGATCATCACCTCGGGTCAGAATGACCTGGCCGCATATGGTTACGCAGAACTGGTTTCAGGGGAAAGGCAGACGCAACTGGACAGGATCACCACTACTCCCGTTGAGGTTTCAAAAACGGAACGCAACACCTGGGCGACACTGCGCACGATCCTTCTCGTGGTGCTGGGTTTTGTCATCGCAGGATTCATTTTTGACATCCTTGGCAGATATTTCCGATCAGTCCGCAGAACCCGTCCGTCAGTGTATCCACCGGAACCGGAAATCATCGACGGTACAACCTTTTCAGTTCCCAAAGGGGTTTATTACGACAAAACGCATACATGGGCCTTTATGGAAAAAGACGGAACCCTCAGGCTCGGGGTGGACGATTTTCTGCCGCATGTAACGGGATCGATCCAACGCTTGGAACTCAAGGCGAAGGGCGACAGGATCAAAAAAGGGGAAATCCTGTTCACGTTGATCCAGAAAGGGAAAAGGATGAATGTACTCTCGCCGGTCACCGGAACCATCACCTCGACGAATAATCTGACAGAGGAAGATCCCTCCTGGATCAACCGGGCGCCCTATGCCGAAGGATGGATCTATGCTGTGGAACCGGTAAACTGGCCGCTTGAAATGCAATTCCTGTCGATGGCCGGGCAATACAGCCAGTGGATAAAGGAAGAGTTTTCCCGGTTCCGCGATTTCCTTTCCCGTTATAGCCGCGCGCACAGTCCGGAATTGTCGGCCATCGCCCTGCAGGACGGAGGTACCGTGAAAGAGGGTATCCTGGCGGAAATGGGACCCCAGGCGTGGGAGGATTTCCAGGCAGAATTTCTGGCAGGAAAACACTGATAATATCGTGTCAATAATTAATGTGTAAAGTCATGGGAATCAACAGAAGAGGCTTTTTCAAAATGCTGGGAGTCACCGGAGCATCCCTGGCGATCGGGACCCAGGCCAGATCCGCCAACGCCGATAACGGGGATGTGGAATTCTACGGGATCCTCTACGATTCGACACGGTGCAAAGGATGCCGGGGCTGCGAATACGACTGCGCCGAGGCACACGGGTTTCCCGAACCCCTTCCCTCAAAGGATCTTCCCGCCATCCGTAAAACCGATGAAACCTGCAACACCGTCGTAAACACGATGAAGACTTCAAAGGGAGAGGCGTATGTAAAAATTCAGTGCATGCACTGCAATGAACCCGCCTGTGTGGCAGCCTGCCTGACCCGAGCCATGCACAAGACGAAAATGGGGCTGGTTACCTGGGATGGCGACAAGTGCATGGGATGCCGGTACTGCATGGTGTCGTGCCCGTTCGACACCCCGAAATTCGAATACCACAGCGCAAATCCGAGGATCCAGAAATGCGACATGTGTTTTGAGCGGCTGAAGGCGGGGGAACCGCCTGCCTGTGCATACAATTGCCCGAACGAAGCGCTGCTTTACGGCAAGCGCAGAGACCTGGTCAGGGAAGCGCGGAGAAGGATCCATGATCAGCCAGACCTCTATATCGATCAAATTTACGGTGAACACGAAGCCGGCGGTACCGGTTGGTTATACCTTTCGAAAGTGCCCTTCGAAGAGCTGGGCTTGAACACCCGGTTGCAGAAGTCCTCCTACCCTGCCCTGACCAAGGGATTCCTCTACAGCGTACCCTCCATCTTTGTCCTGGTCCCTTCGTTGCTGGCGGGTATTCACCAGGCGACCAAGAACAGTCAATCATCTCAATATCAAGAAGATGAACAGTAACCTATCGACGGCGACCCTCCGCAACGGAAAACCGCTCTGGAAGTTCCTCTGGAGGAGATGAAGCCTAAGGGCAAACTTATTACTCCTTTCAACCTGATCTCGCTGCCCATCATGCTGCTCGGGCTGATCCTGATCATCATACGGTTCTGGAAAGGAATCGGTTCCATCACCAATCTGTCGCAGGAAATACCCTGGGGGCTCTGGATCGGGTTCGATGTGGTGACCGGTGTGGCCTTTGCCGGCGGCGCCTATGTGATCACCTTCATGGTCTATATCCTGAAGATGAAACAATACCAGTCGATCGTCAGGGTCACCGTTCTCAACGGGTTCCTTGCCTACGTTTTTTATGCCGGTGCCCTCCTGCTCGACCTGGGACGACCCTGGCATGTGGTGAACCCGATCATCGGCAACGGTTTCGGCACCAGTTCGGTGCTATTCCTGGTCGCCTGGCACTTTCTTCTATACATGATCGCCGAGTTCATCGAGTTCTCCCCCGCTATCGCCGAATGGATTGGCGCTGTCAGAATTCGAAAGATCCTTTCAGGCATGACCATCGCCGCGGTGATCTTCGGCATCACCCTTTCCACGCTGCACCAGTCGGGTCTTGGAGCCTTATACCTGATGGCCAAAGACAAGATACACCCGCTCTGGTACTCCGAGTTCATTCCGATCATGTTTTTCGTTTCCAGCATTTTCGCGGGACTATCCATGGTCATTTTCGAAGGCTCCATCAGTCACCGCGTATTCTTCAGCCAGATCAGCGAGAAGAACCACCGCGCCCAGCAGGGGATCCTGCAAGGCCTGTCGAAGGTGTGCGTGGGTTCGATGTTTGCCTACTTCTTTCTACAGATGTTGGTATTCGTGCACGGGCAGCACTGGGACCTGCTCAACACCCCCATGGGGCATTGGTACCTGGTCGAGATGATCGGCTTTGTGCTGCTCCCCATGATCCTGTTCTTTTACAGTTACCGGCGGGGCAACACCCTGCTGATCCGGGTTGCTGCTGTTGTGACCATGGCCGGCGTGATCCTGAACCGCCTGAACGTCACCATCATCGGATTCCGCTGGGATATGCCCGTGCGGTATGTTCCTTCGTGGATGGAGGTGGTCGTCACCCTGGCTGTCATTTTTACCGAGATATGGATTTTCCGGTGGATCATCCGCCGCATGCCGGTGTTGCGCGATTCTCCCGCCTGGGCCGGCTCCGAACATTGATACAAACCGGCAGGCATCCGCACTGCCTGCCATAAAACTCATGACATGGAAGGATTCAGTTATACCGACATCTTTGCCACCAAAGGCATCGAATACCTGGTGGTCATCGCATTTCTGCTGATGCTCATACCTTTTACCCTGTTTTTGAACAAGCGGGTGACTTTTGCCCGGAAAATCCGCGAAGTGGCGGGCGGGATAACCGCGGGGATCAGAAAAGTTCCGCAGGGGCTGCTTTTCAACAGGAACCATACCTGGTTGTTCATGGAAAAATCGGGAACGGCGCGGCTGGGGCTCGACAACCTGCTGCTGCACATGACCGGACCGGTCAGGTTCACCCTTCAGCGCAGCCCGGGTGAATCGCTCCGGCGAGGCGATCTTCTGGCCGTCATCGAACAGGACGGAAAGCGCCTGAACGTGCTCTCACCGGTTTCGGGAACCCTCGTGTCGGGCAACGACCTGCTGCAGGACAGCCCGGCACTGATCAACGACGACCCTTACGGCAGCGGATGGCTTTGCACCATCCGGCCGGCAAACTGGCTGAACGAGGTGCGTTCGTGTTTTGTGGCTGAAGAAGCCACGGCGTGGCTGACGCGTGAGGTCGCCAGGTTTCGTGATTTTCTCTCCTCAACAATTGAAAACAGACTGACAATCAACACGATGTCGGTGCTCCAGGACGGGGGAGAACCTGCCGACCATTGCCTGGAACGCCTGCCGGAATCCGTCTGGACCGATTTCCAGAAGGAATTCCTCGAACTGTAATTTTTTTCGACACCGACCGGTGTCATCGTTTTTTCGTACTTTGCAATAAAATATGGCCGGAGTAAAACCGGCCGCACCGACAGCAGGCATGAGTTTATTCAGCAAATACACCTGGCAAACAGGACGCACCCTGTGGAATAAATATGGCCGGTTCCGGACGTCGATCTACGGACGGGTGGTCATGATCATCACCCTGCTTTCGCTATTCCTGTTCACCATTTTTTCGCTCATATTCAAATCGGTCAACAACGAGTACCTCAACACGGTCATCCGCCAGCACGGCAACAACATCGCTTCCATCGTCGAGGGTGCGCTCTACCACTCGATGCTGGCCAACGATAAAAGCTCCCTGCAGAGGACCCTCGATATCATCAATACCCTGCCGGACATCGACGAGGTGGACATGTACGACAGTGAAGACAACCTGGTATATTCGACCATCCCCTCCGACACCAACAACAATCACGGGAATCCGAACTGTATATCCTGCCACAAGAACATCCGGTCGATGTTCCCCGGCAATGGTAATTCTTACCGGATCATCGATGTCGACAACGACTGCCGGATGGTCAACAAGAACCGGAACGCAAGGCATCTGCTGATCCGCTCTCCCATTCTCAATGAACCCTCCTGCTATACTGCATCCTGTCATGCTCACACCACCACCGACACCCTCCTGGGTTCGCTGATCATCAAGCTTCCGCTGGAGGACCTGGACCAGGCCCTGGCGAAATCATCCCTCGAATTCTTTCTCCTTGCTCTTCTGACCACCCTTCTGCTGATGATCTTCCTTATCCTGTTTACCAGGCGCAGGATCATGGCTCCGCTGAACAAACTTGTCGATGTAAGCATGGCGGTGGCCCGGGGAGACCTGAGCACCCGGCTCGAGGTGCATTCCGGCCAACTGAACGATATGCGCGTGGTTTCGGAAGCCTTTAACAACATGCTCGACAACCTCCAGTCGGCGACCGATGAATTGCAAAACTGGTCGCAGCAGCTGGAGTACAAAGTACAGAAGAAGTCGGAGGAACTGGCGGCGGCACAGGGCGAACTGATGCATGTCGAAAGGCTGGCGGCCCTCGGCAAGTTGTCGTCGTCGGTGGCGCACGAGATCAACAACCCGCTTTCGGGGATCCTGGTCTATACGAAACTGCTGACCAAACAATTGAACCACCCGGTACTCGATGAAGGCCGCCGAGAAGGGATGATCAGGCACCTCCGGCTGATCGAGAACGAAACCAAACGTTGCGGCGAGATCGTCAGGGGACTTCTGGAGTTCTCGCGCCGCGACCAGGACGATTTCGAGCCGGCCAGCCTGCACCAGATCCTGAAAGCCACTTACGATCTGATGGCACACCCGGTTCAAATCGCCAACATCCGTTTCCTGACGGAATTCGATGCCGCCGGCGACCTGATCCGCTGCAGCCCCAACCAGGTGAAACAGGCCTGCGTCGCGATGATCATAAACGCCTCTGAAGCTGTCACGGAAAACGGAGAGATCGTGATGCGGACCTTCAACAGTGACAGTGACACGATCACCTTCGAAATTTCCGACAACGGGGTGGGTATCTCTGCCGACAACCTTCCTCACATTTTCGAACCCTTCTTTTCGACCAAACAGGACGCGAGCGGAATTGGCCTGGGACTCCCCATAGTTCACGGCATTGTGCAAAATCACAACGGAAAGATCCAGGTGCGGTCGGAACCCGGCAAAGGAACGACCCTTGCGGTCACCTTTCCGCTGATCAAAACGTAACGAAACCCGATGATGGCAAAGAAAATTTCGATACTGATCGTCGACGATGAGGAATCCGTTAGGGATTCGCTTTACAATTGGTTTCTTGAGGACGGCTACCGCGTGGAATGTGCGGAGAATGCGAAAATCGCCCTGCATCTGCTCGAATCCGGATCGTTCGATATCGTTCTGGCCGATATCAAGATGCCGGGCATGGACGGGCTGGAGATGCTCCGCCGGATCAAGGCAAATAAAACCGATTCCATCGTCATCATGATGACTGCGTTTGCCACCGTCGACACTGCAGTCAAAGCTCTGAAGGACGGCGCCTACGACTATGTGACCAAACCGTTCGACCCGGATGACCTGACGCATCTCATCCGGAATGCCACCCGGCAGATTGCCCTGAGCGAGGAGAACGAAGCCCTCCGATCGCGCGTGGTATCGCTGGAAAGCGTGGAAGACCTGATCGGTACGAGTGAAGCGATGCAGGAGATCCTGAAGGCGATCGAAAATGTCGCTCCGACACAATCCTCCGTCATCATCACGGGCGAAAGCGGAACAGGCAAAGAACTGGTGGCCAGGGCCATCCATGCCAATTCACCCAGAAAGTTCTTCCCCTTTGTCAGTGTGCATTGCGGCGCTCTGAGCGAAAGCCTGCTCGAAAGCGAGTTGTTCGGTCATGAAAAGGGGGCGTTTACCGGCGCCATGTACAACCGGAAAGGAAGATTTGAGATGGCCGACAACGGATCGATCTTTCTCGACGAGATCGCCACCATCTCGCCGAAAATGCAGGTGGAATTGCTGCGGGTGCTGGAAACCAGAAACTTTGTCCGCGTGGGCGGCAACAAAGAGATCGCTTCCGATTTCAGGGTCATCTGCGCCACCAATAAAGACCTCAAAAGCATGGTGGAGGCAGGCACGTTTCGTGAAGACCTCTATTACCGGCTGAATGTAGTGAACATCCACCTGGCTCCCCTGCGGGAAAGGAAGTCGGATATACCCCTGCTGGCCGGCTATTTTATGAAAAAGTACTGTACCCAGATGAACAAGCCGCTCGTCACCATCGAGCCGGCGGCCCTGAAGCGACTCTCGGAATTCGACTTCCCGGGGAACATCCGTGAACTGGAGAACATGATCGAACGTGCGATCGTCGTGGGCGACGGCAAAAAGATATGCCTGAAGGACCTCCCGTTGGAAAAGAATCCCGTCGCCGTGCCGGAAACAGAGAGCGAAAGTCTGGACGATTTCGAGCAGAACTTTATCCGCCATATCCTCTCCAAATACAACTGGAACATCTCCAGGTCAGCCCGGGCACTGAAAGTGGACCGGGTCACCCTGTACAACAAGATCCGCAAATACGGCTTATCACCCGACGATCAGCACTAGCTCATGCCGAATCAACCGGGAATCACGCTTGTCTCGTTCGGCTTTTTCGGGAAAGAGATCCTCGAGAAGACAGCTGAGATCGTGGGACAGGAGTTCAACATCCCGGTCCTGATGCGGGAAGGGCATATCGACCTCAGCGAGTTTTATGATCCTTCGCGCCGGCAATATAACGGGAATAGCCTGCTGAATCACATCGAATCGATGCATTCCGACGATACTGGGAAGACCCTGGGGCTGTTTGGCATCGATCTGTTCATTCCCATCCTCACCTACATTTTCGGGCAGGCATTCCTTGGCGGCCGGACCGGTATTGCCTCGCTGTACCGGCTCCGGAACGAGCGCTATGGTATGGAGCCCAATGACCGGCTGACTTTGGAACGGTTTCAGAAAGAGGTTATTCACGAATTGGGACATACCTTTGGACTGATTCACTGCAGGCACCCCGAATGTGTCATGCGGGCCAGCACCTATGTGGAAGACATCGACCTGAAGGAAAGTCACTTTTGTCCCGCCTGCCGCGCACAGGTGAACCGGTTCACCGGATCCGGATGATCATCCGGCTGTTGATCATTCCATCGAACCGGGCTACGACCTGGTAGATGCCCGGGGTCAAATGCTGTCCGCTGAAACCGAAACGGTGAATGCCTTCTGAAATGTGACATACTTTCAGTGGCCTGACACGCCCCTCAGGGGAGACCAGAACAAGTTTCAGGATGCCTGCACGACCGGAACTGACTGTCACCACATAATCGCCGTACACCGGGTTTGGACTGACATCCAGGCCGAATCCCTTTTGCGGCGGGTCTTCGGCCAGGCCGGCCGGGTCTGAGAATTTCTGCGACAGCACATAACCCAGGAAATTACGGGCATCGGCTGTATCCAGGTACCATAATGGAAAGCTGAGTAGGATACTCCTGTGGTCGGTCCCCAGGTATTCCGTTCCGACCGGCCGGTGCTTCATCTTTCCATAGGAGGTGGTGGTGTCCTGCCTGCTGTCGAAGCGGTAGATCACCTGTCCCGGGCTTTCTGCATGATATACCTCTATATTGTATATCTGGCCCGGGAAGTTCTTGTCCATGCATTTGGCCGAATCGATTCGCAACTGGGAGTAGCCTTCCTGTGCCGGATATGCTCCGCATAGCATGCTTTGCACTTTCCGGTCGATGCTGTCGATCCTGAAGCAGCTGTGAAAATAGACTTCATCCGGCACCTCCAGGGGGTACGGGATGACATTGCTGATCCAGTACTTTCCGGGGTTGAAGCCGGCGAAAAGCAGGTTTCCCCCGTTTTCCGAAAATGCGATCATGGATTGATACAGGTTGGTGTTCATTGACTCCGCTTCGAGGGTATTCGACATCCAGAAGATGTTCCTGTATCGCGAAATCAGCGACAGGTCAGGTTGGTACAGGGCATTGGCGTCCACCCAGCGATAGGCGATCGTGTCGAGGATGGAATGATAAAAACCACGAATGCTGTCGGGTGTGATCTTTGTACCCTTGGTGTTGGCAATGACCAGTAAAGTATCGCAGAAATGGAACCGGGCGCCAACCACTTCGTTTGAAAAGCCGCTCTCTTCCAGCGAATCGTTCACCGTCGTGATGGCATAGAAATACTGCCTGTTCAGTTCGGGAGGGATGTCGCTGTATGAAGAACCGGCGACAGGGAGGATATTGACGCGTTGAAATGATCCCCCGGATGAATCGGCCCGATAGATATTGTACCCCGATACAAAACCGTTGGAGGTCGGCATCCAGTTCAGTGTGATGGCCGCCGGCGCCGAATGGGCTCTGAGATCGCGGGGATGCGGCAACCGTTGCTGCTCCGCCAGCGTCGCCAGGGCGCCGCCGGTCACCTGCCGCAGGTATGGGATGTTGCAATTTCCAAGTGTATCGGATGGCAAATGCCAGTGAGGGCTGAAGTTGTACTCTTCAAAATAGGCAGACGGGAATCCTTCCAGCCAATAAGGAAAGGAATCAGAACCCGTGTTGACATTGTTCGCCGGGAAAATCACATCCAGGTTTGTGTATCTTTCTGTGGCTTCCCCTGCCACAAGACCGGCCCACTCCCACCCCTGGTATTGGTAAACCTTTACCAGGGAGGTGTTTTCGGGGTTGTTGGAGATCATGTCCATGTTCAACATGTAGCGAACATCGTTACCATGGTACCTGTCGGCTACAGCGGCGTAACGCGACCCAAACAGTCCCAGTTCTTCGGCGGCGAACAGCACAAAGCGGATGGTGGCTTCAGGCCTGTAATCATAAAGCTTCATCACCCTCGCTATCTCCAGCGTGGCCGCTACCGCAGTTGCATTGTCGTTGGTGCCGGGTGCGTCGTGAAACGGATCCACCGTGCTGTAGGAGTCCCAGTGTCCGCCTGTGATATAGATCTCTCCAGGAGCCGAACTGCCTGTGACCGTACAAACGACATTGTATTGCCACGCGCTGTCGTGCAGCCCGTTCCAGTTGGGAATCGCCAGGTAGAAGGAGTCGAGAACGACATCCGTATACCCGTATGCGAGAAAACGGTTCATCAGCGAAGTCGCGATCTCCTTGTTGTTATCGTTCATGAGGAACCGTGAACCCCACGACTGCATTTCAGTCAGGGTAGCTCTCAGGGAATCGGCGCTGACGGCGTTCACCATTGCCGCAATGAGAGGATCCGTGCTCCTTTGGAGAGTTGCTGAGGCAAACCAGGTTTCGTTGTAAGGTACCATCCGGTCGCCCGGTTCCGGTCTTTGCTCAGGGATCCGGATTTCAGGGCCCTGGGCATAGCTGAGGATGGAAAAGAATTGCACGAAGGCCAATGCCAGGGTTGGATAGAAGTTTTTCATGATAGGGTGTGTTGAAGTACCGAAAATAAAAGTACGGCAGGAAAACCGGGAATCAAGGAAAATTCGGTCATCCTGAAGAAAATTCGGTCAAGACAATGGATTACCCGTTCAAGGCACAGACCGGGTAAACAAGGGATGTTACCGGAAAAAACAGCAGAGACGCAAAATTTTGCGTCTCTGCTGTTTGCCGTAAGATGGAACCCCTGATCAGTTCAGGTGCTCCTGCATCACTGGCGGATGATACGGGCATTGCCCAGGCTGCCGTCGCTGTTCAGCACCCGGATGATATAGACGCCCGGACGGCTTCCTGACAGGTCGAACTGCTGACGGTTGCCGTGCATCGCCTTCTGCAGGATTCGGTCACCGAGGATCCCGAAGATCTCCACCGAAGCCGGATGGCCGGCGGCCGGTCCGGTCAGTTCAAGCGTGAAGGCACCGGTCGTGGGATTCGGGTAGATGCGGAAGGAGGTTGTTTCTCCCTTCGCCACGATCTCCTCCCCGCTCCCGGTCAACGGGGCTGCCGGGGTGCCGGCATCGCAGCAATAGGTCCCCGTGGCAGTGATCTGCGCATACAAACCGGAACCCGCAAAAGCCCTCGTTCCCGGCAGCATTCGTATCTGCTGGCCGGCTATGAGCCTTGCCTGTCCGCCGCTCTGCACCTGGAAATAGGTGCCGCTGCCACCCGTGGTGATCCGCAGCGTCGCATTGTAGCAATGGCTCTGGCCCGACGGGATGGTGATGTTGTTCAGCGGTAACACTTCCACCAGCGGGTTCACCTGAGTGACCGTTACGGTTACGGTGTCGTAAGCGTGGAACACTCCGTCATAGGCATGCACAAAATAGGTGGTGTTCACCTCCGGGGTAGCAACCGGGTTCTGCTGGTCGGATGTAAATCCCGCGGGATCCGAGGTCCAGTTGAACGCGACTCCGTCCGTTCCCGCATAAGCTTGCAATTGCACGGTCTCACCGCTGCAGATAGCCGCCGGGGTAGCCGTGGCGGTTACGTGTAACCCGATGATTCCGGTCAGGGCTGACAACCCGTTCTGGGTGAACAAGCCATTGGTGCTGGGGTATGTGAAATCATACAGTACATCGACCGGGTTGGCATCGCCCTTGATCACCGAGCAAAGTTTCCAGATGATCGGTTCACCGATGGCAAATCCGTCCTTCACCGGTGTGTTGACATTGTCACCGTACGCGATCATAAGCTGGTCGTCGGTCCCGTTGAATTCCGCCAGACCTCCGCATTCCAACCCGCCGGTCGCCGTGTGGTAAAACACCCCCAGCACGTCTCCTTCCGTCAGGTTGGGCAAGTCGTGCGGTATGGTAATGTAGTGTTTCACGTTGGTATGAACGGGCCACCATCTCGGACAGGCATGCACCTGG
>CAYVVG010000051.1:0-29597 GCA_964455285.1 uncultured Prolixibacteraceae bacterium
AGCGGACAAGCGGACAAGCGGACAAGCGGACAAGCGGACAAGCGGACAAGCGGACGAGCGGACGAGGGGACAAATGGTCGCGAGTTAACCGGCTATTTACGTGTTATAACGAAGACTGTCCGGCGGTTCTTGGCCCTTCCTTCTTCGGTCAGATTGTCGGCAACCGGCATCGATTTTCCATATCCGTTATAGGTCAGGCGACCGGCTTCAATTCCCTGTTCCACCAGGTAATCATACACCGAATGAGCCCTGTCGTCGGACAGTTTCAGGTTTGCGGCGTCGTTGCCGATGTTGTCGGTATGGCCCTGGATCTGAATGGCAATGGTCGGGTTCTCTTTGAGGAAATCGATCAGTTGATCGAGCACGGCCCGGGATGCATCCGTCAGGCCGAACGAATTGAACCCGAAATAGATGTCGTTGATGCGGTAGGACTGGTTGATCTCGATGGGTTTCATGGCGATATCGACACGGGCGGGTGTTTTGAACACCGAATCAATTTTTGCGATGTACTTCGATTCGTAAACATGCTCGGCTTTTTTCACCGTCATGATGTAATCGCTGTTGAACGGAGCAACGGCCACATAGTTGCCCGTCAGGGTGTCCATGGGGATCTCCGACACCTTTTTGGTCTCGATGTTCTTCAGCTCGATCCGGGCCTTGAGGGGTTCGGTGGTCATCTCCGACTTCACATTCCCCTTGATAAACAGCACCTTCTCGGGACGGGCCGCATCGTAGAGGTCGAACGAGTAGAGGTCCCACCCCCCTTTCCCGTTGAATTTGTTGGATGCGAAAAAACCCTGCTGCCCGTCGGTGCTGACGAAGAATCCCACTTCGTCGTCGGAGGAGTTGATCGGATACCCGATGTTCCCGGGTTTGCTCCAGGTACTGTCGTTCAGCATCCTTGAGAAAAAAATATCGTACCCCCCCAGTCCCATCCATCCGTCCGATGAAAAGTAGAGCGTTTTCCCGTCGGGGTGAATGAAGGGTGCTTTTTCGTTCCCCCTGGAGTTGATCACAGGGCCCATGTTCACCGGGTTTCCCCACTGACCCGCCGAGTTCCGTTCGGATCGGTAGATATCGTAACCTCCCTGGCCGCCGTTGCGGTCACTGACAAAATAGAGGGTGCGGCCATCGGCCGAGAGGGAGGGCTGCGATTCCCAGGAGCCGGCCTGGTTTATCCCCCCGCCCAGCTGACGGATCGGGCTCCAATCACCGCCCACATTTTCCGACATGTAGATATCGCAGTTGAGATACTGCCGGGCCTGGTCGAATTTGCATACCGTGTAGCACAGCGTGTTGTTATCGGCAGTGAGGGTCGCCCCCCCTTCATTATCATTGATGTTGAACGGTTGGGGCATCTCCTCCCCCTCGTCGAAATGCCCCTGATCGTCTCTCACGCTGTACAGGAACTTCTCCTTCATGCGAACCTCCCGGATCAGGCTGTTGCGGCCGGGATCGATCTTCACCTCCCGGGTAAAGAGGGCCATCTGGTTATCGGGCGAAAGGATCGGCAGGTATTCGTTGCCCGGGGTCGAGATCCCTTCCACCACCCGGGGCTCGAAAGGCACCGGGTGGCTGACCATGTTGATATAGAACCGCGAATAATCCAGCAACTCCACCGCCCTTGAATAATCCTCCTCTTTCCTGACTTTTTCGGGCTCGCGGGTGAACTTCTCCAGGTTCCCGATGGCCCCGGCAAAATCATCCTTCGAATAGCAGATCTCGCCCAGGTAATAGTAGATGTAAATGTCATACCCGGGGCAATGCTGTACCACCCGGCGGAAATATTTTTCCGCTTCGGCCAGGTTGTTATCCTGCTTGCGGTAATAGACGAGTCCGAGGACATACGAGGCATCGGTGCATTCCGGCTCCTCTTTCAGCACCTGGCGCATCCGCTGACCCGCCAGGGTGTAATTCCCTTTTTTAAAGAAATCGATCCCCTCGCCGTAGATCTTCTCGGTTTTCTTATCCAGGACCGTACGGCAGGAATCCGGTTCGCCGGCGTTACCGGGAGCACCCCGTTGCCATGTCGCGGCCCCTGGTGATGCAATACCAAGATTTGCAACAAGATGCAGTGCGCAGATCAGCAGGAAAGAAGGAAGGAGCGGCCGGCCCATGTCAATTTTTTCCAAAGATAGGGTGATTTGGCTTATTTTTACCGGGCCATTCTTCAGCATGAACCATCGAAAATGAACCCTGTTGACCTGCTCCCTGCCGGGCTTCGCTCAGCAGCCAGAAGAAGGCTTTTGTATCAACCTTAAACAGGATGCATGAAATACAGATCCATGAAACGTTTTCTATTCGTTGCTGGTTTATTGGCTTCTGTGGCGGCCGGCGGGCAGACGGTCATTCCGAACGCCGGTTTTGAGAACTGGTCGGTTTTTTCCACCTATACCGATCCGGTGGATTGGGACACGCCCAACTTCGAGCTCAATCTCATTCCCTTCATCAACATCTCGGTGGTGACCAAAGGTCCCGACCGGTCGGGCGCCGGTTTTTATTCGGCGAGGCTGGAGACCCGCCTTTACCCGTTTCCGCTGGCGCCCATGGATGTTCCCGGATTCATGACCTGCGGGGATCTGACAGTTGATTTTGACTCGGGCACCTATGTTTTGTCGGGCGGCGTCCCGGTGGTGGACAAGCCAACGCACCTGAAGGGCTATTACAAATACCTGCCGAAGGGGGGCGACAGCTGCGTGATCGGGATCGGAATGACCCGGACCACCGGGTCATTCAAAGACACGGTCGGCTTGGGATATTTCTCGACCAAGGATTCGGTTCCCGACTGGACCCCCTTTTCCGCCTGGATCGATTATACCGGGGCTGAACTGCCCGACAGCATGAACATCATTGCAATGTCGACGGCGCAGGAAGTGATGACCGTGGGCACCGTGCTCTATGTCGATGACCTGTACCTCGATTACACCGTCGGGACCGGGAAGGAGGGTGACCGGGAGGAGATCCGTGTTTACAATGACCGGGAGACGGAACGACTGATGATCTTTTTAGATCCTGAATCCCGGCAGGACTATTGCATCCGGCTGCTCAGCATGCGGGGAAGCGTTGTCGCCGGCCCTGTGACCGGGGCCGGGATGGAGGACCGGTGCGTAATCCCATACCAGGGTCTTCCGGACGGTGTTTATCTGCTGGAGGTGATCGGTCACGGGGACCGGCTCGCCCGGAAAATTTTTATCCATTGATCGGTACAATCCACTCACAATGACAGAAAACATGCAAACCATCAGAACGGCTCTCATCCAGATGACTTGTTCCGGCGACCGCTCCGCGAACCTGTCAAAAGCGGAGTCGAAGATCCGGGAGGCCGCCGCCGCCGGGGCCAGGATCCTGTGCCTGCAGGAATTATTCGCCTCTCTTTATTTCTGCCACGAAGAAAATTACCTGCATTTCGACCTCGCTGAACCGGTCCCGGGTCCTTCGACCGACCGTTTTTCGGCCCTGGCGAAGGAACTGGGCGTTGTGATCATCGCGTCGCTTTTCGAGAAGCGTGCCGAAGGTCTTTACCACAACACCGCTGCCGTGATCGATGCCGACGGTTCGGTTACGGGCATTTACCGCAAGCAACACATCCCCGACGATCCGGGGTATTACGAGAAGTTCTATTTCACCCCCGGCGACCAGGGGTACCGGGTGTTCAAAACCCGCTATGCGACCCTCGGGGTGCTGGTTTGCTGGGATCAGTGGTACCCAGAGGCAGCGCGCATTACCAGTCTGATGGGGGCCCAGATCCTTTTCTTTCCCACCGCCATCGGCTGGGCAACGGCCCAGGATGATCTCCTCAACCGTCAGCAGTACCAGGCATGGCAGACGATCCAGCGCAGCCATGCCATCGCCAACGGGGTGTTTGTGGTGGCTGCGAACCGGACGGGGTTCGAGCACGACATGACCTTCTGGGGAGGATCATTCATGGCCGATCCCCTCGGGGTCATCCTGCAACAAGCCTCTCACGACCGTGAAGAGATCCTGGTGCAGGACCTCGACCTCGGCAGGATCAACGAAACACGCATCCACTGGCCATTTCTGCGCGACCGGCGGATCGACACCTACGGACCCATCCTTAGCCGCTACCTCGATGACAACGAATGACGGCAGGCCCACCCCCCGCCAGGCGGGGTACGCCTTTCCCGCCGAATGGTCGGAGCACCGGGCCACCTGGCTGAGTTACCCGCACGAAGATTCTTACTCCTGGCCGGGAACGCTCGAACGGATCTTTCCCTTTTACAACCGCTTCATCGCGGAAATTTCCAAAGGGGAAAAGGTTTGCATCAATCTACGCAACGAGGAGTTGCGCCAGCGGGTGCTGAGGGATCTCGGGAATCTCGGAGTCGATCTGCCACGCCTCGAACTGTTGGTTCACCCCACCAACGACGCATGGTGCCGCGACCACGGACCGGCTTTCGTGGTGAAGCCCGGGGATGCGATCCCCAAGGTGATCGTCAGCTGGAAATATAACGCCTGGGGGAACAAATACGATCACGATCTCGACGAGCAGATCCCGCGACTGACCGGGGAACACCTGAAGATCCCGGTCTATTATCCCGGCATCGTCATGGAAGGAGGTTCCGTCGATTTCAACGGTCGCGGCACGATCCTTACCACCACGCAGTGCCTGCTGCACGAGAACCGCAACCCCGGTCTCTTCCAGCACGAGATCGAAGAGTACCTTTGCGAGTACTATGGCGCTGAGCAGGTGCTCTGGCTCGACGAAGGGATTGAGGGTGACGATACCAACGGCCATATCGACGACATCACCCGTTTCTTTCGCGAAGACGCCGTGGTGACCATGGTGGAGCCGAACCGTTCCGATCCGAACCACGCGATCCTGGAGGAGAACCTGAAAAAGCTGAAGTCATTCCGCCTGATCAGCGGAAAGCAGCTGGATATCGCAGAGATCTGCATGCCCAGGCCGGTGATCTATGAAGACCAGCGCCTGCCGGCATCCTATGCCAATTTTTACATCACCAACCACGCGGTGATCGTTCCCAATTTCCGCTGCCGTGAAGACGAACAGGCCATGCGGGTGCTGGAGGAGTGTTTTCCCGGAAGAACCATTGTGGGAATCGACTCGGTCGAGATCATCTGGGGGCTCGGCTCGTTCCATTGCCTTTCGCAACAGGAGCCTGTGTAATCCGTGAGTCGTAAGGGGTGAGGGGTCAGCGGTTGGTTTTTTGGCGGAGGTGATGGTCGGCGAGGACGAGGGCAGTCATAGCTTCGACGATGGGGAGGGCGCGCGGCAGGACACATACGTCGTGACGGCCTTCGGGGGAGGTGGTCACCGTGTTTCCATGGATATCAACTGTTTCCTGGGGTTGCATGATGGTGGGTACAGGCTTGAATGCCACCCGGAAGCAGATCTCTTCACCATTGGATATCCCTCCCTGGATGCCCCCGGAGCGGTTGGTGGCGGTCCGGATGGTTCCCTGGTCGTTCACGAACCGGTCGTTGTGTTCCGAACCGCGCAGGGAAGCAGCGGCAAAGCCCGAGCCATAATCAAATCCCTTTGCGGCATTGATGCTCAACATGGCCTTCGCAAGGTCGGCCTGCAGCTTGTCGAACACAGGTTCGCCAAGTCCCGCCGGCACGCCGGTGACCTCACAGCCGATGATCCCGCCAAGGGTATCTCCTTCCCGCTTGATCCTTTCCAGGTAGGATATCAGTTCCGGATCCGCGTCGTGGCCGGGAGAGAACCCTCCCGGAAATTCCATTTGCCCGATCTGCAGGATCATTGCTTTAATGGAAATCCCTGCGGCCTGTAAAAGCAACCGGGCGAAAGCGCCCCCGGCCACCCGGGCCACCGTTTCCCGGGCCGAAGCCCTGCCCCCACCCCGGGGATCGCGGATCCCGTATTTCTGCAGGTAGGTGAAATCGGCGTGCGAGGGTCGGAAAATTTCCTTCAGCCGGTCATACTCTTCCGGTCTCTGATCCTGATTATAAACGATGAAGGCGATGGGTGCGCCGGTCGATTTCCCCTCGCAGAGGCCGGACAGTATCACGAGGCGGTCATCTTCCCGTCGCGGGGAGGAGTAGAAGGTCTGGCCGGCCCTGCGCCGGTCGAGTTCTGACTGGATGAACGTCGTATCCACGGCGATCCCCGGCGGGAACCCGTCGAGGACCCCCCCGACGGCAGGTCCGTGAGACTCTCCGAAAGTAGTAAGGATCAGGGCTTTGCCAATGGAATTCCCTGCCATGAAACGGTTTTTTTTAAGATCAGGCGCCCTGCTGGCGGAGGATCTTCAGCTTGGCTTCGAGGACTTTGAGTTCACTCTTGGCCTTGTTGATCTTGTTCTCGAACTCCTCCTTGACCAGGGCAGCGCTTTTCGATTTGGCGAAGAACCCGATGTTGTTCTCCCACAGGGTGATCTCCTCTTTCATCCGGGTGATCCGGGTGGCCAGCGATTCACGTTCCTTGCCAATCATTCTGCGCGCGTTCGGATCGTTCTTCAGGTGGTCGACGCGGGCCTGGAAACTCACCGTACTCATCTCCATTTCGCTGATCTTCAGTTTGTCGAGGTGGCTGTTGATCAGCGCCCTGAATTCGTTGTGCAGCTTGTCCTTCTCCTTTATGGGTACATGTCCGATCTCGGTCCATTCACGCTGGAAATTCTTCAGTACCTCGAGGTTGGCCGCTTTGTCTTCGCCGAACTGATATTCCTTCAGCCGGTTCATCACCTCGATCTTTTTGGCCAGGTTCTCGCCTTCACTGGCCTGGATATTTGAAAAGTAAGCCTGTTTCGCGTTGAAGAAGGCATCGCAGGCCGAACGGAACCGTTTCCATATCTTATCGGAATGTTTCCTTGGCACCGGTCCAATCTTCTTCCATTCGCCCTGCAAACGGATCAGCTCGTTGGTGGTATTCCGCCAATCGGTGCTGGTATTCAGCGATTCGGCCTGGAGACACAATTCAACCTTGAGGTTGTAATTGTGCATCTGCTGTTCTTTCAGTTTGTCGAAGTGCTCTTTCTTGGCGGCAAAGAAAGCGTCGAGGCTCGACTTGAACCGGGTCCATATCTCGTTGTTGACCTTCTGAGGCACCGGGCCGATGTTCTTCCAGATCTTCAGCAGGTCGTTGATCTTATTGGTATTATCCTGCCACTGGCGGATCGACTCGTTGGGGAGGCCGGCGACGATCTCGCATTGCTCGCACAGGGCGGTTTTGGTCTCCAGGTTCTTATTCTGCTCCTCTTCGATCTTTGAATAGTGGTCGCGCCGGCGATCGTTGATCTTGTCGGTGGCGTTCTTAAAACGCTCCCATATCTCGTCTTTTTTATCGGAGGGAACAGGGCCGATCTCCTTCCATTCCTCGTGGTATTTCTGCAGTTTCCTGAACGACCTGATCACCGATGTTTCGAGCAGAAGCTCTTCGGTCTTTTCGCACAGGGCGATCTTTGCCTCCAGGTTCTTCTTCAGGTCAAGGTCCTTGAGTTCCTTGTTGAGCTTCACCTTCTCGAAGAACTTCTCCACCAGGAAGTGATAGTTCTGCCAGAGGTTGTTGATCTCGGTCCGCGGCACCATCCCCACCTCTTTCCAGCGTTCCTGAAGGACTTTAAATTCGTCATAGGTCCTCTTCAGGGTCTCCTCCGAACCGATCAGTTCGCGCAGGGAATCGAGGATCTCGTTCTTCTTTTTGAGGTTTTCCTGCTTGATCTTCTCCTGTTCTTCGGAATGACGTGCCTTGTTTGCTTTATATATGGCGAACAGGTCGTTGAACTTCACATCGAGTTCGTCCTGTTCCGGTGGCAATTCCACTTTTGTTTCCCCCTCGACGTCAGCCTGCACATATCGTTGAAGGCTTTCCTCCTTCGTTTTCTTCATGAAGGCGAACTTGATGAGGGCGATCCGGGTTTTCACCGTGTTGATGTCGGCCTCCGTCACCGCTTTTTCCAGCATGTCGACCAATTCGGCGCGGGAAAGTCCTTCGTAGTTGAGTTCCGTTTCGAGGATGGCGTGTTCGACATTCGCCTCGGTCACCTCTTCGAGATGATCTTCCATGTGTTCGGCGCCCAGCGACTCCATCAGGACTTCGTGTTCCGGTTCCGCTGTTTCGGCGATGGATTCCACAGCCGGCAGCTCGGCGACCGGTTCCTGCCCATCGCCTATCGAGGCTTCGGCCGGGGTTTCATCCGGTTCGGGTTCTGCCATTTCGGCCACGGTCACGGGCTCCGCCGGGGTTTCATCCGGTTCGGGTTTTGCCTCTTCGGCGATGTTCACGGCCTCCGCCGGGGTTTCATCCGGTTCGGGTTCAGCCTCTTCGGCGATGTTCACGGGCTCCGCCGGGGTTTCATCCGGTTCGGGTTCTGCCATTTCGGCCACGGGTGCTGGTTCCGCAGGGGCGGTTTCGGGGACTTCGGCAATCACTTCAGTGTGGTCTGCATCGGCAGTGAGGGGCGTTTCTGCATCGTTAACCAGTACTTCGGAAGCAACCGGGATCTCCTCCTGAATGGTGTTATTCACCTCTTCTTCAGGATTCATAGGGGTGTTCTTAGGATTCTTCATCGGTAGTATTATCCGTTAAATAAATAGTGTCCGACCGGAGCCGGTAATTGAGATGATCTGCAGCAAAAGTACAAATTTTTCGATAATCCAATTCTCAGGGCATCGCCCTGCGGTTAAAGAGGATATACCCGAAGTTGAAACTGACGGAGAAGGGATCGGGCATTTTATCGTAATAGTTGACCCCGATGCCAACCGGTCCAAGGGGACTGTGGTACACCAGAGAACCTGTGGCCATGTAAGCACGGTCGGCCATGGCCCGGCCGTACACCGCGGTAAAATCGGCGGGATCGCGCATGATCTCGCGGTAGGGCTGGAACAGGTAACCTTCGAGTCGGAACTCCACCTTCTTATAAATGCGAAGCACCATCTTAAGCCCTCCTGCGGCAAAGTTCGTCGCCCGGAATGCGGGCAGGAAAAATATCTGGGATTCGGGATCCGGCTGGAAAGGTGTGGCGTATAGAAGCGTCGAAAGGTAGTTGGAAAAACGGGGCTGGTTCGAGAGGGCCCCTTCGAGATACAGGCCGAACTTCAGGGGGCCCAGCGATTCAAAATAATTGTCGTACATAAGCTTCAGCTTGAACCATTCGTGATGCTCCCTGACCGGCATCCTGCTTTTTGCGGTCGATCCGGGCTGCATGCTCTCCTGGCCGTTGATGTACGACAGTTTCACCATCAACCGGGCCCCTGCGTTCGGGTATTGTTTCCGGTTCAGGCTGTTGAGATCGAAGCAAAGCGTGGGCGCCAGAAAATCGAAAGAAGTCCGGTCGGCCGTATCCGTCCGGCTGAAGGTGTTGTCCTGGTAGTAATTCCCTGTGGTCAGGGCGTAGGCCAGGCACAGCGCCAGTTTCCCGTTATTGGTCACCGGGACGCCCGCCACAAGGTCGGTGGAATTCTCGTTCTCAATGATGTAGTTAGGAAGCTTGTCGTCGAAGAAAAAGCTCGAGTTCCTGAAATAATTGAGATGGTTGTAAGTGTAATTCAGTTCGAGGAACCAGGGTACCCGGGAGTTGAAATCGATGCGCCCCCCCACTTTTCCAGAGTTGTACACCTTGCCGACATACCCGTTGGCAAAGAATCTCAATGCCTTGGTCCACAAATATTTATATTGAAGTTCAAGAAATACCTCACTTTGGTTGCCCAACGAAAAGTTCCCTCCGAACTGGATCCCGAAGCGGTTTGCCCTGGTCACGTCGAGGTCGAGGTCGAAATAGCCTGTCCCCGGTTCATAGCGGGCGGAGGGGAAGATCTGCTTCACGAACCCCTCGTCGATGAACCGGAAGTATTCATGTCGAAGTTCCCCGAGGCTGACCGGTTTCCGGCTGTGTTTGAGGACCTGCCGGGTATAGGCCGCCTGGGCACGGGTCATCCCCCGGATCGTGATGGAGTCGAAGAGCAGGGCGGGTTTGCGGCTGTTGAAACGGGCCCGTTTTTGTTCGATCTCACCGGGGGTAATGCTGTCACCGACCATTCGCCGGATGTCGGCGATCTTCCGCAGGGTGGCCGCGTAGCCGCTGTCGGCGAGCTGCGGTGTCATGGAGAAATCAAGCAGGCTGACAGCGGGGATGTTGGGAACGATCATCACCGAGTTGGGGTAGGCCAGCGTATCGCTCTGACGCTCCATCAACATCGTAAGCAACTGGGAAACAAGATCTTCCCGATCCGGCTTTTCGTATCGCTCGGCCACCCGGCTACCAATGATCACATCGGGATGAAATTCATGAAGGGCCACATCACAGGGGAAATTGTTGTACATGCCGCCGTCGTAAACCAGTTTCCCGCCGATGGTCACCGGGGTGAATACGAGGGGAAGGCTCATCGAGCCGCGCACGGCGGTGCTGAGGTCGCCCCTGCGGAGGACCATCTGTTCGGTGGTGTCGATATCGGCGACCACACACCGGAATGGGATCATCAGGCTGTCGAAGTCATTGCGCGCCACGGCATTTGCCTGCGCAAGCATCTCCATCAGCCGGAAGTCGATCTCATAGGTCTGGATGAGCTGGGTGGGAAGGATGGTGGTCAGTTTCCGGTTGAAATCGAAGCTGGCCGAGATCCACGAAGCATTTGGCTCTTCCTTCCGGTAGTAATAGATGTACCGGGTATCCATGATTCCCGAAACCCATCGCTGGAAATCCTTCGACGTCATGATCGTGCCGATCTCGCCGGGGGAATACCCTGATGCGTACATGGCGCCAATCACCGCGCCGATGGAGGTCCCTGCAATGTAATCAACCGGTATGTGTTGTTCCTCCAGGGCCCGCAGCACTCCCAGGTGGGCGCCTCCTTTTGCCGCGCCGCCGCTCAGAACAAGGGCCACGCGCTGGGCCTGCAGGCAATGAGGAATGAGCAATGAGCAATGAGCAATAAGGATGCTGAAGAGTAGCCGTGCCCATTTATTGCTCATTGCTCATTGTTCATTGCTCATTGTTAATGGATCTTGTCCAATGCCTGCTCCAGGTCGGCAATGATGTCGTCAACCTCCTCGATCCCGACCGAAAGGCGCACCAGTTCATCGGTGATCCCTCCTTCAAGGCGGGCCTGCGGCGACAGTTTGCTGTGCGTCATGGACGCCGGGTGCTGTATCAGGGTCTCTATCCCGCCCAGGGAGACGGCCAGCACACAAAGCTGTACGTTGTCCATCAGCGTCTTTCCGGCGATCAGCCCCCCTTTCAGGCCGAAACTCATCATGGCACCCGGGCCGCTCATCAACTGTTTCCCGAGTTCATACTGCGGGTGCGATTCCAGCCCGGGATAGGCGATCCATGCCACCTTGGGATGGGATTCCAGGAAACGGGCCACCTTCATGGCGTTCTCCTGCGCCCGGTCGATGCGGATCCCCAGGGTTTTGAGTCCCCGGCGGGTGAGGAATGCCTGGTGCGGATCCATATTGCACCCCAGGGTGACCATCATGGAGCGCAATTTCCTGTAAAGTTCTTCAGTTTTGGCGACGACCACACCGCCCACGATGTCGGCATGGCCGTTCAGGAATTTGGTCAGCGAATGAAGCACGATATCGGCGCCCATGTCGAGGGGTTTCTGCAGGTATGGGCTGCAGAAGGTGTTG
Organism: uncultured Prolixibacteraceae bacterium; assembly: GCA_964455285.1. Lineage (GTDB taxonomy): Bacteria > Bacteroidota > Bacteroidia > Bacteroidales > FEN-979 > CAIVAT01. The sequence continues at coordinate 11,573 of CAYVVG010000051.1, forward strand.
TCGACACACACCGGGATGTTGTGTTCGCGGGCAAACTCGCAGATGGCCCTGATGTCGGAGATTCCGATGGTCGGGTTGGCGGGCGACTCGAGGTAGATCAGTGCGGTGTTGGGCCTGACGGACCGTTTCACCAGTTCCAGATCGGTGGTATCAATGTAGGTCGATTCAACGCCGAACCGCGAAAAGGTACCTTCGATCAGGCCGCGGGCCGGCCCGTAAACAGCATTGTGGCTGAGGATATGCTTTCCGGCGCCGAGCATGGCCATGTAGACCACACTTACAGCGCCCATCCCCGACGAGCAGCCGATGCCGTCGAATCCGTTCTCCAGGGCGGCGATGGTCTTCTCCATGTCACGGATGGTCGGGTTGCCGATGCGGGTGTAGATGTAACCGTCGCTCTCACCTGCAAAGCAGGCGGCGCCGTGGTCGGCGTTCTGAAAAGCAAATGTGGAGGTCTGGTAGATCGGCGTCGTGACGCTTCCCAGGGGATCTTTCTGGCCGGTGCCGTGCACCAGGGTGGAGTTGAATCCGGTAGGTTTGTGTTTCATTGTATCAGGTATTATAGAGTTGTCGTGGTTTCCCGGGCAGAGACGCACTGCGGTGCGTCTCTGCCCGGGTACGGATCATCGGCGTTCGATGCTGACGTCGGATTCGATGTCGGGATGCAGGTGCCGTTTTACGGCGCAGAGCGAGGCGCTCCGGATCAACGCTTCATCGTACTGCGAAGGAAATCCGGCCGGGACATAGATCACGATCGTGAACCGTCCGATCATCTTTTTCACCGGATCGTACTGGTAATCCATCCCCAGGGTGATCCCGGAGGATTCGATCCCGCGCTGGTCGCAGAATCCCTTGACATAGATCCCCGCACATGTGGCCAGAGAGGCCAGAAAGGTGCTGAAGGGAGTGGGAGCTGAATTCTCACCTCCGGCCTGGAGCGGCTGATCGGTAAAAACGGTGTGACCGTCGATCAGGGCGTTCACTTTCTTATTCCCGTCAAAATATACTTCAATTGGCATCATAGGTTCTTTTTTTTTTGCAAAAGTACGATTTTACCACTGATCCGGTGCAAAACGACAAACAAGCACATATTTCCGTGTATTTCTACCGGCATGGACTTTTCTTCGCCATGGCTCCGAAATTCTGAATATTTTTGTCTCTTCATTTTCCTTAAAACCAGGTCCATGAAAAACTCCCTGTTATTGCTGCTTCTGCTGCTTGCTGTCAACCGGCTCCCCGCACAGGAAGAATGCCGCCTGATGCGTTTCCCTGCCATCCATGGCAACCGGGTGGTTTTCACCTATGCCGGCGATCTTTACTCGGTGGAAAGGTCGGGCGGCCTGGCCCGCAGGCTGACCGGCGATGCGAACGGGTACGAGATGTTCGCCCGCTTCTCGCCCGACGGGAGCAGGATCGCCTTTACGGGACAGTACGACGGCAACACGGAGGTTTACCTGATCCCGGCCGAGGGGGGGATTCCGAAAAGGCTGACCTATACGGCCACCCTCGACCGCGATGATGTGTCGGACCGGATGGGTCCCAATAACATCGTCATGACCTGGCGGGATAACGAGAGCATTATTTTCCGTTCCCGCAAGCAATCCTTCAACGACTTCAAGGGGCAACTGTTCGTGGCAAGCATTCATGGCGGCCCGGCCGGGGAACTGCCCTTGCCTTGCGGAGGGTTCTGCACCTATTCTCCCGACAGGGGCAAACTGGCCTTCAACCGGGTTTTCCGCGAGTTCCGGACCTGGAAGTATTACAAAGGCGGGATGGCGGACGATATCTGGGTATATGACTTCAACAGCCGGACCACCGAGCAGGTCACCGACCACATTTCGCAGGATATGTTCCCGATGTGGCATGGCGAACAGATCTATTTCGTTTCGGAACGGGAACGCCCCGTGAACCTTTGGTGCTATGACCTTCGGACGAAGGAGACCCGGCGAGTGACCGACTTCAGGGAATTCGACATCAAGTTCCCTTCGCTGGGCGACGATGCGATCGTGTTCGAAAACGGGGGTTACCTCTACCTGTTCGACCTGAACACCCAAACCACCTCGAAAATACCCGTCACCATGGCGGGTGACCTGACCACCGGGCGCAACAGCCTGAAAGACGCTTCGAAGTTCATCCAGACCTTCTCGCTGGCTCCCGACGGCCGCCGCATTGCGATGGGAGCCCGGGGCGATGCATGGAGCCTTCCGGCCAAAAGCGGGATCACCCGGAACATCACGGCCACACCGGGCGTTCACGAACGCAACGTGGCCTGGTCGCCCGACGGGAAATCCATTGCTTACATCTCCGACCGGACCGGCGAGGACGAGATATGGATCGAGGCGCAGGACGGGAATTCGGAGCCTGTGCAACTGACCGACCATGCCGACACCTACAAATACGAGATCAAGTGGTCGCCCGACAGCCGGATGATCCTGTGGGGAGATAAGATGCTGCGTTTGCAGTACGTGGATGTGAACACCCGGGCTGTCACACTGGTGGACCAGGCCACCGGGTGGGAGTTCCGCGAGTACAACTGGTCGCCCGACAGCAAGTGGATCGTATACACCTACCCGAGCCGGCGGGAGGTTGCCCGGGTCTACCTGTACGAGCTGGCCTCTAAAATGAGGACTCCGGTGACCGACGGCTGGTACGATGCAGGAGATCCTTCCTTTTCCTGCGATGGCAAATACCTGGCTTTTACCTCAAACCGTGATTTCAAACCGACCTACAGCTGGACTGAATGGAACCATGTATATACCGACATGGCCAGGGTGTACCTGCTTACGCTGGCCAAAAAGACGCCCAATCCCCTGGCCCCCGAAAACGACGAAGTGGGCAAGCCGTTTGCCGGCAAACATGGATGCGGCAAAGACTCGGCGGCTCGGAAACCCGTGGAGGTGGTGATCGACCGCGAGGGACTCTCCGACCGGATCGTCGCTTTGCCGGTGAGTGCCGGAAACTATGGGGATGTGACCTGTACCGGCGACCGTGTTTACTATATAAAAGCAGGCCACGGCGACACTCCGGGCGGACTGGTCGTTTTCGACCTGGCGGAGAGAAAAGAGACGGTGCTGGGTAACTATGGCGGTTACGAGATATCCGCCGACGGCAAGAAAATGCTGTTGGTCGACCGCGATAACAAGTACGGGGTGGTTGATCTTCCTGTTAATGGAAAAACAGAGGTGAAAGAGTGGGCCGACCTGTCGAACATGAAGGTGATGGCCGAAACGAAGGCGGAGTGGGCTCAGATATTCGCTGAGTCCTGGCGCCAGATGAAATATTTCCTGTATGCACCCAACATGCAGGGAGTGAACTGGCCGGAGATCCGGAAAAAATACGAAGTGTTGCTGCCGTACGTGGAGAACAGGAACGATCTGAACTATCTCATCGGCGAGATGATCGGCGAGATCAGCATCGGGCACAGTTATGTCGGCGGAGGTGACAAGCCCGTACCCGGCCGCATCCGGATCGGTTTGCTGGGCGCCCGGATTTCCCGCGACGCATCGGGTTACTACCGGATCGACCGTATCCTGAAAGGGGAGAACTGGACGAAGGAGACGCGGTCGCCGCTTACCGAGATCGGGGTCGATGCCCGCGAGGGCGACTTCATCATCGCCATCGATGGCAAGCCGACCCGGCTGATGAACGACATCGGCGAGGCCATGGTCAACAAAGCCGGCGTGCAGGTGGAGCTGACCCTCAACACATCGGCTTCGGAAAAGGGTGCCCGGAAGGTGATCGTGGTCCCGACCGCCAGCGAAGCGGGGCTCTATTATTTCAACTGGGTGCGCGAAAACATCCGGAAGGTGAATGAAGCCTCCCGGGGCGAGGTGGGCTACCTTCACATCCCCGACATGAGTGCCGAGGGGCTGAACGAATTCGTCAAGTATTTCTATCCCCAGCTCACCAAGCGGGCGCTCATCATCGACGACCGGGGGAACGGCGGCGGCAATGTCTCCCCGATGATCATCGAGCGCCTGAACCGCGAGATGACCATGATCAACATGTCGCGCAACACGGAACCGATGCCGGGAAGGCTGGAGATGCAGTGGGGCCCCAAATGCATCCTGATCGACAATTATTCGGCCTCCGACGGTGACCTTTTCCCCTACCAGTTCAAGAAGCTGAAGATCGGGAAAGCGATCGGCAAACGCACCTGGGGAGGTGTCGTCGGGATCCGCGGGAGCCTCCCATTCATCGACGGGGGGCAGCTGATGCGGCCCGAATTCGCCCCTTACGACACCGGGGGGAAGGAGTGGATCATCGAGGGGCATGGCGTCGATCCCGACATCGAGGTCGACAACGATCCCGCCCGGGAGTATGCGGGGGAGGATCAGCAGTTGAACGCCGCCATCGAACTGATGAAGGAGGAGCTGAAGGCGTGGCCGAAATCGCTTCCCGACATGCCTCCGTTCCCCGATAAGACCAAATAAGCCGGTTAACCGGGACAACCCGCAAGCCTGGTAAAATGATCATCACCGGAAAAATCAAGAACCTGCCCGGCGGGCCGGAAGGAGTCCTTATCCTCCTGATCATGATCGCCGGTGCGCTCCTGAGGTTCTGGCGGATTTCGGAGATCCCCTTCACCCACGACGAGTTCAGCGCCCTTCTCCGCACCCGGTTCGACTCGTTCGGCGATCTGATCCGCGGAGGAGTGATCATCGACGGCCATCCTGCCGGGGTCCAGGTGTTCCTCTACTATTACGTCAAATGGTTTGGCGTGTCGGAAGCCGGTATTAAACTTCCCTTTCTGATTGCCGGCACGCTATCGGTCGGATTGGTCTATCTGATCGGCCGTGAGTGGTTCGGCGGAACGGCCGGGCTGGCCGCCGCCTCGTTCCTGGCCTATCTCCAGTTTCCCGTGATGTACAGCCAGATCGCCCGGCCCTATGCCAGCGGTCTTTTCCTCGGCCTGCTGATGGTATGGTTCTGGACAAGGGCCGTGTTCCACCCGGAACGAAAATTCGCCGCCAACCTCGCCGGGTATTCCCTCACCGGGGCCTTATGCCTGTACAACCATCACTTCACGCTTCTTTTCGCAACGATGGTGGCAGTCACCGGGATAATCTTCATCTCCCGCGAGAGGCGCCGTCGCTATCTCCTGGCCACCGCGGTCATCTTCCTTCTTTACCTGCCGCACCTCTCCATCTTTCTCCATCAGCTCGGCGTGGGTGGAGTGGAGGGGTGGCTGCAGAAACCCCGGTTCGATTTCATCACCGATTTCATCGAGTACGCGTTCCATTTTTCAGTGTTTACCGGGCTTCTGGTCCTGACCCTGATCAGCCTGGCCCTGTATTGGGACGGAGATCCGCCCCGGGGACGCGTTAAATTCTTCCTCATCTCATTGGCCTGGTTTGTCATACCCTGGATGACGGGGTACCTCTATTCGGTTTTCAGAAGTTCGGTGCTGCAGTACTCCGTGCTGCTATTTTCCTTTCCCTACCTGCTTTTCCTGATCACCGGATGGTTGACCACCCCGGTCCCGCGTCACCAGGCTGCCATCGCCGGCCTGATCGCCCTGGTGGCAATCCCTTCCCTGATCATCGAAAGACAGCATTACCGGCTGTTCTACAAAGGGGCGTACGAAACGATCGTACGGTCGGCCATGAGCGCTGAGGATACGCTGGGACCTCACCGTTGTGCGATCCTCCTCGACACCCGACCTGAGATCAATGACTATTACCTGGACAAATACCATTGCCGGAACCTGGTTTTCAGTTATATAGATCCCGCTTGGGACAAAGGGAAGGTGAATCAGATTCTCGACACCTGCCGGGGAAGCTACCTGGCTTTGGGAGGTATCTCGTCGACACGGCTGGAGCATTACCCGATGATCCTGGAACGATTCCCCGGCCTGATCCGTCACGACTGCCTGGCAGGCGGCGATTTCTACCTGTTTTCAAAAGAGCCGTCGGATCGCGGCTTGAACGAGTATTTCTATTCGGTCACCAATACGTTCGAACCCTCGTTGCCCGGGTGGGGCTGGATCGACGGAAAGCGGTGCACCGACTCCCTGGCCATCGCCGGCGAACGATCATACCTGGTGGCTGCCGGTGAAGAGTTCAGCCCGACCTACACCCAAAACCTCCGGTCGATGATCCGCAGCGACAACGACATCATCGATGTGATGGCCGAACTCCGCCTCCCTGCTGTCTTCCCCGGGGCCTGGCTGGTGGTGACCGTGTCGGCCGGGGGAAAGGATCTGAAATGGTGCGCCGCACCGGTCAACGACTTTATCGGCCCGGGAAAGTCGGGAAAGGTATTCCAGTCGCTTCGCATCAGCGACGTGGATATGCGGCACCACGGGATGACATTCCGTGCCTACCTGTGGAATCCGGTGAAAACCCCGTTCCTGCTGGATAACTTCACAGTGAAAGTGCGATCGGGCAACCCGGTCGTATACGGACTCTACCGGAACATCTGATCCCTCCCCGGCATAACCATTCCCGCATTCCTGCATTCCCGCATTTCACAGTTCACTGACCGTGTACCCGAGTTTCAGCAGATTGCCGGGCTTCATAAGTTCTTCGAGTTTCAGTTCAGGTACAAGCTTTAACGCACGGTTGGCTGTAAAAATATCCGTATCGTGCTCCTTCATGTATCCGGCCAGTTCGGTGGAGGCGCGGTAGCCGATCAGGGGGAGGAGGACCGTGGCGGAGGAGGGGCTTCGCAGCAGCCGTTCGCGGCTCCCCTCCGGATGCACATGCAGGCCATCCAACAGATTGATTTTTAAAGTATTGTCACTCGCAATCAGAAGCTTAAGGCTATCGAGCAATGCATGTCCGATAGCGGGGAGGTAGGCGTTGAGTTCAAGGCATCCCTGGGCACATAACGAACTTATGATCTGATCGTTGGCATAAACCCGGTGGGCGGCGCTGATGACGAATTCGGGAATCACGGGGTTTACCTTGCCCGGCATGATGGAGCTTCCGACCTGCCGCTGGGGGAGTGAAAGTGACGCGTGACGCGTGACGCGTGACGCGTGAGGCAGTATCCCTGACGCCAGGTTTCCGGTGGCTGACTCCAGGCTGCCGGATGCCGTCAGGTCGGAGGCTAACAGGCGCAGGTCGGACACCATCTTTTCGAGGTTCACGGCATGAGCTTTCAACGTGGCGTGGACCTCCACCAGGGAATCGAGGTTGGAGGTGGCATCGGCGAGGTTCTCGCTGCGGGTGACCGGGAGGCCGGTGAGTTTCTGCAGGTGGCCGACCACCTCCATGATGAAATACCGCGGAACGGCCATCCCGGTACCGATGGCGCTCCCCCCGAGGTTCACTGTCTTGATGCGCTCGAAGCACCTGGAAACGCGCCACCAGTCGCGGGAAAGAGCTTCGCTGTAGGTGCTGAACAACTTGCCGAACGAGGTGGGCACGGCTTCCTGCATCTGCGTGTAACCGATGCGCAAATCGTTGGCATGCCGGGTTTCCCGTTGTTCAACGGCAAACCGGAGGGTGTTGATCGCATTTTCCAGGTCACGCAGCAGGAACATGGCGGCCACCCGGAGGGCGGTGGGCACCACATCGTTGGTCGATTGAAAAATATTGGCATCTTCGATGGGATCGACCCGGTCATACCGGCCAGGCTTCTCCTCCATGTTCAGCAGGGCCAGGTTCGCAATGATCTCATTGACATTCATGTTGATGCTGGTGCCGGCCCCGCCCGAAAGGGCAGGCACAATGAACTCTTCGAAATGCTCTCCCGCGGCCACTTCACCGGCGGCTTGCTCCAGGTGTAAAAACGGAGGCAACGGACGCGACTCGTCCCTTCCCGCAATCCGTCCGAATTTTGCGGTCATCGCACGGAAATATTCGTCAGCCGTTTGATAACAGGCCTTCTTCACCCACCCCATGGCCCGGTACCACTCGGGGTGAAACCGGGTGGTGTCGGGGAAATTGGCTGCCGCCCGGGCGGCATGGATTCCGTACAAGGCGGCAGCGGGGATCTCCATCTCTCCTACCGGATCCTTCTCTTTCCTGAGCGACATATCGATTTGTTATACCGGAAACAAAGGTATTTTTTTTATCGGGACAGGCAACCAACCATACCCTGCTCATGTCCTCAAAATAGCTCGTCGCTGTTTTCCTGATCATAACTGAACGCTTCAGCCGGATTTCTTGACTGATATGGTCTGTTATGTGGGAAATTATTGTAACTTCGTGACTTGATTGTAACACCCCTGAACCTCCGCCGATGCATCTGAGAATGACCCGCTGTTACTGGTTTTTCCTGATCCTGTTCATCGCCCCAGCCGCTATAGGTCGTACCGAAGGCACCAAGGAACTGGAACCCCTTCCCGGTGGGGAGAGCAATCCCACCAAGCTCCACCTTTCGTCGTACCCCAATTCCACCAATGTCAACTACAACAATTTCGCCCTGTATGTTGCCGCGGAGAACGAGCGGTTGCAGATCACGATAGGCGATGTAACGCCCGGCTCGGCCGAAAAGATCTATTTCGGGTTCAAACCCCAGCCGGTCATGTCGGGATTTCCGCCCAATCCCAACGATCCCCAGATCTCATGCCGGATCAAGCGACCCGACGGATCTGTGATCTGGGGGCCGACGGTCCTGCCGTGGCAGACCGGCAACCAGGGTTACATCGACACATACACTGCCGCCAGCATCGGACCTTCGGTGCTGCCCGGCGGCACCGGGGGGTACAACGCCATCGTAGTCACCCCCGACGTCGTGGGGGATTATTACATCGAATTTTCCTTCCCAGGCACCAACGTCACCCGTACGTTCGATTATTTCGATATCACGGTAGCCAGCTCCGCGGGCGTAAAGATCCCTGGCCGCGTTTGGTCCAAAGCCTGGCAGTTCACCACCGACGGCGATCAGAACACATCCCAGGCGGTGCTCTATCCCTACACCGACGACGGGATCACCACCTCGATCGATTTCAATGGGATCTGTCCTTACCGTTTTGCCGTCTCCTGCAATGCCACGGGATGCAACAACACGGGAAACATTGAAACGGACCGCAAATCGGTGGCCGGGAAATTCACCTACCCCCAGTACCGGATCTTTCTCAATCCTCCCGACACCAACATCAGCTACTTCGGAGTCGGCGAGCTGGGCGTGCTGCAGTCGGCGACCGTCGACAGCATCTCCTGCAACGGGACCACCTACCTGAAGGTCTTCGTGAACAAGGCCGGGTGGGCCAAACTTACAATCACCCTGCCTCCGCCATACGTTAACAAAGAATTGTCGAACATCCCGGTGGTGCCTGCACCCACGCCCAATCTCCTCACCTGGAACGGGATAGATGGCGCCGGAACATCCGTAGCCAACGGCACGCCGTTCAGCATCTCGGTGGAGTACATCAACGGGTTGACCAATCTTCCCCTGTACGATGCCGAATACATGAATTATTCGAACTACCCGGAATGGAACGGATACATCATCGAACTGGTCTCGCCCCAGACCATCCCTCCCCTGCATATCCAGAAATTCTGGAATGATACGCTGATCAAAGTGTGCGGCACCCAGTGCGTATCGACCGTCACTTGCAATCCCCCCGTAGGTGGGAAATATGAAAAGGGCGGCCTGAACGAAACCGGCTGCAACCTCCCCGCCGGGTGCCATCCGTGGGACTACTGCATTGGCAATGAGAACACCGTAAACACCTGGTGGTACGCGCTCAGTACCAATGCCATTCAGCTCAATGCCCTGGTGGAAAAAAGGATCCCCAGCCAGCCGGGCACGATCAACGGCACCTCCACCTTCTGCAGCGGTTCGGAACAAACCTATTCAGTGGCTCCCGTGGCCAACGCCGACACTTACATCTGGACCTTCCCGGCCGGCGTGACGCCGGTTGGGACTCCCCCGTTCAACAGCGGCACGATCACCCTTAATTTTCCGCCTTCTGTCAATGGAATCCAGGTCATTACGGTGGCCGGGGTCAACAACGATTGCGGGGCCGGTCCTTCCCGAAGCCTCACCCTGACCATCAACCCGGTCCCCGACGTCGCCGCCTCGCCGGCCTCGCCCTGGACGATCTGCAACGGAGGAACCGCAACGATCAGCCTCACATCGACCATCACCGGCACGGTCGGCAACACCACCTTCAACTGGTCGGGCGCCGCCGCCAACCCGGGTAATGTCATCCCATCCTTCCCCGGAGGGAGTACCCTGACCCAGATCGTCCAGTCCTTTACCAGCACCTCGAACAACCCGGAAAATGTGGTCTTTACGATCACCCCGACCAGCAGCGGGTGCACAGGAGCGCCCGTGACTTACACGGTAACCGTAAACCCGACCCCGGCCGTCGACCTGACCACCCCCGGAAATCCGCTCAATCCACAGAACATTTGCAGCGGGGTGACCACCCAGCCCATGACCCTGGCGAGTAACGTGACCACCCCCTCCCCGTCATACATATGGACAGTCGCATGCAACTCGCTGATCATCAATAATTGTCCCCCGATCGGAACCGGCACGGTCATCCCTCCTGCCAGCCCGGTGAACCTGACCGACCAACCACAGGATATCGTTTACACCATCACCGCATCGATCCCGGCATCGGCAGGAATGACCTGCAGCGGACCGGCGACCGACTATACGGTTCACATCTATCCCAAACCGGCCCTGGGCAACACGGTGTTCAGCCAGGACATTTGTTCCGGGTCGACCAGCACAGCGGTGAACCTGATCCCGATCCCCACCCCACCGGCCACCGTCAGTTTCAACTGGATCGCCATCGTTTCCACACCGCTCCTGACGGGTTATACTGCCTCAGGAACGAACACGCTGGTCATCCCCTCCCAGACGATCACCAATCCGACCACAACTGTCCAATACGTTGACTATGTGATCGTTCCCGTCTTTACCGGAGGCAGCTCTTCCTGCCAGGGCGATGCACAGACCTATCGCATCAACATTCACCCCGTGCCCGACGTGATCTTTACTCCCCCGTCGCTGGCCATCTGTTCGGGAAACCAGGCCAATGTCGGCTTCACCACCTCCATTGCCGAACCTACCACCTTCCAGTGGAGCTTCGTGCTTCCCCTTCCGGCCGGCATCGGCGTTGTCAATGGTTCGGGTACCGGCAACTTCCAGGAATTCATCACCAACGCAGGAAGCGCTCCGGCCAATGTGCAGATCCAGGTGATCCCGACCTCATCGTCAGGCTGCACTCCGGCTACCCCGTACCTCTATACCCTTACCGTCAATCCTGCCCCCACTCCCACCGTTACAGGAACTGCCGCGCTATGCGAAGGAACCACCGGGGTGATTTATTCCACGCAGGTTTCGATGACCAATTATGCCTGGACCGTTTCCGCCGGAGGGCAGATCACTGCAGGAGGAACCGCCACCAGCCCAAGCGTGACCGTGACCTGGAATAACGCGGGAGCGCAATCCGTTTCGGTCACCTATACCAACGGCAACGGATGTCCCGCTGCGATTGCCGGCACCCTGGCGGTGACGGTCAATCCCCTCCCGGTTTCGACCTTTACCGGCAGCACAGCCGTGTGCCAGCTATTTACCGCCCCAACCCTCTATCCCGCCAACAGCGGGCCCCTGTGCAGCTATAGCTGGTCGATGAACCCGGTACTGGGCACCATCGCCAGTCCCTCCGCCTCCACCGCGTCGGTCACGTGGGATAATCCCGGCATCACCAACCTGACCCTGGTGGCGACCACGGCCAGCGGGTGTACCACCAACTCCACCCGGGCCATCACCGTCAATCCGCGACCCGAAGTCTCCATACAGCCCTGTTTCGACGTCGTCACCCGGCAGGGGGCAAAACCCTTCCTGCTGAAGGGAGGAAGGCCGTTGCTGACATCCACCCCGTTCCAGGGCGAGTACCTGGTGTCGCCTTCCACCCCGGCGCTTTACTCCGATGCATCCGGAACCTATTACTTTGACCCCGGACAAGCGTCTCCAGGCGTATATGCCATCTCTTACCGATATACCTCCGGGCAGTTCGGATGCCCGGCCACCTCGCCGACCTCCGTCTCTATCAATGTCATGGGGCCTGTTCCCGCCTGCGGGGCCACGATGACCGATCACCGCGACACCCCGCCAACCGTTTACAAGACCTCCACGATCGGCGGAAAGTGCTGGATGCTGCAGAACCTGAACTACGGAGGTTCCGTATCAAACGTCACCACCCCGATGACCGATAACTGCACGGTCGAGAAGTACTGTCTTCCCGCTGTCTCCTCCTGCAGCAGTTACGGTGGATTGTACCAATGGGATGAACTGATCCAGTACGGGCAAACCGGCCAGCCTTACCAGGGTGTTTGTCCGCCGGGGTGGCATGTCCCGACCGCACTGGAGTGGGAGGCGCTGATCCAGGCCGTTTCCGGCCTGAACCCGGGCGACGGGATCGCGGCCAGTTACCTGATGCAGGACCCCGGGTTTCATGCGGTGGTTGAAGGAATGTATTATCAGAATGACACCTGGGCATTCCAGGGATGGGATCCGTCGGCCACCATGTTCTGGACATCCACCCTGTCGAACGGCAAGCCGCTGGCCCGCGGGATGAACTCCGTCAACATGTCGGTGGCACGGTACGAAAGTCCGAAGGTCAACGCGTTTCCGGTGAGATGTATAAAAGATTGAAACACACAATCAGTATTAATTATATCTGAGTGCAGCCACAGAACTAAAAGGATAAGACTTATTGTATACTACCATGCAGAAAAAACTTCTAATTGGTTTTGTTTTCTTTCTCTCACAGAACACCTTTTCTCAAACTTGGAAATGTGGAACTGACTTCACAGATAGCAGAGATAATAGAAACTATAAAACTGTTTTAATTAATAACCAATGCTGGATGCAGCAAAATTTAAATTATGGGATAAAAATAAATAGCACAAGTCAACAATCTAACAATCAATTAGATGAAAAATATTGTTATAACAACCAAGAAACGAATTGCGATGTCTATGGTGGTTTATACCAATGGGGTGAAATAGTGAGGTATATTAATGGAACATCTAATTCAACCTCATGGAATCCCACGCCGACTGAACCTATCGAAGGCATTTGCCCTTCCGGTTGGTTTATTCCAAGAGAGGAGGATTGGTGTATTTTTTCAACTTATTTTGATTCAACAATCGATTGCTCAACAACCGGATATACAGGAACATTTGCTGGTGGTATTTTAAAAGAAACAGGAACCTCACATTGGCTAATCCCGAATACCGGGGCAACTAATGAGAGTAAATTTACTGGATTGGGATCTGGGGGCAGTAATGCATTTGGTACTTTCAGTGGACTTCTTGAACAGGGTGCATTTTGGACCTCTGATCAAAAAACTGCAACAACAAGTGGAAATTGGGCCTTGTCTTACAATAATGCCTCAATATATCACAATTGGAATAATAAAGCTACAGGACTATCACTTCGCTGTATCAGAAATTGCTCAACCCCAGTAAGACCTCAAAGTAATTGTAATGTTGAAGGGGCAAGAACAATCTTATGGAGATGGAATCTATCTGATGGTGCGACTGGTTATAAATTTAATACTACTGATGATTATAATTCGGCAGTTGAACTTGGCTCAGACAATTACTTTTTAGAAACTGATTTATCCTGCAATACATGTTATGAGAGATATGTTTGGGCATATAACGATTGTAGTTGTTCAGAACCACAAATTCTATTAGGGAACACCAATAGTGCCTACCAACCAGCCCCACTTGCAGATAATCATATTGTTTCATCTTCGACAATAACCTGGAAATGGATTCCCCCTGCTGGTGCTTATGTGTATCTTTGGAATTCTGTTAATGATATAAACAGCGCAAGAGAGATAAATGCTGTTTCAGACTTTATTTTTGAAGATGGGCTTACACCGTTGACAACGTATACTCGATATTTGTGGGCCTTTGACGGACATTGTGGATTTTCATCACCTCTGATTCTTACTGAGACGACCAGTGACTTAACATTTTCATGTGGGGATTCAATTGTTGATTCTCGGGATTATCATCAATACCATAGTATTTTAATTGGCAACCTATGTTGGTTAAAGGAGAATCTGAATATAGGTCAACAAATTTTCGGGTATTCAATACCTACAGATAATGACACGATTGAGAAACGTTGCTACAACGATAGCGTGCAAAATTGTGACGAATTTGGAGGATTATATCAATGGGCTGAAATTGTTCAATATATCAATAATGCAAGTTTTAATACTATGTGGGACTCTGTTCCTGAGACTGATGTTCAGGGAATTTGTCCATCTGGGTGGAGGTTACCATGGCCTGATGATTGGTGTTCGCTCTTTGAACTGATTGATACTAATGTTTCTTGTCGGGTTGATGCATGGACTGGATTAGACGCTGGTGCTAAAATGAAGGAGGTTGGCACAGATCATTGGATCTCTCCAAACTATGCTTCAAATAGTACAGGGTTTTCAGCAATAGGAGGAGGGAGAAGATTAACCCATGGAAATTTATTTGAAAAGAAAAATAATGTTGGTTATATATGGTGTTTACCCTCAAAAAACAAATTGGACGAACAGAATCAATCTACCTATCAGTTTTATAATAATCGAACTGACATTGGAGTTAATCCTAGTGTCGATCTTAGAATATCATTAAGTGTCAGGTGTACAAAGGACTGCACACCACCTTTTCCTCCAAATGAGGGAACTCACACAATGACAACTACACAGGTAAACTGGATTTGGAATTCAGTATCCGGTGCTAAAGGGTATAAGTGGAATAATACGGATGATTATTTTTCTGCAACTGATATTGAATCAGATACGTCTTATTGTCAGGCCTCATTGACCTGTGATTCAAGCATTCATTGTTACATCTGGGCATACAAAGATTGCTCACATTCCTGTTCCACATTATTAACAGCACAAACTCTTTCATGTTCAACATGCCCTGATAGCATTATTGATCCCCGTGACGGGCAGGTTTATTTAACGGTTGAAATCGGTAATCAATGCTGGATGAAAGAAAATCTCAATTATGGTCAATTGCTCAACGGTGAATATCCGCAACAAAATAACGATACTGTTGAAAAGTTTTGTTACAATGATAGTGTTCAAAATTGCAATATTTATGGAGGTCTCTATCAGTGGGGTGAGATTGTACAATATTATAATGGAGCAACCGATACATCGGGTTGGACAAGTCCTCCAGTTGGACATTTTCAAGGGATCTGCCCACAAGGATGGCATATTCCAACTAACGATGAATATTTACAACTTAAGGATTTTCAGTTGGGGCAGCAGTATGATGCAGGTTACTACTTAAAAGAAAACGGGTTTACACATTGGTTGCCACCAAGTTCTGCTGATCCAAATTCTCTTTGGATCGGGCTCGGATCTGGAAATAATACATATTGGTCTATTCCCATTTTACCAAACTTTGCTAATCTAAAAGCTATCGCTCATTTTTGGACAATGACTGAATATCCCGATGACAACCATGATAAATCATATGTTCCCTATCTATGGTTCGCTTCTGACCATTTTGAAGTTAATTGTATTGCCGAGAAACGATGGGGAATGTCTGTTCGGTGTTTAATGGATTAAAAGTAGAATTTACTAAGGCAATAATAAGAATTTATTATGAAACAAGTCTGCGGATTATCGCTATGATAAAGATCGTTTATTTTGCTTTAATTGGTATTTTAGCACTATTTGATCACAATGCATTCGGACAAGGTTATGTCGAATATTTGTATCCCCGATTTGATAGAATTCATCTCCATACATCAGATAATCAGAGTGGTGAAAATCCTTTAAATTTAGTGTCTTCATGTCCGAATTCAAACTTCGGGCTTGGCAATTTCGACTTTTGGGACGGGTATTACGGCACCTTTAATAATCCGTCCCAGAACCATGGTTTCGTTACCACCCCACCAGAGCGTCACCTGATCATTCAGGCACCCGCGACCCAGGATCCTTATGGAGCTACCGGCGGAAATGGCGACACGCTCTACACGGTTTATCCTGGCGAAACATTCTCTGCCAGGCTCGGGAACGATGGCACCGGCGCCCAGGCAGAACAACTTTCGTATGACATCACGATCGGACCGGAAACCGATTTCTTTATTTATCGGTATGCTGTGGTGTTAAATGACCCCTCAAACAGTCATCCTGCTGCTAACAGACCTAGTTTTGAAGTATCTGTTATTGATCCCGGTACCGGGCTGAAATATGATTCAATATGCGGTTACTATTACGTATTTTCTCAGCCGGGATTGCCGGGATGGCATACAAGTGACCTGGGAGGTGGGACAGGCAACGACCCGGTAAGATGGAAGAATTGGACCACCGTTGGATTGGCTTTTGACCAAAGTGATTACGGAAAAACTCTTCGAATCGTATTTACCACGAAGGATTGCTCCCAGGGCGGACATTTCGGGTACGCGTATATATCCGCTTACTGCACTTCGCTCAGTGTATCGTTCATGGGATGCGAGGGCTCCAACCAGGTGACCATGATCGGTCCTCCAGGATTCGCAGATTACCTGTGGACCGGTCCGTACTGTGCTACCTGTACACCCGATACTGTAGGCACAAATGACACTGTTATAGTGAATAACGCCGTTACAGGTGATGAGTACCGGCTCAAACTGGTATCCTACTATAATTATCCTCAATGCGTGATCCAGAAGGTGACCTCGACTGTTGCCTTCACCCAGATGTATGCCGGCTTTTCGCATTCCATCAACTGCATCGGCAACCCGAGTACCTTTACCGACACTTCTCATATTAACCAGAACGCCACAGACCAGAGGATCTGGGACTTCGGCGACGGGACGATCGACACGGTCACGACTGCCACCATCACGCATGTGTTTGCAACAGCCGGCAACTATACCGTTTCCATGATCCGATCGACGACCGATCCCTGTTACGACACGGCCACCCAAGTGATCACGGTGGCCGACCTGCCTCCCGATATCTCCAATTACATTCCTTCGGACACCCTGTGTTCTCAGGACAGCGTCAACTTCCAGATGGTGTTCTCCCATGCCGGGGCTGATGCCACATGGAGCAAAGAAGTCACCTCGGGAACGGCGGTCATCACCAGCATCCCGGCCAGCCAAACCGGGACCATCATCCGCGATAAAATTGTGAACAACGGTCCGGGAGATGCGGTTGTCACCTATACCATCACCCCGCAAATCGGTAATTGCATCGGGTACGACACCACCTTCATCGTGCTCGTTCACCCGCTTCCCGACCCGGTGATCACCGGGGCTGACACCGTCTGTGCCGGTTCTTCAGGCATCGGGTACGAGACCTCCCCGGGGAAGAGCGGATATGCCTGGACCATCACCCCGGGAGGGACCATCACCAGCGGCAATGCAACGGATTTCATTACCGTGAACTGGATCACGCCGGGCGCCCAGCAGATCACGCTGAACTACACCGACACCACCGGTTGCGATGCCGACACAGCCACTGCCAAGACAATCACTGTACTGCCGAACGGGCAGGTCAATGATCCGCCCGACCAGGTCCTTTGCCACGGAGGGCAGACCGTTGCCGTGAACTTCACCACCGTCAACCCGATAGGGATCACTGCCTATTCATGGACGGGCACCAATGCTTCGATCGGGATCCCTGCAACGGGGACAGGAAATATTCCCGTCCTCCCCGTGTCGAACCCTGGCAATGCCCCAGTCACCGATACCATCACCGTCACGCCTCATTTCACGGCCGGAACCCATGCCTGTGCGGGAGTTCCCGAAAAATTTGTGGTCACCGTCAATCCCTCCGCCCATGTGAATGATCCCACCGACCAGGTGGTGTGCAAAGGGTTCCCGACCGCGCTGGTGACTTTCTCCACCAACCGGACCGGGGGAACCACCACCTATTCGTGGGTGAACGACACCCCTTCCGTCGGACTGGCAGCCAATGGGTTGGGAGATATCCCCGGATTTACCGGCATGAATGCCGGTGTTACCCCAGTGACTGCCACCATCACTGTGACGCCTCACTTCACCAACGGCGGCGTGACCTGCGACGGACCCACCCAGACTTTTACCATCACCGTCAACCCGACGGCCCAGGTCAACGATCCCACCGACCAGGTGG
>CAYVVG010000052.1:0-28129 GCA_964455285.1 uncultured Prolixibacteraceae bacterium
CGTCAGCCGAAAGGATCCCTGCGAAATCGTTGACCAGCCTCGGGGGATCGGGACGGGCCGGAATATCCTGAGCCAGGGTCGTGCCCATAAAAGCCGACCAGAGGGTCAGTAATAAGATCAATATTCGTTTTCCGGCCATCCTCGATAGGTAAATGAACATGTTATTCAAAAAACTTTCCTTTCTCAGTCCTTCCCGAACGATATCTCATCGGAAAGCTCGTTGACATCGTTACGCTTCCTGGGGAAATGTTCTTTCAGCAGTTTGCCCGTTTCGGTGATCGCTTCGACCAACCCTTCGGTGAACCGGTTCTCCCGGAAACGGTTCAACATGGTCGCCTTGACATCATTCCAGAAGTTCTCAGGCACCACCCGGTTGATTCCCTGGTCGCCGATGATGGCAAACCGGCGGTTGTGCACGGCCAGGTAGATCAGCACTCCGTTCCGCAGTTCCGTCTGTGTCATGCCCAGTTGCCGGAACAAATACGCAGCCCGGTCCATGACATCGCCACGGACATCGTTCTCAATATGAATGCGGATCTCACCGGAAGTATCAAGTTCCGCATTCATGACGGCCTGGCGGATATCCTCCTGCTCCTGTGGTGAAAAGAAATCCTTCGCGCTCGGCATGTCGTCAGAATTTTACCTCCGGCGCCTTATCGGCACCTTCGGTGGACTGGAAGTATGCTTTCTTCTCAAAGCCGAACATCCCCGCAAAAATGCTGTTGGGGAAACGGCGGAGGTAGGTGTTGTATGCCTGTGCCGCTTCGTTGAAGCTGCGGCGTTCCACCGTGATCCGGTTCTCGGTTCCTTCGAGCTGCGCCTGGAGTTCCGAAAAGTTTTGCGTGGCCTTCAGTTCGGGGTACTTTTCGACCACGACCATCAGCCTTCCCAGCGCCGAACTGACGCCGTTCTGAGCTTCCTGGAACTTCTGCAGCGAACCTTCATCCAGGTTCTTCGGATTGATCTGGACCGAGGTGGCCTTGGCACGGGCTTCGATCACGGCGGTGAGCGTCTGCTGCTCGAAACTGGCCACCCCCTTCACGGTGTTGACCAGGTTGGGTATCAGGTCCAGCCTTCGCTGGTAAACATTTTCCACGTTGGCCCATGCATTGTTAACACCCTCTTCGCGGGTCACGAGCTTGTTGTTGATCCCGGTGATCCATGCGATGAGCATAAGGATCAGGCCAACCACAACGATCAGGATGATCCAGCCTTTGCTAAGTTTCATGTTGTATCAGGTTAAAGGTTAAAGAAATAACAAACTTAAAATTTAAACTGGTGTATTGGACGAATTATTACCGTAAAGTTACAGGGATTAGACGTATTTAACCATAAAGTCGAAATGTCAATCTTAAATCTGAAATCTTAAATCGTCAATACTAAATATGTATCTCCTCCGTGCTTTTCCGGATGAAGTCAGCCAGTTCCTTGCCCTTGAGCAGATTCTGCGAGAGCAGGGCAAGATCGAACAGCTGTTTCACCACTCCGTTCTGCTTCTCCGGGTCGGTTTCCGACAGCAGCCGGCCGATCAGAGGGTGGTTGGTGTTGACGACCAGGTTGTAATTCTCGGGCATCTCGCCCATGAAACCGTAGCCGCCCCCGCCCAATGCCGACATGTCCTTCATCCGGCGCATGAACTCGTTCCGGGTGACCACAACGGGTGCCTCTTTTTCGCTCAGGCTCTCCAGGTTGATGCTGAACTTCTTCGTGTCGGCCTGCTTCTCGAAAATCTCCTTCACCACCTTTTGCTGGTCTTCGTTCAGTTTCGAGGGCAATGCATCCTCCTTCCGGATCAGCTTGTCGAGGGTGTCGGCATCGATCCTCGTAAAACGCGTTTTCTCCAGTTTCTGTTCAAGGGCATTGATGAAGTGCGATTCCAGGACGCCGTCCATGAGCAGCACGTCATACCCGCGCTCCTTCACCGACTCGATCAGCCCGTACTGTTCCTGCTCGTTGGAGGCGTAAAGGCAGATCAGCTGCCCCTCCTTGTCGCGCTGGGCACTGCCGATGTGAGCCTCATACTCTTCGAATGTGAAGTACTTGCCGTCGACATTGCGAAGCAGGCAGAATTTTTTTGCACGGTCGTAGAAATCGGGCTGCGAAATGATGCCGTACTGGATAAAGACTTTGATATCGTCCCACTTGGCTTCGAAATCGGGCCTCGAGTCCTTAAACAACGATTCGAGCTTGTCGGCCACCTTCTTGGTGATGTGGTTCGATATCTTCTTGACGTTAGGGTCGCTTTGCAGGTAGCTTCGCGAGACATTCAGCGGAATGTCGGGTGAATCGATCACCCCGTGGAGCAGGGTCAGAAAATCGGGAACGATCCCTTCCACCGAATCGGTCACAAAGACCTGGTTGCAATAGAGCTGGATTTTATCTTTCTGTACCTCCAGGTTGCGTTTTACCTTCGGGAAATAGAGAATGCCGGTAAGGTTGAACGGGTAATCGACGTTCAGGTGGATCCAGAAAAGCGGCTCCTCAAACGTGTAGGGGTACAACTCATGGTAGAATCGCTTGTAGTCTTCGTCGGTCAGGTCGACCGGCTTCTTCTTCCAGATGGGATCGGTGTTGTTGATGATCCTCGGCTTCTCGACTTCCACCTGCTTGTCGTGCCCGTCACTGTCCTTTTCCCCTTCCACGGTCTCCCAGTGCTTTTCCATGCCGAACTGAATGGGGACCGGTAAGAATTTGCAGTATTTTTTCAGGATGCCCAGCAGGGTGTGCTCTTCCAGGTAATCCTTCGAATCGTCGGCGATGTGGAGGATCACCTCCGTGCCCCGGTCGGTTTTGTCGCAGCTGTCCATCGTGTAATCGGGACTGCCGTCGCATTCCCAGCGCACAGCGGCTGTCTCACCGCCTTTTTTATAAGTCTTGGTAAGGAGCTCCACCTTGTCCGAAACCATGAAGCTGGAATAAAACCCCAGCCCGAAATGGCCGATGATGGCATTCATCTCCGCCTCCGACTTGGTCTTGAATTTCTTGATGAACTCTTCCGCACTCGAAAATGCGATCTGGTTGATGTATTTGTCAACCTCCGCGGAAGTCATTCCGATTCCCCGGTCCCTGACCGAGATCGTTTTATTTTTCTTGTCAAGGGTTACCTGGATGGTCAGATCCCCCAGATCGCCGTTGAATTTACCAAGCGACGATAGGGTCTTGAGCTTTTGGGTGGCATCCACTGCGTTGGAGATCAGCTCGCGAAGGAATATTTCATGTTCCGAATAGAGGAATTTCTTGATGATCGGGAAAATGTTCTCAGTCTGAACATTGATTTTGCCTTGTTGCATGACGTTTCTGGTTAGTTGGTTGCTCAGGAATTGTCAAAGTCAGTGCCAAGCCTGTCAATCTGCCAAAATGGCAAGCCGGAAAGGAGGGTTATATTTTTTTTCCGGGGCCACGACCGGAATGGGAAAATTCCTAATTTTACAGGGTATTTCACCCTGTTTACTCGAATACTAATCCCTACGGGCACATCATTCCACGCCTTCAAAAATCAAACATATGGACACGATAGATTGGAAAAATTTGCCGTTCGGCTACTTCAAGACCGACTACAATGTGCGGTGCTATTTCCGGAACGGTCAATGGGGCGAACCC
This sequence comes from uncultured Prolixibacteraceae bacterium, assembly GCA_964455285.1. Lineage (GTDB taxonomy): Bacteria > Bacteroidota > Bacteroidia > Bacteroidales > FEN-979 > CAIVAT01. The sequence continues at coordinate 3,601 of CAYVVG010000052.1, forward strand.
GAAGTTTCGGATTCCGAGTTCATCACCATGCACATGGCGGCTACCTGCCTGCATTATGGGCAGGAGGCGTTCGAAGGCCTGAAGGCCTTCACGGGAAAGGACGGCCGGATCCGCATATTCCGGCTCGAGGAAAATGCCAAACGCATGGCCCGTTCGGCCCGGGGCATCATGATGGCCGAAGTGCCGGTTGAACTTTTTACGAAAATGGTGGTCCAGGCTGTCAAACTCAACCTGAAGTACGTTCCTCCATACGGTGAAGGCGCCTCCCTGTACATTCGCCCCGTACTGATCGGTACAGGTCCCCAGGTGGGTGTCGCCCCTGCCAAAGAGTACCTCTTCATGGTTTTCGTCGGACCGGTGGGCCCATACTTCAAGGAGGGATTCAACCCTGTCAGGATGCAGATCGTGCGCGATTTCGACCGGGCCGCACCGCTGGGAACGGGTCATATCAAGGTGGGTGGAAACTATGCGGCCAGCCTGTATGCCGGCCATCGTGCGCACCAGGACGGATTCGCCTCGTGCATCTTCCTCGATGCCAGGGAGAAAAAATACATCGACGAGGCGGGACCCGCCAACTTCTTCGGGATCCGGAACAACACCTATGTGACACCCGACTCGACTTCCATCCTGCCCTCCATCACCAACATGTCGTTGAGGGTCCTGGCCGAAGAGATGGGACTGAAGGTCGAAAAGCGCCATGTTCCGGTCGAAGAACTTGAACTGTTTGAAGAGGTCGGTGCCTGCGGGACTGCTGCCGTGATCTCACCCATCTGCAAGATCCATGACCGGGAGACAGGGAAGGAATTCATCTACTGCAAGGACGGAAAACCCGGTCCGGTTTCGCAAAAGCTCTACTACAAACTGAAAGGGATCCAGGAAGGATTGGAGCCCGATACCCACGGCTGGATCACTTTCATCGAGTGATCCGGGCGTCGAGGATCGACGCCATCTCCTCCTGCATGGCCTTCGCACCGGTCCGGGCCGCTTCGGCAAAATCACTGCCCGACGAGGCGAAAATGATGTTGCGCGATGAGTTGACGATCATTCCGCATTCATCGGTCATGCCGTATTTCGCCACCTCCTGCAAACTGCCTCCCTGTGCACCGACACCCGGTACCAGCAGGAAGTGATGCGGGAGGATCGCCCTTACATCCCGGAGCATTTCCGGCCGGGTGGCCCCCACCACGTACATCATATTGCCGGGGTCTCCCCATGACCGCGATTTGGTTAAAACTTCCTCGAAAAGCCGCCGTCCCCCCTGCCCGAAGAACTGGAAATCGTCGGCACCTTTGTTCGAGGTCAGCGCGAGCAACACGACCCACTTCCCGGGGTACGACAGAAAGGGCGTTACCGAATCCTCGCCCATGTACGGAGCGACTGTGACCGCATCGAAATCCATGCCCGAAGAGGTCCGATCGAAAAAAGCCCGGGCATATTGTTTTGAAGTGTTCCCGATATCGCCACGCTTGGCATCGGCGATCGTGAACACCTCATGGCGATAGTTTTCGTTGATATATCCGATGGTCTTTGCAAGGCTTTCCCACCCCTTCGGCCCGTTGCACTCATAGAAGGCCAGGTTTGGCTTGTATGCCACCGCCAGGTCATGCGTGGCATCGATGATCGCTTTGTTGAATGCAAAAATGGGATCCTCATGCGCCAGAAGATGAGACGGTATCTTCGAGATATCTGCATCCAGCCCGACACAAAGGAACGACCTCTTTTTTTTGATCAGCCCCGTCAGTCCGTTAAAATCCATAAATGAATTTTTTCGCTATTTCGCTATTTCGCTATTTAATTGGTTCCCGCCTCCTTGAGCCGTTCCGCATTTTCTGCCAGTTGCAGGGCATCGATGAGCGGCTGCACGTCGCCGTCCATCACCACAGGCAGATTGTAGAGGGTCAGGTTGATGCGGTGGTCGGTGACCCGGCTCTGGGGATAATTGTAGGTGCGGATCTTGGCTGAGCGGTCGCCGGTCGAGACCATGGTCTTGCGCTTTTTCGATATTTCATCGAGGTACTTCTGATGTTCCAGTTCGTACAGCCGCGACCGCAGCACCTTCATTGCCTTTTCGAAATTCTTGATCTGCGACTTCTCATCCTGGCATGAGACCACGATGCCCGAAGGAATATGGGTCAAACGGATGGCCGAATAGGTCGTATTGACCGACTGTCCGCCCGGTCCCGACGAGCAGAAGGTGTCCTTGCGGACATCGGCCGGTTTGACCTCCACATCAAACTCGTCGGCTTCAGGGAGGATGGCCACGGTGGCGGCAGAGGTGTGGACCCGCCCCTGGGTTTCTGTCTGCGGAACGCGCTGAACGCGATGCACACCCGATTCATACTTCATCTGACCGTAAACATTCTCTCCCAACAGGTTGAATATGATCTCCTTGAAACCTCCCATGGTGCCTTCGGTAAAATCTACAAGTTCGACCTTCCACCGCTTCGATTCTGCGAATTTGCTGTACATCCGGTACAGGTCGCCCGCAAAAATGCTGGCTTCATCACCCCCGGTACCCGCACGGATCTCGATCACGGCATTTTTACCGTCCTCCGGATCGGCCGGCACGAGCATCATCCGGATGCTCTCCTCCAGGCGGTCTTTTTCGGTCACTAAAACACCGAGTTCTTCCTTGGCCAGTGACCGGAATTCTTCATCCTTTTCGTTGTGGATGATGTCCTTGGCGTTGTCGATATTGGATAGGATGGACTTGTAGGTTTCAAAAGCCACCATGATGGGCTGGAGTTCCTTGTAATCTTTGCTGAGCCGGATATAACTCTTCATGTCGCTCATGGCGGCAGGATCGTTCATCTGGTTCTGGATATCCTCGAATCGCAGCCGGATCGCCTCTAACTTGTCAAGCATCGGGTTGTGTAAAATGAAGGTGCAAAGGTAACCAATTCCCCGCTAATAGACGAATTCGCCATATGAGGTCCGCAAGGTCAGCTTTCTTTCGTCACCGGGCTCGCACCGCCCGATGATCTGCGCATCGATTCCAAACGACCTGGAAATGGCAATCACTCCTTCGGCGTCATCTTCGGGAAGGTAAAACTCCAGGCGATGGCCCATGTTGAAAACACGGTACATCTCCTCCCAGGACGAACCCGATTCCGACCGGATGAGTTGGAACAACGCCGGGGCAGTGAAAAGGTTGTCTTTGATGACATGCATCCGGTCGATGAAATGGAGGATCTTGGTCTGTCCGCCCCCGCTGCAGTGGACCATGCCGTGAATGCGATGGCGATAGCGGTCCAGAACGGAAACGACCACGGGAGCGTAGGTACGGGTAGGGGAGAGGATGAGCTTGCCGATATCTGTACCCGGAATATCAGAAGGATCGGTCAATCGTCGGCTGCCAGAGTAAACAAGGTTTTCCGGCATGAGCGGATCAAAACTTTCCGGGTACCTTTTGCCATATCCTGCGTCCAAAACATCATGCCGGGCCGAAGTGAGCCCGTTGCTGCCCATCCCGCCGTTGTACTCTGTTTCATACGTTGCCTGGCCGGAGGAAGAGAGTCCCACGATGACGTCGCCCGCGCGGATATTGCCGTTGTCGATCACCTCTTTCCGCCTCATCCGGCAGGTGACGGTCGAATCGACGATGAGGGTACGGACCAGGTCGCCCACGTCGGCCGTCTCCCCTCCCGTGGAATGGATCCCGATTCCCAGCGCCCGCATGCGTGAAAGGAATTCTTCAGTGCCCCGGATGATCTCGCGGATCACCTCGCCCGGCACCAGGTTTTTGTTCCTGCCGATGGTGGAAGAGAGCAGAATGTTGCCTGTGGCGCCCACGCAAAGCAGGTCGTCCAGGTTCATCACGATGGCATCCTGGGCGATCCCCCGCCACACCGAAAGGTCGCCGGTCTCTTTCCAGTACAGGTAGGCCAGCGAGGATTTTGTCCCGGCGCCATCGGCATGCATGATGTTGCACCAGTCGGGATCGTTCCCGAGGATGTCGGGAATGATCTTGCAGAACGCTTTAGGAAACAGCCCCTTATCGACATCACGGATGGCGGCATGGACCTCTTCCTTGGCAGAGGAGACTCCTCGCTGTCCGTATCGGTCGCCCGGGCTCATTCGAAGATGATCTCGCCGGCCGCGTCATCGACGCTGTACCGGCCGAACTTTTTCATCAGGGTGTCGCCGAACTGGAACGAGGGGATCTTCTTGTTGATCGTGGCCTTGACGTCCCTGACGGTATTTTTCCCGATCCTCACCTCCTTCAGGGTCACCACGGCCTTGTCGGCAATGGTGCCCTCCCCGATGATCTTCTCGGGATCGCCTTCAAAACTGGTCTTGTCGATGACACCGTCCTTCAGCAGTTTCAGGGCCACCACCGGCGAGAGGTAGACCTCCTTTTCGCGCGCATCGAACAGGAATTCGGTGGTGATCCCGTTGATGTAACTGGTGGCCTGGCGCATGCCCTCTTTTGTCTTCTTGAAAGGCACGTTGTTTTCCTCGGGATTAACGACCATTTCGATCCGTGCGGGTGGCAGGTTCTTAGCCACGCGGGTCTTCGGTACAAAATCGTTGCGCAGGATCGAGAACTCCGTGCGGCGGTTCATCTGGTGAGCGGCTTCTTTCACCGCGGTGGAAGGCAGCAGGTTGATGACCGAATCGTTCAGTTCCGTACCGGCCTTGAATGTGAAACCTTCGCGCATGATATCCCTGGAAAGGATCCGGGGAACCCTCTCGCCGTATCCCTTGGCGGCCAGCCGGTCAGGGTCGATGCCGCGCGAGATCAGGTAATCGACTACGCTCTGAGCCCGTTTCTGGGAAAGGATGTCATTGCGCTCTTCGCTGTCGCGCGAGTCGGTGTGCGAGGCCAGTTCGATCACGATATTTTCGTTGGCATCGAGGGTCTCGATCAGTCCTTGCAGCGAATCCCGGTATTGCGGCTTCAGATCCCATTTGGCCAGGTCATAGAGGATGTCGGGCAGCACCACCGGCTTCTTCGGGATGGGTTTGAGCACGAAATTGCGCACAAGGTCTTTGCTCCGTTCGATCCCGACCGTGGTTTCGCGTCCCTTCTCGTTGAAATAGTCCTTCCGGGTCACGAGGATGTCGTAAGTGGTTTTCGCCATGATCTGCATCTTGTTGAACCCGTAATGACCCTTCTCGTCGGTCGTGTATTCGAAGGCCCGTCCGTCGGTTCCGACGATGCGCACCTTGGCGCCGGCAACCGGCTGAAGGGTCCGGTCGTCGGTCACGGTTCCTTCCAGGGTATAGTAAACCGGCGGTATGACGAACGAATAGATGTCGTCGCGGCCTTTGCCCCCCGCCCGGTTGGAGGAGAACAATCCCTGCTCCAACTCCTCGTTGTTGAATACGATGCCGAAATCGTCGCCCGGTGAATTGATGGGGTGACGCAGGTTGATCGGGTAGGTCCATGAATCGGTCGTCATGGCCCCGGAAGCCTTGTAGGCATTGGTGGTCGCACCGTTGACGTTGGCGAAGGTGTTGTTGTCGAGGCCGCTCTGCCACTGGTAGGTGCCGGCGGTGCCGGTTTTCGACCGGGTCGAGACGAAAATATCGAGTCCCCCCATGCCGGGATGCCCGTTGGAGGAGAAGTAAAGGATGCTGTCGTTACGGATGAAGGGGAACATTTCGTCGCCGGGGGTGTTGATCTTCGGGCCCAGGTTCACTTTCACGTATTTCCCGCCCTTCTTGTCCCTTTTAGCCATCCAGATGTCCTTGCCGCCAAATCCTCCCGGGAGGTCGGCCGAAAAGAAGATGGTTTCGTCGGACCCGACGCTGGGATGGCCCAGGACCGTGGAAGAGTCCCCCCCCAGGTCCACCGGATCGGGCTCCGACCAGGTGGTGCCTCCCTGCCGGCTGGCACGCATGATCGCGCAGCCGTTCTTCTTACCGGGTTCGTTCCAGCACCGGGTGAAATAATAGGCGGAATACTTCGCGTTGAACTGCCCGACACCGTCGTTGGTCTTGGAATTGATCATGCCGCCATCGTCGGCTGTCACCGGTTTGCTCCAGTCACCCTTGCGGTCGATGCGGGAGAGGAAAAGGTCCGAAAATCCCAGTCCCGTCCAGTTATCGACGTTCCTTCCCTTGCCGCCGGTACGGTCGGAGGTGAAAAGGATGGAGATGTTTTTCTTGTCGGCATAGGCCGGGGCGAACTCATCCTCCTTGGTATTCAGCAATTTCTCCCATTTGACCGAATATTTTGTGGGGTTGGCGATCCACTCTTTGGCAGCGGTGCAGGTAGCGATGCCGATGTCGGCGCGGGTGTCCGATGGTCCGGCAGTCTTGTAGGCTTTGTATTGCTTGATGGCCTCGTCGTAGTTGCCGTTGGTCTTCAGCATGTCGGCATACATCAGCAGGATCTTCGGGTTGTCCTTGACGTAGGCGGCGTTGTTTACCAGCCGTTTGTAGGCGGATTCCGCTTTCTTTGTATTGTTCATCATCCGGTAGCACTCGGCGATGCGGAGGGATATCCGGTCACGTTCAGCCTTGTTCTTCTTAACTTTGGAATAGGCTTTCTGATACTTCTGCAGGGCCTGGAGGAACATCTGGTCGGCGTACGCCGCATCGGCCGCCCTGGAAAATTTGTTTTGTGCAACGACACCCGGCATCCAGGCCAGGAATGCCAGCACGAGGAAAACGACAACCTTTGGGTGCATGAAATGCGGATTGGATGGCAGTTGAACGTACAAAGATAGAGAAAAGTCTTGGAAGGAGTAAAAAAAATGGCTGCCCGGCGGGGCAGCCATTTTTTTCCCGGTCGGGGGGATTACCTGGCTTTTTTCGAAGCCTCAAGCTCCTTGCGTTCGCGGCGGCGCTTCTGCCAGATCAGGATGTCGTAAGCAATAGGGGTGGCGTTGAACACCGACGAGTAGGTGCCCGAGATGACACCGATGATAAGGGCGAAGGTGAATCCGCGAAGCACCTCGCCGCCGAAGATGAAGATGACAATCAGCGTAACCAGGGTAACACCCGAAGTGTTGATGGTACGGCCGAGGGTGCTGTTGATGGCGGCGTTGATGTTGCTGGCCAGTTCCCGTTTCGGGTAAAGGGCCCGGTACTCGCGGATCCTGTCGAAGATGATTACCGTGTCCATGATCGAGTATCCGATCACGGTCAGCAGGGCGGCGATGAAATGCTGGTCGATCTCCATCCCGAAGGGCAGGATGCCGTGGAACAGGGTGAACATCGTGATGATGATCAGTGAGTCGTGGGCAAGGGCCACCACCCCTCCGACTCCGAACTGCCAGTTCTTGAAACGGAATGCAATGTAAATAAAGATGATGACCAGGGAGAAGATGACGGCCATGAAGGCTTTCCAGATGAGGGCATAGCTGATGGTCGGATCAACACGCTGTGAACTAAGTTCGCCGATGATCTTGTCGGGTGCATTCGACTTGAACTGTTCATAGGTGACCGGCCTTGTGTAGAAGGACTTCACTCCGTCGTACAGGCGGGCCGACAAGATCGAATCCGACTCCTTGCTGCGCTCGCTGATCATGAACTTGGTGGTGATCTTCACCTGGTTCTTCGGACCGAAGGTCTTTACTTCGGGCGATTCACCGAAAACTTTGCGCAGGGACTCTCGCACCTCGTTGGTGTGGACATTCTGGTCAAAACGGACGATGAAACTGCGTCCCCCTGTGAAATCCAGGCCCGGATCCAATCCGCGGACAAAGATGCTGACGATACCCGGCAGGATGATGAGGATCGACAGGATGTACATCTTCTTGCGCACGCCGATGAAATCGAAGTTGATGTGCTGGAACAGGTTCATGGTGAACCGGTTGCCGGTGGTGATGTGCATCTCGCGGTCGAGCATCCATTCAAACACGAGACGGGCGATGAAGATGGAGGAGAAGAGCGAAAGGAGAAGTCCGAGCACCAGGGTGGTGGCAAACCCCTGGACCGGGCCCGAGCCGAAAATATAGAGGACGATACCGGTCAGGATGGTGGTCACGTGTCCGTCGATGATGGCGGAAAGGGCGTGGCGGAAACCGTCTTTGACGACCAGCCGCATGCCCTTGCCGGCACGGATCTCTTCGCGCATTCGTTCATAGATGATCACATTCGAGTCGACGGCCATGGCCAGGGTGAGCACGATGCCGGCGATGCCGGGGAGGGTGAGGACGGCCCCGATGGAAGCCATGACACCGAAGAGGAAGAATACGTTGGCAAAGAGGGCGATGTCGGCAACATGTCCGGCGCGGCCGTAATAGAGCGACATGTAAAGCAGAACGCCCAGGAAGGCGATGATGAACGAGAGGAGGCCGGCGTTGATGGATTCCTGTCCGAGCGAAGGTCCGACGATCTCTTCTGCCACGATCCGGGCGGGGGCGGGAAGTTTACCTGCCTTCAGGATGTTGGCAAGGTCCTGCGCCTCTTCGATGGTCATCTCACCGCCGGTGATGGAGGACATCCCGTTGGGGATCTCGCTGTTGACGTTGGGGTAGCTGTAAACATACCCGTCGAGCACGATGGCGACCTGCTTGCCGATGTTCTCGCCGGTGAGCCGCTTCCAGATGCGGGCACCTTCGCTGTTCATCGACATCGATACTTCGACCCGTCCGTTCTGATCGTAATCCTGGCGGGCCGCTACGATGACGTCGCCGCCGAGGGCAGGGGAACCGTCGCGCGAGGTGACCTTCAGTGCGACCAGTTCCAGCACGTCTTTGGCTTCGGCGCGCGGTTTCACGGTCCATGATAGTTTAAGGTCGCGCGGGAACAGCCCCTTGGTCAGGCGAAGCATCTGGTTGACGCGGGCGGTATCTTTGATGAAAGCCCGACCCACCATGGCCGTCTGCCCGGCCACATACTGGCCTTCCTTGTTCTGATAGATCGCGGGATTCAGGTAAGCGAAGAGCGGATTTTTCTGGGCATATTCATCGAACGACTGCTTTTGTTTCTTTTCCATGGCAGCCTTGGAGGTGTCGCTGTCAAGCTGCTTGAGCAGGGCGTTCCCCTTGGAGGTGTCTTTCTTTGCCGTATCCGTCTTTACGGTGGTCTTGGTTTCGGCGGGCTTCTTTTCGGCCAGGGTCTGCTTGGCCGCGATCGCCTGGGTGGTGGCGGCGGTGTCGGCGGCCAGGGTGCTGTCGGCGCGGGTGGTGTCGGGGGTGGCCGACAGGACGGAGATAAGCTTGGTGTTCGCTTCCGAGAAGAAGGGCTGCAGTTCGGGGAACTGGTAGGTTTCCCAGAACTCGAGCTGGGCTGAACCCTGCAGCAGTTTCCTTACGCGTTCCGGATCTTTGATGCCCGGAAGTTCGATGAGGATGCGGCCGGCGGTCTGAAGACGCTGGATGTTGGGCTGCACAACGCCGAACCGGTCGATGCGGGTGGTGAGAATGTTGTAGGTGCGGTCGATGGCGGCGTTGCTTTCTTCGCGGATGACCTTGATCACATCGTCGTTGCTGGAGTTGTAATTGATCCGGTCCTTCAGTTCAACGGTGTTGAAGATCGCGGCCAGTTTGGCGTTCGGATCGGTTTCCCGGAAAGCCTGGGCGAACAGGTCGACAAAATCGCTGGTGCTGGTCTTCTCCAGTTCGATCGCCTTGTTGAGGGCTTTCATGAAAGTGGGGTCCTGGTTGTTCCCCGAAAGGGCACGGATCACGTCGGGAACGGATACCGCCATGGTGACGTTCATGCCGCCTTTCAGGTCGAGTCCCAGGTTGATTTCACGCTCCCTGACATCCTTCAGGGTGTATTTTTTGAGCAGGATATTGAAAACATTGATGGAAGCCATCGAATCATTGAAATATTCCTGGCGTGATTTCGTGATGGAGTCATAGAAGTATTCTTCCTTCAGCGGATCACCCAGTGCCATTTTCCGGGCCATTTCTTTCACCTGGGGGGCATTGGCATACGAGTCGGATTTGCCCGAGTAATAGTAGCTGATAAAGGTGAACGACAACTGGAACAGGCAAACGATGATAAAGGTGATCGCGAAAAATTTAACAACGCCTTTGTGCTGCATGAGTCTTGAATTTAAATGGGTTAAGCGTAAGCCTTTTTTTGAGGGTGCAAAATTAGAAAATATATTGGAAATACCAATGGAATAAATTTCTCCGGCGACACCCTGCGCCGGTCCGGGCATTAACGCCGGTGCGCGGGAGCGGCCATTCCGGCGTACAGTCTCTTCAGCACTTTGCGGCCATGGTTCCGGAATCCGGCGCTCTCCTCCCCGAGGCGCCATTCGATCGAGTCGGCCAGCTCCTGCCGGAGGTCGGGCTCGATCTCCGATACCCGGGATAAAAGATCCATGCAATAGACTTTGGCGGCAATGGCTTCGGAAGGCGAAACCAGCCAATCGAAGCATATCCTGATCAGTTCCCCCAACCGTTTTTCCCCGGGCAGGGGCGAACGCGACAGGATGCGGAGCGAATGTCGCTTCAAGCCGTCGTGGCCGAATTGGTGAAGCCGGTCGATGATCTCATCCAATCTCCCTTCGATCAGTTCGGGACGGCTTTCGCTTACCGTATCCACCACCCATGCCGCCCGGCGGTCCACCGGGTCCCTGCCGCTCATGAACAGATCGAACAACTCGTCGAAGAGTTCCGGCCGGGCACGCACCAGGTCCGCCACAAGGTCGGTGTTTCGCCTCGACATCTCGGTCAGGAGCAGATCCGTCAGACTTTCCATACAACAGAAGGGAGGTTCGCCGGACAGGACGGACCTCCCTGCAAAGGTAGAAAAACCGAAAAAACAACGGACAGACGGTCGAAATCTCACCATATTGATCTAAATTTGCCGGGAAAATATAATCCGGGTGACTTGCATTGCCCGGAAGATGCCAATCCGGGTCATTTACATTTAAAATTCCGGCGATGAAGAACAAGTACATTGATCTGATTGAACAGACCTTCGATTTTCCCCAACCGGAGTTCGAAGTGGTTGACAATGAGCTTTATTTTCACAGCGTACCCCTGATGGATATCATCAAACAGTACGGGACACCGCTGAAGATCAGTTACCTTCCGAAGATATCCTCTCAGATACAGCGGGCCAAGAGGCTCTTCAATGTCGCCATGGCCAAAGTCGATTACCAGGGCGATTACCATTACTGTTACTGCACCAAGAGCTCACACTTCAGCTTCGTTCTGGAAGAGGTGCTCAGGAATGACATTCACCTGGAAACATCTTCCGCCTTCGATATCAATATCATCGAGGACCTGGCGGAAAAGGGGCTTTTCCCGAAGGACCGGTACGTGATCTGCAACGGGTTCAAAAGGCCCATGTACATTGAGAATATCGTCAGCCTGGTGAATAACGGTTTCAGCAACGTTATACCCGTGCTCGACAACCTGTTTGAACTCGAAAAGTACGAACCGGACATCCAGAACCGGGTGAAGATCGGGATCCGCATCGCCTCCGAAGAGGAACCTAAATTCGATTTCTACACCTCTCGGCTGGGGATCCGGTACAATGATATCATTCCCTATTACATGGAGAAGATCCGCGACAATCCGAAGTTTGAACTGAAGATGCTGCACTTCTTCATCAACACCGGGATCAAGGATAAAGCTTACTACTGGAACGAACTGACCAAGAGCGTCCAGGTGTATTGCGAACTGAAGAAACTATGCCCCGAACTGACTTTCCTCAACATCGGGGGGGGGCTGCCCATTAAGAACTCGCTCGAATTTGTTTACGACTACGAGTACATGGCGGAAGAGATAATAGCCCAGATCAAAAGCATGTGCGAGCGGTATGAAGTGCCGGAACCGGATATCTTCACCGAATTCGGATCATTCACCGTTGGCGAAAGCGGGGCGATCCTCTTCTCCATCATCGACCAGAAAAGGCAGAACGACCGGGAGATCTGGAATATGATCGACAGTTCGTTCATGAACACCCTGCCCGACACGTGGGCGATCAACCAGAAATTCATCCTGCTGGCGGTCAACAACTGGGATGTGGAATATGAGCGGGTTTTCCTGGGCGGACTTACCTGCGACAGCGAAGATTTTTACAATGCCGAGGAGCATAGCAACGCTGTATATCTTCCAAAGATCAGCCCGAACGACGTTCAGTATATCGGCATGTTCCACACCGGGGCATACCAGGAAGCCATCGGCGGATACGGAGGCATCCAGCACTGCCTGATCCCGGCACCGAAACATGTATTGATCGACCTCGACAAGGAAACAGGCGAGGTCACCACCAAGCTCTGGTCGAAGGAGCAAAGCTTTAAATCGATGCTGAAGATACTGGGGTACTGAGTTTTTTACAATTCCGGCCCGATTTTGTATTTTTACAAAAAAAAAAGAAGATGAAGAAGAGCAAAAAAGTCATCCTGAAAGAACAGGTGAAACATGTGGATATCAAGGCCATCAATGCCACACCGATCATCGATGCCATGCGCGACATGTCGTTTACCTCGCGCGACACCGCCGCCGCGGCCGATATCCTCAACCGGATGATCACCGACAAAGGTTGCACCATCTTCCTCACCCTGGCCGGAAGCACCAGCGCTGGCGGGTGCATGCAGGTTTATGTCGATTTGGTGAAGAACAACATGGTGGATGCCATCGTCGCCACCGGAGCCTCCATCGTCGACATGGACTTCTTCGAGGCCCTCGGGTTCAAGCATTACAAGGGGACGCCCTATGCCGACGACAAGCTGCTGCGCGACCACTACATCGACCGGATCTACGACACCTATATCGACGAGGAAGAGCTCCAGGTGTGCGACATGACGATCAACAAGATCGCCGACAGCCTGGAACCCAGGCCCTATTCCTCGCGTGAATTCATTCGGGAAATGGGCCGCTGGCTGGTAAGGAATTCCAAAAAGAAGGATTCACTCGTTCAGGCATGTTTCGAAAACAACGTCCCCATCTTCTGCCCCGCGTTCAGCGACAGCAGCGCCGGCTTCGGACTGGTGAAGCACCAGTGGGACCATCCCAAAAAACATGTCTCCATCGATTCGGTCAAGGATTTTCTCGAACTGACGAAGATCAAGATGGCTGCAAAAACCTCCGGACTATTCATGATCGGCGGCGGAGTCCCGAAGAATTTTGTCCAGGATACGGTGATCTGCGCCGAAGTGCTCGGGAAGGAGGTGCCCATGCACAAGTACGCCGTACAGATCACGGTCGCCGATTCCCGCGACGGAGCCTGCTCCAGTTCAACCCTGAAGGAGGCGTCAAGCTGGGGAAAAGTCGATACGGTGTATGAAAGAATGGTTTATGCCGAAGCGACCAGCGTGTTGCCGCTGATCGCCAGCTATGTGTACCATCAAGGCGACTGGAAGAAGCGGAAAAAATACGAATGGACTAAGATGCTGGACAAATAGGACCGGCGGAGGGGATGCGGAGAGCATCCCTTTTTTTTACCTGTGCCTCAGCCATTTCCAGATCTCCTGGTAGTTTACTTTCTTACCGTACATCAGGATGCCCGTGCGGTAGATCTTTCCTGCCAGCCAGGTGGTGCCAAGGAATCCCAGGATCAGCAGCACCATCGACAGGATCACTTCAAATACGGAGACTTCGAAGGCGATCCGGATCATCATGATCACCGGGGAGGTGAGCGGGATGATCGAAAGCCAGAAAGAAACCGGACCGTCGGGATCCTGGATGACGTACTGGGCCATCACGATGGCGAGGATCAGCGGGATGGTGATGGGGAACATGAATTGCTGGGTGTCGGCCTCGTTGTCGACGGCGCCGCCGATAGCGGCGAACAGCGCGGCATAAAGCAGGTACCCGAAAATGAAATAGAATAAAAACGCGCCGATCATCAGGGGAAAATTGATCGTACCGATCGCCTCCATCACCTGTCCCATTCCCTCCTGCGGATTCTCTTCCCGGGCGGAATTGAGCGCTGTCGATATCTCGGGACTCAGACCGGTCTGCTGCTTCAGCACCTGGTCGGTGGCCGTTTTTTTCATCTCCTGAGGAACCAGGGTGGATGTGACGATGGTCACGATGCCGAACGTCAGCACCACCCATAGCAGGAACTGAGTCAATCCGACCAGCCCGACGCCCACGATCTTGCCCATCATCAGCTGGAATGGCTTGACCGATGAAACGATCACTTCGACGATGCGGTTCGATTTCTCTTCGATCACCCCGCGCAGCACCTGTGAGCCGAACATGAAAATAAAGAAGTAGATCAGGATGGCGGCAAACATGCCCAGGATCATGCTGACCTCGGTGAAGCTCTTCGTCTCTTTGCCGTCGTCGCCGATCTTGATCGTATTGATGTCGATCGTGGTCTTGATCGAACGGAGGATGTCATCGACCGAAACAGGCTTTTCACCGGCCGACTGGATCCCGCGAAGTTGCGCTTCCAGCTTGAGTTCTTCGACGCGCTTGCGCATGACATCCTTGACATAGGATGTTACATTGATGTTTACGTTCTTGCCCGAATAGATGAGGGCGTTCGACGGCAGGGTTACGTCGGTTTTCGGGATGTAGAGAAGCGCATGGTCCCCGCTTTTGGCGAAACTGACCTTGGCGGTGGAGATATCGGTGACCACGTCATGGAATTTGATGTGGTCGGTATCTTTGAACTTGCCGGCAAAGACCCCCGACTCGTCCAGCACGGCGACGGTTTTTGTTTCATTGGTCCGGGTGGCCAGGTACACCGGTATGACAATGGTGGCGGCCATCAGGATCGGTCCCAGGATCGTCATTACGATGAAGGAGCGCTTCCTGACACGGGTCAGGTATTCCCGCTGGATGATGAGGAAGATCTTGTTCATGTCAGTCGGCTGTTGTGGGGTGGGAGGATTGACGGGTGACCGCTTCGATGAAGATGTCGTTCATGCCCGGGATCTGTTCGTTCACGGCGTATAGGGTGACATGGGGCAGCAGGGCGGCGATCAGGTGGTTGGGGCTGGCTTCCGGGGGAAGCTTGACCACGGCATGGCGGTGGTCGGGATCCCTGCTTTCCGACACCACCTGGAACGGGCCGGGCAGGATGGACGACAGCGCCCCTTCGAAGGTGTTGAAGCTGACGGTAAAGGTGTTGGTTGCAAAGGTTTTCTTGATATCCCTCACGGCCCCGTCGAGGATCACCCGCGAGCGGTCGATCAGGGCGATGTCGTCGCACAGCTCTTCGACGGAGGCCATATTGTGGGTGGAAAAGATGATCGTGGCCCCTTTTTCGCGCTGCGCGAGGATCTCTTCCTTAAGCATGTTGGCGTTGATCGGGTCGAAGCCGCTGAAAGGTTCATCGAAGATGAGCAGTTTCGGTTCATGGATGATGGTGACCAGGAACTGCACTTTCTGCTGCATTCCCTTCGACAGTTCCTCCACCTTCTTGTTCCACCATCCCTTCATTCCGAATTTGTCGAACCACTCCTTCAGCCTGTGGTGGGCATCGTGTCGCGAAAGGCCTTTGAGCCGGGCCAGGTAGAGAGCCTGTTCCCCGACGGTCATTTTTTTATAGAGCCCACGTTCCTCGGGTAGGTAGCCGATGTCGGCAATGTCGCCGGCTTGCATCCGGCGGCCCGAAAACACCAGTTCGCCCTCGTCGGGGGCTATGATCTGGTTGATGATGCGGATCAGGGTGGTCTTGCCTGCCCCGTTGGGTCCCAGAAGTCCGAAAATATGGCCCTCGGCAACGCGGATGGTCACCCGGTCGAGCGCTTTGTGGTTTTCGTATTGCTTGGAGACCGATTCCGCGGAAAAGAGGTCCATGCGGTGTGGTTTTAGTGGTTGAACAGGTCTTTCATCCGGGAGAAGAAGTTGCGGTCCTGCTCGCCGGGGGCGGGCCTGAAATTCGGCGAATTTTCCAGCTTCTCGAGGATTGTTTTTTCTTCCTTTGACAGGGATTTCGGAGTCCACACGATGATGCTGACCAGCAGGTCGCCTTTCCCTTCGTACCCGTTGATGCTGGTCAGTCCTTTTCCCCGGAGCCGCAACACTTTGCCGCTTTGAGTCCCCGGTTCTATTTTCACCTTGACCTTGCCTTCGATGGTGGGAATTTCGGCATTGCTGCCCAGGGTCGCTTCGGGGAACGAGATGTAATGCTCGTACAGCAGGTTGTTGCCATCACGCACGAAGAGAGGGTTTTTCACCTCCTCGATCTGGATCAGAAGATCGCCGGCGATGCCGCCGCGGGCAGCGGCATTGCCTTTGCCGCCCATCGACAGTTGCATTCCTTCGGCCACCCCTGCGGGGATCCGGATCGAGATGACCTCTTCGCCCTTGACCACTCCGTTCCCGGCGCACTCCGTGCATTTGTCGGTGATCACCTGTCCCTCCCCGCCGCAGTTGGGACAGGTCTGGGTGGTCTGCATCTGGCCCAGGAAGGTGGAGGTGACGCGGGTGACATGCCCCGATCCGTGGCATGTGGAGCAGGTGGAGTAGGCACTGCCCCCTTTTGCCCCGGTGCCCTGGCAGGTGTTGCAGGCAACATACTTGTTCACCTTGATCTTTTTCTCGACACCCTGGGCGATCTCTTCCAGCGTCAGTTTTACCTTGACACGCAGGTTTGAGCCCCGGTTGACGGTCTTGCCTCTCCGGCGTCCCCCCCCTCCTCCGAAAAAGGAGCTGAAAGGGTCGCCGCCACCGAAGATATCTCCGAAATGGCTGAAAATGTCCTCCATGCTCATCCCGCCCCCGCTGAATCCGCCATAACCACCGCTGCCGTTCATTCCGGCATGGCCGAACTGGTCGTATCGCTGGCGTTTGCCGGGATCGCTGAGCACTTCGTATGCTTCGGCCGCCTCTTTGAATTTCTCTTCCGCCTCCTTGTTGCCCGGGTTCTTGTCGGGATGGTACCGGATAGCCTGTTTGCGGTAGGCTTTCTTGAGATCCTCGGGGGAGGCGTCGCGGCCTACTTCGAGTATTTCGTAATAATCTCGTTTTGACATGACGGTAGGTTAGCTTCCGACGACAACTTTTGCAAAGCGGATCACCTTTCCGTGAAGAAGGTATCCCTTTTCGATCACATCCACGATCTTTCCCTTGTCCTCGGGTTTTGGCGCAGGAATGTTGGTGACGGCTTCGTGGAAATCGGTGTCGAACGGCTCGCCAACCGCCCGCATCGGTTGCAATCCCTGCTGCTGCAGCAGCGAGAAGAATTTATTGTGGATCAGTACCATGCCGTCCTTCAGCGCCTGGTCGGCCCCGGTCGCGGTTTCGAACGCTTTCAGGGCGCGGTCGAAATCGTCGAGCACCGGCAGGAGTTTCCGGATCACCTCTTCGGAGGCGAATTTCGACAGTTCGATCTTTTCTTTCAGGGTCCGCTTGCGGAAGTTGTCAAAATCGGAGTACAGCCGCAGATATTTGTCGTTGAGTTCGGAGCAGGGGTCTGTGCCGGACCTTTCCGGCGTTGTGCCTGCCTGCGGTTCGCCGCCTTCGCCGTTTGCCGGGGGTTCCTGTTGTTGCCTGATTTCCTCTTCCGCGCCGGGCATGGGTGCCGGCTGACCTTCTGCCGGCAGGTCGTGATGCTCTTTTTTGCTTTTACGAATCATGATGTATTGAACGAAAATTTTTCCGCATCTGCGGTGTCAAAAAGCCTGCCAATTCAAGCAGTGCGACAAAATGTCAGCCATTGATCCGCCGGATGTGGGCGCCCAGTTTCTGCAACCGGAGATCGATCTGCTGGTAGCCCCTGTCGATTTGCTCGATGTTGTCGATGACGCTGGTTCCCTCGGCGGAGAGGGCGGCAATGAGCAGGGCCACGCCGGCACGGATATCGGGCGACGACATGCGGATGCCCCTGAGTTTATACCGGTGGTCGAGACCGATCACGGTGGCCCGGTGCGGGTCGCAGAGGATGATCTTGGCGCCCATGTCGATCAGTTTGTCGACGAAGAAGAGACGGCTTTCGAACATCTTCTGGTGGATCAGCACGCTGCCTTTGGCCTGGGTGGCGATGACGAGCACGATGCTGATCAGGTCGGGGGTGAATCCCGGCCACGGGGCGTCGGCCACTGTCATGATGGAACCGTCCATGAAGGTTTCCACCTCGTAGTGCTCCTGGGCCGGCACGTATATGTCGTCGTTCCTTTTCTCGATGGTGATGCCCATCCGCCGGAAGACGTCGGGAATCAGCCCCAGTTGCCGGTAATTGACATTCCGTATCGTGATCTCCGAACCGGTCATGGCGGCGAGGCCGATGAAGCTTCCCACTTCGATCATGTCGGAAAGAAGGGTGTGCTCGCAGCCGTGAAGCTGTGTCACTCCGTTGATGGTCAACAGGTTAGATCCGATGCCGCGGATATCGGCCCCCATCGACACCAGCATGGAACACAGCTGGGAAACGTAGGGTTCGCAGGCGGCGTTGAAGATCGTGGTGGTGCCTTGTGCCAGGACGGCTGCCATGACGATGTTGGCGGTCCCGGTCACGGATGCCTCGTCGAGGAGCATGTATGTTCCCGTCAGCCCGTCGGTGGTGAAGCGGTACAGTTGTTCGCCGGGGCTGTACTCGAATTTCGCCCCCAGTTTCTGAAGTCCTATGAAATGCGTGTCGAGCCGGCGGCGGCCGATCTTGTCTCCTCCCGGGATGCACACGAAACCTTTCCCGAACCGGGCCAGCATCGGGCCGAGGATCATGATCGATCCGCGCAGGCTGGCCATTTTATCGTGAAATTCGCGGGTGGTCAGGTAGCCGAAATCGACATCGCCGGTCTCGAATGAGCACGACGCGGCCCCCGACCGGGTGACCTTGACCCCGATGGCAGCGAGCAACTCGATGAGTTTGTTGACATCGCGGATGTCGGGCAGGTTATGTATGGTGACTTTGTCGGAGGTGAGGAGGCAGGTGCAGATCACCTGTAACGCCTCGTTTTTAGCGCCCTGCGGTACAATTTCGCCGTTGAGTGTTATTCCCCCGGTGATCTCAAAGGAACTCATGACGGGTTGTTGCGGTTCCGCTTGTAATTCTTCTGATGTCCCTGTTTCTTGAAATTCCGCTCCTGCCCCTGGCGGAAAGGCTGCCTCTTCTGATTCTGGGCCAGGATATCGTTGGTGTGGGTGAACCGGAAATTCTCGTCGAGACGGAGCCTGTCACTGCTCAGCGTGCGCAGGTGTTGGACGATCAGTTCGTCGTTGACCGATTCGCGGTTCCAGTTCAGATACGACTTTTTCATGTGGTTGGCGATCGCCTTCACCAGTTCGTCCTTGTCGCGGCCGTCTTCCAGTTCGGCCACTCGTTCGATCATCAGGGCGATGTTCTTGCCGTAATGCTTGAACTCGATCTCTTTCTCGTGATACGAAAGATGTTCGGGCTTGGTACTGAGCGAAAGGGGAGGAGGCGGGGGGTAGGGGGCATCCACGTCGAGCTTGAAGTCGGAGATGATCTGCAGGTGGTCCCAGAGCTTGTGCTTGTAATCGGCCGACTCCTTCACGGCCGGGTTGAGTTCTGCCATGACGCTGATAATGAATTTGGCCGTCTTGTTCCGTTTTTCACGATCTTCAATCGTGATGCAATATTGGATCATCCGTTGCACGTTCCTTCCGTATTCAGGAATGAACATGATTTCGCGGGTGGTGTTGTACTCGAGATGTTCGTCCACAATAAATTCTTTAGTTTTTTGCAAAAGTACTCATTTATTTGCGATTTACGATTTACGATTTACGATCTGACATGGTCGGCTAACTCTTCACCCGTCACCCGTCACGCGTCACCATTCATTCTGAATGAAGAGAGGATAGTGAAAAGGGGGTGAGTGAAGAGGGAAGAGGGAAGAGTGGGGTCAACCCACGATCTTAAGGCGGGCGAAGCGGAGCAGCAACTGCTTCTGTCCTACGGAGGGAAAGAACACCGTCGCTTTCCGGTCGGGGCCGTATCCTTCGACTGAAACGACTTTTCCCTGGCCGAACCGGTCGTGTATCACCTCCATTCCCGTCGTGATCTCATCAACCGGTGCTTCTTTTCCGGCCGGCGGTGGCTGATCACCGGGGGGTGCCGGGGTGACTTTCTGAAAGTTCTTCGGTGCAAAGGGTTTTTTCGGCGGCATGTTCAGTCCGGGGAGGGTGGCCGACCAGTTGTGTTCCGGGGAATATCCGGATAGGGCCGGGGCCGCCTTTTTCGGGAAGTCGATAAACTGCTCGGGGATCTCCCGGATGAACCGGCTCGGCTCGCAGATCACCGGGGTTCCCCACCGGAAACGGTTTTCGGCGTACGAGAGGGTAAGCCTCTGCTCGGCCCGGGTGACGGCGACATAGAAAAGCCGCCGCTCCTCTTCCAGGTCGGCGCGCGAATTCAGCGACTGGATGCTGGGGAAAAGATTTTCTTCCATCCCGACGAGATATACATGGGGGAATTCCAGCCCTTTTGCCGCATGGATGGTCATCAGCGTCACCTTGTTGATGTCGTCGGGATTACTCTTGTCGGCGTCGGTGATCAGCGCCACGTCCTGCATGAATTCGTCGAGGGTCCGAACGGCCCCCGGATCGATCTCTCCGGTCTCCGGGTCGGTCCGGGGTGTTTCAGAGAACTCCTTGATGGCGTTGAGCAACTCTTCCAGGTTTTCGAACCGGCTGACCCCTTCCGGTGTCTTGTCATCGTAAAGTTCCTTCATCAGCCCCGACGATCCGGCGATGTGCTTCGCCAGTTCATAGGCATTCCGGGTCCTGAGCAAGGCGGTGAAACTTTTGATCATGGTGAGGAACTCGGCCACTTTGCGGCCCGTTCCTTCCGCCAGCCGCAGTTTGCCGGATTCCTGTTGTTCCAGCAGGTCGAATATGGGCAGTTTGTGCTCGTCGGCAAGCGCCACCAGTTTTTCGACAGTGGTCTTTCCGATGCCGCGGGCGGGATAGTTGATCACGCGCAGCAAGGCATCCTCATCGCGATGGTTGATGGTCAGCCGGAAGTAGGAGAGGAGGTCCTTGATCTCCTTGCGCTGGTAAAAGGAGAGTCCGCCGTAGATGCGGCAGGGGATGTTGAGCCGCCGGAGCGCTTCTTCATGCGCACGCGATTGCGCGTTGGTGCGGTAGAGGATGGCGAAGGCGGTGTTCTGAAGCTGTTCGTTCATCTTCGCTTCAAAGATCGACTGGGCCACCAGGTTGGCCTCTTCGTTGTCGGAGGAGGCACGGATGAGGCGGATCAGGGGGCCGTTCTCATTCTCTGTCCAGATCTCCTTGTATATCTGCTGCTTGTTGTGCGCAATAATCCTGTTCGCCGCCTCCACGATGGTCTTGGTAGAGCGGTAGTTCTGTTCCAGCTTGAATACCTTGTGGTCGGGATAGTCGTTGCGGAAGTTGAGGATGTTCTGGATGTTGGCCCCGCGGAAGGCGTAAATGCTCTGCGCGTCGTCGCCCACCACGCAGATGTTCTCGTTGTTGGCTGCCAGCTTTTTGAGGATGAGATACTGGGCGAAGTTGGTGTCCTGGTATTCGTCGACCAGGATGTAGCGGAACTTCTGCTGGTACTTGTAAAGAACGTCGGGGTAGTCGCGCAGCAGGATGTTCATGTTGAAGAGCAGGTCGTCGAAATCCATGGCCGAGGCCCGGCGCAGCCTGTTCTGGTACTGCATGTACAACTCCGCCGTTTTCGGCTTGCCTGCCGATGCGTCCTCTTCCTTGATCGCGGGGTTCTGGTTGTATTCTTCGGCCGCGATGAGGCTGGTCTTGGCAGCCGAGATCCGGTGGAGGACATAGCCTGGCTGGTAAACCTTGTCGTCGAGGTTGTTGTCTTTGATGAGGTTTTTGATGACCCGCTTGGTGTCGTCGGTATCGTAAATGGTGTAGTTGGAAGGGTAGCCGAGCAGGTGTCCTTCCACCCGGAGCACCCGGGCGAAGACCGAGTGGAAGGTGCCCATCCACACATTCCGGGCTTCGGCTCCCACCAGCTGGGTGATGCGGTCTTTCATCTCGCGGGCGGCCTTGTTGGTGAAGGTGAGGGCGAGGATATGGAACGGGTCAACCCCTTTTTCGACGAGGTGGGCGACGCGGTAGGTAAGGGCGCGGGTCTTGCCCGAGCCGGCCCCGGCGATGATCATCACCGGTCCTTCGGTGGCGACCACGGCCGCACGCTGGGCTTCGTTGAGCTCGTCGAGAATGTTGCCTGACATCGTTCACGGGGAATGGAGGTGCAAAGATACAGGAAATGGATGTATGATGTACGAAGTACGATGTACGATCCGGGTTGACAACCCGGGTGAAATGATTTATCTTTGCTTGGTTATGCGCAGGGTCATCATTTTGGTTATTTTATTTGTTCCGGCCGGGTTATTCGGACAGTGCCATCCGGAATGGAACGGCGTTTTGCGGAATTTCCCGCAGGGAAACAGCGTTATCCTGCGTAATGATACGGCCGAAAGAGAGTGTGAGACCCGGGCCGCAGTGCTGAGCCTGGATCTCACGGCCCTTCCTGCCGGTGGTTTGTATATAGTCACAGTATTAAGGGGATCTGTCATTTTGCAGGGAAGGTTCATGAAAAAGTAACTGCCATTGGTCATTGAATACCTGTCTGCCCTGCCCCCCGGATCTTTGATCGTACATCGTACATCGTAGATCGTACATCAAACATAGTATCTTTGCTCCATGCTCCCGGTGCTGCTTGTTTCCCTGTTCTGGACCGCGAATTATATCCTGATCGCGGTGCTGTTATTCCTGATTATCAGGTACCTGTGGATCGTGTTCATCCTGCACGACGACGAGCCGCGGCCCTGGCGGCAGGCGGTGAAGTCGGGGCGGGTGCCGCCGGCAGTGAGGCGGATGAAGCGCCGCTATATAGATATGGTGCGTTTTTTCAACTGGTGGTTCCAGGTGGAGCGGCTGCGCAGGAACCAGGTGCCGGGGGCGTTTGCCGAGCTTGGGGTTTACAAGGGCGACAGCGCCCGCGTCCTGCATCACATGGACCCGGACCGGCCGTTTCATCTGTTCGACACCTTTGGCGGGTTTTCTCCCCGCGACCTGGCGGGGGAGAGCGGCGAGGCGGCCACCTACACCCCGCAGCATTTCGCCGACACCAGCACGCAGTCGGTGATCGACCGGATAGGCGGAAATGCCAACATCCACCTTCACCCGGGGCATTTTCCCGGCAGTGCGGCCGGTTTCCGCGAGCCGCTGGCCCTCGTCAACCTCGACGCCGACCTGGAAAAGCCCACCCGTGCCGGGTTGGAATTCTTCTATCCTCTCCTTTCACCGGGCGGGGTGATCCTGGTGCACGACTACAACGACAAGTGGCCCGGGGTGATGAAGGCCGTCGATGAATTTGTGGCGGCCATTCCCGAGGGCATGACCCTCATCCCCGACATCGAGGGCACGGCCGTGATCGTGAAGAATTTTTAACTTTTTTTCACATTTTTTTTGCATGGGTCGATTTTGTTTGTACCTTTGCGCCCTCGAAAACCATTTTGCGTTTTCGATTGAATAACAAGCCGGAAGCGGCAAGGAAACCTGATAAAGTGAGACGCATATAGGTTTCAACTGCGGTCAAATTCAACGGGCCGCGGTGGAAAGTCTCGCAAGATCCCCTCCTTTCCTACATTCCTGCAAGTCATTCAGGGTTTATCCCGGCAACGCAAAGCACAGGTTTTCAACCCCGATGTTGGTGGTGTCAAATTAATTTGTACTTTTGCACTCCCAAAACCGGGGAAAACGGATAAAATATTTACAAAACCATTGATATGCCTACGATTTCGCAACTGGTTCGCAAAGGAAGACAAAAACTGGTAGACAAGAGCAAGTCGCCCGCACTGGATTCTTGCCCGCAGCGGCGCGGCGTGTGCGTGCGCGTGTACACCACCACGCCCAAGAAACCGAATTCCGCCATGCGCAAGGTGGCCAGGGTGCGCCTCACCAACGGGAAGGAGGTCAACGCCTACATCCCGGGCGAAGGTCACAACCTGCAGGAGCACTCCATCGTGATGATCCGCGGTGGCCGTGTGAAGGACCTCCCCGGCGTTCGTTACCATATCATCCGCGGCGCCCTGGATACATCGGGCGTGGAAGGCCGCCGTCAGCGCCGGAGCAAATACGGAGCCAAGCGTCCCAAGGAGAAAAAAGGTTAATACATAATATATGGTAAAGGCGCACCACCGTGCGCCTCAACATTTTCGATATGAGAAAAGCAAAACCCAAGAAAAGACCCATTGTTCCCGACCCGAAATTCAATGATCTGCTGGTCACCAAGTTCGTGAACAACATCATGCTGGCCGGAAAGAAGAACAAAGCTTTTGAAGTCTTTTACGAAGCGATCGAAACCGTGACGGAGAAGACCAAGGAGGACGGACTCGAGGTTTTCAAGAAAGCCCTGGCCAACGTCACCCCGTCGGTTGAGGTTCGCAGCCGCCGCATCGGGGGCGCCACGTTCCAGATCCCTTCGGAGATCCGGCCCGGCCGCAAAAGCTCCATCGGCATGAAGTCGCTGGTGAATTACGCCCGCAAGCGTCATGAAAAGAGCTTCGGGCAGAAACTTGCCGCGGAGATCGTGGCTGCCTATAAGGAAGAAGGGGCCGCATTCAAACGCAAAGAAGACACACACAGGATGGCGGAGGCGAACAAGGCCTTCTCGCATTTTCGTTTTTAACTGGATGGACGCGCCACAGCGCGTCCTTACCATTCTTATATGACCGGTAAGTTAGACAATACAAGAAACATTGGCATCATGGCGCACATCGACGCGGGTAAGACCACGACGACGGAGCGCA
>CAYVVG010000053.1:0-28035 GCA_964455285.1 uncultured Prolixibacteraceae bacterium
GGGACCCCGTCAGGGTGGGGGGACCCCGTCGGGGTGGGGGGACCCCGTCGGGGTGCCCCCAATTATTCAATTATCTGTATATTTGATGCAGAATTGACACAGGACGAAATGGATAAATTCAGTTATGTGAACCAAACCGACAACGCCGTGATTGACGGGTTGTATGAACAATATAAACAGGATCCCTCCTCAGTAGATGAAAGCTGGCGGAAGTTTTTCGAGGGTTTTGAATTCTGCCAGTCGAACTACCGGGACACACAGGGAAGCGTCTTCGTGGTTCCCGACGAATTCAAGGTGATCAACCTCATCAACGGGTACCGCTCGCGCGGACACCTTTTCACCCGGACCAACCCGGTCCGCACCCGCCGCACATACTCCCCCACCCTCGATATCGGAAACTTCGGCCTTGCGCCCGAAGACCTTGGAAAAACTTTCCAGGCAGGTAAAGAACTGGGACTCGGCAACGCCAGGCTCTCCGACATCATCGAACACCTGCAACGAACCTACTGCCAGTCGATCGGGGTGGAATACGCCTACATCCGCCGGCCCGAGATCGTCGAATGGTTCCGAAATAAGATGGAACCGGGACAAAACACCCCCCGCTTCCCGGCCGATGAAAAAAAACGGATCCTCGAAAAACTGGCAGAAGGGGTGATCTTTGAAAAATTCATCCACAAGAAATTTCCGGGTCAAAAGAGTTTCTCGCTCGAAGGAGCGGAATCTCTTATCCCCGCGCTGGAAGCGGTAATACGGAAAGGAAGTGAACTGGGCATCCGGGAGTTCATCCTGGGGATGGCCCATCGCGGGCGGTTGAACGTGCTGGGCAATATCCTCCACAAGCCTTTCGCACAGATCTTCTCTGAATTTGAGGGAAAGGAATACGAGGATGAAGACCTGCTGGGCGATGTGAAATATCACCTGGGCTATTCCAGCGAAGTGGAAACTCCCGGCGGAGAAAAAGTGAGCCTGACCCTCGCACCCAACCCCTCGCACCTCGAAACCGTCGGACCGGTCGTGGAAGGGATTGCCCGCGCCCGCATCGACCATGCATACGGCGGAGACAACAGCAGGGTCGCACCGATCCTCATCCATGGCGATGCCTCCATATCCGGCCAGGGGATCATCTACGAAATGATCCAGATGGCCGACCTGGAAGGGTATCGAACCGGGGGCACCATCCACCTCGTTGTAAACAACCAGATCGGTTTCACGACCAATTACCTCGACGGCCGGTCGAGTGTGTATTGCACCGATGTGGCCAAAACCATTCAGTCGCCGATCTTTCATGTCAATGCCGACGACGTGGAGGCCGTCGTTCATACGGTCCTCCTTGCCATGGAATTCCGGGCGGCCTTCCGGAAGGATATCTTCATTGACCTGCTGGGCTACCGGAAGTACGGACACAACGAAAGCGATGAACCGCGTTTCACGCAGCCTGTCCTTTACAAGATCATTGAAAGGCATCCCGATCCCCTGGCCCTTTACCTGAAAAAACTTGAAGAGCATAACCTGTTGATCTCACAGGATGTCGAAGCGATCACCACCACCATCAACACCCGGCTCGAACAAGGTTTTGAGGAGGCGAAGATCATCGACAAGGGCGATATTGCCCCCTTCCTGGGCCGTTTGTGGAAGGGCTTCCGGAGAGCACAACCCGCTGAATTTCTGCAGTCTCCTCCGACGGCCATCAGCGCGGAGGCGTTGCAGTCCATTGGCGACCACATCACCCGCCTGCCTGAAGGAAAAGCCTTCTTTCGCAAGATCATCAAACTGCAGGATGACCGGAAAGCGATGTTACAGGAGGGTAGGTTCGACTGGGCCATGGGTGAATTGCTGGCCTACGGGTCGCTGCTGGCTGAGGGCCACCCGGTCCGGCTGAGCGGTCAGGACTGCCAGCGGGGCACATTCAGCCACCGTCATGCCGTGCTCACCGTGGAGGATTCTGAAGAAAAATACATCCCGCTCCAGCATCTTTCGCCGGACCAGGCAAAATTCAGCATTTATAACTCCCTGCTTTCGGAATACGGCGTGCTGGGTTTTGAATACGGATACGCGTTCGCCTGCCCGCAGGGACTGACACTCTGGGAGGCACAGTTCGGCGACTTCAACAACGGCGCTCAAATCGTGATCGACCAGTATATCAGCAGTGCGGAGGATAAATGGAAGGTGATGAATGGCACAGTTTTACTCCTCCCCCATGGCTATGAGGGCCAGGGCCCGGAACACTCGTCGGCACGCGTTGAACGATTCCTTTCTCTCTGCGGTCACCATAACCTCGTGATCGCGAACTGCACCACGCCAGCCAATTTCTTCCACCTGCTCCGCAGGCAGGTCACCTGGCCCTTCCGCAAGCCCCTGGTGGTTTTCACCCCCAAGAGCCTGCTTCGCCTTCCCCGCTGTGTTTCAAGGAGGGAGGAATTTACCACGGGCGGCTTCCTCGAGGTGATCGACGACCATGTCGCCGATCCTGCCCTGGTCCGGCGGGTGGTTCTTTGCTCCGGCAAAATATTTTACGACATCCTTGAAGAAAAAGAAAAACAGCAGGCCACCCACGTGGCCGTGGTGCGGCTCGAGCAAATCTATCCGCTGCCTGTCGAGATGCTGAAGAGGGTATTCGCCCGGTATTCCCAGGCCCGGCATTTCGAATGGGTGCAGGAAGAGCCCGTGAACATGGGCGCCTGGAAGTTCATCGCCCAGAACCTGGTATTCGACCCGCTGACCCCCTTCGCCCGGCTACATCATACCGCCCGTCCCGCCACCGGGAGTCCGGCAACAGGATCATCGAGGCTCCACAAGATCCAGCAACGGCTCATCGTCGAAAAAGCCCTCGGCAAATGTACCTGCGAGCATGCCAACGGTTCATGCCGGCTGCATTGTGCCGAACATGAACACCAGGCCGTGTGAAAGTTCATTTTCTTACCTTTGCACACAATTCTGACACTATGGCCATCGAGATAAAAGTTCCCAGCCCGGGCGAATCCATCACGCAGGTCCAGATAGCCAAATGGCTGGTGGCCGACGGAGACGCCGTCGAAAAAGACCAGGAGGTGGTGGAGATCGATTCCGACAAGGCCTCATTTCCGGTAGCCGCCCCTGAAGAGGGCGTGATCAGGATACTGGCTGCGGAAGGAGAGACCGTGGCGGTGGGGGCGGTCATTGCAACCCTCGGCGAGATCAAAGAGCATAGATCAAAGGTCAAAGATCAAAAACAAACCATCGCTGACCGGCCGCCTGACACCCGGATCGAACATCGAACATCAAAGATTGAAGATAATCCCCTGCCCTCCCCTGCCCGGTCCTCTGCGAGTCCCCTTGCCCGCAAGGTGATGGAACAGCAGCAGCTGACACCCGACGAAGTGCACCGTGCCTTTCCCGGCAGAAAACTGACCCGGAAGGATATCGAAGCGTATATCCGGAAGCGGAAAGAGCCCCTTTCCGATATCCCCGTTGCGGAAAGCCGCGACGAGGAGAGGAAGAAGATGACCACGCTGAGACTAAAGCTGGCCGAGCGTTTGGTGGCAGTGAAGAACCAGACTGCCATGCTCACCACGTTCAATGAGATCAACATGCAGCCGGCGATGCGGATCAAAGAGAAGTACACTGAAAGGTTCAAAGAAAAGCATGGCGTCGGCATCGGCTTTATGTCGCTCTTCACACGGGCCATAGTCCTGGCCCTGCGGGAATTCCCGCAGGTCAACTCGTATATCGACGGCGATGACCTGGTCACCCCCCGGTACGCCGACATCGGCATCGCGGTGAGTGCCCCCAAAGGGTTGGTCGTTCCTGTCCTGCGCAACGCCGGGTCGATGAGCCTGGCCGAGATCGAAAAGAAGATCAAGGACCTTGCCGGAAAGGCCCGTGAAAACCGGATCACGATCGATGACATGAAGGGAGGCACCTTTACCATCACCAACGGAGGTGTCTTCGGCTCCCTGATGTCCACCCCCATCCTGAATCCCCCTCAAAGCGCCATCCTGGGTATGCATAAGATACAGGACAGGCCGGTTGCGCTGAATGGACAGGTGGTGATCGCCCCCATGATGTATGTGGCGTTGTCGTACGACCACCGGGTGATCGATGGACGCGAATCGGTCGGGTTCCTGGTCAAGGTCAAAGAATTCATGGAAGACCCCGTAAAGATGCTTACTGAAGGGTCAGACCCGCTTGAACTGCTGCTGGATCTGTAACAAATCATGAGAAAAACTGCTGAATTCCTGGTCATCGGGTCCGGAATTGCCGGCCTTACCTTCGCGCTGAAAGTCGCTTCGAAAGGCAAGGTGGTGATCGTGACCAAGTCATCCATGGACGACACCGCGACCAGCTGGGCCCAGGGCGGCATTGCGGCGGTGATGTACAACCCTGACACGTACGAGAAACATATCCGCGACACTATTATCGCCGGCGACGGACTGTGCAACGAAGAGGTGGTCAGGTTCACCATCGAAGAGTCGACCGACCGCATCCGCGAACTGGTCAACTGGGGAGCCCAGTTCGACAAGACCGACACGGGCCGGTACGACCTCGCCAAGGAGGGCGGCCACTCGGAGTACCGTGTGCTGCATCACAAGGACAGCACCGGCCGCGAGATTGAAAACACGCTGCTGGAGCAGGTCCGGATGCATCCAAACATCGAGGTGCTGGAGAATCACTTCACCGTGGATATCATCACCCAGCACCACCTCGGCATGGAGGTCAACAGCCGCACACCCGGGATCACCTGTTACGGTGCTTTCATACTGGATCCGGATTCGAACCAGGTCAACACCATCCTGTCGAAGATCACGCTCATCGCCACGGGCGGTGCAGGAAACGTGTACGGAAATACCACCAATCCGCTCATCGCCACAGGCGACGGGATCTCTATGGTATACCGGGCAAAGGGAGCGGTGGAGAACATGGAGTTCATCCAGTTTCATCCCACCTCGCTGTACAATCCCGGCGAAAAACCCTCCTTCCTCATCACCGAAGCATTGCGCGGCTTTGGTGCCGTGTTGAAGACCCGCGACGGAAGGGAGTTCATGCACAAGTATGACTCCCGGCTCTCGCTGGCTCCCCGGGATATCGTTGCAAGAGCGATCGACAACGAGTTAAAGATCAGCGGAGATGACTATCTCTTCCTCGATTGTCGTCACCTGAACAAGAACGGTCTGATCAACCATTTCCCGACCATTTATGCAAAATGTCTCTCTATCGGGATCGACATCAGCAAGGACATGATCCCCGTAGTTCCGGCCGCCCATTATACCTGCGGAGGGATCAAGGTGGATGTGATGGGAAGAAGCACGATCCAGAATTTGTATGCGTCGGGAGAATGTTCCTCGACCGGTCTCCACGGAGCCAACCGTCTTGCCTCCAACTCCCTGCTCGAATCGCTGGTCTTTTCTCACCGGGCCGCCACCGATGCCGTCGGGCAGGTGGATGGTATTTCCTTCTGTCACGACATTCCCGACTGGAATGCCGAAGGGATGGTTCTCAACGAAGAGATGGTGCTTATCACGCAATCACTCAAGGAGTTGCAGGCGATCATGAGCAGCTATGTCGGCATCGTTCGATCCAATCTTCGGCTTCAACGGGCATTCGACCGGCTGGAATTGTTGTATCGCGAAACGGAGGATCTTTACGATAAATCAATCCTGACACAGGAAATATGCGAGTTGAGGAATCTGATCAATATCGGGTACCTCATCATCAAAGCTGCCCGGCGACGGCATGAGAGCTGCGGGTTGCATTACTCCCTCGATTATCCCCGGGTGGCACCCTGACGGGGTGGAGGACCCTGACGGGGTGGAGGACCCTGACGGGGTGGAGGACCCTGACGGGGTTAACAAAGAACATATGGCATACATCAAATCAGTAAAAGGCACGGCACCTAAAATGGGAACAGGCTGCTTCCTCGCCGACAACGCCACGCTTACCGGCGATGTGGTGATGGGCAATGACTGCAGCGTATGGTTCAACGCCGTAGTGCGCGGCGACGTCCATTCCATCCGGATCGGCAACAACGTGAACATCCAGGACGGGGCGATCATCCACTGCACATACCAGAAAGCCCCCGTAAATATCGGCAACAATGTTTCCATCGCACATCATGCGATCATTCATGGCTGTACCATCCACGACAATGTGCTGATCGGGATGGGGGCCATCGTGATGGACGGCGCAGTGATTCACAGCAACTCCATCGTCGGCGCTGGTGCCGTGGTGACCGAAAAGACCGTGGTCGGGTCGGGAGAGGTCTGGGCAGGCCTTCCCGCCCGGAAGGTGAAAGACATCGATCCGGCCCTGCTCGAAGGACAGGTTAACCGTATCTCACGGAATTACAACATGTACGCGGGATGGTATGATCAGGAGAGTGAAGAGTGAAGAGTGAAAAGTGAAAAGAAAAGGAGATGAGACCCGAGATAACTGCCAGCAACGAATATCACACCCCGGCCGGCACTCCGCTATTCTGGCTCAATTACCCCCTGTTCCATTCCCGGTTCGTGTTTACCGGCCTTTTCCTGAAAACGGTCTTCCAATCGCGCAGCCTCGCACGAAAACAGCTCTACGGCGACCGGCAATGGGTCGGTTCCTCACACGACATCTTTACCAGCGTGGAACGCTGCGGTGGGAAGATCCACCTGTACGGGCTCGATCACGTGCGCAATTGCCGGGAACCGGTGCTTTTCCTCAGCAATCACATGAGCACCCTCGAAACGATGATCCTGCCCGGGATCCTGCAACCCCTGAAGGACATCACCTTCGTCGTCAAACAGGAACTGGTCCGTCACTGGGCCTTCCGCGACGTCATGCGCTCGCGTAACCCCATCATACTGAGCCGTGCGAATCCGCGCGACGACCTCATGATCATACTGGATCAGGGACCTCGCATCCTGGCAAACCGGCGGTCGATCGTCATCTTCCCACAGGGAACAAGAAAAGAGGTATTCCAGCCGGCTGAATTCAACTCCCTGGGAACAAAGCTGGCATCCAGGACAGGAGTTGCCGTCATCCCGGTGGCGTTGAAAACCGACTTCTGGGGATTCGGAAGATTCTCCTCCTACCTGGGCCCCATCGACCGCAGAAAGCATGTCCGCATCGCATTTGGTGAACCCATTTCCATAAACGGAAACGGGAAAGAGGAACACCAGAAGGTCGTTGATTTTATCAGGGAACACCTGGAAATGTGGGCCACTATGGACGACTGACCCCCGGATTCCTTGCACTGCCAGGCCCTCAACTCACCTCCCTGCATATCTGCCCGAAGCATCGCAGGCAATGACACAGAAAAAAACCTTCATCTGCTGTGAAATTTTGGAGAAAAAACCCGGTCATTTATGAGATCAACACCGCTGTGTGGCTGGGCGAACTGAGTCTTGAAACCGGATACCCGGTGACCCTTTCCCTCATTCCCGGCGAAAGATGGGATGCACTTGCGAAGGTGCCGGTCGATGCCGTATGGCTGATGGGGGTTTGGGAACGAAGCCCTGCCGGAATTGAGATCTCCGGCCGTGATCCCGGTAACCTGAACGATTTCCGGAACGCCTTGCCCGGGTACATTCCCGGCGACAACATCGGTTCTCCCTATTGCATCAGGAATTACCGCGTCGATCCCCGCTTCGGCGGCGATGAAGGACTGGCCGTCGCCCGCCGGGAACTCGATCGCCGGGGCATCAGGCTCATCCTCGACTTCGTTCCCAACCACCTGGCCCACGACCATCCCTGGACACGGGAAGATCCGGACATCTTTATCCGGGGAACAGAAGAAGAGATCGCCCGGGATCCGGTATCGTGGACCCGTTCGGGCGGGAACATCCTGGCTTGCGGCCGGGATCCCTGGTATCCGGCCTGGCAGGATGTCGTCCAGGTCAACGCATTCAGCCCCGCCCTTCGTCAACGAATGACCGAAACACTCCGGAAGATCGCCGGGATGTGCGACGGAGTGCGCTGCGACATGGCCATGCTGGTGATGAACCGGATCTTCTGCTCCACCTGGGGAGAAAGAGCCGGCACCGCTCCGGCCCTGGATTTCTGGCAGGAGATGATCCCCACCGTAAGACAGATCCGGCCGGAGTTCCTCTTTATGGCCGAAGCTTACTGGGATACCGAGTTCGAACTGCAGCAACAGGGATTCGATTACTGTTACGACAAGAGGCTCTATGACCGCCTGGAACACAGGAAAACCGCGTCGGTCCTCGAACACCTGTCCGCCGGCATCGCATTCCAGTCCGGTCTGGTGCGCTTTCTTGAAAACCATGACGAACCCAGGCATGTAACAGCATTCCCGCCACCTGTAAACCGGGCCGCCGCCGTGATCGCCTACACCCTGCCAGGGGCAAGGTTATTTCACGAAGGTCAATTTGAAGGGAGAAAGGTCAGGATACCCGTTTTCCTGGCAAGAAGGCCGGCCGAGCGTCCCGATGCAGAGCTTGCGTCGTTTTACCAGCAGCTCCTCCGGGCACTGGGCCATCCCATGTTCCATGAAGGGGAGTGGATCCTTTGCCACAGTTCAGGCTGGAGCGGGAACACCACCGCCGTCAACATTCTTGCCTGGCTCTGGCAGTCGGGCAGCGATCGCGTGCTGATCGTTGTCAACTACTCAGGAACAAGCGCCAGCGGACATATCCGCATACCATCGGCGTCGTTGCAAGGCCGTGACTGGCATCTTCACGACTGGTTTAGCGGGGAGGAATACCGGCGAAGTGGTACGGAGATGACCGGTGAGGGACTCTATGTGGAACTGCCGCCCTGGCAATTCCATTTTCTGGGGTTCACTCCTGGCTGACGGAAGGCTTTTGCACAGGGTAATACACTCCCTCGTTGGCGATCTGCCAGGCTGTCAGGAACGCCAGCCGGGCCACCCGGGCCGCCTTGAGGGCATCGGTGCGGCCGGATTCGTCCTGCTCCGAATGATAATCCGGATGAAGACCCGTAAAAAAGAACACGGCAGGCACTCCCTGGCGAAAGAAACTGACGTGGTCGCTCCCTCCGGGAAACCTGCGGGTCCGGCTGGGTTCAATGGCCAGTCCTGTCTCCCGGTTCGCCCGCCGGATCACCCTCATCAATCCAGGGTTCTGTCGTCCTCCCATGATGTACAGGGAATCCGGGTGGTTCCGGCTGATCATGTCCAGGTTGAGCATGGCGACCGTCTTTTTCAGCGGCCAGCGAGGCTGCCTGACCCAAGTCTCACTTCCCAGCAGTCCCCGCTCCTCCCCCGCAAAAGCCAGGAAGATCACACTGCGCTTCGGCCGATGCGGCATGGAGGCAAAGGCACGGGCGACCGCCAGCACACCGGTGGAACCCGAAGCGTTATCGTCGGCACCGTTAAAGATCGAATCGGAACCCGGCCATGCATCCTTCCTGTACCCGATATGATCATAATGTCCTCCGATCACGATCGCCTCCTCTTTCAGCAACGTATCTGATCCCTCGATATAGGCAACCACATTGCGGCTTCCGAGCGGTTTGTTGGTCAACCCTACATTGAGGGCCATCGCTTTTCCCCGGAAGATGAAGGAATGGGGCTGCATGCTCCCCTCCATCTGAATCTGGATCTTCAAAAGGCTGTCGATGCTTCCGAAAAGAGCCTTCACCACAGCCTCACCGGCATGGACCATGGGCAGCTCGTTTCCTGTTTGGTCGCAGGGAACGATCATCAGGTTGCCGGGCTGCGGCGAAGGCGCCGACAAGGCAGGCCAGGGCGATCCAACGGGTTGACAGGAGGCGTATTGCAGGGGCCCGGAGATCACAACGATCCCGTTCGCACCGTGAGCCCTGGCGTTGGCCTGCTTGATGGTAAGATCGGAATATTTTGTCATCTCGAGACCCCGGAACTGCTTTCTGTATGGACTTGTCTGTCCCGGCTCCTGGCGCAGGATCACCACCAGCTTGTCCCTGACATCGAGACCACGGTAATCATCGTACCCGTACTCGGGAGCCGTGATGCCGTACCCGGCAAATACAACATGCCCTTCGGCCGGGAGGGTTCCCGAAAAGTAAAACGGAATGTAATCGATCCCGGCGGAAAAATAGGTATCCCGGGAACCTTCCACAAGAACCATGAAGTTATCATTTCCAAGGTCAAGGTAACACTGATCCAGATCCTGGAACCAACTGTCGCCCAGTGGTTTCAAGCCCTCATCCCGGAACCTTGCCGCCATGTACTCCGCCGCTTTGTCCAGTCCGTTGCCGGGCGTGGCACGTCCCATCATCGAATCGGAGGAGAGCACCGCTATCGTATGTTTCATGAATTCGGGGGAAATGACACGCGTCGCACACCGTACGGCAGGGTCCTGCGACATGACGATCGACGGGAATGAAAAAAGCAGCGTCGCGACGATCGTCGCGGCATGTAAGGTTGCCGGCAAATGGCGATTCAAACTGAACATGTGTCAGCGGGTATCCTGCATCACCGGAAGTGGCCTGGGAGTCTTCCAGCGGCCCCGGGTGAAATCGGGAAACTTCACGGGTTTCCCCTGCCGTGCGATCGAACGTTCGCTGAGAACGCGCACCGCACTCATCAGGGCGGCATCATAAACGTCCATGTCGGGTTCAATCCCCTTTCTGAGCGCATTGACCAGCCGGAAGTCCTCGATGTAGTCCATTCCTCCGTGGCCGGCTCCGGCACTGGCCGTTTCCAGCTCTACCCATAGCGGATGCTGGTACTTTTTCAGGTAATCATTGATCGGTTCCCACTTGTCGTCGGTCTGCGAAACGCCTTCGATGTAGATCCGGGGTTCGGGGTATTTCCTGACGATCCCGCGGGTGCCCTGGATCATCACATCCCGGCTGTAGGGCCTGGGCAAACTGGTGTCGTGCGTGACCAGGATGGTCTCGCCGGTCATGGTCCGGATCAAGGAGGTGACCACGTCGCCGAGCACGAACTTCTCCCGCGCCTGGGGGCTGTCGGGACCAAAACGGTTTACGGCATATTCATGCAGTCCCCGGGTCTTGGATGCCATCGAGATCATGTAATCGAAGTAGTTGCCCCGGTTGATATCCATGCACTGCATGACAGGACCCAAGCCGTGTGTCGGGTAAAGATCGCCGTTCTCCCGCATCGAATAGGCCCGGCGCCACACCCCCTCTCCTTCCATGTCGTGTTTGACGGCCCGCAGGTCGTGCAGGTACCCGCACTGTGCGTGGACCAATTCGCCAAACAGCCCTTTCTTCACCATGTTGAGGATCATCATCTCCACCCTGTCGTAGTTGCAGTTCTCCATCATGATGCAGAACCTGCCGGTCTTTTCCGAAGTTTCGACCAGCTCCCAGCACCCGTCGAGGGTGATAGCGGCCGGCACCTCGGTGGCGGCGTGTTTGCCGCAATTCATGGCATACACGTTCACAGGCACATGCCATTCCCAGGGCGTGGAGTTGTATACGAGGTCGACATCGGGTCGTTCGCAAAGCCTTTTCCAATCGTATTCGCCGCCGGAATACCCCTCGGGGCGCCGGAACCCGGCCTTCTCTACCATGTCCTGGGCCCGTTTGACCTTGCTTTCAATGATATCGCATACGGCTACGATCTCGGCACCCTCTACCTTCAGCAGGTTCTCGACATGGGAAGTTCCCTGGAGGCCGACACCGACAAAACCAATGCGCACTTTATCCATGGCCGGGCCGGGCATGGCCGGCCGGCAGGGGAGATCCATCCCGGCCGGGGTCTCAAGGGCCAGGAGATCAGGGCCGATGGCGATGCCTGCACCGGCGACCGCCACCGACCTGATAAAATCCCTGCGGTTCAGCGAGTCGCTCATTTGGCAGGTGCGGCGACGCGGGGTTTTACCTCCACACTGGCCACATCCGCCAGGGTGACATGTCCTCCCTTGTTGCCAAAGTTATTCAGTACATAATTGATCACCGCGACGGCATCCTCCCTGGTATCCACCTGGGGAAGCATCTCCTGGTTGTATTTCTTGCCATTGACGGTCATTTCGATCTTGGAACCGTTCAGGGTCTGTGCCACCGCCCTCACCTTGTCAGCCAGCAGGTAATCCGCGTTGGCCAGCGGGGGGAAGACATTCTCCACTCCCTGGCCATTGGCCTGGTGACAGGCAATGCACTTGGTCTTGTACAACTCCTCGCCCCGGGGCATCATCGCCTGGATATCGGCCGGCAAACCGGCATAAGGTCCGGTCGCCTGAACAGCAGATTCCTGCTGATCGGCCGCCGGCTGGCTTCCGCCCCCGCAAGAGGTCATCATGATCGAGAATGAGAAAAGGACTAGGATCAGGAAGGTTGCTTTTTTCATTGGTGTACTAGTTTTGGTTATGGGTTTGATTGCGTGTTGGATTGAAGATGGTTGAAACAGCGGACGAGCGGACGAGCGGACGAGCGGACGACAGGCCATCCGGAATGATCATTTGTTTCAGCAAATATACCAAAAAGAGCATTCATTCGTGGCAGCAGGAGGGTTTTTGGAAGGATTCCGTGGCATGGACCGGTGCCGGATCCATCTTCGGGCTGATATAGGGAATGCCGAGGTTCATGCCCCGCACGACGAACCACATGCCGATCAGCAGCACCAGGAACGGCATGGCGTTTCGCAGCATCTCGCGAAACCTCGCACCCGCTAAACTCCCTGCCATCGACAAGGCCAGCAGAGCCGGAATCGTTCCCAGTCCGAAAAACAACATATAAAAACCTCCCGCCACCGGACCCGGCGATACCAGCGCACCGGCCAGGGCAATGTAAACAAGCCCGCACGGCAACAGTCCGTTCAGGAGTCCGATGACCAGCAGCGAAACGAAGCTGCGAAGGCCCAGGAATCGCCGGAAAAGGTTGCGGACAGGAGTAAACAAAGGATCGGCGACGGCCGATAACCTGTGGCTGCCGAACAACATGGGAAAACCGACGCTGAGGATCATGACCGTACCGGCCACGATCGACACCCACTGCTGAACTCCCCAGAGGTGGAGCCCCAGTCCCGCCAGCCCGAAAAGAAGGCCAAGGATAAAATAGGTCGCCGATCTTCCCGCATGGTAGAGAAGGGCGCTTGTCAAACGCAGGGCCAGGGTCCCATCCTTCAACGGCAATGCCAGGGCGATCGGCCCGCACATGCCCAGGCAGTGAGCGCTTCCCAGCAATCCGATGATCAAAGGCTGCAAAAGATCCATGTCAGGGTATAAAGATATCTTTCTCCGCGTAGAACTCCTTTCCCCCGCTGTTCCATTCGGCCTTCACCACGTACCTGCCCTTTTTCAGACGGACTCCCGGTATCCGGTACCGGAGCAGGGTATCCCGGTCAACCGGAAGGCGAACGTCCAGCCTTTCATCCGAAGGACGATAACACCAGAGGGTGCCCCTGATCGGCTGCCCCCGGAAATCGGACGGGAACTCCACTTCGATGTT
Organism: uncultured Prolixibacteraceae bacterium; assembly: GCA_964455285.1. Lineage (GTDB taxonomy): Bacteria > Bacteroidota > Bacteroidia > Bacteroidales > FEN-979 > CAIVAT01. Next base: position 13,330 of record CAYVVG010000053.1, read on the forward strand.
GCCGTTCGCCAGCCTTACCACGAGCGGTTCCGAAAGTTCGTTGGCATTCCTGATCTTCACCAGTTTCTCCTCGTGGCGCAACTCTTTGGGATAATAATCCTCTTCCACCAGCGTCCACAGCTGGCTTCTGGAATAAATGATAAAAACCGCACACGCCGCCAGGAATAGCAGAATGAAAAGAAAAACGCCGGTGCCCCAGTTCCATCTCATGATACGCTATTTGATCGGACCTACGAATGTCGCCCGGGTCTTATCCAGCATCCGGCCTCCCGAGAAGATCCCGATCTCCATCTCCGTCTTCTCCCCCCGGATCGCAGACTTATCCGCGACGAGAAAAAAGACGGTCTCGCTCAGCGACTGGCTGGCCACCGCCGGGGCCTTTCCGATCACCTGCACCGATGCCTTCCCCGAAAGTTCCCTGATTTCGAAAGAGATATCCCGGGCTGTTTTATTGACCACTTTAACACTGTAAAGATTGGAGATCCTGCCCTCGGGCAGTTCCTGGAAAAGCATGCCTGGCGAACGCAATACAGTGGCTTCCAATGGGTTTCGTGTAAGCAGGAACCAGGCCAGGGCTCCCAGGAGGGCGGCCAGTACCACCGTGTAGGCTGATGACCGCCAGGTGAACCGCCAGGGACGCCGGTCGTTGATCATCTTCTCCGAAGCATAACGGATCAGTCCCGGCCCGAATCCCGACCGTCGCATCGTTTCGTTGCATGCGTCGATGCAGCAGGCACAATTGATACACTCGAGCTGAGTACCGTTCCTGACATCGATCCCCGTGGGGCAAACCGCCACGCACAGGCCACAATCGACACAATCGCCTTTTCCTGCCTGCCCGCGGTCTTCCCCCTTTCTTAAAACTGCCCTCTCTTCCCCTCTTGTGTAGTCGTAGGAAATGACGACGCTCTCGCGGTCGAGCAACACACCCTGAAGCCGTCCGTAAGGACATACGATCGTGCACACCTGTTCGCGGAACCAGGAGAAGATGAAGTAAAAAATGAACGAAAAAACGAACATGCCGGTCAGTCCGGCCAGGTGATCGGCAGGAGGTTCAGTCACCAGCCGCATCCATGCGTCCGAACCGATGAGGTACATCAGGAAATAGTTCCCGATGATGAATGCCGCCAGGTAAAAGATGCCGTGCTTCATCACCCTCCGGAAAATCTTATCCGCATCCCAGGGGCGGGCGCGGAGTTCCTTCTGCTTATGGGCATTCCCGTCGATCCAGAATTCGATCCTGCGGAAGAGCACCTCCATGAATACCGTCTGCGGACAGGCCCAGCCGCACCAGAGTCTTCCGTAGGTGGCCGTGAACAGGATGATGAATACGATCAGGGCGATCATCCCGATAAAAAAGAGATGAAAATCCTGGGGCCAGAACTGCACTCCGAAGATGACAAAGGTACGGTGCATAAAATCGAACAGAAGCAACGGTTGCCCGTTGATCCGGACGAACGGGGCAGTGAAGAAGAACCCCATCAGCAGGATGCCGGTCATGTTCCGGGCAGTCGTCAGCCGGCCTTTGGGCTTGCGTGCAAAGACCCAGAGGCGCTTGCCGCTTTCGTCAATGGTGTAAAGCCGGTCGCGGAAGCCGCCGGTTTTGTCGTCCTGTTCCATCCTGTCACTTGCAGGGCTCACCCTGCGGCGCTTTCGGGTTGGGCGGCTGGGTGCCGCGCAGGGTCATCACATAGCTGGACACCTGGTGGATCTGGGCCTCGGTCAGCTGCGCCTTCCACGAGATCATCCCCTTTTCGGGAGCTCCTGCTGTGATGATCTTGACCACGTCGCCATATGAGCATCCGTGAATGGAGAAATCGTCGGTCAGGTTGGGGCCGACAATGCCCTGCCCTCCTTCCAGGTGACACACTTTACACTGTTTCAGCCAGATATCCTTCCCGGCGTCGAGGCTGGCCTGATCGGTCAGGGCTACCAGCGCGGCCGAGGATTCCGGAGAAGAAGAACCCGGTGCCAAAGTACCGGCTGCCGATATTTCCTTTCTCCACTCCTCCTGTTGCGAAGGTGCGATCCGAAATACGTCGTAGAGCAGCACATACACCACGGAAAACACTATGGTGATCAGAAAAAGCCCTACCCACCATTTCGGCAGGTTGTTGTCGAGTTCGCGGATGTTGTCGTATTCGTGCCCCGAGAGCAATACGTCGCCGGTCACTTCATCCTTTTCAATCCCTTGATGTTGATTGATATCCATATCTTATCGATTATCCTGATTATCATTGATTTCTTTTCGACCGTCGTCGAGGGGCATCCTGCCAAACTCGTCCATGTCCTTTTTATTCCTCCTTACCGCGTGAAGGGTAAGAAGTGCAAAGAAAATGACAAAGATCAGCGTGGAGAGGATCCCGTAGTTTTCAATGCCCCCGATCGAACGGAAAATGTCGCGCAGCATCTCCCCGGCTATTTTGAACCCAGGTTGGCCGTCGGATTTCCGGCGGCATGCACATCCTTGCCCAAACGCTGCAGGTAGGCGATCATGGCAATGATCTCCTTCGTCGGTTCCACCTCGATCCCCTGGCTCTTCAGGTCGGCGGCGATCGACGACGCCTGCTTCATCAGGTCGTCGTTGGCCATGGCGTCGAATCCCGCAGGATAGGGCACACCCAACTGCTGCATCACCCTGATCTTCCGGGCGGTGTTCGAAATATCGAGATCATGGGTTATCAGCCACTTATAGGATGGCATGATCGACTGTTCATTCAGTCGCTGCGGGTTCAGCATGTGGTTGTAGTGCCAGGAATTGGGCTTGTACTGCCTTCCTGTGACCACTCCTTCGCGCGACAGGTCGGGGCCATTGCGCTTCGACCCCCACTGGAAGGGATGGTCGTACACGTATTCTCCCGCCTTGGCATATTCCCCGTACCGCTCGGTTTCGCTCCGGAACGGCCGGACCTGCTGCGAATGGCAGGTATAGCATCCTTCGCGTACATAGATGTCGCGTCCCTGGAGTTCCAGCGGGGTATAGGGTTTCACGCTGGCGATCGTGGGAATGTTGGTTTTCACAAGGTACATCGGGACGATCTCGATGATCCCTCCGATCAGTATTGCGATCAGGGCCACGACGGTGAACTGCACCGGGCGGCGCTCAAGCCACCGGTGAATGCCTTCGCCGGTGCCGCGCCGGCCGCTCTCCCCGACGGGGGCGGGAACCAGGGCAGCCTCTTCGGCCAGGAACTTCCCGGACTTCACGGTCATGACCAGGTTCCACACACCCAGTACGATCCCTGTGATATACAAGGCTCCCCCGATGGCGCGGGCGGCGTACATCGGGATCAGTTGCGTTACGGTCTCCAGGAAATTGGGGTACTTCAACAGGCCGTTCTCGTTGAATTCCTTCCACATGGAAGCCTGGGTGATGGCGCCCCAGTAAAGCGGAACCGCGTAGAATACAATGCCCAGGGTGCCGATCCAGAAGTGCAGGTTGGCCACTTTACGCGAGAAAAGCGACGTCTGGAAAATGCGGGGGACCAGGTAGTACAGTACCGCGAACGTAAGGAATCCGTTCCAGCCGAGCGCGCCGATATGGGCATGGCCCACGGTCCAGTCTGTAAAATGGGAGATGGCGTTGACCGACTTGACCGACATCATCGGTCCTTCAAAAGTCGACATCCCGTATGCCGTAACGGCCACCACCATGAACTTCAGCACGGGGTCCTCCCTGACGCGGTCCCACGCCCCCCGCAGGGTAAGCAGGCCGTTCACCATGCCGCCCCAGGACGGGGCGATCAGCATGACCGAGAAAACGACGCCGAGTGACTGCGCCCAGTTGGGAAGGGCGGAGTAAAGCAGATGGTGGGGTCCGGCCCAGATGTACAGGAAGATCAGTGCCCAGAAGTGCACGATCGAGAGGCGGTAGGAATAGACCGGGCGGTTGGCCGCTTTAGGAAGAAAATAATACATCAGGCCCAGGAAAGGAGTGGTAAGGAAAAAAGCCACGGCATTATGACCATACCACCACTGCACCAGCGCATCCTGCACCCCGGCATAGATCGGATAGCTCTTGAACAGTCCGACCGGAATGGCCAGGCTGTTGGTGACATGCAGCACGGCGACTGTGACGAAGGTGGCAATGTAAAACCAGATGGCCACATAAATATGCCCTGTCCTTCGTTGGATGATGGTGCCGATCATGTTCCACCCGAAGACGATCCAGATCGCTGCGACCAGGATATCGACCGGCCACTCCAGCTCGGCATATTCCTTCCCCGTGGTGATGCCGAACACGAAGGTCAGCGCCGCCAGCAGGATGATGACCTGCCATCCCCAGAAGTTGATGCGGCTGAGAGTATCGCTGAACATCCGGGTCTTGCACAAACGTTGCAGGGAATAATAGATGCCGGTGAACATGCCGTTGCCCACAAAGGCAAAGATCACTGCATTGGTGTGGATCGGACGGATGCGTCCGAAAGTGGTGTAAGGGATCCCGAACGAAAGGGAGGGCCAGATGAACTGGAGTGCCAGCAGCAATCCAACCACCATGCCGATCACCCCCCAGAAAAGGGTCGCGTAGGCAAAGTTTCTTACGATCTTGTTGTCATAGTAAATGGTCTGATTTTCCATATATTACCTATTTGGTTGATGGTCGTCGGGAGGACTTTCCGGCGTGTCATCCGAGGCGGTCTGTCCGGGTTTTTCATCGTCGAAGAGGATCCTGACCGATGCACTGTAGGTATCATCGTACTGTCCGTTCCGCACTGACCAAAAAAAAGCCACCAGGAAGCCGGCGGCCAGGACGATGCTGAAAACGACCAGGACAAGGATCACGCTCATGGAAGGGCGGTTGGGGCGAATTTGGATAACAGGATGAAACCGAAATCCAGGGCAAAATAAAGATTAAAGTATCATTATTCCAAAATAGGACGCGAAAAAACCGGCCACAGTCATTAATTTTAATCTGGTCTAAATTGATGTTTGGCGGGAAAGACCGGCCATTCGGGCTGCCAGGAAAACGGAGAGGGTGACGATCGCGACGACCGACACTGAACTCAACGGCATCAGGATCGCTGACACCACCGGCGACAGGTTGCCGCTCATGGCAAAATACAGGCCCACGACATTGTAGAGGAAAGAGAGACCGATGCTGGCTGTGACGATCCTCATGGCAGTCCGGGTGAAGGAAAGAAAAGCCGGCAGACGGCGAAACTGGGTTGATCCAAGGATGGCATCGCAGGCCGGGGAGAAATGGTACACATCGTCGGCGATGGATATGCCGCAATCGCTTTCGCGCAGCGCCCCGGCATCGTTAAGCCCGTCGCCGATCATCAGTACGCGCCGGCCGCGGGACTTCAGGTTCCTGATGTATTCGAGCTTTCCTGCCGGCGTCTGGTTAAAGTTCAGGTGCTCCCCCGAAGGGAAGAAGGCAGCCAGGTTCTCGCGTTCGCTGTCGTTGTCGCCCGATAAAAGGTGAAGTTCATACCGCCCGGCGAGGCGGGTCAGCACCTCCCTCATCCCCTCGCGGTAGTGGTTGCCGATGCCGATCCAGCCGCACAACCGGCCATCGATGCTCACGTGCACCCGGCTACCCGGCGACCCGTGCAGGACTTGACCGGCCACAAATTTCGCGGAACCCAGCCTGACCACCTTCCCCTCTGCCACCCCTTCGATCCCTTCGGAAGCGACCTCACTGAAACGGCTGACAGTCAAAGCCTCCCCATCCATCATCTGGCGGCAGATCGCCACGCTGGCCGGGTGGGTGGACTGGCGGGCTACCGATGCAATCAGCAACCGTTCGCCGGGGGTCGCAACGAGATGGGTGCAATCGGCCGCCGGAAGGTCGTTCCGCGTTATAGTCCCGGTCTTGTCGAGCACGATCGTATCGATCCGCGAGAGTTTCTCCACCACATTCATCCGCTTGAGGTAAAGCTGGTTTCGCCCGAATGTGCGCATGGTACCGCCCAGGGCGAAGGGATAGGTCATGGCCAGTGCACAGGGACAGGCCACGATCAGCACCGCGGTCACCACCAGAAAGGCCTCCGACCGGTCGATGAACCACCACGCGATCCCGGAAGCGAGCGAAAGTCCGAGCACGATCCATGTAAAATACCGGCTGACCACGTCGAGTAGGGAATCCCATCCCGGTTTGCGCGTGCTTTCAGCCGGGTCCTGGTTCCATAACGAAGTGAGGTGTCCCTGGGTCACCTCCCGCTCCACGATCAGTTCGAGGGCAGCACCGATCTGCTTTCCTCCTGCAAACACCCTCTCCCCCACACGCTTGGCGACCGGGGTCGATTCGCCGCTGACAAAACTGTAATCGATCGATCCCTCCCCCTTCACCAGGAGGGCGTCGGCAGGCACCAACTCCTGGTTCCTGACCAGGATGCGCATGCCTGGCTTCAGGTCGCGAAGCGGAAGGACGGACTCCTGTCCCGCCTCAGAGAGAAGGGTGACGGCCACCGGGAAGTAGGAGCGGTAATCGCGGTCGAAAGAGAGCGCCTGGTATGTTTTGTCCTGGTACCACCGGCCGATGGAGAGAAAGAAAACAAGGCCCGATAACGAATCCATAAAACCCGGTCCCGTGCCGTTGACGATCTCGTAAAAACTCCGGAAAAAGAGGATCAGGATGCCGGCAGCGATCGGCACATCGAGGCTGATGAAACCTTTGCGGAGCCCTTTCCAGGCTGAAACAAGGAAAACCGATCCCGAATAAAAAGCCACCGGAATGCCGAAGAGAATATTCAGCAACCCGAAATTCTGGCGGAGAAGGTTTTCAACCGCATCGTTGATACTCAGGTAGGCGGGGAAACTGAAGAGCATGATATTCCCGAAACAAAACCCGGCCACCCCCAGGCGATAGTAAATCCCCCGGTCAACCGCGGGTTTTGCACCTTCCCCCTGGCGCGACAGCTCAGGGATATATCCAACCGACACCAGCAGTTCGACGAGCTGGCGGAGGGTGATCCTGCTTTCGCGGAATGTTATGGTGACCTCCTTCCGCACGAAGATGACCACCGAGGCGATCACACCGGGATGCAGCTTGTGCAGGTTCTCCAGCAGCCAGATGCATGAGCTGCAATGGATGGCCGGTATGCTGAGCCGGACTTTCCCAACCCCGTTGTCGGAAAATTCCAGCATCTCCCGGGCGATTTCCGGGTGATCGAGATAAGCGTACCGGTTGCCGACCTCGAGGTTCTCTGCCTTTTGCCCGGGATGAGCTTCATACCGGTAATAGTCGCAGGCGTTGCCCTGGCTCAGGATCTCATACACCGTACGGCAACCCTGGCAGCAGAATACCCGGTCGTCGAACCTTACCGGCGCCGGTCCGCAACCGGTACCACAATGATAACAAGTATCCGCATACGCTTCCCGCCCGGTGGATTCCATCTCAGCAGCCTTCCTCATAAGGCGGCAAAAATAATCATTTTCACTCCCCCGTTCTATTCTCCGGTCACCCGTCCACCCGTCCACTCGTCCGCTCGTCCGCTTGTCCGCTCGTCCGCTTGTCCGCTTGTCCGCTTGTCCGCTCGTCCGCTCCTCTACCTGTCCGTTCGCCCTATCAAAATAATTGTTACTTTTACAACCCTAAAACAATTCCACGCTGCATGAAAAAAATGATACTCCTGACGTCCGCACTGGTACTGTCCTTCCTTGCCGGCCGATCACAAGACACACCAGTAACCGCCGTCCCCGACACGGCCAGCTACCCTTACTGGATCGAGATGATGCAGGACCCCGACGCCAACTTCTTTCAAACCCAACGGGCTTTCAACCTGTACTGGAAGGACCGCAAGATCACCCGGGGATGCGGATGGAAGGTTTTCAAGAGATGGGAGTATATGATGCAGAGCCGTGTGAACCCCGACGGAAGCCGACCCGCTCCCGACGCCACCTTCAGGGCTTACAGCGAATATGAAAAGAGCGTGAGGTCCACCAGTGGGAACTGGACTCCTCTGGGGCCCGCGCAAATCCCTTCGCCCGGCCCGGCCGGATATGAAGGGCTGGGACGGCTCAATGTCGTAGCCTGGCACCCCACCGATCCGAACAAATTATATGTGGGAGCCCCATCAGGCGGACTCTGGCAATCGACCGACGGGGGTAATACCTGGAACACCCACACCGATTCGCTGGCCACCCTCGGCGTATCGGCAGTGGCAGTCGATTACGCCAACCCCGACCGGATCCTGATCGGCACGGGCGACCGCGATGCGGGCGATGCCCCGGGACTGGGGGTATTTGTGAGCACCAACAACGGGCTGACCTGGAGCCCATCGAACACCGGGATGGGAAATAAGACCGTGGGACGGCTCATCCAGCACCCGGTCAACCCACAGATCTTTCTTGCCGCGACAAGCAGTGCCATCTATCGTTCAACCGATGGCGGGACCACATGGACAAGCACTCAGTCAGGGAATTTTAAAGACATCCATTTCAAGACCGACGACCCCAATCTCGTTTTTGCCAGCGCGGGCGGCAACTTCTACCGTTCGACCGACAATGGTCTTACCTGGGTGAAGATCAACGCCGGGCTGAACACCGGTTCGCGCGGGGTCATCGCCGTCACTCCGGCCAATCCCTCGTACGTTTACTTCATGCAATGCGGCAGCGACAACGGTTTCAAAGAGTTATACCGGTCGACCGATGCAGGCCTCAGCTTCACCTCCCGCTCCACCTCGCCGAACATCCTCGGCTGGTCGTGCGACGGGAGTGATTCGGGAGGCCAGGGATGGTACGACCTCGCACTGGCCGCCGACCCCGTCAACCCGAATACCGTGTTCGCCGGGGGAGTGGACGTATGGAAATCGACCGACGGCGGGATCAACTGGGCCATCAACTCGCACTGGTACGGAGGCTGCAACGTGCCTGCCGTACATGCCGACTGCCACTTTCTGGGCTATTCACCGGTTGACGGAAAACTCTACGCCGGGAACGACGGAGGATGCTGGGTGACGGCCGACGGGGGTGCCACCTGGACCGACCGGACCGAAGGCATGATCATCGGGCAGATATACAAACTCGGGCAATCGGCCACTGTCCGTAACAAAGTGATCAACGGCTTTCAGGATAACGGCACATACACCCTGACCCCTTCAGGATGGGTGGCCACCGGCGGCGGCGACGGAATGGAATGCACCATCGATTATGTCAACCCGATCTATACCTACCACACGATCTATTACGGCGACATCTACCGCAAGAACAACAACTCAAGCGAAGCCCATATCGCAGGAGAGGGGATCAACGGGATCACCGAAAGCGGCGCATGGGTGACTCCATTCTGCCTCAACACCTTCAACCACAAGGGCATGTTCGCCGGTTACAAGAATATCTGGCGTGCCAGCAACGTCACCTCCTCCCCCATCACTTGGGTCCAGATCTCCAATAACCTGGCCGGCACCAACGGTTCGGACATGTCGGTGATCGAACAGTCCTGGGCCAACCCGAATTTGTTTTTCGCCGCCCGGTCCGACGGTAAATTCTTCCGCAGCGAAAACGTTCTGGCCGCCATGCCAAGCTGGGTTGAACTGACCTCTTTTCTTCCGGCTGCAGGCACCCCCTCCGACGTCCAGACCCACCCGACCGATGAAAACATCGTTTACCTGACCCAAGGCACCAAGGTCTATAAATCGACCGACAAAGGGGTCAACTGGACCAACATCACCGACAACCTTCCCGGGTCAATATCCAAAAACGCCATCGCATTTTATAAGAATGCACCGGAAGGGCTGTATGTGGGAACCGATGCCGGCGTCTATTATCGCGACACCACTACCGCCGGCTGGATTCCCTTCAAGACGGGGTTCCCGGTGAACGGCCGCGTGACCGAACTGGAGATCTATTACGATAACGACTCGGTGTCGCTGGATGCGATCCGCGCCAGCACATACGGACGCGGGCTCTGGAGTTCCGACATGTATCATGCCGCCCCCGACGCCGACTTCACCACGGCCGGCACCACTGTTCCCACCGGTTGCGCCGTCGATTTCCAGGATATCTCGACCGGCGTTCCGACCTTCTTCCTCTGGGAATTCCCCGGTGGAAATCCTTCCAGCTCGACGCTGAAAAATCCGGTAAATATTGTTTACAGCACCCCCGGAACCTATGCGGTGCGACTGAAAGTGTGGAATGAATTCGGAGCCGATTCGACCATTAAATTCGACTACATCCATGTTGACGGTACCCTGCTGCCGCAGGCCGCGTTCACAGCCGACCAGACCGTCCTTTGCAACAGCTATATCGTCCGGTTCACCGATCAATCGACAAACTGCCCCTCGTCGTGGTACTGGAACTTCAACCCCGCCACCATCATTTTCCTCGAAGGCACCTCCGCTTCGAGCCAGAACCCGGTGGTCAGCTTCACCGAGCCCGGCATATATGATGTCCAGCTTACCTGCACCAATGCCAACGGTTCAAATTCCGTGACTAAGATTGATTACATTGTGAAAGACGGATATTACCTGCCCTTTGCCGAGACTTTTGAAACGGGTTTCAAAACGCGCAGCTGGGAGATCGTCAACCCCGATCTGGGCATCACCTGGGATACCATCACGGTGGGAGGACTGCAACCGGGGACCAAAGCCGTATTCATGAACTTCTTCGGGTACGAGGCGCTGAACCGCCGCGACCAGATGGTCACCCCGGCGATGAATTTCACGGGCCACACCACGGTGCTCCTCACGTTCCGCCACGCGTATGAACAGCGGGTGCGTAAAGATTCGCTGATCATCCGCCTTTCCGAAGATTGCGGGGCCACCTGGCAGCGGTTGTGGGGCATGGGACCCGACGGCACCCCTGGCACATTCGTCACCAACCCGTCGACCGACAGCGCCTTCTACCCGCAATCGGCCGATGACTGGTGCGGAGGCTCTTACGGCGACGGATGCTACACCATCGACCTGACGGCCTGGGCCGGACAATCCAACATCAAGCTCCTCTTCGAATCGTATAACCGGTACGGCAACAATCTCTTCCTCAGCGACATTCACATTGGCGCCCCGGTCGGCATGAAGGAAATGAACCGGGATGGCCTTTCCGTTTCCGTATGGCCCAACCCGGGGAAAGGCATCTTCAACCTGAGGGTGAATGAGACAGATCACCCGGCCGGAGTTGTCATCACCGATCCGCAGGGCAGGATCATCGAACAGCAGGTACTGGTGCCTGAAAACGGGCAGATCACCGGCAAGCTTGATCTTTCCCGGTGTCCGCGAGGGATCTATTTCCTGAAGATCACCGGAAATTCTTCAAGTGTTGTGGAAAAGATCGTAATCAACTAATATTCAACAATAACCCATAAGGCGCGAAGACGCAAAGGTCAAATACGTTTTTTGTGAATTCCCTGCGTCTCTGCGTCTCTGCGGTAATTTTCCAATAAGCCCTATCCAGACTATGAACACAGATAATTCGTAAATATAATGAGCAGAGGCCTGGTTTGTTCATTCATGATCTTCCTGCTAAGTTTCCAACTCCATGCCCAGGGATGGCGCGCACACGAGATGGAGGTGGTGGTGAACACGGCCACTCCGGCCGACCGGCAGAAACTCGGCGCCCTTTCGCTGCCTTTCGAGCCGGCTTCCTCCGACGGAAGTTTAGTCAGGATGTACCTGGTGCCGAAGGAACTGGAACAACTGAAAGACAGCGGAATCGAATACCGGGTGCGCATTCCCGACCTGAACGCGCACTATGCAGGCTTCTGGGATAACCCGCTGGTTCCGCCGGGCTACTATAACTACGAACAGATCGTCTTCATCATCGACAGCCTGGCGACCCATTTTCCCTCCATCTGCAAAAAAGTGATGCTGGGCACCTCGGTCGGGAACAGACAACTGGCGGCGTTGAAGATCAGCGACAATGTGAATGAAGATGAGCCCGAACCCGAGATCCTGTTCGACGGGGGAATCCACGGCGACGAGGTGGGAGGCGCGCAGAACATGATCATGTTCGCCCGTGAGCTCTGCCTCGTGTACGACAACGATCCAACCCTGACCGACCTGGTCAACACCCGCGAGATCTGGCTCTACCCGATGGTGAACCCCGACGGGCGAGTGTCGATGTCGAGGTACAACAACAACGGCGTCGACATCAACCGCGACAACGGGTACATGTGGGACGGCGAAGGATTCAGCCCGGGCGCATGCTCGCAGGTCGAGACAAAAACGCTTCGCAACCTCCTGCTCGACAACCAGTTCGTGGTTTATACCAATTACCACAGCGGCACCGAGATCATCTCCTACCCCTGGAGCTACCGGGCCAGTTCGCCCCGCGACATCCAGCACATCGATCAACTTGCCCAGGAGTACGCCAACCATTCCGGGTACGGTAACCTGACTTACGGACAGGGTTACCTGGTGATGTATGCCATCAACGGCAGCACCAAAGATTTCCAGTATGGAAGCCTCGGAAATGTAGGATGGTCGATCGAGATCTCCAACGACAAACAACCGCCGTCGTCGCAGATCTCCTTTTTCTACAACGCCAACAAATCAGCCATGCTCGAGGTGATCAAAGAGTGCGGCTGGGGGATCAGCGGCATCGTGACCGACTCGATATCAGGCGAGCCGGTCCGTGCCAATCTCTGGGTGAACAATCTTTACCCTGTATCGACCGACCCGGTTGTAGGTGATTACCACAAATACCTGGTGCCGGGCACCTACTCCATTACGGTGAAAGCCAACGGGTACCAGACAAAGACGGTGAACGGGATCAATGTGCCCTCCCAGGGAAGTGCCGTAACCGACATCGCACTCGCTCCCGAACCCGGGTTCCACGCGTGGAGGCTTACCAGTTGCCGGATCCCCGGGAATAACTTCGGCGATGAAGGATTCACCCCGGGATGCCTCGGGAAGCCTGATTCCGTGCCCTACTCCATCGGCCGGACAGGCTGGGCCGTTGTGGACATGGGAGATACGATCTACAACAAGGCCGGCAACGACTTCAAGGTCGTGCAGAACGGCATCACTAAAAAATCGTTCACCGTTTCCGGTGGCATTCAAATCGACGGACCCTTTACAACCATCGGTTCGGGCACCGGCACCCTCGCATTCGATCTCGGCTCCGCCTCCGTGAACAAAGTCAGGTACCTGCAGATCAAAGACAACGGAACGGGATCGGCCACCGGTCCCGGGGCCGGCTACAATTTCGACGGGGTCGAGATGCTGAGTCTCCCCCTCGTGGTGCGGTTCCATGCCGGCAACCCCTCGCCCTGCACAGGTGCCGGCGTTGACTTCATCGATGCCTCCTACGGAAACCCCACCTCCTGGAGCTGGTCGTTCCCGGGAGGAAACCCCTCCGCTTCGATCCAGCAAAACCCCACCGGCATCGTGTATGACACCCCAGGCACCTACGATGTAACGCTGACGGCCAGCGACGGATTCACCACAGTCACCCGGACGATGCACGATTATGTGAACGTGCTGGAATCGCCCGTGGTTTCACTGGGAAATGATACCACCGTATGCATGTGGAACTCGATCGTACTGGATGCCGGCAACCCGGGCGGCAGCTATCTCTGGTCCACCGGCGACACCACACAAACCCTCACCGTAGATTCGACCGGGACAGGGCTCGGATCGCGCGACATCTGGGTGCACGTTGTCTTCCCCCCGGGATGCAGTACCTACGACACCCTCACCGTAACCTTCGACGAATGCACCGGGATGGCGGGACGGTCCGGGCAGGAAACCCTGTCGGTTTACCCGAACCCCTCCACAGGCTCATTCAGTTTTGATATTCAAGATTTTAAGAAAACATCCTGGGAAGTTCTGACCGCAGCCGGAATCCCGGTCATCCAGGGGAACCTGACCGGTCCTGCCTCGGCAGTTCATATCCCTGTCCCGGGCAAGGCAGCCGGCATCTACCTTCTGAAGATCAACGCCGACGGGAACACTCTGATCCGCAAGGTGATCATAACACCGTGATTCACATGCAGTTGTTCTATGTCACCGGACTTGCAGGCGGCACCTGTACCCTGGGTGAGGAGGAATCGCACCATTGCCTGAAGGTGTTGCGGATGCGCGAAGGCGACACCCTCCATCTCACCGACGGGGAGGGACGTTTTTACGATGGAAGGTTGTCGGGCATGCATCCGAAGGGGTGTGCGGTGACGATCATCTCCACGAGAGAAGTACCCCCCGATCCCGTTCCCATCCACATCGCCATTGCCCCGACCAAGAACATTGACCGGTTCGAATGGTTCCTCGAGAAGGCGACGGAGATCGGCATCTCGCAGATCACCCCGCTGATCTGCGAACATTCGGAGCGCGACGTCGTTAAACTCCCGCGTTTGGAGAAAGTGATCGTTTCCGCCATGAAGCAATCGCTGAAAGCCTGGCTTCCGAAGCTCCATGAGCCGGTGAGATTCAAGGAATTGGTGGAGAGGCAATTCCCCGGGGGAAAGTTCATCGCCTATTGCGAAACCGGGCAGGAATCACTGCTTCAGAAGGCATACATCCCCGGAACCCCCGCCCTGGTCCTCATCGGCCCCGAAGGCGACTTCTCCCCGGCCGAGGTAGCCCTGGCCATGCAAAACGGCTTCATCCCCGTCAGCCTTGGCCCCTCCCGTCTCCGCACCGAAACCGCCGGGATCGTGGCGTGCCACACGTTGCACCTGGTGAGTCGTGAGATCGTACATCGTACATCGTAGATCGTAGATCGCAGATCAATTCCCCTCGTCCCTTATGCACCTCACCGACAACGCCTCCGCCCGCGACGCCGGGTAGAGCGACACGGAGTAGTTATTCACGTGCATGCCCCGCGCCA
>CAYVVG010000054.1:0-15812 GCA_964455285.1 uncultured Prolixibacteraceae bacterium
ATCGCCCGCCTGGGTCTCGATGATGGGCAGCGCCGTGAGGGAACCGCCTCCCTTCACCATATCCCGGATGGAAACCGGCAGGTCGTTCATTTTACGTGCGATCTCGTCGGAGGAGATCACGCGGGCGGCCCGTTCGAGAAGCCGGGAGTGGAGGTAGAACACGTCGCCGGGATAGGCTTCGCGTCCGGGGGGGCGGCGCAGCAGCAGGGAGACCTCGCGGTAAGCGACTGCCTGTTTTGACAGGTCGTCGTAGATCACGAGAGCCGGACGTCCGGTATCGCGGAAGAACTCCCCGATGGCGGCGCCGGCAAAGGGGGCATAGTACTGCATGGCGGCAGGGTCGGATGCGGTGGCCGAGACCACCACCGTATAGGCCATGGCCCCCTTTTCTTCGAGGGTCCGGACGATGTTGGCCACGGTCGATCCTTTCTGCCCCACGGCTACGTATATGCAGTAAACCGTTTCACCCTTATCATGGAACTCTTTCTGGTTGATGATCGTGTCGATGGCGATGGCGGTCTTCCCGGTCTGCCGGTCACCGATGATCAGTTCGCGCTGGCCGCGGCCGATCGGGATCATCGCATCGATGGGCTTGATCCCTGTCTGCAGGGGCTGGTTCACCGGCTGGCGGTAGATCACGCCGGGGGCTTTTCTCTCCAGCGGCATCTCGTAACGCACTCCTTCGATCTTCCCTTTTCCGTCGATGGGATCGCCGAGCGTGTCGATGACGCGTCCGAGGAGCCCTTCACCCACTTCAATGGAGGCGATGCGGCCGGTGCGCTTCACCACGTCTCCCTCCTTGATATCCAGATAGTCGCCGAGGAGCACGGCGCCGACATTGTCGGCTTCGAGGTTCAGCACAATGCCCTTCAGTCCGGTCTTCTCGAATTCGATCAGTTCACCGCTCCCGACATTGTTCATTCCGTAGATACGGGCGATCCCGTCGCCGACGGTCAGTACGACGCCGATTTCTTCCAGCTCCTGTTCACTCTGATAGCCGGCCAGTTCCCTGCGCAATATTGCCGTGACTTCGGCGGGTTTGATTTCTGCCATAATTCAGTTATTTAAAAGCGAGGCGGCGAAATGCGAAATTTCCCTTCCTCAGAATCCTTTCTTGTATAAATTCACTTTTGCAATGGTCTTGCGGAGGTCTTCGATCTCCCTGCGGATGCTGGCGTCGTACTGCTTGTCCTGCCATTTGAGAATGAAGCCGCCGATCAGCGATTCATCGATCCCGGCCCGGAGGTCGATGCCTGCCCGGGTGTATTTCTCCATCAGCCCGATCACCTGTTTCCGCGTCGTTTCATCCGGAGGGATCACCGCCGTAAAATGAACGGTGAGGATGTTATGGTACGCCTGGTAAAGCTCTTCAACCTGGCGGGTGATGGCATGAATGAATGGTTCGCGCTTTTTCCTTACCATGATCAGCAGGTAATTCAGGGTCAGCTCGTGGATCTTTCCGCTGAAAATGCTGCGTATCACGGCCAGCTTCTTTCCTGAGTTGAGTATCGGACTTTTCAGCATGAGCCTGAAATCACGGCTTTCGTCGCAGATTTTTGCAATATTCCGGCTGTCGCGGCACACCTCTTCGACCGCCCCTTTTTCCAGGGCCAGTTCGAAAAGCGCTTTGGCATAGCGTTCGGCAAGCAGTGAAACGTTCATCGGCCTTAGTTGAATTTGACCTCTTTTAACAATTCACGAACATACTCCTCCTGTTTTTTCGGGTCAGCAAGTTCGTGCTTGAGGATGAACCTGGCCAGTATCAGCGAATTCTCGGCGATCTGGTTCTTCAGTTCGGTCATGGCGGCCATTTTTTCGTTGTGGATGCTTGCCCTGGCCGATTCTACGATCCTTGCCGCCTCCTCGCCTGCCTTGACCCTGGTCTCCTCCATCATTTTATCGCGCACTTTGCGCGCTTCGTTCAGGATGGCGTCGCGTTCGTTCTTGGCTTCCAGCAGGAGCTGTTCATTGCTGAACTGCAGCTTTTTCATATCCTCCCTGGCCTGGTTGGCCGAATTCAGCGCTTCATGGATCGAGGTCTCCCGTTCCTTCAGCATCTGGAGGATGGGCTTCCAGGCATATTTCCCCAGGATGAACAGCAACAGCAGGAACGCCAGCGTCATCCAGAAGATCAGCCCCAGGCCCGGGGTTATTAACTCCATAGGTTTGTTTTTAAGATGTGAAAATCGGTCCGGGGCGCGACAACCAACCGTTGATCCGCCCGGGACCGGCTGCCGATGCTAGATGAAAAGGATAAGCATACAGACAACGATGGCGAAGAACGCCACCCCTTCAACAAGCGCAGCGGCAATGATCATGTTCGACCGGATGTCGCCGATGGCTTCGGGTTGACGGGCGATCGATTCGAGCGCGCTCTTGCCGATGTTCCCGATACCGATACCGGCCCCGATCACGGCGATTCCCGCGCCCAGCCCGGCTCCCATCTTGGCTATGGCCGCGAAATCGCCGGCCAGCTGAAGTAAAATGGTTAACAGATGCATAATGGATGGTATTTAAGGTGAAACGAATGTGCTGATGTGCTGATGTGCTAATGTGCTAATGTGCTAATGTGCTGATGTGCTGATGAAAAAATCGATTTAAAACTATTAACTTTTATCTTTTATCTGTAAAAAACTCTTCACCCTTCACTCTTCACTCTAATGGTGTTCCTCCGGCATGGCCAGTCCGAAATAGAGCGCCGACAGCAGGGTGAACACATAGGCCTGGATGAACGCGACCAGCAGTTCGAGCAGGTCCATGAAGAGGACGAAGGCGACCGATCCGATCGATACTCCCAGGCCGAGGGCGGCACTGATGGCGCCAAAGATGAAGATGAGGCTGACAAACCCCAGGGCGATGATGTGCCCTGCTGTGATGTTGGCAAAGAGTCGGATCATCAGCACGAAGGGCTTGGTGAGCAGGCCGATGATCTCGACGACCGGCATGAGCGGAAGCGGAACCTTCAGCCACCAGGGCACCCCGGGGGTGTTGATGATGTGGAGCCAGTAGCTTTTGTTGCCGTTGATCGTGGTGAGCACGAAGGTGAAGGTCGCCATGACCAGGGTGACGGCAATGTTGCCGGTGACGTTGGCCCCGCCCGGAAAGATCGGGATCAGTCCGAGCAGGTTGTTGAAGAAAATGAAGAAGAAGACGGTCAGCAGGTAGGGCATGAAGCGTTCGTACCGCTTTTCACCGATGGAACTCTTCGCAATGTCGTCGCGCACGAAAAGGATGAGCGGTTCGAGCAGCGACTGCAGCCCGCTCGGGGCCTTTCCCCGGTTGCGGACATAGGAGCGCGCTACAGAAACGAAGATCACGATCAGCAGTGCGGCGCTGATGAAGATGGCCAGCACAGTCTTGGTGATCGAAAAATCGTACACGGCGGGGGAAATTTTCCCGGTATGTTCACCGGGTCCCACCCTGACAATCTTCCCTTTGTGAGGTCCCTCCTGTTCCAGGGTAAAGCCCTTGTAGCCATGCGATTCATTGTGAAACTTCGAGGAGCTGAAGATATAGAGCTTTCCGTCGCACAGCAGGATGACCGGAAGGGGGATGGACAGGTGACGTCCGCCGATCTCGGCAATATGCCATTCGTGGCTGTCGACGACGTGTTCGAGGATCATCTCCCCGGCATTGAACTTGCCTTCGCCATGACCGCTGCTATGACCCGCCTGCAGGGTGGCGCTGTCGGCCGGAACGAGCCGGGTATGGTCTTCCACCCGGGCGGAGACGCGGCCCGTCAGGAAAAACCCCAGCAGGAGGCTGAGCGCAAGCAAACGAAATGCAGGCATAGTCGGTCTGATATGGGATTGCGACGGATTACCGTCACAAAATCAGTGCAAAAGTAGAAATTTTTCTTGAATCCGGATATGGCCGGGATGTAACCGGGCGTTATTTAATTCGTCATATGGCCCCGGAATTGATGGAAATTCACTACTTTTGACCACCCATAAAAAACCTATAAATGCAGCCGTATCGTTTTAATTCCAGGATCTTTATGGCATTCGCCGGCCTTTTCCTGGTCCTGTCAGGAGCCGTTCCTGCCCAGAAGATCTGGACGCTGGAAAACTGCATCGATTATGCGCTCGGCAACAATCTTGACATCCGGAAGCAGATGCTCACCGTGGAGTCCAGCCGGAAATCGATGCTGCAAAGCGGTCTTGCCATGCTCCCCAACCTCAATGCCAACGGTACCAACGTGTGGAATTTCGGGCAGACTATCGACTTGTATACCAATACGTTCGCGAACTCTACCGTCAGGTCGAACAATTTTTACGTTTCCAGCAACCTGACGCTTTATTCGGGCCTTCAGAAACTGAACACCTACAAGGAGAACCGCATCAGCCTGCTGGCCAGCCAGTATGACCTGGATGTGCTGAAGAACAGCATCTCCCTCTCGGTGGCCGGGTACTACCTCGACATGCTTTTCAACCTGGAACTGCTCGACGCCGCCCGCGACCAGCTTGCCATCACCGCGGCCCAGGCCGACCGTGTCGGGAAACTCGTGGAAGCCGGGGGTGCCGCCCGGGGGGAACTGCTGAACATCCAGGCGCTGAAGGCAGCCGAGGAACTGAACGTGGTGACGGCCGAGAACCGGCTCTACCTTTCCGGCATTTCGCTGCAGCAACTGATCGATCTCCCGGTGACCACCGATTTCCGCGTCGAGAAACCCATGCTGAAGGAGGTTCAGCCTCCCGATCCGAAACTCAGCGCCGAAGTGATCTTCGCCACGGCCGTGAAAGCCCGCCCCGAGATCCGGGCTGCGGAAATGCGGGTGGAGATCGCGAAGAAAAAACTGGCCATCGCCAGGGGCTACATCCAGCCCACCCTCACCCTGAGCGGATCCTGGGGAACCGGGTATTCGGGAAGTTCCTATGAAAGAGACCCCGGGGGCACAGCCGACACCACCCTGGTGCCGGTCGGCTACACCCAGACCACCCACGAACCGGTCCTGATGCCCAGCCTCGAGTACCCCACCCGCATCAAACCCTTCTCCGACCAGCTGAAAGACAACAGCAACCAGTCGGTGGGGTTTTACCTGAACATCCCCATCTTCAACGGATGGAGCGGACGGACGGCCATCAGCCAGGCAAAGATCCTGAAGTCGCAGGCCGAGATCGACCTCGAGGCCAGGACCCGCGATCTCAGGAAGACCATCGAACAGGCCTATGCCGACGCCCTGTCGGCCCTGCAGAAATACAACGCATCGAAAGACAAGGTGAAAGCCCAGCAGGAGGCGTTTGTTTACGCCCAGCAGAAGTTCGACGTGGGGGTGATGACCTCGTTCGATTTCAACAACACGAAAAAGGACCTTTCCCTGGCCGAATCACAGCTTCTCCAGGCCAAGTACGATTTCATCTTCAAGACCACCATCCTTGACTTTTACATGGGCTATCCCATAAAAATAGACCGAGAATAATCCAAAATACCCGTTTCCATGACCCGAAAGATTTCGAGAAAAAAGATCTGGTGGATCGTTGCCATCGTGGCCGTCGTGGCCGTCATCATTGTCGCTGCCGTCGTAAAGGGCAAAGGTTCGGAGGGGATCAAGGTCTCCACCGAAAAAGCGGCCAAACGGACCATCACGCAAACCGTATCGTCGAACGGAAAGATCCAGCCTGAAAAAGACATCAAGATCAGTCCGTACATCTCGGGCGAAGTGGTTGAACTGACCGTGAAAGAAGGCGCCCAGGTAAAGAAGGGTGATCTTCTGGCCAAGATCGATCCGGAGATCTACGTCTCCCAGTTCGACCAGAGCGAGGCCTCGGTGAACACCCAGAAGGCGAACCTGTCGAATGCAAGGGCACGGCTTGCCCAGGTCAAGGCTCAGTTCGAGAACGCCCGCCTTTCCTTCGACAGGCAGGAAAAGCTTTTCCAGCAAAATGTGATCTCAAAGGCCGATTTCGACCAGGCAAAGTCCGCTTTCCAGGTGGCACAGGCCCAGGTGACCGCAGCCGAGGAGGATATCAAAGCCTCGGAGTTCATGGTGAAGAACTCGGAGGCTGCATTCAAACGGGCCAAGGAAGACCTCACGCGTACGGCCATCTATGCCCCGAGCGACGGCACGGTGTCGAAGCTGAGCGTGCTGCAGGGCGAACGGGTGACGGGGGCCTCGCAGTTCTCGAGCGGAACCGAGATCATGCGCATCGCCAACCTGAATGAAATGGAAGCGCAGGTGCAGGTCAACGAAAACGACATCGTCAGGGTCAGCATGGGCGACACGGCGCTGATCGAGGTCGATGCCTACCTGAACCGGAAATTCAAGGGGATCGTGACCGAGATTGCCACCTCGGCCAATACGACCGGGGTCAGCGTCGACCAGGTGACGAACTTCAACGTGAAGATCCACATCCTGAAAGATTTTTACAAGGACCTGCTGGAGGGGAAGCCGGCCGATTATTCTCCGTTCCGCCCGGGCATGTCCTGCACGGTGGAGATCCAGACCGAAACCGCCCCCAGCACCCTTACGGTCCCCATTCAGGCGGTGACCACCCGGGTGGCCAAAGACAGCCTGGATAAGGTGAACCAGAAAAACTCGAAAAAAAGGGATGAACAGTACGACCAGGTCGAAATGGTGAGCACCGGGAAAAAGAGCGACAAGATCCAGGAATGCGTATTCATCCTGAAAGACGGAATCGCGAAAAAGGTGGATGTCAAAACGGGCATCCAGGACAACACCTATATCCAGATCACCGAAGGTTTAAAAGACGGCGACGAGATCATCACCGCCCCCTACAGCGCGGTATCGAAACTGCTCAAGGATGGCGACAAGGTGAAAAAAGTCGATAAGAAGGACCTCTTCACCGGCGAAAAAGAAAAATAAAGGATGGGGCTGATCCTCTGTCTTGAAACTGCTACGGAAGCCTGTTCAGCCGCCCTGTTCCACGACGGGCGGCTGCTTTCGTTTCGTGAATCGACCGGCAAAAACGTTCACTCCTCCCAGCTGACCCTTTTCATCGAACAGGTCATGCGGGAGGCCGGAAAAACCTATGATGAACTGGACGCCCTGGCCGTCAGCAAAGGTCCCGGATCCTATACCGGCCTGCGCATCGGCGTGGCCGCTGCCAAGGGTTTTTGCTATGCCCTGGGAAAACCGCTGATCGCCGTCTCCACCCTGCAGGCCATGGCCGAGGGGATGACCCCTCCCCCCGCCCCTCCCCTGAGAGGGGAAGGGTCAGGGGGAGGGGTTTCCTGTCCCATGATCGATGCCCGCCGGATGGAGGTGTATTGCGCGCTGTACGATGAAAATTTACAGGAGATCCGGGAGGTGCGCGCCGAGATCGTTGATTCCGGTTCCTTTGCGGAGTTTCTCGCCGCCGGGAAAGTCGTTTTTGCCGGGGATGGCTCGGTCAAGTGCCGGGAGGTGCTGGGAGGTCACCCGAACGCGGTTTTCCGGGAAGGATTTCATGCATCGTCGCGGTTCATGGGGAGACTCGCGGAGGAATGTTTCCGTCGGGGCAAGTTCGAAGACCTGGCCTATTTCGAACCCTTCTACCTGAAAGATTTCGTGGCCGGGAAGCCGAGGGTGAAGGGGTTGGAGTCGTAGGGACGCATGGCAATGCGTCCGTACGCGGGTGGTGATGCAGGGACGCATTGCCATGCGTCCCTACGATCGGATTCAAATCCTGTTATAATGAATGGAAAAAGGTTTGTCACACGGGTAGTGGATATCGGGGAAGTGCCCATGGGTGGCGAAAACCCGGTCAGGGTGCAGTCGATGACCAATACCGACACGCTCGACACGAAGGCCACGGTGCAGCAGTCGGTGCGGATGATCGAAGCGGGTGCCGAATATGTACGCATCGCAGTGCCTTACATGAAAGAGGCGGAAAACCTGCGTGAGATCAAAAAAGAGTTGAGAAAGCGGGGTTACAGCACCCCGATCATAGCCGATGTCCATTTCAACGCGAAGATCGCCGAAGTGGCCGCCACCATCGTTGAAAAGGTCCGCATCAACCCGGGGAACTACATCCCGTTGCGCGTCACGCATCACGCATTGCCCGACCATGAGCAGGACCTCTTCATGGAAGCCATTTCCGAGCGCCTGGGTCCGCTGCTGAAGATCTGCAAAGAGCACGGCACCGCCATCCGGATCGGGGTCAACCATGGCTCCCTTTCCGAACGGATCATGAAACATTATGGCGACACGCCCTTCGGGATGGTCGAGTCGGCGTTGGAATTCGCCCGGATCTGCGAACATCATTCCTTTAAAAATTTGGTTTTTTCTCTGAAAGCCAGCAATATACGCCTTATGATCGAGGCCAACCGGCTGTTCGTGGAGCGGATGAGGCAGGCCGGCATGGATTATCCGCTCCACCTGGGGGTGACCGAGGCGGGCGACGGGGAGGACGGACGCATCAAATCGGCCATCGGCATCGGGAGTCTCCTGGCCGACGGGATCGGCGACACCATCCGGGTTTCGCTCACCGAAGATCCTGAAAACGAAGTCCCTGCCGCGTACAGCATCCTGCAGTCTGCCGGGGTGCGCATCACCCGAACCGAGTATGTGGCCTGCCCTTCCTGCGGGAGGACTCAGTACAATATCCAGGAGGCGCTGCAGAAGATCAAAGCCCAAACGTCGCATCTGAAAGGGCTGAAGATCGCGGTGATGGGGTGCGTGGTGAACGGGCCGGGCGAGATGGCCGATGCCCATTACGGTGTCGTGGGTGCCGGCAGCGGCAAGATCCATCTTTACAAAACACAGAAACTTGTAAAAAAGAACATCGACGAGTCGATGGCCGTCGAAGAGCTGATCGCCCTCATCAAAGAATCGGGCGATTGGGTGGAACCTTAGCCCCCGACCACCACCGTCAGGCACCGGGGAAGAATCTCGAAGGTGAATGGCGTGTGCCCCAGCGACTCGCCGTCAGCTTCGAGGTAGATCCGTCCGGTGGAGCGGATCCGCACGTTCCGGCCACGGAATGTGCAGATGAATGGCAGTCCGGCCAGCGTGCCGTCGTACAATTTCTTCGTGTACCGCACGACGTTCCATTTCGAGGTCTTTTTGATGATCGTCACATCGAGCAGCCCGTCGTCGGGAACGGCAAAGGGCACCTGCCTCATTCCTCCCCCGCTGTACTGGCATATTCCTACGTTCATGGAGAAGATCTCGCCTCTGAACTCCGGTTTGCCGTCCACCTCGATCACCGCCTCCATGAATCTGAACTGGAAAAGTCCGGCAAAAACGAACCAGAGGTAAGTGAGTGGCCCCCCCTTCCCCTTTTCCTTTAGCAGGTTGGTCTTTTTGGCCACCAGCGCGTCATACCCCATCCCCGCCACGTTCATGAAGTACCGTTTTACCAGGTTCCCGTAATGATAATAGGTCACTGTACCGACATCCTGCACAAAGAGCTTTTTCCTCTTCAGGACCCGGATCGCCTCCCGGTAATCGAAAGGGATCGAGAACATCCGGCACCAGTCGTTGCCCGTCCCCACCGGGATCATCCCCAGCACGACTGTGGGAACGGCTGCCCCGGAATTCGTGATCCCGTTGAGTGCCTCGTTGAGGGTGCCGTCGCCTCCGACCACGCACAGGTTCCGCCGACCGGCCGCCACCGCCTCGGCGGCGATGCGGATCGCGTCGCCCCGGGCCGTGGTGAGGCGGTAGTCGAATTCGATCTGTTCCTCTTCAAGCATCCGCAGGATCGCCGGCCAGTCGCGGGTTCCCTTCTTCACCCCGGCGTTGGGGTTGACGATCATCAACCAGCGGCTAGTGTTTTCCATGAGACGGTGACAGGAATGAGACGATATGCAGCGGATCTTTCTCCCTCCGTGCAAAAAGGAAGAGGGAATAGAACAGGGCGACGAACGACACGCCGGTCTGCGACTCGATGGTGTCGCCGGTCAGCATCGACAGCACGGCGATGATCACAAACACCAGGAAGAACCAATCGTCGTAACGGCGCAGGAGGGCCGGCGGATAAAAGAACGCCACCAGGAACCAGGCAAATCCGATCACGCCGAAACCGACCAGGATGGAGAGGAACTGGTTGTGCGACCGCCAGCGATGCTCCGGCGGTAACCGGGTGTGCATGTTCTCGTATTGTGCGGCAAATGCCAGGTTCATGTCGCCGGTACCCACGCCGGTCAGCCAGTGATCGCGTATGATCCCGAGCGAGGCTTTCCAGAACTCCACGCGCTGCATGGTGGTCGAACCCGTCGGGTCGCCGCTTTTCCGGTACCGGTCAAAACCCCAGATAAACTCGTAGATCCTTCCCCGGATGCTGAATTTCTCCAGGAAAATGCTGTTGGCCACCCCGTTTTCGATGGCTTTCACCTCTTTGGGACTCAGCCGTTCCACCGCGTCGGCATCTTTGCGCCAGCCCTTCGACGAGAGGTAACGCACCACCGTGAAGGCAACCGTTTCATGCTGCTTTCCCAGGCTGTCGAACGGCATCCGGCTCCGGGCATTCCAGGCTGCGCGCATCTCCTCCCAGTTGACATAGATCCACACGTAGTTGCCGTTCTCGGTCTGGCCCGAATAGGGATTATGGATATATGGATTTCCCCGGGATGTGTTTTTTTCCAGCTTGCTGAAATCGACCGGGTTCACATGATAAAACTCCCTTACGACACTTCGGATCGTGAAAAAGACCCAGGCCCCGACGACCAGGATCATGGCGGATAACGCCACCTTCAGCCAACGCTTCCGCGTCCGGAAGATCAGCACGGGCACCAGGATCAGCAGGGTGATGACGGTGATGGCCAGGCCGGTGAAGGAGCGGGATAAAAGGATGTAGGCGATGATCCAGAGAAGCACCGGCAGCAGAGCGATGCGTTGCCACGATCGCAGCAGGCCCTTCCTGAGCAGGAAGAACAGCAGGATGTAAATGCTGATGGAAAGTTGAAGGCTGAAAATGATGTGCGAAATGTTCTGCGACACTTCGCGGATGTCGGTGAAGGTGTGGGTGGCGATCATCCAGGCATTGTATCCCGATCTGACCACGACGGCCAGCAGGAACAGCGCCAGGAAACGGTAAAAGGCTGTCCGGTCGAAGGCTTTGGCGGTGGAAAGGAAGAGCGGGAGGAGGAAGAGCGGGAGCTTGGTCCTCAAGTCCTTGAATGCGTAAGCGAAGTCGGTGGTGAAGATCAGCCCCAGCACGTGCAACAGCAGGATGGAGCTGAAAAGGATGGCAGCCCTGCGCCGGCCGAACTCCCGGAAGCCTCCGAAGATCCCCAGGAAGAGCAATCCGAATGATAACGGGAAAAACTGCAGAATCCGCTGCGGAAAAGACCACTCCCTCATCTTGGTCATCCATCGTTCATAATCGAACCGTTCGACGATCCACCCCCCGGCGATCATGAACTGCCCGATGCTCAGGCCGACCTTGGAATAGGGCAGGGCGATGATGATCACGCAGAGCGAGAAGATGTACCAGTAGCGCTCGAACTGCTTCCAGGTGAATGGAAAGGGCCGCAGGGAGAGTGAAGTGTTCATGGCCGGCCGGTTCTTTCGATGGTCTTCGCGATCTTCATCGAGCCGTAGAAGGCGGCCAGGAACGACCATATCAGCCCGGGGTAGCCGTCGAGGATCCCTCCCTTGAGAACGTAGAAGGTGAAGAAACTGACGGGGAATTTCAGCGCCACCCAGGCGCGGGGGTAGCGTTTGCCTTTTTGCGCCTGCTCTTCGGCCGCCAGCGAGGTGTAGTGGTTGATCTTGTCGAGGTGGTGGCGGAGGTCGCGGTACGAGTAGTGGAGGAGCTCTCCTTTCAGCGTGCCGGGGGTCCCCTTCACCTCGACACTCTCGTGGACCGCCGCGCTGTTGAAGTTGCCCTGCCGGCGGTCGAACAGCCGCACCAGGTACTCTTTCCCGGCCCCGCTGTGGCGCATGATCCGCCCCATGTAGCTGAGCGACCGGGGGATGCGGTAGGCCACCGCACCGGGACCGCCGGGGGAGGCGAACAGGGCGGCGATCTCCTGCTGCAGCGCCGGGGTCGCCACCTCGTCGGCGTCGATCCAGAAGATCCAGTCATTTACAGCCTGTCCGGCCGCATATTGCTTCTGCGGACCGTAGCCGGCGAATTCGCGGAGGAAGACCCGGCACCCGAAGTCGCGGCAGATCCCGGCGGTGAGGTCGGAGGATAGGGAATCGACCACCACGATCTCGCCGGCGAAGGGCTTCACCGACTCGAGGGTGCGGAGGATGTTCTGCTCCTCGTTGTGCGTGATGATGACCACCGACGGACCGGCCATGGGTTATTTTTTAGGGTGAAGGGTGAAGGGGTCCCAGTCCATGCCCAAAGTGAACGATTCGCGGAAGAGTTGTAGTGCGGAGGCTGAAAAGGTCACCGTTTCAACGGTTTCGGTATGGTCTTTTGCCCGGAAGAGCGGCTGTCCCTTGGCGTCGAGGGCCTTGGTCCCGCCGGTATGGGCGGTGCCGAAGCCGTCGGGGCCGATGCGGTTCACGGCAGCCAGGCAGGCCTGGTTCTCGATGGCACGGGCGGCGAGCAGGGTCTCCCATACGAACATCCGGCTGGCGGGCCAGTTGGCGAGGTACACCAGCAGGTCGTATTCATATTTCCCGTCCTTCCAGGTGTTCTTGCTCCACACGGGGAATCGCAGGTCGTAGCAGATGAGCGGGCGGATCTTCCAGCCGTTGATCTCCACGGTCAGTTTTTCCGACCCGGCTTTGATGATCCTGAACTCTTCGCTCAGGCGGAAGAGATGGCGTTTGTTGCCGTGTTCCAGGTGCCCGTCGGGCAAGGCGCAGACCAACCGGTTGAAGGTGTCGCGCCCCTCCCTGACCAGCAGGGTCGCCATCACGGCAGCCTTGTGTTTAAAGGCAGTTTCGCGGAGGAACGTAACCGAGGGGCCGTCCATCGGTTCGGCGCACAGCGCCGGGTTGATGGAAAAGCCGGTGTTGAACATCTCGGGCAGGAGGATCAGGTCGGTGGCGCCCGAAAACCGGTCGATCAGCCGGCCGAAGCAGGCCAGGTTTTCCGGGGCATTCTCCCAGCAAATATCTGATTGAACAAGGGTTACGCGCAGATCTTCCATCAGGGGGGGTGGGTTTGCACGGGTAAAAATACGGGAAAGTCACGGAATACGATATTGTTTTTACAGAAATTGCACAGGGGTGACAGGGTGATATGGTCACAGGGTCACAAGTCAGTACAAATAAGAACTTTGCAATAAATCAAAGTAACTTGACGAGCCCTGAAAGGGCATCATTTGAATAACCCCGGGTGTAAGCCCGGGGTGGCGGTGCCGGCCCGGATATCAACCCCGGAGGGGTTGCATTTTGCCATATGCCGCCCCTACAGGGCTGTTGACCAGGTACGCATCCCGGCCACGGGTTTACACCCGCGGTTATTCAGATTGCGCCGCTTCGAGAATGGATGGATGTGTGGACGTGTGGACGTATAGACGTGTGGGTATCAGGCGTTACTCTGTCACCCGTCACCTCCTCACCAAAAAATCGTACTTTTGCCCCCTGCATTCAAATCAAAACCTCATGCAAACCATTGATAACTTCTCGTTTACCGGGAAAAAAGCGCTGATCCGGGTCGATTTCAACGTGCCCCTCGACAGCGATTTCCATGTGACCGACACCACGCGCATCGACGCCACCATCCCCACCATCAACCATATCCTGAACGATGGCGGATCGGTGATCCTGATGTCGCACCTCGGCCGGCCCAAGGGCGGTCCCGAGGAAAAATATTCGCTGAAACATGTGATCCCCGTCCTTTTACAGCGATTGAACCGGCCGGTGAAATTCGCCGACGACTGCATCGGCCAGAGCGCCGCCGACCTATCGGCTTCGCTGAAACCCGGTGAGGTGCTGCTTCTTGAAAACCTGCGTTTCTACAAGGAAGAGGAGAAGGGCGACCGCGAATTCGCGCGCAAGCTCTCGGTGCTGGGCGACATGTATGTGAACGACGCTTTCGGCACGGCCCACCGCGCCCACGCCTCCACCGCCATCATCGCGGAATTCTTCCCGCAGAACAAGATGTTCGGCTACGTGATGGCCAACGAGATCATCCACATCGACAAGTGCCTGAAAGACGGCAAGCGGCCCATCACCGCCATCCTTGGCGGCGCCAAGGTCTCCACCAAGATCGAGATCATCAACCACCTGATGGACAAGGTCGACAACCTGATCATCGGCGGCGGTATGATGTTCACCTTCATCAAGGCGCAGGGAGGCGAGATCGGCGCCTCGATGGTGGAAGACGACTTTGTCGAAATGGCCAAGAACATCATTGAAACGGCGAAGGCAAAGGGCGTTAACCTTTATCTCCCGGCCGATGCTGTCCTGGCCGACGCCTTCTCCAACGACGCCAACAAAAAAACCAGCAGCGCTTTCGAGATCCAGGTTCCCTGGATGGGTCTCGACATCGGACCTTCGGCCTGCGCAAAATTCAACCTTGTCATCGAACAGTCGGGCACCATTCTCTGGAACGGCCCGATGGGGGTGTTCGAGATGAACAACTACGAAGCCGGGACCAAATTCATTGCCGGGGCCCTGGCAAAAGCCACTGAAAAGGGAACTTTCACCCTGGTCGGCGGGGGCGACTCCGTTGCCGCGATCAACAAATACGACCTGGCCGACAAGGTCAGTTATGTATCGACCGGCGGCGGCGCCATGCTCGAATACATCGAAGGCAAACAGCTCCCCGGCATCCAGGCCATCCTGGGATAATGCGCATCATCCTCAGCCGGACCGACAGTATCGGCGACGTCGTGCTGACGCTGCCGATGGCTGCCGTGCTGAAACAAGCCTTTCCCGGCTGTACCGTGATCTTCCTTTGCCGTGAATACACCCGCCCGGTGGTGGAACTGTGCCGGGAGGTGGATGAAATTGCCTGCTGGCCTCCTTTCTCCCCTCCCTGTCTGGGGAGGGCCAGGGAGGGGGCTGGTAATCTGACGGACCTGCAAGCCGATGCCATCATCCACGTTTTCCCGGTGAAGGAGATCTGTGTGGCGGCAAAACGGGCCAGGATCCCGCTGCGCATCGCCACGGCCGGCCGGTTCTACACCTGGCTCACCTGCAACCGCCTGCTGCGCATTCCCCGGAAAAATTCCAGCCTCCACGAAGCTCAGCTGAATCTGAAGATGCTGAAGGGGATGGGGATCGACCGGGAATTTTCGTTGGAGGAGATCGGGGGGATTATGCCTCACCCCCGTCCCCTCGCCCCAGGGAGAGGGGAGACTCCCCTTCTCCTTGAGGAGAAGGGGTTGGGGGTTGAGGTATCGGTCATCCTTCACCCCAAATCGAAGGGCAGCGCCCGCGAATGGGGGCTGGAAAATTTTTCAAAACTGATTGAATTGCTGCCATCCGACCGGTTCAGGATCCTCATCACCGGGACGAAGGAAGAGGGGGCGATGATGAGCGGCTTCCTGGAAAAGCACCGCGGCCGGGTTGACGATTTGACCGGAAAGTTGTCGCTGGCGGAACTGATTTCACGGATCGCCTCTTCCGATGCGCTGGTGGCGGCCAGTACCGGACCGCTTCACATCGCTGCCATGCTGGGGATCAAAGCCATCGGGCTGTACGCCCCCATGCGCCCGATCTTCCCCACCCGGTGGGCGCCGCTGGGTCCTGACGCAAAAGCGCTGGTCATCGATAAAACCTGCAGCGACTGCCGGAAAAGCATGGATTGCGCCTGCATCCGCAGCATCACCCCCGAAACTGTAGCCCGGGAGCTTGGCGTTACTTTCTGAAAATCCCCCAGATCTCATGACACCCCACCCGGCCTTCGGCCACCCTCCCCAAACAGGGAGGGAATATCGTTTTTCGTCTCTTACGGGTACAACTTTCTGAAAATCCCCCAGATCTCATGACACCCCACCCGGCCTTCGGCCACCCT
>CAYVVG010000054.1:15912-26876 GCA_964455285.1 uncultured Prolixibacteraceae bacterium
TCGTTTTTCGTCTCTTACGGGTACAACTTTCTGAAAATCCCCCAGATCTCATGACCTACGTTGGCTTCGGGGGGCAGACGGAAGATCACGAAGTGGTGCCAGAGACAGTACAGCCAGGTCATTCGGGGGTACCTGGAAGAGATGTACCACCTTTTCAGGGGCACCGGTCTGGAAGCGTCGTTTTGAATAATCGAATAATCGAACAACCGATCTTTGATTTCAGAAAGGAGGGGTGATTCCGGGAAATTATCTGTCCGCCCGTCCGTCTGTCCGCCCGTCCGCTGAACAAACTCTGCCACAGTCATACCTTTCGCCGTTCCCGCCATCAGCTTGGGCGAGTATTTCCAGCCGTTTCCCCGCAGCGTCCGCTTGATCCCGTATGTATGATATTCCACCGCCGACAGGCCGTTGGTTTCCAGCAGGTCCCGCAAACTCTTGCCGTCGAAATAGTTGACATGGTTGATGAGCAGTTCCGAGGGTCTCCCTTCCATCCTGGCGGCCAGGTAGTGCTTCCATACATCTTCCTGCCCGTTGGGGGTGATGAAATGGAAAACGCCGCCGGGTACCAGGTAGCGAACGATATTCCGGAGGGCGGCGGGCACGTCGGCGACATGTTCCAGCAGGTCGCGGGTGATGACCAGGTCAAAGCGGTTTTCGCAGGATCCGGTGAATTTCTCCGGCACCCCTTCGATCGTGTAAAAGCCTTGCTTTTCCCGGATCAGGGCCAGCACCTCGGCATTCACATCCATCACGGTCATCTCCAGTTTTGGAAAGACGAACTTGATCCCGGCGGCGAAATAGCCCGACCCGGGGCCCATCTCCAGCGCCTGCGCGGGAAGGAGCCCCCGGCGTTTCAGCTTGTACCCGAACAGCACCCCCCGTCGGAAGTTTCGTTCGGCGTTCTTTTCCGTCTCTTTCTCCCCCACACGCTGCAACTCTTCGAAATAATAGGCCCGGCAGCCGGCGGCGGTTTCCGCGTCGGTCAGCATCGGGTCGAGCTGCATGTGCCGGCATTCGTCGCATCGTATGATATCCGGGGAGCAGAGATCCCAGTAATCGACCTTTCCCACCCTGATCCCGGCGGTGGAGCCGCAGAGGCGGCAAGGCTCCTGCCGGCGGATGCGCTCTCCGCGGAATCCGGCAGGGATCCGGTACAGGGGGTTCTTCATGAATATCCTTGAGAGGGAAGTCACACGGGAGGATTTTCCGGCTCCGGCGCGGGTTTCTCCTCCTTTGTTGCCCAGGGCATCCGCACCTCCGTTCTCAGGATCTTCATCGCCTTAGGAACGACCTGTTCGATTCGCCCGTACAGGAACGATTCTTTCCGGTACTTTTCGGCGATCAGCTTCCCCTTGGGATCGATGAGCTGAAGCAGAAGGATCAGGACGCTTACCAGGATCACCCCCTTGACAATGCCGAGCACCCCCCCGCCAAGACGGTTAAGGAAGCCCAGCCCGGTAGCGTTGATCAGCTTTTCGGCCAGTTTGGCCAGCAGCAGGATGGCGATCACCACCAGCAGAAAGGTGATGACATAGGCCAGCACCGGGAGCCATTTCTGCGAGGGGTGAAAATGCTCATTGAGCAGGGCGCCGATGTAGTTCGAAAAATGGATGGCGGCCCATATCCCCACGATCAGCGCGGCGATGGCAGCCAGCGAGGAGATGAATCCTTTCATAAATCCCTGGATGATGAAGAGCACCAGGATGCCGAGCACGATGTAATCGAGGAGGTTGAGCGACATGGTTCAGCGTTTTAACCGCGAGGTGAGTTCGGTACCGAAAACGAAATCGTTGAGCTCGGGATTCGACGTATGAAGGATCGTCTCTTTGTCTCCCTTCCACCACAGCGAGCCTTCGTAAATAAACGCCACACTGTCGCCGATGCTGAGCACCGAGTTCATATCGTGGGTGTTGACGATGGTGGTGATATCGTATTCGGCGGTGATCTCCTGTATCAAATGGTCGATGACCCCGGAGGTGTGGGGATCGAGGCCCGAATTGGGCTCGTCGCAGAACAGGTACTTCGGGTTCATGGCGATGGCGCGTGCGATGGCCACGCGTTTGCGCATCCCGCCGCTGAGTTCCGAAGGCATCAGCCGGTTCACGCGGTCGAGATTCACGCGGTTCAGCACAAAATTGACCCGGTCGAGCTTCTCCTTCCGGGTCTGGTTCGTGAACATGTTGAGCGGGAACATGACATTCTCCTCAACATTCATGGAATCGAACAGCGCTCCCCCCTGGAAAAGCATCCCGATCTCCTGGCGCAGGTTCTTCCGTTGCCCGAAATTCATCCGGGTGAAGTCGCGGTCGTCGTAGATGACCATGCCGCTGTCGACCTCGAACAGCCCGACCAGGCATTTCATCAGCACCGTCTTTCCCGAGCCGCTTTGCCCGATGATGAGGTTGGTCTTTCCCTTCTCGAAACTGCACGAAACATCCTGCAGCACGGTGCGCCCTGCGAAGGCTTTGGTGATGTTCCGCGCTTCGATCATGTGAGCAGGAGCTGGGTCAGGACGAGATTGAAAAGGATGATGATCACGCTGCTGATGACGACGGCTTTCGTGCTGGCCTGCCCTACTTCGAGGGCGCCGCCCTGGGTCACGTAACCGTAAAAACCCGACACCGACGAGATGATAAAGGCGAAAAAGATCGTCTTGGTCAGCGCATAAAAGATCGTATAGCCGAGAAAGTCGATGCGGATCCCGTAAACGAAGTCGTTGGTGGATACCAGCCCGGTGGCCGACATGGCGATCCATCCGCCCAGGATTCCCATCCACATGCTGAAGACGATGAGGACCGGGTTGATCAGAACGGAGGCGACGATCTTCGGAAAGATGAGATAGTTGGCTGAGTTCACCCCCATGATCTCGAGGGCGTCGATCTGTTCGGTGACCCGCATGGTGCCGATCTCGGAGGCGATGCGCGAGCCCACCTTGCCGGCCAGGATGAGGCTGATCACCGTGGGCGAAAATTCGAGGATGACGCTCTGGCGAACCGTGAAGCCCACCATCGACATGGGAATGAGCGGACTGGTGATGTTGTAGGCGGTCTGGATCGCCACGACCGCCCCCATGAAGACCGAGATGAAGGCGACGATGCCCAGCGATTCGAGGCCCAGGCTCTGAATCTCGTTCAGCATCTGGTTCCAGAAGATCTTCCCTTTCTGCGGACGGCTGAAAACCTTCTGCATCAGCAGCACATAATTCCCGATGGTCTGGAAGCCTCTGAGTACCATAAGTCATGCGAAGGTACGAAAAAAGGTGAATGTTCGTTCTTGTTGGGACGCATGGCCCTGCGTCCGTACGTGAGTCGTGAGATAATCGTTAACTTTACAGCGGATAATGAAAACCAGGAATTTATACCGTGCATGGGGGGGCTTGGCGATCCTGATGGTCCTGATATTGCTGGCTGTGTCGTGCACATCGCAGCGGTATCCGCAGCGCCGTGCCGTTCATCCCCGGGGGTGTGACTGTCCGACATTCAAATAAATACGTTTCGATTTTTATCGATGCAACTCTCCCTGTTCCCCTTCCTTGCTTCGCCTCCGGAACCCAGAACCAAGCCGGCGAAAAAAAAAGCTTCCGGTGAAAATCCGGTCGTTCAGAAACAGGACAGCGAAAAACCGGGCCTCGGTACAGTACCCACACCAAAGCCCTCCTTTGAAGATAAGATACGTACCGTTCTGGGGCCTCACTTGCCCGCAGCTGCCCTGGAAACCGTGGTGGTGCAACTCATGGAATTCCCTGTCAGCCTGCACGTGGTGCCCCACCGCACATCGAAAGCGGGCGATTTCCGGCCTGCCCGGGATCCCCGTCCTGCGCGGATCACGGTAAACGGCACGCTCAACCCGTATGCGTTCCTCATCACGCTGGTCCATGAAGTGGCCCACCACCGCGTTGAACTCGATTACCTGGCATCGTTGAAAAAATTCTCCCTCCGCCGGAAACGCCGGCCGCAACCCCACGGAGAGGCCTGGAAAACGAACTTCCGCCGGCTGCTGGAGCCGTATCTCCACCCGGAGATATTCCCCGACCGCCTGTTGCGGATCCTGCACAAACACATCCAGAACCCCAGCGCATCCTCCTCCGCCGATCACATGCTGTCGGCCGCGTTGCAGCAATACGATCCTCCCGACAACACGGTTCGCCTCGAAGATCTGCCCTTTGATGCCGTTTTCACCCTTCATGGCCGGCGGCTTTTCCGTAAAAAGGAGAAAGCGCGCACCCGCTACCGCTGTGTGTGCCAACAAACAAACCGGGTGTACCTGGTGAGCGCCGTGGCGCCGGTGGTACTGATGCCGGAAGGACCGGAAAACAGCCCGGTGCTGATCAAACGGTAAGGTCACTTATCTCCCCACCAAGAACTTCACCCTCGCCACAGTCTCATTCCTGAAGACCAGCCGGGCCAGGTATAGCCCCTCTTTCCAGCGGCGGGTATCGAGACGGAGTTCGTTGGCGGACCGATCGACTTTCTGCGAATATACCATCGTGCCGGCGAGGTCGTACACCTGCAAGGCCGCATCGTTCCATTGGTAGTACACGGTGCTGACGATAACGCCCGGCCGGCTGGACTCCCGTACAAGGTACTGCGGAATCGATAAGGTGACCTGCTCCGACGCCGGGTTGGGCCAGGCCTTCATCGCGGTCTTTTCCGCTTCGCGCACCGGGTCGAACACCGCGGTGACCAGTGTGCAATCGTCGAGCGGCACCGTATCGGTGGTGATCGGGTGAGGACAGAGACTGTCGTAGGTGTATGGCGTTGTGTAAACGCTGTCCCAGTCCAGGTTCTGGTTTAGTTTAATTGCTACTGCTTTGTTGTTAATCACTCCGGAAAAAACCTGACGGTCATTAAAGGTTCGACAAGAACTGAAGAAATTGCTCCAGGTTTCATCGGTAATAAACTTCCTTTTTAAGATATTTCCAAGCGTATCCGTTTTAAAAATACCGGTAGAATCTGCACCCGTTGAATACCACCATTGAGAAGCAAAGGCAAGTGTGCCGTCGGCAAAGGAGGTAATGGCACAGGCACCTCCGGCCAAAGTGGAATCGAGAATATCATGATAATAAACAGACTGCCCTGTTCCGCTGGTTTTATACAGGCAGGGCGAATCACCCGGATTTGCCCCTTCCCTGGCCCTTCGTCCGGCCGTATAGAGGGCATGAGCATTCCCTTCGATGGTGGATCGGGCGTCGCTGATCACCCCCTTGTTATCGCCCCAGGGCGTTTCGAAGATCACATTCCCTTCCAGATCGGTTTTGATAAGTAAAATTTTCAGGACCTGGTAGCCTGGGAAAAGAGAGTCGGCATAATACGTATCACTGGTAATTAAAATAGTTGAATCGTTTGTCAATAATAACGAATGTGGGTTCTCATCCCGATAAGCCGGGTTGGTCGCATAGTTCTGCTGCCAGATGATCTCCCCGGTTGCATCCAGTTTCATCAGCCAGATAATTTCTTCGGACCCGATCTTCCAATAATTAAAAAGGGCGATGAAGTTTCCATCAGCTAATGAAATAATGTCCAGACATCCGCTATTACAGTCGTACGCAGCATAAACATGGCACCACTCTTTTTCACCGCATTCATTCACCTTGACAATAAATGGATCCGTACAATAAATGTTCTGTTTGTTTGTACACCCAGCAAGTACTGTTCCCTGGTTTTGCGAGGCAGAGATGCTTAGAAATTGTACCTGCCGTGAAGGAAATCCATAAGATTTCGCCCATAATTCAATTCCGTTAATGTCGGTCTTTATCATCCAGCCATATCCATATCCAGGGGCATTTTTCCATTGGGATCCTCCATGAAGGTATCCTTTATCGTAGTCTTCATGTGAACTGTAAAAAATTGAACTGAATGAATTCCCATATTGGTGAAACCACGATTGGCTATTCGCATCAGGATGAATCATGATACAAGACACGATCAACAATACTGTAAAAGAAAAATGCAGTAACAATCCTCTCATGATCTTCATTTCACATGGACAATTTTATGCAGCGTTCCTTTCTTCCCGTTAAAAGAGAGAAACAGATAATACCTCCCAGGAATCAAATCGCTTAGATTCACCAAGATAAGGTTGTGAGAAATTTTTAACGGTGACTGAGGAAGTTGTCTGCCTTGATCATCAAATATCCGGAACAAAACCTGGCCGTTGATAATGGGTTCATCTGTACTTATGGTGACATAGTTACGACATGGATTCGGAAAGATCTTTACATCTCCGCGAACAACTGGCTTTTTCCCTTTGGTCTTAAATAATCGTGAGGATTTGAAGGCATTGCCGGATGCCAGGGGTTCATCATAATTGACCAGGTGATAACTGAGCAGGATATTTCGTGCATAGCTGCCGGGAACATCCCTGTCGCTGTTTGCCAGAAGCTGCAGCGCCTCCGACTGAATTGAATCGGGTGTAAAGGAACCAAGACTGTCGTGATGTAATTGTTCAACGATCTCCGACAAATCGATAAAGCGTTGGTAACAGGTAAGTTGTTCATCGGAAAGGTCGTACGAATTCGGGATATCGTTCAATACCGATCCGGCTTCAGAGAAACGCATTCGATTAATATGGAACAGTACCAGGTCGTATTTTGATTCCAGTTGGTTATTAATCATCGGGTAGGTTCAAAAAGCAACCGTCGATTCCCTTCTTTATCAACCAACACCAGTCTGACCAGGCCGGATGCCGAATTCAATTCCACACTGCCGCTCACTTTCAGCGAATAAACAGTACTGAATCCGGAGAAGGGACTGAATGCGGTAACTGTCGGGAAGGTTCCGCTAACGGTAATGGTTTGGGACGATGCCGTTGAATGCATGAAGGACCATACAATCCATACTATCAGGAATATTATGGGATTTCTCATAACCTGTTTGTGATGATTAGGCAGGTGATACAAATGTAGATAAGAATCATCCGGAAGTCAAGGAAAACCAAGTTGATTTTTTCAGGTGTGTCTCCAGGCATTCTCTTTGTATCTCAGCGTAATCCATTCCTGCGCCGGCAGAAAGTTACTGTATCTTTGTGCCGGTATGAAAAAACAACGACAGATGAACCTAGCCGGAACTCCCCCGGGTCGGAAGATGGGCTGGAACGGAGACCTCCTGATTGGATTCGTTTCAGTGTTGCTGATGTCAATATCTTTTTGATGATCAGAAAGAATTCTGCCAGGCCAGGCTGTTGATCGGTTTATCGCTGGAGGTGTTCCGGTACTATAAGTGTTCCTGAAGGAAGTGACAGCGTGTCAGAGTAACAAGGTAAAAAAGTAACAGAGAGACTGCCGACTGAGTACTGCCGACTGCCTTACCAGATCACAGATCGTAAATCGTACATCGTACATCGTAAATCTTTACTTATGTTTGTATAAAATTAACCCCTCTCTCTCATGGTAAAGTCGAAGCACAACTACTGCGTGATCATGGCCGGCGGCATCGGAGCCCGCTTCTGGCCCATGAGCCGGACCTCCCACCCCAAGCAGTTCATCGATATCCTGGGCACCGGCGAAACGCTGATCCAGCAAACCTATAAGCGCTTCCGGCGGATCTGCCCGAAAGAGAACATCTACATCGTCACCAACCAGTTGTACAAGAGCCTGGTCCAGAAGCAGATCCCCGAGATCACCGCCCGGCAGATCCTGCTCGAGCCGGCCCGCCGCAACACCGCCCCCTGCATCGCCTATGCCAACCACTGCATCCTCGCCCGCGACCCCGATGCGCGCATCGTGGTGGCCCCCTCCGACCACATCATCCTGAAAGAAGATATCTTCCTGAAAAACATTGAAACGGCACTGAAAGCCGCCGGCGAGAACGACTGGCTTCTCACCCTCGGCATCCGGCCCAGCCGCCCTGATACGGGGTATGGATACATCCAGTATATCGACTCGAAAAAACGGGTTTACCCCGCCGAAGAGCATATCAAGAAGGTGAAGACCTTCACCGAAAAACCCAACCTCGAACTGGCAAAAACATTCCTCGAATGCGGCGACTTCCTGTGGAATTCGGGGATCTTCATCTGGTCGCTGAAGTCGATCCTGGCGGCTTTTGAAAAGCACCTCCCCGACGTGGAAAAGCTCTTCCGCCAGGGGGAAGGGAAATACGGCACCCGCGACGAGAAGGCATTCATCACCGATACGTACACCGTATGCAAGAGCATCTCGATCGACTACGGCGTGATGGAAAACGCCGATAACGTGTACGTGCTGGCGGCCGATTTCGGCTGGTCGGACCTCGGCACCTGGGGCTCGCTGTACGAGAACCGCCCGCACGATGACAACGGCAACACGGTGATCGGCAAGAACGTGATGATGTACGACGCCAAGAACTGCATCGTCAACATGCCCAAAGACAAAGTGGCCGTGCTGCAGGGACTCCAGGACTATATCGTGGTGGAAGCCGACAACGTGCTGCTGGTGTGCCGCAAGTCCGACGAGCAGCAGATCCGCCAGTTCGTCAACGATGTGATGCTCGAGAAGGGGGAGAAGTACGTGTAACACCTCAACCCCGGGTGAATAATCGAATACTAGAACATTCGAACAACCGAATTCCGAGCGGGAATAGGATATCGATTAATATTTCCTGCTTGACGGATGGGTGATCTGATTCCTCCCTGCAATCCGGGAAATATTTATCAATAAAAAGGCGGCCTTTTGAGCCGCCTTCCAGTAACCTGTTGTACCGTCCGCAGGCCCCCTCCCAAAAGGGAGGGGGGCGGGGGGAGGGCTACAAATGCTTCCCTAAGAATGCTTCCATCGCCCGGTAGAAGTCAAACCGGTTCTCCTCGTTGTGGAAGCCGTGTCCTTCGTTGTCCTTCACCATGTATTCGACGGTAATATTCCGTTTCTTCAGGGCCTCGACGATCTGGTCCGACTCGGCAATGTTCACCCGCGGGTCGTTCTTGCCCTGGGCCACAAAGAGCGGGGTCTTGATCTGATCCGCATTCAGTGCGGGGGAAGTGGCCACG
Organism: uncultured Prolixibacteraceae bacterium; assembly: GCA_964455285.1. Taxonomy (GTDB): domain Bacteria; phylum Bacteroidota; class Bacteroidia; order Bacteroidales; family FEN-979; genus CAIVAT01. The sequence continues at coordinate 24,871 of CAYVVG010000054.1, forward strand.
AACTGGGCACTGTCGCCCTTCGGGTTGCCCACCATTTCGTACATCATGTCGAGCATCGGTTTCCAGTAAGGCGGAATGGTCTGCATGAAGGTGAAGAGGTTGGATACGCCAACGTAATCAACACCTGCAGCATAAAGGTCGGGTTCGCGCACCAGTCCCTGCAGGGTGGCGTATCCGCCGTAGCTTCCGCCGTAGATGGCAACCTTTTTCGCGTCGGCGATCCCTTTTTCGATCAGCCATTTCGTGCCGTCGGTGATGTCGTCCTGCATCGTTTGTCCCCACTGCTTGAACGATTTTTCCCAGAAAGTCCGGCCGTAACCTGTCGATCCGCGGAAATTCATCTGGAGCACGGCATAGCCGCGGTTGGCGAGGAACTGGATCTCGGGGTTGAAATACCAGCTGTCGCGCGCCCAGGGACCGCCGTGCGGGTTCACCACCACCGGCAGGTCTTTCGCGTTCTCCATCGTGTATCCGTTGGGCAGGGTGAGGTAGCCCTGGATCTTCATGCCGTCGCGGGCGGTGTATTCGATGGGGAGCATCTCCGAAAGTTCTTCCTCTTTCAGCCAGGAAGCGATATCAGCCACCTTCTGGAGGTTGTCGGAAGCCTTGTCATACACATAGTACCCGCCAAGCGAGCGGTCGCTGTAAGCACGGATCATGAACTTGTCCTCCGCCCGGGTCATCGAGGTGATGTTGAAGGTGTAGTTGCCCAGTTTCTGTTGGATCTTGCCGAACATCTGCTTCCCCTCTTCGTCGAAGAAATAACGCTCCTGTTTTGCCGATTCGTAGTTGGCACTTATGAGGGATTTCCTGGCATGCGACCAGGTCACATCGTTTACGTCATACTCCTTATTTTCGTACAACATCTTAATTTCCTTACCGTTGGCGATGTCGAACTCGACGATGGCGCTCTTGTCGCGGCCGAGGTTCGACGAGGCGTAGATATTCTTGTTGTCGAAGGTGAAGAGCAGCGGCGAGCAGCTCTCCTTGAAGTTGGTGGTAAGGACCGGCTTGAAGGGATCGGATTCCTTCTCGCGGTACAGGATCTGGGTGTTCACCCCGTCGACGATGGCGGTGGCGGCGCGCAGTTTCCCGGCGTGGTCGAGGATCCATCCCTGGATGTTGCCGGGGTTCTCGGCGAGCATGGTCATTTCGCCCGTAACGATGTTGAGGCGGTAGGGATCGAACACTTCGGGGTTGCGCTTGTTCATCCCGATGATCAACTCGTCGGGGAAGTCGTACAGGTCGTCGAAGATCTCGGTGCGCACCTTGGGAAAGTCGGTGAAGCACTTCAGGTCGGAACCGTCGATATTCACGCCGAAGAGCTTGAAGTTCTCGTCGCCGCCGGTATCCTTCAGGAAGACGATCCGGGTGGGGTTTTTCCAGAAATAGCCGGCAATGTCGCGGTCCTTCTCGAAGGTGAGCTGGGTCGCCTTTTCGGTGCCGATCTCCTGCACGAAGATGTTCATCCGTTTTTCATACGGGGCCATGAAGGAGAAGTATTTTCCGTCGGGCGAGATCTGGTAGCGTGCTTTTTCCGGATTTTTGAAGAAATCCTCGAGCGGGATCTGTCGTGCCTGCATGGGTTTTTTGGGTTTGCATCCCCCCAGCATGAGGGAGGTGATGATCACTCCCCCGAGGAGGAGAAAAAGGATGGATTTTGCTCTCATGGGTTGAATTTTCCGGCAATGATACTAAAGATTCCCTCATCCGCCCCCGATTTTCGGTATCCCGGGGGTTTTTCTCGTTTAACCGGAAAAGGTTTACGAATGAATTACCCAACCCGTAATGCGTCACTCTTCACTCCCGGGCGGGTCGGTGACCCGCCCCTACCATGTTGCACCCGTTACGTGTCACGATGGATTCCCGTTGCTTTTACCTACCCCTGCCAACCGCCTTTACCCACCCCCCGGCCCCCCCCCCACAGGGGGGGGGGGGGGCCGGGGGGGGGGTGGAACGCCCGAACACCACCCAACCCCCGTGCACAAGAACCCCCAAACCCCCCC
>CAYVVG010000055.1:0-26642 GCA_964455285.1 uncultured Prolixibacteraceae bacterium
CCCGACGCGCGGGGCTCGATGCTGGGCCTCTTCACGTTGAGGGCGTCCATGAAGAGGAAATAGCGGTCGGTGTAATACTGCGCCACCTCCATGGGTTCCAGCTGCTCGACCCGGGCCTTCTTCGCGATCTTGTCCTCCCCCTCGTCGGCGTCGGCCACCAGGTGCCCCACGTCGGTGATGTTCCGCACATAGCGCACCTTGTAACCCAGGTGAAGCAGCCAGCGGAATACCAGGTCGAAGGTCAGGGCCGCCCGGGCATGCCCCAGGTGCGGATCGCCGTAAACCGTCGGACCGCACACATACATGCCGGCAAAGGGCGGGTTCAGGGGTTCAAACCTCTCCTTGCTGCGCGAAAGGGTATTGTGAATGCTGAGGGCTGATTCCATGGCGACAACACTGTTCGAAGAAGCAAAGGTAGGAATTTCCCGAAGTTATCAACACCCCTTGACTTTACCGGCACCCTCCGATTATCTTTGTTATGCTGACACTGCCCTGGCAGGGTCTCATCTCTTGGGGGGCTACCGCCGCGGGCCTCCAGCCACAACAGGCCCCGGCCGCTAACTCGAAAAAACTATGAAGCTATCCGACCTGGCCTGGCTCCCGTTGTTGTTTTCCCCCTTCACGCTGCCTGCACAGCATCCGGATCCGCCAACCGAAGCGGCTTCCCGTTTGGTATACGAATACATGCAGCTCTCCCGCCTGGGACCCGGCTACGCGCGCGACCTGTCGGAAGAGACCCTGAAGCAGTTCGCCGCACTCTTCGACCGGGGCGCATCCCTGGTATGGGACCTGCGGCGATCGCCCTCCGACACGCTTCCCCTCCCGCTCAGCGTGAACGAATACCTCGACCTGGCGCGGAAAACCTACCATTCCCGCCAACCGGTGCTGGGTTACTCCAGGGCGAGAGTGACCCCGGGCGCCAGCGGCAGAAGTGCCACCGCCCGCTTCCGCAAAGTGAATTTGGTGATGGACGACCGCGACAACGTGATGACCCGCGTGCGGATGCACCTGCAGGTGGATATCGCCCTCGACCGCGAAAAACCCCTGATCCGAAGCATCACCGAACGACCGCACCGGTCGCCGGTCCGGACGCTCTCGGTGGGAGCCGGCTATGAGCTATGGTCGAGCGTGTTCGACGGAACCCTCCGCAACCCAAAGGTACTCCTGGCCCCCGGAGTGGAAACGGGAATGATCTCCTTTTCAGGTGGGATCCGGCTACAGAGCAGTTTCCTGCTCGATTTTGGCCCGGAAAACAGCCTGCCCTCATCGTGGCGGATATCAACGGGACTTCTTTGCCGGCAGGCAGACCTCTCGGCCTCGATGGAGAAATACCTGCGCACAGAACCGGACACAGTAGGGCTCGGATCGGTGCAACTCGCCTGCACCGCCTTTGAACGTGCCGCAGAAGTTTATGAAAAGATCACCCTGACCCGGATCGAAATTCCTGTGTGGTTTATGAAACCGATGAACAACTGGTCCTATCTGCGGGCTGGATTCACGGTGGGATTGGCCTTCTCCCGGTCGCACGTTCACTATCCCTTTGGCCGCACGGGAGGCGGATGGGTGACCGAACTGGGGACAAATGAGAAATACTATCTGGATCAGAATCAGGAAATGGATCAGGAAAACGCCGGTTATTTCAGAAACCGGAATCTGTGTTACCCGGGCACGACAGACTTTTACCACCTGCTGTTTTCACTGCGAATGGCTGCCGGAGTGGAAAAACGATTTCGTAACCTGGGTGTTGGTGTCGAACCCTGCCTGGCACTTGGAAATAATCCGCTGGCGACAGGTCGCTCCCGCCGGCCTTTTATTCTGTCATCCGAACCTGGTTCGCATTCGATTTTTGAGGCGATCGATTTCCCAGCAATGGAGATCACAGCCGGGATCAGGGTCTTTTTTTCCTATACTTTTCAATAATGATGATGCCCGCATGAAGAAGATCTCTTTACCGGTGTTTCTCCTGTTTGGCGGCATTCCATGGCTGTCATCCGGACAGACAGTGATGAAACAGCCCGAAATTATTACGCGGGGAGAAAAAAGAATATCGGTCAACTGCCTCCTTGGAAAGACCGGTAACCAACTGGGTTTGCCCTGGGTCGTGTTTTCGGACCGGGATAACGGTGAAACGCGGATGGGCGATAGGTTTTTTGTGGTTAATGAACGGGAGACGGAACTTCGGGTGTACCAGGCGTCCGGGTGCAGAGACCGGAAACTGGCCGGAGGCAGGGACAAGGGATGGAAAAGCAAATCGGATCTGCTGGTATGCTTTGGCGCCGATTTCACCGACAATTCGATGATACACAGAAAATGCGTGATCCTGAACCATCACCAGACCATTGAAAGGATCAAACAGGGTGAGGTCAGCGAATCGGAAGTGCCGGTGTACAGGTCCTCAACCAGTCAAATTGAGGTCGACCATGTCCCTTTGTACCTGATCTATTTTGTTTATAAAACCGAGAACAACCGCTATTTGCTGGGCAGGGATTTCCGGTTTGATCCCGATCTTCCCTTTTTCGAACAGATCATCGGATGGGTCGATCACGACAGAGTTTTCGATTACGATAACCGCGTCTGTTTCGAACCCAATAGTGACGAGGTAGCGGTTGCCTACCGGCGCTGCCATCCGGCATATGCCGCCAGGGTATTCGGCTATGAGAGCGACCTCGGACGATACATCGGGGGCGACACCACCATCCGGCCCATTTGGGTGGAACCGGATTATTATTTCTTCAGAAATCCGAAATATAAAACAGGCAGCCCGCGGAATGGGGAATCGCTGGATATTGCGGAAAAGAACTTTACTCCCGATTATCTGGACAGGCTGTGCAACCTCGAAGGAGACCCGCAGGCTATCCACAAGAGTCAGATTTTAACCGACCGGCCCCTTCCCGGAAATAAGTTCAGATTCCCGTTGATCCGAATGGAATCCACTCAGGATAATGTATTTATGACAGGAGTCACCGGGAGATTCGAGAACGAGAATAAAACCCGTTCGATGCTTTGTGAAGCACTGAAATCGCACAAATCCCAGGTTTCGGTGTATTTTATTCTTGATCAGGCCGTCGACCGGAACCGGTTGACCTATGTGATCGGTCAGATTCAGCAGGAATATACCGGCATCCGCAAGAGTTACGGCGTTTGTTTTTACCCCCGGCTGCAACTGGGAAAATATAAAGTGACGCTGGGTGAGAACAGCCGGAACAATCCGGGAAACAATTATGAATATATCAGGGATTATATCCGTGACTTTTCAGCCGATACCTCCCTTGCCATCCGGTCAGATAATGCCCTGAACACCTTGAAATTTGTTCTGACCAATGAAGCCTTCGACTCCCGGCAGACCAATATCATCGTGCTTATCAACAATCACCGGATCTCCGTTCCCGATGCGGGTTTCGCAGGATTGCGAAAGAGCATCAGCAATCTGATGGTGGAAAAGAATTGTTACCTGCTGGCCTTCGATTACCAGGGGGATAACGGACTTGTCCAGCAATTGCAGGAAATTTCCATCGACGCCGGCACCCTTTATGCTGAACGTCTTGACATACACTCCCGTGACTTGCGGTTTGAAACTACCGGGATAGGCCATGAACTGGTCAATGCCGGGCTGCTGGCCATCATCAGGCAAACAGATACGGCACGCCTGGATGTCCCGCAGATGCAGGACTTCCTGAAAAAGGGATACGACCGGATCGTCCTGACCATCGATGATGCGATCCAGCAGATCTGTCAAAAGGACCCCGTACCCCGGTCACCCGACAGGAACCGCCATGAAGATCCCTTCCTGAAAGCGTTGCGGGATCTTCCCGGACTCGATAACGAGGTCCAGTATATTCGGGCGCTGGAAGAAGGGTATGCCGCGATGAAATACAGGCGGGCGCCCGGCGAAAGCGAACAGGAGATCTGGAAAGCCAATGTTCTGATGACCAAACCCGAACTGGAGGTCTTTGCCTCACTCCTCGACAAAATATCGGTGCAGACCAACAACAGCAACTTTTCCCGTTCGGTGTATGATCTCTGGACCGCCTTGTTCAACCGCTTTGTCGGCGACAACCTTCCGGTTGCCGAAATCCTGAGCATGACTCCCCAGGTGATCATGAACCGCATCCTAGGGGCCCCCTGCGGATATGCCCTTTCCGATCCGCTGAAACGGTTTACCCTGGAACGGATCCTGGCCAACGATCAGCAGGTGCAGCCTTTTTTTGAGGAATACAGGTATAAGTTGATCTCGTGCAGGGTCCATATCAAAGAGATGTTATCGACCGGCCGGATGAAATTCAACCTGGATGAAGATCCCGGGCGGACCAGCCAGGCTCTCGCCAACAAGGGGATCTGCTACTATTGGGTGCCTATGGATATCCTTCCCTGAATACCAAAACCGGGCATGATCAAAAACGTTTTCGAAATCAAAGGACTCAAATGTTCCTATCCCCAGAAGGGGAAAAAGGAGGGAAAACTGGTTCTGAGTGTCCCCGACCTGTCGGTCCCCATGGGCCAGGTCACCGTGATCCTTGGGATGTCGGGCAGCGGCAAATCAACGCTGATCGAAACACTCGGACTGATGAACCGGACCATGGAAGAGGGAGTGGTCACCTACCACCACCAGGACGGGAAGATCGTCATAAACCGTGCGATATGGGACCACCCCTCGCAACTGGCCGGGATCCGGCAACGCCATTTCTCCTTTATCTTTCAGCACGACTTCCTGATGCCCTATTATACGCCCGGGGAGAACATGATGATCGGCCGGTTGATCCAGGGGCATGTGGCGGATGTTTCCTGCACGGAGAAAGATATTGGAACGCGTTGCCGGCAGATCGGGCTGGATCCGCGATCGTTCTCCGAAAAAATGCCGGCTGACCTGTCGGTGGGCCAGCGACAGCGTCTATCTTTCATACGGGCCGCCATGAAGGATTACGATGTGCTTTTTGGCGATGAACCCACAGGAAATCTCGACGAGGCAAATGCCGAGATCCTGCTCGATCTGCTCGTCGAATCGATCAGACCGGAAATGAACCGCTCCGCCATTCTCGTTTCTCACAATATTCCCCTCTCAGTGAAAAAAGCCGGGTGCTTGATCGTTTTGTCGCATGTGAAGGGGGACCTTTATGAAGCCAGGACCGATAACGTCTTTACCCGGCAGGCAGATGGCTGGATGAATGGTTCGGGGGAGGTTTACGGCAATGCCGTTCTTGAAACAAAGATCCGGGCTATCGTCAGGGAAGAAATTACCGGAGAGGATCCGGACAAACCGGCCGGATCATGACGAACCGGCCGCCCTCTTTCCGCCGCATCCTTCTCCGTAACGAATACCGGGCGTTACAGGGAAGGAATCGTCGTAACGTGCTCTATCTTTTCATCATCCTGTTTATCGTTTTCTTCGCTTTCGGATTTGCCAAAAGCACACTGAATTACCAGGAACGGCTGGCAGGAGATCCCTATTCCAACTGGATCAACCTCGATTACCACGCCGGGACCAGGGATTCATTGCGGGTGTTGAAAGAGATGATCGTCCAGGGCCGGATCGGCGACCGGTACCATATCCGGAACGCATTTTTCTGCAATAAAGGAATGATCACAGTGGAACCCGATCCTTATGATGGGATCCCCGCACTCTTTGAAGCCCGGAGTATCGATCCCGCGAGCGGGATACTGAAGGAATTGCTGTCGGGTGACCGTATCCTCAGGTACTTTCCTGTTTCGGCGGAAAACCCGTTCGACTACGAGCCCAACGGGGTCATCATCTCCAGGAAATTGATGGAAAAACAGGGCATGGATCCGCGGACCACGGTTTTCCTGCCCGTCAGGTTCCCCTCCGGCGACCGGGTTCCTCTGCCGGTGGTGGCGGTGGCAGATGAACTTCCCGATAAGGCCGACATCGTCTATACCAACCTGTTCTACTGCAAGAGCATGAATGCCGGGTTCTGCGACCGGGAAAGCAACTGGTACAGGATCTATGCCGTGGATTTCGACACGGCCGGCATTCTCGGCGTGCTGAGCCAGCTTTATGCCGCCCTTAGGATCAATGACCCGGCTACGGTGGAAACCACCATTATCCCTACCGGAAATCCCTCCGTAGTCACCTGGAAGATCGAGGTCGGGGAGCAGGAGAACGGGATGACATTCGACGAAATGGACCGCCGGGTCGCTTCGCTGCCCGCCCTGCGGGGCCATCCCGCCGGTCGCTGGTACCACCTGTCGGCCGACACAGCCTGCGATAATTCGGCCTTTTTCCACGACTACCTGGCGATCGAGTTTCGCGACCTGCAACGGATCCGGGCCTTTGCCGGTTTCCTGCGCGACCGCCTGGGGCTGCAGCTCAGCCTCGAAACCCTCACCGACCGCGAGAACTACCTCTACACCGGCAATATCGCCCTGGGCGCCCTCGTCCTGCTGATGGTGCTCTCCACCCTTTTCGTGGCGGTGCATATCGCCGGCACCCTGCGCAACCACCTGCTGGCGGTGAAGAAAAACCTGGGCAATTTCCTGGCTTTCGGCGTTAAGAACGCAACGCTTTCCACGCTTTATATCCTGGTCACCCTGCGGATCCTCGCAACGGCGATGATCCCGGCAGCCCTCCTGGCCTGGGCCGCAGGCGAACTGTTCGAACGCTATCTCCTGGTCCGGCTTCTTGTGCTCGACCCGGCGCAGGATTATTTTTCGCTCACCAACGGCTGGTTTGCGCTGTTGCTGGCCCTGATCCCCGCCGTGGCCATCCTGCGCACCCGGATCTCGGTTGGCCGTATCCTGAAACAGACGCCGGGCAACCTGATCTATGAACGCGACCGCTGAAAACCCAAAATATCCCGATCATGGAAAGAGAATCGCTGCTTTACCACCATCCCCAGTTTGAGCCTTCCCACACCACCCGGAACCTCTGGCTCTTCTGCCGCCGCAAGGAGACGGCCGCAGGCTCGCCCGGACTCTTCTGCTCGCCGCGCCGGTGGGACACGCCCCTCTTCTTCCTCATCCTCCTGCTCGAACTCATCGGGCTGTACTTCTTTTACACCTATGTGGGGAACCTCACCTTCGCCATCGCCTTCCTGGTGGCCGACATCACCTTTGCCCTCTTTGCCCATATCTTTCACGGCCCCGTATCGATCGCCGAAAACCGCCTCTTCCTGCTCCGCCGCAACGTGAAACTGCCCCGCGTCCGGCACGGGCAGCACCTCCCCGAACTGGCGCGAGCCGGGCAGATCCGGCGGGAAAAGTGGAAGCTCTTCCGGCTGAGATCCTTTGCCACGGTGTTCTACTCGCTCATTTCGATGCTCGCCTTCTTCAAGGTCGCCGGCTTCATGGCCAACTGGCCGGGAAGGGATCCTGTCAACAGCATCAGCGTGACCATCTGCCTTACCTACGTGGTGGTGGCCTACCTGCACATCTACGCCACCGGCTATTTCGTCTTCTCCTCCCTCTTCTTCCTGCGCTTCGACCTCGACCTGAAGAAACACCGCGAGCAGCAGGGGCGACTCTATGCCGGCATCGATGCGGGCACCGCCACCGGCAACCGGTACGAAGGGATCGACCTCCACACCCTGCTGCTCACCGACCCGAAATACGACGAGTTCGGTTACCGGCACAAATCGCGCGCCGAAATGCCCCGCTTCAGCAACTGCACCGTGCGAAACCATTTCCTCCACGACAACCGGCTGTACCTCTATGGGGTGCTCACCGACGAAGACCTGAACGCCTTTTTGGGCAACCACGCCAACAACGTCGAGGGGAAGACGGTGCTGGGGATCGTGTTGCTCGAGATCCAGCTGTCGCGGGGGTTGCTCGGAGGCGGCATCGACCGTTACACCGAACCGGTGCCATTCCCGGCGGGCAACATCGCCGGTCCCGGCGCCGTGGAACCCGCCCGGCAGCCGGCGGGCTCCTATTCGGTGGCCCGTGTGGGCAACGACCACGAGGAGAACCGCAGGGAGAGGGCCGGGCAACCCTGGGAATACGAATGGGTGCTCGAGGAACGCATTCCGGGCGAAACGCCCGGACAACCCCCCGTGATGCGCAACCTGCCCGGGAGGATCCTCCCCTCCGGGGATCCGCTGACCGTGGAGGTGAATTTTGCCGGGTTGGATCCGGGTACCGTGGTGTATCTCAGCGTGCATGCCCGGAACCAGGCCCGCCCCTTTGTCCGTGGCATTCCTTCGCCCCCGTTCCCCGTCCGGATCCTGGCCTGACAACGGAAAAGCAGACCCGAAAGCGAATATGATATGAACCACAAGCGATATTTCCCGATCCTCCCTATTGCTGCCCTGCTGGCCATGTCCTCCTGCCAGTCGGGGTACATCGGGCACAGCGGGAGCACCCGGCTGGTGATCCTGCAGCCGGTGAGGATGGAAGACCGCCATTTCACGCGCAATTTCCGCGAGGCGCTGGAGCTGCTGTGTCCCCACGAATGCCACGACAGCACCTTCATCCAGGACCGGGTCTTCCTCGAGCGGATTGATCGCGAACTTCCGTTCAGCCGCGAATTTGTGATCGCCCCGAATCTGGTCCGCGATTTCTTCGGCAGCAACAATCCCGAAAAAAAGCGGGCTTTGCGGGAAGAGATCCTCTTTTTTGGCGACAGTGCCTTCGAGAAGTACCCCGATGCCGCTTTTCTCGATACCGCCGCTCTTTCCGACGATGAGACGGAACGCAGGATCGGCGATTTCCTCGATCGCCTGCAGGGCGGGGAATTCGTGTATATATTCAGCAGGGACACCCTGGCGGGATACAGCACGTACAACGGTAAGAGCGAGCCGGTGTACCACGATTATGCCCGGCTCAACTGCCGGATCGTCGCCGACCTGGCTGTACTGGAGCGAAGGCAGCAAGCCTCTGCCGGGGTGGTGGTGATCCTGCTTCCCGAACGGAGAAAAAGTCGGGATGCAGCCGGCATCGCTGACCCGGAGGCAGTGGATTACCCGGTGAAAGGGCCGGCAGGTGAAAAAACAGCGTCGCCCGGCGAACGACGAAACCGAAAGAAAGATACCGGTTCAGCCATGCGACCATCCGACAGGGAGTGTCCGCCCGATTCCGCCGTGGCGAGGCTGAACCGCGAACGCCAGGCGGTCATCACCGAATTCCGGAACCTGTTGCACTGCATTGCCACCACCCGCGACGACGGTCAACTGAAGCGCAGGTACCGGGAAGAGGCCGGCAGGACCCTGCTGAGGATACCCTCCCCGCTCGTCGAAGGAGTTCCTTCGGGCGACCTCGACCGGTTCCTCGCATCGGAGTTCTCCGCCCGGGTCACGGTCGCCCCCCTGTTCAACGGATGCCGCGTGATCGAAGGGATAAGGATCGAAGGAAAGTGATGTAAATGACAGGTATTCTGTTTGTTTCAACATTCAAAACATCATCCTATCATAATAATATAAAATACTTGTTTTCAGGGCATTTATATTGTATATTTGTAAGTAAGTATTTTCAGAAAGGAGCATGCCATGAAAGCGCGTATATATATTCTGATTTTTCTTTCTTTCCTGGTTCCGGTCCTGGAAGCCCAGGTGGGAATCAACACCGACGGCACACCGCCTGATCCGACCGCCATCCTCGACGTCAAATCCTCCGCGAAGGGGCTTCTTCCTCCCCGCATGACACAGGAAGAGCGAAATGCCATCGGTTTTCCGGCCGAAGGGTTGCTGATCTTCAACACGACTACCGGTTGCATCGACTATTTCCTGGGCGGTTCGTGGAAGTCGCTGGGCGGCGTCACCGAACTTGTGTTTCAATGCGGCATGAAGATCGCCGATCCGCGCGACGGGAAGCGCTACAACACGATAAAGATCGGGTCGCAGTGCTGGATGGCCGAAAACCTTAATGCCGGGACCATGATCAGTGCCGATACAGACCAGCGCAATGACGGGCTGATCGAAAAATTCTGCTATCAGAACCTGGAATCGAATTGCGACATTTACGGCGGGCTTTATCAGTGGGGTGAAACCGTGAATTACCTCAACAATGCCTCCAATTCCTGTACCTGGTCGACCCCGCCCGCCGGGGTTGTGACCGGCATTTGTCCCCCGGGGTGGCATTTGCCCTGCTATTCCGAATGGGATCAGTTGGCTTCGGTTCTGGGAGGATTAAGTTTTGCCGGCGGAAAGATGAAGGAGCGCGGTACGGGTCATTGGTCGGCTCCGAACACCGGGGCCGACAATGCAAGCGGATTCACGGCAAGGGCGGGCGGTGCTCACACTTCATCCGGAGGATTTTCAGGGTTGAACCAGGATGTGTGGTTCTGGTCGGTGGTCGAAACCTTCTCGTGCGGGGCCGAAACCTGGTGGATCAATTATAACTATGAATTCCTTTCCCCCGATAACAGCCTGAAAACAGGTGGTCTGGCGATCCGTTGCCTGAAGGATCAATAAAAAAGCCGCCCGGCGGCGGCTTTTTCGGAAAACAGACGGAAATATATATCGGGGGTTACTCAAAGTCGGCTTCAACCGGGGTGACCGGGGCCAGGGTGCTGAAATCGACGGCCGGCGGAAGCATTTCATCCTCGAAACCGGCAGTGACGGGTGTCGTGGGTGCCAACCCGGCGAACAGCATGTTATCAGCAGGGATCTCTTCAAAAGTCGCTTCGGCGGGAGCCACCGGAGCCAGTCCGCGAAAATCATTCACCGGGATCATCTCTTCGAAATCGGCTTCGACCGGGGTGACCGGGGCGATGCCGAGGGAGGAGGTTTCGCCGTTTGCCGGGGCAAGGCGGATCGATTCGTTACCGGCAAGGGCCAGGGTGGCGGTGAAGGTAAGAACTGCGGCGAGGGTGATGATTGACGTTTTCATTTTTTTGGGTTGTTTGATGTTGATGAAGCAAAATTACAACGGAAAGCAGGGGGGGTACAGCCGGAATCGGCTGATGCTTGGTGAAACCCGACGAACGGGGGAGAGAACCCGGTGAATTTCCCGGTGGCGGGCGCCAGGAGGGCCGGGTTCAGAAGAGCGGTTTCGCTTCCGTTCTTCGGGGTGATGGTTTCGTTGCCTGCGAAAAGAAGGGTGGTCTGAAGGGGGAGAGGACCCGGTAAAAAAGTTATCTTCGCATGCAATTTATGGAACTGCGCACACTGACATTTCCGTCGCTGATCACCACGGCCGAGACCGACATGGAAGGCCGGCTCCGGCCCGCCGCATGGGTGAACCTGCTGGTGCAGGCCGCCATCCGGTCGGCAGAATCGCTCGGGATCGGATTTGACGTGCTTCGGGAGCAGAATCTTTTCTGGGTCCTGCACCGCCTCACGGTCGAAGTGGAACGGGTGCCGTCGTGGAACGAAACCATCACCACCGAGACCTGGCCCAAGGATATCAACGGGCTGCTCTACCTCCGTGATTTCCTGCTGCGCGATGCCGCCGGACATATCCTGGCGCGGGCCACCTCGGGGTGGCTGGCGATCGACCGGGAATCCAAGCGGCCCGGACAGGTTGCCTCGACCCACCCGGGACTGTTCACCGGTTTAAGGAACAGGCATGCCCTGTCGACCCTGCCCGAAAAACTAAAGCCTGTGCCGGAAGGGATGGTGGCGGAGATCCGGCCGGCATGGTCCGATTTTGACATCAACCGGCATGTTACCTCCACCCGGTATATCGACTGGACCACCGATGTCCTGCCCTTTGAATTTCTTCGAACACACCTGATGCACCGCCTGTCGGTCAATTTCCTGAAAGAGGTGGTGCCCGGCAACACCCTGACCCTTACCTGCCTGAAAGAGGGAAATAATTATCATTTTGAGGGGATCAAAACGCCGGTGGGTGAGCCCGCATACCGCGTGGCCCTGGAATTCCGGCCCATCCGGTAATCATCAGGGGAAGGGAGGACATTGAAAATCAATGCCCGAACGAAAAACCCGGACACGTTGAATCTTTGTATATTTGAATACCGGTCCCATCCGGCCAAATCCTGCTGCAATGAATGCGTTCTACCGACCTTGCTGTTCCCGGTCTCTTCTGATGGCGACCCTTGTTTTTCTATTGCTGATCCGCGGTAACGGCCAGAATATCCCGCCGATAGAGATCATCGTTGCCGACACCGCCGAATCCGAGGGGTATTATTTTATTTCCCCATACACCAACACGCCTCCCTACATTTATGAACATGCCCAGCTGATCCTCGACAACCTGGGGAGGATCGTCTTTTACCGTACTTTTCCGAAGACGGCAAATCCGAACGCCACCATCGACTTCAAGTTGCAGCCCGACGGCCACATGACCTATTTCGACATCAACCGGGGCATCCACAAGATCATGGACAGCACCTTCACGGTCATCGATTCGATCGGTTGCGTTAACGGGTATATCACCGATCAGCATGACCTGCAGATCCTTCCCGACCATCACTATCTCCTGTTCGGGTCGGAAGAACGTATCATGAATCTCTCCTCCTATCACTGGTTCGGGTTCAACCACACCACCCCGGGAGCGGTCAATGCCCAGGTAAAGGGGGTGGTTATCCAGGAATTCGACCAGGATAAGGACCTCGTGTGGGAATGGAAGGCGCACGATCACTATCAGTTCGGCGATGTTGATCCGGTGTGGCTTTTCAGCCCAGGCAAGGTCGATTGGACCCATGCCAATTCGGTCGAAAAAGATGCCGACGGGAACATCCTCCTTTCGCTCAGGCATTTCAACGAGATCACCAAGATCGATCATGAGACCGGGGCGATCCTCTGGAGGCTGGGAGGAAAGCAGAACCAGTTTTCCTTCCCCAACGATCCCCTGCGGTTCACCGGCCAGCATGATGCAAGAAGAACGGCGGCAGGCACCCTGTCGTTGTTTGACAACGGGCAGTACAACAGCCAGAAGGTATGCCGGGCCCTCGAGTACTCGCTGGACGAGAACGCCAGGGTAGCCACCCTCTCCTGGGAGTACCTATTCGACAGTTCCATGTACAGCATGGCCTGCGGGAGCCATTTTCATTCCGGCAACGGGAACCACGTGGTGGATTTCGGATTTGTGAACGGTGCGGGCTATCCCTGGATGGTAGTGGTGCGACCCGACCTTTCGGAGGTGATGAAGGTGCATTATCCCGCCGGCTACATCAGCTACCGGGCGTTCAATTACACGGAACTCCCCTGGCAGCTCCACCGGCCGGCCGTAACCTGCCGCAGGATCGGGTCGGAATACTGGCTGGAGGCGGAAGAGGGTCACCCCGAATACCTGTGGTCGACCGGCGATACCACCGGCAGGATCCTTATCGCCGATACCGGCACCTACTGGGTGTTTGTTCCTTACGGCACCGGATATATCAGCTCCGAACCAGTCTGCATCACCGACCCCCAGACCCTCTGCTTCTTTGCCGGCCTTCCGCCCGGGGAGGATTCCGCCGCCGGACTGTCGATCCTTCCCAATCCGGCTGGCGAAAGCATCCGGGCCGGTTTTACCCTGTCATTCCCCTCGCCGGTGACCTTTGCTCTTACCGATATCACGGGAAAAGAGATGTTCCGGAAGACAACAGGAACACTGCATCCCGGCAAACAGGACGTGCGCATCGCCCTGCCGGAACTGGCTCCCGGGCTCTATTTTCTCCGGATGAACTCCCGATCCGGTATGGAAACGGGGAAGGTGGTGGTGAGATGATCTTCGAATCCGTATATTTGCCTTTTCCATTTTAAAACAGATCCTTATGCCCCTCCTCGCCATTTCCCTTCTGGCCCTCCTGGCCGGAACACTCCTGCTGATGAAGATCCGGAAAGAACAGATTCCCGGAAAGATATTCTGTGTCATCTCCTGGTTCTTCATCGTGGTGGGATTTCTCCTGTTCGCCCTTTTCGTCGCAGGCGGCATCTGCAAAATGAAACATCATTGCTGCCCCTCGCCGAACGAATGCAGGCAGGAACTCATGATGAATCAATGCCATCCCGGCATGCCGGGCGGTCCCTGCTGCCCGCCGGGCATGGGAAAACGGATGCACTGCATGCCCGGAATGATGCAACGGGAAATGTGCTGCCCGGACCACGGCAGCCTGTGCCCTCCCGGTTGCACGGATCGCGACAGCACCCTGAAGTGCTCGCCGAAACCGGGATGCGCCGGGCACGACAGCACCATGAGGTGCTGCCCGAAACGCAAGCCCTGACGAACGTTCCCGGATGTTGTCCCGGTGAATTTTCCATCCCTTCAGAATTTTTCAATACTTTATAATACTTTTGCATCCTGAACGTTCAGTATGTATTATGACCGACACGAAAGACCACATCCTTTATCAATCGTACAAACTGTTCCTGCAGAAAAGCTATGAAGCGGTTTCGATCAGCGACATCAGCGAGGCTATCGGCCTGACCAAGGGAGCCCTCTATCACCACTTCCGGAATAAGGAAGAGCTGTTCCAGGCTGTGATCGACAAATACCTCAGCGTGATCGGCCTGCGCAACATCAGCGAAGATGTCACCCTGGCGGAATTCATCGAACGCAACATCGAACACGTGAAGCGGATCGTCATGACCCTCCGGATCGATGACCTCCCCTTTGTACCCGTGAACTACATGTCGCTCCTCATCGATGCCCTGCGGCATTATCCGGGCTTTGCAGAAGAGAAGGAGCGCTTTTTCACCGGCGAGATCAACAAACTGAAGCATATCCTCGACCACGCCATGAAACAGGGAGAGATCCGTCCGGATACCGACACCCACGTGGTCGCGCTGCACTTTTCTTCCATTTCGGTCGGCATCGCCGCCGACCTCTTCCGCCAGAAATCGACGGAACAGGCAATCGAGGGCTTCGAACAGCAGATGTACGGATTGTACCAACTTCTTAAACTATGAACCCTTTGGAATGACCGCTCATGGTTTAATGGTATAAAGAAAGGGAAAGAACCCTTTTCTTTTTCAGCTTGAACATACCGTACGTTTAGTATGTACTCAGTAAAACATCCACCGATATGAAAAAATCCATGTTATTGTTTCTGATTCCTCTCCTGGCGGGGTGCAACGGAGAACAACCCGGCACCGTGCCCGTTTCCCCGACCAGGATCAAGGTGACAGTGGCCCGTGTGGAAGCGGCAGAAAGCTTGCAGGGTCTTACGTACAGCGGCACGATCGAAGCTTCGCAAACCATCCCGCTGACGTTCCAAACCACCGGTATCGTCAAAGAGGTTCTGGCTGACGCCGGCGACGCCGTCAGGAAAGGCCAACTCCTGGCTACGGTCGACGACGCGGATCTGCAGAACATCTATTCGACCGCGCTGGTCAGATTCAACCAGGCGCAGGATGCTTACGACCGGCTGAAGCAGGTGCACGACCAGGGCAGCCTGCCCGACATCAAATGGGTGGAGATGCAGTCGAACCTCGGCCAGGCCCGGGCCGCCCTTGACCTGGCGAAGAACAACCTCGGCAAATGCAGGATGTTGGCGCCCGTTGACGGGATCGTCGGCCGCCGCAACATCGAACCCGGGCAGTCGGCCATCAGTCTTGTAAACGCTCCGTTCGAGCTGGTCCGCATCGAAAAGGTGGAGGTCCGGATCGCCGTGCCCGAGAATGAGATCAACCGCATCGCCAAAGGGGCCCCGGCCCGGATCTCGGTTCCGGCGGCGGGCCAGGCCCTTGTCGAAGGGAGTGTTTCCACGGTCAGTCCGGTGGCGGAGGCGATGTCGCGAACCTACACCGTGAAGGTCTCGGTCGATAACCCGCGCCGTGACCTCAAGCCCGGCATGGTGTGTGATGTGTCGGTCGGGTCGGCCCGGCCGGGGAAATCGCTGGTCGTGCCCAACACGGCCGTCACCCGCGACCACGCCGGAAATACGATGGTCTTCAGGGTCAACCCGGGCACGGGATCCGTGTCGCGGAAGATCGTGCGGGTGGGTCGTTGCCTGGGACCGGGTATCGAGATACTGGCAGGACTGGCCGAAGGCGACACCGTGGTGAGCCGTGGGATCGAAAAGCTTTCCGATAACAGTTTAATTGAGAGATGACATGAAAACAGGGAAAACGGACCTGATCGCTGCCTCCATGCGGAACCACCGCGTAGTGCTGTTGATCGTGCTGCTGATGATGATCGTGGGAGGGTACGCCCTGTGGAACATGCCCCGTAACGAATTTCCCCAGTTCACCATCCGGCAGGGAGTGATCGTCGGCATCTACCCCGGCGCCACCTCTTCCGAGGTGGAAGATCAGCTGACCCGCGTGGTGGAGAACTACATCTTCAGTTTCCAGGAGGTGAAGAAGGAAAAAACTTACTCCTATTCCCGCGAAGGCGTCATGTATCTCTTTGTCGAGCTGAACGACAACGTAAACAATGCCGACCAATGCTGGGCGAAGATCAAGCACGGACTGAATGAGCTGAAGATGACGCTGCCCTCAGGCGTGCTGGCCCTGGTCGCCAACGCCGATTTCGGCGACACCTCCGCGATCCTGATCACGCTTTCGTCGGACACGAAAAGCTACAAGGATATTGAAGACCAGGTGAAGCGGTTGGAGGCGGAGTGCCGGAAGATACCCGAAACATCGAAGATCCGGCATTACGGGCTTCAGCGTGAAAAGATCTTCGTGAACGTCGATCCCGCCCGCCTGAACGAATACAACATCAAAGCCCTGACCCTGCTGGGAACTTACCGGCTCAACGGGATGGTCAGTTACGCCGGGGCCCTGAAAGACAGCATGAGCGACCTTTCGGTACACCTTCCCGCGGAATTTGCCTCCGAACGCGACCTGGCCGAACAGATCGTCTATTCCGACCCTTCGGGTAACGTGGTACGGCTCAGGGATATCGCCTCCCTCGAACGGAGGCTGGCCGATCCCGACAGCTATATTGAGCAGCAAGGGAAAAAAACGGTGCTGGTTTCGCTGGAGATGCAGCCCGGCAACAACATCGTGCGTTTCGGAGAAGAGGTTGACCAGGCGCTGTCGCGCTTTCAGAAAGGATGTCCCGGAGATATCACCGTGGCGAAGATCTCGGAGTTGCCGAAGTATGTGAAGGATTCGGTGAACAATTTTTTGAAGGAATTTCTCATCGCCATCGTGGCGGTGATCCTGGTCACCATGGTGTTGCTCCCCTTCCGCATCTCGTCGGTGGCCGCCATCACCATCCCGGTCTCGGTGATGATCACGCTGGGAATTCTCTATGCCCTGGGGGTTGAACTGCACACGGTTTCGCTCGCTTCGCTGATCGTGGTGCTGGGCATGATCGTCGACAACTCGATCGTGATCATCGACAATCACGTGGCCCGGCTCGACTCAGGCGGTTCGCCCTGGCACACAGCCATTGCCAGCGCCCGGGAACTGGTCGTCCCCATCGTGACCGCCACCCTCGCCATTTTCGCCGCCTATTTTCCGCTGGTGTTCTTCCTGAAGGGCACCACCCGGGAGTTTGTCGGTACCATCCCCATCGTGGCCGGTGTCTCCCTGACCGTATCGGTCGTAGTGGCGGTCTTCCTGGTCCCCTTCATGAATTTCAGCTTCATCAAACGGGGGCTGAAAAGGAGTGCGGACCGGCGAAGGAGAAAGAGTTTGCTGGACCGCCTTCAGGGGGCGTACGACCGTTCCCTGGAAACGGCATTCCGGCATCCCTGGATCACCCTGGGCTCGGGAGTGGTTCTGGTGCTGCTGTCGGCCCTTCTCTTCAGCGGGTTGGAGCGGCAGCTCTTCCCCCGGGTCGAGCGCAACCAGTTTCCCGTGGAGATCTACCTGCCGGCCGGCGCCTCGCTGGAAAGGACCGCGGCCGTGGTCGACAGCGTGGCTGCCACGCTCGAAAGCGACCGGCGGGTCACCTGCGTCACCCGGTTCGTGGGGACCAGCTCACCCCGGTTTCATACGGTGTATGCCCCCAACATGCCGGCGACTAACTACGGGCAATTGCTGGTCAACACCGTTTCGGACGAAGCCACCCGGGCCATCATCCGGGATCACGGCGACCGCTTTTCCGAGTGTTTTCCCGATGCTCACGTAAAGATGAAGGAACTGGCGCTTCAGCCCAGCAAAGATGCCATCGAGATCCGGATCACGTCCGATTCGATCGGCGACATCCGTGCGGTCCAGGAGCAGATCACGGCCATCCTGAAAAAGAATCCCCATATTACCTGGATCCACGATGACTGGGACCAGCCGAGGCAGGGCATCCGGGTACGCATCGACCGGGATAAAGCCAACCGGATGGGATATACCAAGAGCCTGGTGGCCACCTCGTTGATGACGGGCCTGGACGGGATCCCCCTGACCACGATCTGGGAGGGGGATTATCCCGTGGAGGTGGTGCTGACACAGGAAAACGGGTCGGGGAAAGACATCCGTACTCTCGAAAACCAGTATGTGACCTCTCCCTACACCTTCCGTGCGGTGCCGCTGCGGTCGTTCGCCACTTTTTCTCCCGACTGGAACGACGGGACGATTGCGCACCGCAACGGGGTGAGGACCCTGACCATCATGGTGGACAATTCGAGGCAGGTGGTCGCCACCACCGTGTTCGATGACATCCGGCCCCGGATCGACAACCTGAAACTGCCGGCCGGGACCACGATCAGTTACGGAGGCGAGTACGAAGGCCAGAAAGAGGTCTTCTACCCGATGACCCTCGCGCTGATGGTGAGCGTGGTGATCATCTTCTTCATTCTCATGATGCAGTTCAGGAAGGTCTCGCTGTCGCTGCTGATCATGTCGTCCATGCTGCTGACTTTGCCGGGGGCCGCCATCGGGCTCACCCTGATGGGTTATCCGTTCAGCCTGACCTCCTTTTTAGGGATCACCAGCCTTTGCGGACTTGTGGTCAGGAACGGGATCATCCTGGTCGATTACCTGGTCGATCTGCGCAAGAAGAAACGCCTGACCGTGTACGAGTCGGCGCTGGCGGCCGGCAAACGCAGGATGCGTCCGATCTTCCTGACCTCCGCCGCCGCTGCCGTCGGGGTGATCCCGATGATACTCAGCCGTTCGCTGTTGTGGGGCCCGCTGGGGACGGTGATCTGTTTCGGGTTGCTGGTGGCCATGGTGCTCACCCTGTACATCCTGCCGGTCCTCTACTGGCTGGCGTATCGTGGTGAAGACCAGGGAAAACGGACCTTTGGACAGTCCCGGCCGGGAAGACTGGTGCCCGCGATGACCATGGTTGCGTTGCTGATCCTTCCGGCCGCCGGAGGGAAGGCCCAGCCAACCTACACCCTCGACCGGTGCCGTCAACTGGCCCTGGAGAACAACGCCCGCATCAAAAACGGGAACCTGGAGGTGGAGGCATCAGAGCAGGTCCGCAAGGCCGCCTTCACCCATTATTTTCCGACGGTCAGGGCCACCGGGTTGACCGTCCGGTTCAACGATCCCCTGATCAACATCGACATTCCCGGTGGGAACCTTCCGGTGTACAACGGCGATCCTTCGACCCTGCCCGGGGCCACCCAGTTTGCCTATTTCCCCGGAATGTCGATGGCCATGCTCGACAAGATGACCACCGGGGCCGTCATGGCCACACAGCCGGTGTTTGCCGGCGGAAGGATATGGAACGGGAACAGGCTGGCCAGCCTGGGGAGCAGGGTGAGCACCGAAAAGCTGGCCCTCACTACCACCGAAGTCCTGTTAGAAACCGAAAAGCAATACTGGCAGATCCTGACACTGAAGGAAAAGATGAAGACCCTCGACCGGTACGACAGCCTCCTGAAGAACCTTGGCAAGGATGCCGCGGCGGCATACAACGCCGGGCTTATCCACTACAACGAAGTGCTGAAG
The DNA here is from genome assembly GCA_964455285.1 of uncultured Prolixibacteraceae bacterium. GTDB lineage: Bacteria > Bacteroidota > Bacteroidia > Bacteroidales > FEN-979 > CAIVAT01. The sequence continues at coordinate 19,623 of CAYVVG010000055.1, forward strand.
GTCAGCCTGAAATCGGGAGAGCTCGAGATGAACCGGCTGAAGATGGAAAACGGCGTCCGGATGGCGACCATGGCCCTGTGCCGGCACATTGGCATTTCCTTTGATCCGGCAATGGTCCTTGCCGATTCCATCGTCATTCCGGCCGACCCGGCCGCTTATCACACGGACCACGCTTCGGCCGTGGAGAAGCGGAGCGAATACCGGCTGGTGAACGAGAAAGTCAACGCCGGCCGGTTGCAGTACCGGATGAAGCTGGGCGAATACATGCCCGAGGCCGGTGTCGGCGTGGGTGCTTTCACGTACAACATGAGCAAGGAATGGAACAACAACCTCATGGCTTTCGGCTCGCTCAGCATCCCCCTGTCCGGGTGGTGGGAGGCGTCGCACACCCTGAAAGAACAGCGCCTGAAGCAGCAGATCGCCGCCAACGAGGCGGAGGATGCGGCCGGCCTGTTGAAACTCGATATGGAGAATGCCTGGTGCCGGGTGACGGAGAGCTGGAAACAGGTGAAGATAGCGGAACAATCCATCCGGCAGGCCGAACAGAACCTGAAGATCACGCAGGACAACTACAGGGCCGGGGTCAACAGCACATCCGACCTGCTCGAGGCGCAGGCGTCGATCCAGGCAACGCATGATTCCCTTGCAGAGGCCCGCCATGCATTTTGCGTGGCCCTGGCTGATTACCGGAGGGCGACGGGGAATTACCGCTAAGAGGCCAAATCCTTTATATCTTCCGGTGTCAGCAGCAGGTCATGGGCCCGGCTGATGCCATCGACCTGGGCCGCGCTGCGGGCTCCCACGATGGCGGCGGTAACGGCCGGGTTGAGAAGGGTCCATGCGACGGCCACCTCCCCGGCCGACCGGCCGTATCGTCTTCCGATCTCTGCCAGCCTTCCTGCCAGGGCCAGGTTACGTGTCAGGGCCGGATCGCGGAAGGCGGGACTGTTCCTGCGCCAGTCGTCGGCAGGCATGGCGGCGATGCGTTCGCGGGTCATGGTTCCTGTCAGCAACCCGGAACCCATGGGGGAGTAAACGATGACGCCAATTCCGTGGTCCATGCAATAGGGGAGGATCTCCTTCTCATAATCGCGGCTGATGAGGGAATAGGGCGGCTGCAGCGAAGATACGGGGGCGATGGCCCGGCATAGGTCCATCTGGGGTACATTGAAATTGGAAACCCCGATGTAACGGACCTTTCCCTCGGATCGCAGGCGCTCCATCACCTCCCATGCCTCTTCAATATCACCGTCGGCCGGCCAGTGCACCTGGTACAGATCGATCGCGTCGACCTGCAACCGGCGGAGGCTCTCTTCACACTCCCTTCGGATGGATGCGGCTTTGATGTTCTGGCTGGTTTTCCTGGCATCGTCCCAGACCAGTCCGCATTTGGTAAAAACATAAGGTCTGTCCGCCATTCCCCTGATGGCTTTTGCCACCAGTTCTTCGGAGTGGCCCAGTCCGTAAACGGCCGCCGTATCGATCCAGTTCATGCCGTTTTCCACGGCTCGGCGCATCGCATCGATCGCCTCATTGTCGTCCTGGGGTCCCCATCCGAAGGCCCAGTTGCCGCCCCCGATCGCCCATGCACCAAAGCCGGTGCGGGTGATCATCAGGCCGGTATTACCCAATTGTCGTTTTTCCATAAATCTCAGGTTAAAAAAGGGGGTCGGAATCCGACCCTCCGCGTATGCTCTGCAAAAATACATCACCCGGGATTATTCCCCGCGGAAAAGCAGAACCCGGCCGCAAAATACTGCATCACCCGTGGTGATCCTGACCAGGTACAACCCGGAAGGATGCCCGCTCAAATCGATCGAAATCTGCTGTCCGGCAGAAATATTTTGGCTGATGACCGGCTTTCCCATGATCGTGAAGATATCCAGCCGGGCCGAAACGGAAGAGGTCTCCGGCATGTCGATGAAGAATTTGCCGGAAGCTGGATTGGGCCTGATCCTAAGCTTGTTATCATCGGGAGCAGGGCCGGCTGTTCCGCCGGCGGTCGACATCTCCGGGAGTTGCGGCGCTTCGGCCGGCGGAAAGGCACAGTAGGTATCGTCGGCGGCGATCCTGGCCAGCAGGAAACCTCCCGGCATCACCTGTGTCGAAGGCAGCATCACGATCTTTTCGCCTGCCACCAGCGTCGCGTTCCCTCCGGGCTGCACCACGAAGGCCGACCCACCTCCGGTGATGATCACCGAGGTTGCCTCGTAGCACGCCGACTGCCCGCTGCCGATCGTCGCATTACCCGGGGTCACCGTATCCCATATGGCACATTCCACCTGTACGTTGTCGTAAAGGCTGTTCTGGTTCCCGCGGCAGTAAAGGCCTGCTTTACCCGATGGCCACGTTGCATCGGTGGCCGAAAGGACCAGTTGCCCGTCGATCCAGAGGCCGATATTCCCTCCGTATCCGCCCATCTTCACGTGATACCACGTGTTTTTTACATACCCCACGCTGTCGGACGCCAGGATGGTGCCGACCCCGTTCACCCATTTGTACAGGGCACGGAATGGGGTTTGAAGCGTCCACAGGAACAGGTACATGTTCTGCGTATCCTGGAACCGGAAGACCAGACCGACCTGATCGTCGTCGGTGGATTCGATGTCGGCCGAAATCATAGAATTATCCCAGAGCACGCTCCCTGTAATGGCGTAACATCCGTCGTTGATGGGGGTTCCGTAGTAATTGGACGTTTGCCGGAGCGTCCCGCTGCTGATGCCCCACGTACCATTGATGATGCTCCAGAAGGGGCTGATCGTGGTGGCGGCGAAATCGTCGGCAAACAGCTCGCATCCGTCGATTCCGGCGACCGAAATGTAGGCGATTTTCGTCTCGGTGTCGCTGCCGAAATGATTCGAAGTGGTAAGGCTTACCGTGTATGTGCCGGGCTGGGAATAGGTGTGCGAAGGATCCTGTACGGCTGAAGTTTCCCCGTCGCCGAAACTCCATGACCAGGTGGTAGGTGCTTTATCGGAAAGGTCGGTGAACTGCACCGGGTTGCCGGCGAAGGTATGGGTGGGATTGGCGCTGAAATCCGTGACGGGTGGAATGTTGGAGATGCAGAAATCGTCGAGGCCGACGGTTTCGGTGGAAGCGGAAAATTCGAGGCACATCCGCAGTTCCGTGACCTGAGCCAGCAGCGTGCTCCAGGTACCGCTTTCCATCGTCCACGCCGAAGCCTCGACCGGGTAGGCAAAGGTGTGCCATAAACCGAACGCTTCCTGCAGGTTCGACGACATGGCGATCTTCGCCGCCCCTCCCGGTCCCGAGATCCGCAAAAAGGCGTCGTTGGCCAGCAAGGTTCCCGTGGTGGTCACCCTGAGGTCGAAACAGATCTCGGCCGCGTGGTTGTCGAGCGCGGTCCAGTCCCCGAGAAATTTGCTGGGGGCAAAGGCATAGCCCGTCGATGAACCGTTGGCGACACTGATGTAACGCCCCGGACTGCCCCCGCTCGACTGGTTGGTGGAAGTGCCCGTCCCTGTGAAGTACCAACCGTCGAAGGTCCCTTCCTCGAAGCCGGAGCAGATAACCGGCACCACCGGCAGAAGAACCGGAGTAAATGATATACTGACATTGTCGAGCCGGTTGTACTCGTCGCCGCTGATGTATTCCATGGTAACGATCAGTGTGTGGACATGCTGGAGAAGAGCGCTCCAGCTCCCGTTGTCCAACTGCCAGTCGGCCTGCGAAAGACTTACCTTGTAGGTGGTCCATACATCGGTTACCGGCGTGGGCGACAGGATTGCCGTGGCCTGGCCTCCCGGACCGGAGATCCGGAAGACAAAATTGTTTGCTGCATAGGTGGTGGCCATCCTGTGAAGAAATATCTCCGCTTTCAGGGTGTCGTTGGCATCGGCCATCGACCAGTCGCCCAGAAATTTCAGCGGGGCGAATGCCCGGTTCCAGTTTCCGGTCGCATCATCGTCGACGCGCATGCAACCCCCGGGATTGCCGGTGCCTGACTCCCAGTAATAAACCCCGTCGCCCTCCGAAGTCCATCCGTCGGTGGTCCCTCCTTCAAAATCGGAGATGACCTGGGACATACCTGTAAAGGCCATCGCTGCAACCAGCAACCCTGAAAAAATCAGATATTTCATCGATTTGTGTTTTTCTGACAAAAATAAGCAAAATGTTACGTAAAAGCAAGGGAACTTTATACGGGTCCTTTATTTGCGGCCAGTTCATTCGGAATAAGTCCCGGCAAGTTTTTACCTTTGCGGGGTGAGCAAGAAACCGGTCAAAAAGCATCCCCGCACCTCCTCCCCGCAAAACGAGGATATCCTGAAAAGGGTCAGCCTTCCGGTCATTATCCTGTCGGGATTCCTGGCATATTCCAACTCGTTCGGCTGTTCATTCCATTTCGACAGCCTGTTGCATATTGTATACAACAATGCCATCCGCGACCTCTCCGACGTGAAAACCTGGTGGAATTACCTGCCTCACCGCCCTGTCAGCATCTTTACCTTTGTCCTCAACTACCATTTCGCCGGCCTTGAAGCGCCTTACTGGCATGGTGTCAACATCGCCATCCACGTGATCAACGGCCTGCTGGTCCGCCAGGTCACCCTGCTCATCCTTTCGGCGCCGGCATTGCGCAATCATCCGGTGTCGGCCAACAAAGAAACATTCGCCCTTTTCACGGCCCTGATGTTCGTCGTGCACCCCCTCGCCACCCAGTCGGTGACCTATATCGTTCAGCGGATGACGTCGCTGGCCGCCCTGTTCTACCTCCTGTCGCTCACCCTCTACCTGAAAGCGCGTCTGTCGGAAAAAGGGAAAGGTGTCGTCGCGCTGCTTTTTGCAGGAGCTTTCCTGGCGGCGCTTCTGGCAATGTTCAGCAAGGAGAACGCGTTTACCCTGCCACTGGCCGTGCTGCTTGTCGAGGGATGTTTTTTCAGGGAGAAGGGATTTGCGGCCGATCTGAAGGACCGCCGGATCATCCTGCTCCTGGCCGCCCTCCTGGCAGTGGGTGCGTTCATCCTGGTGAAATTCCCCCTGTCGGTCTTCGATCCCGTTCCCCCCCGCTCCGGCCATTCGGTCATCCTGACTCCGGTGACCTATCTCTTGACCCAGTTTTCCGTCATCGTCAAGTACATCCAGCTGCTTGTCCTTCCGGTCAACCTGCACCTGGAGTACGATTTCCCGGTGTCGGAAAGCTTCTTTCAACCCGTCACCCTGGCCAGTTTCCTCCTACTTTCCGCGCTGCTGGCCGCCTTGGTGCTGCTGTTCCACAGGCAGCGGCTGGTATCCTTCGGTATCCTATGGTTTTTCCTCACCTTATCCATCGAATCCAGCGTGATCCCGATCCAGGACGTGATCGTCGAACATCGCACCTACCTTCCCTCCTTCGGATTCTTCCTGGTCCTGAACACGGTCATCTTCCGGGGAGTCGGAAATCGCAGCCGTACCCTGGCCCTCCTGGCAGGGATCCTGCTGATCGCCATCTGGTCGGGGATGACCTACCGGCGCAACGAGATCTGGAAGGATGACCTGACCCTGCTGAACGACAACATCGCCAAGGCGCCCAACTTTGCACGCCCCTACAGCAACCGGGGAGTGGCCTGGTGGAAACGGAAGGAATACGACCGGGCAGTTTCCGATTTTTCCCGAGCGATCCTCATCAACCCGAACTATCGCGATGCCTGGTACAACCGGGGCGTGGTGTACGAGGAGACCGGAAAGTTCAGGCTCGCCCTGATCGATTATTCCCGCGCCATTGCCCTCGATTCCACGCACATCAAGGCCTGTTTCAACCGGGGGGTGGTCCATTTCCGGCTTGGCGAGCTGGATCAGGCTGTTGCGGATTACACGCGGGCGATCGGCATCGACGCGGGTTACGCCGATGCCTGGAACAACCGGGGGGTGGTGTTCGTCAACCGGAAAGAGTATGAAAAGGCCATCGCCGATTTTTCCAGGGCCCTCGACATCCGGCCCGACTACACCGACGCCCTGTCGAACCGGGGAGCTGCCAATATCGGCCTGGGAGCGTACGATGAAGCCGTCGCCGACTACACCCGGGCCATCACCCTCCGGCCCGATTCCAAAGAGGCTTACGTGAACCGGGCCATCGCATACGGGAACCTGGGAAAGTGGGAACTGGCCGCAGCCGATTACACCCGGGCCCTGGCGATCGATCCCACGCTGACGCAGGCCGCCGAAAACCGCGAGATCGCCTTAAAAAAGGCAGCCCGCTGAGAGAAGGGATCAATAACCGTTGAATGTTAGGACCTCCTCCACGGACTTCCGTTTCTTTTCACGGACCTTCCCGTCGGGCGAATAGCCGACGAGGACCAGCAGTTCGAGCAGTTCGTCGGGGGTCATGGGCAGGCTTCGTACAGGATTTTTGAATGGCAAAAATAGCGAATTCACACCCTTCCGGGATTGGGACGAAATGTATTATTTTTGATCCGTCATGAAACCCGGCCTATGATCATCCCCTCCATATTTCAGCCCGAAAAGCTCTTCTCCGCCCGCTGGTTCCGCTCCTACGCGCTGATCGCCGTGGGAACCTTCCTCGTTTCCTGCGGGTACGTCCTCTTCATCAGCCCCGACAAGCTCGTGCCGGGCGGGATCTACGGCATCTCCATCATGCTGCATCACCTGCTCGGAACGCCGATCGGCCTCACCGCCCTGGCCTTTAACATCCCCCTCACCCTGATCGGGACGAAATTGCTGGGGCCGCGGTTCGGCGCAAAAACAGTGGTGGCCTTCGTGCTCACCTCGGTCTATGTCGACCTGCTCTATTACCTGTACGGATCAAAACCCCTGGTGCCCGGCGAAACGCTGGTCGCCGCCCTCTTCGGGGGCCTCTTCATCGGCATCGGGGTGGCGCTGACCTTCAAGGCCAAGGCGACCAGCGGCGGGAGCGACGTCATCGCCATGATCCTGCAGAAATACACGCACCTGCCTTCGGGCCAGCTGATGATGATGGTCGATGGCTGCATCGTAGCCGTCAGCCTGCTGGCGTTCGGCGACTGGCGCATCCCCCTCTTCAGCCTGGTCACCATCTTCGTGATC
>CAYVVG010000056.1:0-26094 GCA_964455285.1 uncultured Prolixibacteraceae bacterium
CCTTGGTTTTTCTAACAATCGATAAATAGTGTCAAATATGTCATGCTATACAACAGTTAAGTTTTAAGTGTTAAGTTTCCGCCTTCGGCGGGTAAATATGTAATGATCGGAATACACGTGATTATATATTTCAAGCCTGTATCCCGTAGGGATAACTTAAAACTTAAAACTTAACACTTAAAACTTGAGACTCTTTACTTTGTTACCCCAAACCGATACACCGTCGTTTCCGATAACTTTTCGCCGGGCTTCAGAATGGTGTTGGGAAAGGAGGGCTGGTTGGGTGAATCGGGGAAATGCTGGGTTTCGAGGCACATGCCGTAGTGTTTGGCGTACACTTTTCCTCCCTTTCCGGTGATCGTTCCGTCGAGGAAATTGCCCGAGTAGAACTGCACACCCGGCTGGGTGGTGAGCACCTCCACGCGCCTTCCTGTGCGCGGGTCTTCAAGCGTGGCAGCCAGGGCCAGTTCGCCCGGGTTTTTACGAAGCACATAGTTGTGGTCGTAGCCGCCATCCACCTGAGCGATCCTTTCCCCGATGACATGGGGGGTGTTGAAATCCATCGGCGTTCCCGCCACAGCCGGCAGCTCCCCGGTGGGGATCAGCTCGCTGTTGACAATGGTGTAACGGTCGGCGGCAATGGTCAGCAGGTGCCCCAGAATACTGGTGTCGGCCTCGCTGAGGTTGAAATAGGTGTGGTTGCAAAGATTTACAGGTGTGGGCGCGTCCGTCTCCGCCTCGATCAGGGTGGTGAACTGGTCCTGCTCATCGAGCGTGTAGGTCACCTTCACCTTCAGGTTGCCCGGATATCCCTCTTCGCCGTCCTTGCTGAGATAGGTCAGTTCCAGGCCGACTCTGGCAGAATCAGAAATCTCCGTCGCATCCCACACCACTTTATCAAAACCTTTAAGTCCGCCATGTAACGCATTGTTCCCGTTATTGATAGCCAGGTTATAAACCTTCCCATCCAGGGTGAAGGTCCCTTTGGCGATGCGGTTGGCCACGCGGCCGACAATGGCGCCGAAATAGGGGGTTGCATCCAGGTAGCCGCCGAGACTGTCGTACCCGAGCACGATGTCGCCCATCCTGCCGGTTTTATCGGGCATGAGGATGGAGGTGATGATTCCCCCGTAATTGGTGATCTTCACGGTGATGCCGTGGCTGTTGGTGAGCGTGAAGAGGGATACCACCTTATTGTCGGTGGTTCCGAAAGGTGCTTTCATGATCTTCAGGGTTGAGGTTTCATTGTTGCCGGAAGGGCCGGATGACCCGCAGGAAGTGAGACCGGCCGCGATCGTCAATGCCACGGCCAGGGTAAAGATGGTTTTCATGGCAGGATTGTTTCTACTGACAAACCTATTAAAATTCCCCTTTCCCGGCAACATTTTTTTATTTTTGCCGTCTGGCACCTCACCCCCGGCCCCTCTCCTCAAAGAGAGGGGAGCAATCGTAAATCGTAAATCGTAAATCGGAGATCATAAATTGTGAATAAGGTTATCCTCCTCACCGGCGCCTCCTCGGGACTCGGGGCTGCGATGGCCCTGGCCCTGGACCGGGCAGGCGCACGCATGGCCATCGCAGCGCGGCGCACCGCACGCCTGCAGGCGCTGGCGAAGCAGATGCATGAACCGCTGGTCCTCACAGCCGATCTCTCGCGTGAAGAAGATGCCCGGGAGATCGTCCGGGCGACAATTAACCTCTTCGGTCGCCTCGATGTACTCATCAACAATGCCGCCAGCATCATCGTCGATCACAGCGAGAAAGTCACTCAGGCCGACATGATCACCGCTTTCCGCACCAACCTGGTCGCGCCGATGATCTCGACGCAGGAAGCGCTGGTGCAGATGAGGAAGCAGGGGAGGGGCCACATCATCAACGTGGGATCGCCGGGGTTCATGGTGGGAGTCCCCTTCTACGCACCGTATGCCGCCACCAAGGGGGCGCTGACCGGTTGGACCCGCACGCTGCAGGCGGAGTGGGCCGGCTCTGATATCATGGTCAGCGAGTTCTTTCCGGGGTACTGCCGGGTCGATTCACCGCCCGATTCACGCATCGGCCCGGTGGAGCAGGATTTCATCATGGCTGAAAAACAGCCCTTCCTGTCAAGGTTCTTTACCCGCCCGGCCACACCGGAAAAGATCGCGAAGCTGATGGTCGGGCTGGTGGAAAAACCCAGGCCGCTTGTGTACTCTGGGTTTGAAGTGCATCTGGGGGCATTCATTGCCAACCTCACGGGGATACGGATCCGGATCGGGCACCAGATGGCGGTGAATGGGAGATCTAAAATGGCGAAATGGCGAGGTAGCGAAATTGCGAAATAGAGAGGTAGCGAAAATATAATTAAGAATATGAGACAAGTCATACCGTTGAGGGAGCGCAGGGTCGATTACCTGTATCTGGCCTTTTTTATTCTGAACCTGGTGTACATTACCTACATCGTGGACCTGGAGCAGCTGGTGATCGCCGATCCGTTCAATTTCAAATATCCCGCGTGGCCGTTGCCTTTCCTGGTGGACATGGTGCACTGGTGGGGCGGTCATTTCGATCCGTTGCAGATGGCCCGGCCACCCTGGTGGAAGGCGACGATCTGGCTCGACGCCGTGCTGTTCGGTCCCTATTACGCCGTGGCGATCTATGCGTTCATCAAGGGAAAGGAGTGGATCCGGATCCCGACCATCATCTATTCCTGCATCCTCTTTACCAACGTATTCATCATCATGAGCGAAGAGTATTTTGGGCCGCACGCCTCACCGGCACCGTTGATCGTCACCCTGGCCAACGCGCCATGGTTCTTCGTTCCTGTCTGTCTTGTTTGGAAGATGTGGAAGAAAGAACATCCGTTCACGAGGATCACCCCAGCCGGGCATTGACCGATGCGACGGTCTGCCTGAACCGTGTCATCTCCTTCGGATCGATGGGACGCGACGGCGGCGACTCGAGCCTCAGCGGATCGGTGGGAGTGCCGTTCTTATACACGCGGAAATCGAGATGGGGACCGGTCGAAAGGCCGCTGCTTCCCACAAAGCCGATCACCTGCCCCTGCGACACATGGACCCCGGCGCGGATCCCTTTTGCATATCCCGACAGGTGGGCATAGGTGGTGGTATAGGTCGAGTTGTGACGGATGCTGACGAACCGGCCATAACCTCCTTTGAACCCAGCCTCTTTTACCGTGCCGTCGCCCAATGCCACCACGGGGGTTCCGCGCGGGGCAGAATAGTCAACGCCGAAATGCGGCCGGGCAATGCGCAGGATCGGGTGCATGCGCGACCGGGTGAACCGGGAACTGATCCTTGAAAATTTCAGGGGTGCCTTCAGGAACGACCGCTCCAGGCTCTGCCCGTTCTCGTCAAAATAGGCCGCTTTGCCTCCCTGCACGAAATGATAAGCCAGGAACTCCTTGCCGTTATGGGTGAAACGGGATCCGAGGATCCGGTCGATGCCGATCATCTTTCCATCGACAAAGACCTCCTCATAGATCACCTTGAAATGATCGCCTTTCTTCAACCCGTAGAAATCAATGGTCCAGGCATATACATCCGAAAGCGAAAGCGCCAGCTGGATGTCGAGCCCGCGCTCGACAAAGCAGTTCCAGAGCGACGAGTTGATGGTGCCTGAATCGGTCTTTATCTTCCGTTCCACCTTCTTGCTGCCGCGGTATACCCGGATGGTGTCGCGCAGGTCGAACACCACAAAGTCGATCGGGTTGATCTCGTAAATAAAAAAGTTTAGTTGCCCCGCAGAATCGTCGGAAAGAACGCGGGCATAGTTGTTTCCGGCTTTGATCTTCCGCAGGTCAAAGATCCCTTCCGCCGCTTTTGCCATCCGGTCGACCGTCTCACCACCCGCATGCTCCGAAACCAGCGTTCCCAGGTTCTGATTCCCGCCAACCGTCCCGTGTACCACCTTCATCCCGGTCAGTTTGATGCCGTATGCCTCTTTTTCGGCGATGACCGGCCTGGGAGCGGCAAATTCGCGGGTACGCTGGAGATAAATGTAGATACCGGTGGCCGCGGCCAGCAGCAGGATCACAAAAAGAGCGAGCAGTGCAGGTTTCCAGAGTTTCACAGTAGCCATGGATCAGGGATTGAAATGGATTCGGATCAATACGATCTCCGGCCGGTTTCCGATCCTCACCGGGGGCCCCCAGGTGCCATAGCCGGGGGAGACATAAACATGGGTATCGCCCTTTTTCTTGTACCCGCTGCTCACCTCGTACATGGCCCGGGTGATGTGGTTGAAGGGCCACAACTGGCCGTGATGGGTATGCCCCGAGAGCTGCAGGTCCACGCCCTGTTCCTCCGCCTGCTCCAGGTGGAAAGGCTGGTGATCCATCAGGATGACCGGTTTGGAACGGTCCACCCCGGCCATCACCTCCACGAGCTCTTTCCGGCCCTTCCCCGAAAAACGGGGCCGGTCGCGGTCCTCTCGTCCGACGAGGTACAGCCCGGGTCCGATAAACACCGCCGTGTCGCGCAGCATGGTCAGGCCGTGCTCCTGGAGGTACTTCACCGCAGCTTCCGCACCACCGATGTATTCGTGGTTCCCCGTAATGGCATATACGCCGTACATCGCCCGGATCCGGGTGAGGTTCGTCCCCAGGTCGCGTCGGATCACGGGAGCAAGGTCCTCATCGACCACATCGCCGGCAAACAGCACCAGGTCGGGCCGTAGGCCGTTGATCGTTTCGACCAGCCGGTTTGCCTTGCGCTTCGCAATGATGGTTCCGAGGTGGATGTCGGAGGCCATGGCAACCCTTAGTTCGCCGACCCCCGGGATGCTTTTCTTCACGGTGACATCCAGTTCCCGGATCCGGGGAATGCGGGCATTCAGGAACCCGGCGGCTACAACCAGCGTCACCATCCCCGTCACGATGAAAAAGGCGAACAGTTTCGTTTTCGGGTAATCAGCAAAAAATATCGGTGGAAAAAAGGGAAGAAAATGGTTGATCAGCCGGGCCAGGTCGATCACGACAAGGGCCAGGATGAAATAGAGCATGAAGGCCAGCCAGAACGAACCGATCCAGGTGATGACTTCGGTAAAGCCGCAGGGGTGAGCCCTTTCCATGATCCGGGCGAGGATAAATGTCGCCGCGATCGTCCAGAATCCCGCAATGTACCATACCCTCCAGGGCGAAGCCACGGGAACCGCCTGCAACCCCCGGATGAAGATATACGTGTTGACCAGTGAGTAGATCGTCAGAACGATCGCAAAAAAGATGAGAAAGAAGGCAGTTTTCACGGCCGGTGGGTTTTGCTGAATTTTCGCGCCAAAGATACCGCTAATCGAAATATCTTCTATATTTGTTTACCCGTTCACTTGTCCGCTTGTCCGCTTGTCCGCTTGTCCGCTTGTCCGTTTGTCCGCTTGTCCGCTTGTCCGTTTGTCCGCTTGTCCGCCAAAATATACGTTAATCAATCAGCAACAACTACAATTCGAAAATATGACCGACACAGGATTTGTACTGAGCTGGATCGACTACCTGATCATGATCGTTTACTTCGCCTTTGTCCTGGGCATCGGGTGGGCGCTCAAGCGATTCATGAAAGACGCCAACGCTTTTCTCGAAGCCGGGAGATCGATGCCGGCATGGGTGGCCGGGCTGGCCTTCATCTCGACCAACCTGGGGGCCCTCGAGGTGATGGGGATGACCGGCTCGGGCGCCAAGTACGGGATGCTCACCACCCATTTCTACTGGGTGGGCGCCATCCCGGCCATGGTTTTCCTGGCGCTGTTCATGATGCCTTTCTACTATGGATCGAAAGCCCGCTCGGTGCCGGAGTACCTCAAGCTGCGGTATGATGAAAAGACAAGGGGCTTGAATGCCATCCTGTTCGCGGTGATGACCATTCTTGCCTCGGGGATTTCGATGTATGCCCTGGCGATCCTGATGGAAAAGGTGCTCGGCTGGAACTTTCACCTGAGCCTGATACTCTCCGCGGCGATCGTGCTGGCCTATACCTATCTCGGGGGGCTCTCTTCGGCCATATACAATGAAGTGCTGCAGTTTTTCATCATCGTCATCGGGCTGCTGCCCATCGTCCTGCTCAGCCTGAAGGATCTCGGCGGATGGCATGGAATGCAGGAACAACTCGCGCCGATCGTCAGCGGAAAAGGATTCGCTCCCGACACCTGGACGACCACCTGGAAGTACACCGGGGAGGCCGGCGCCAATCCGATGGGGGTGGAGTGGTACGGCATCTTTGCCGGCCTGGGTTTTGTGCTCTCTTTCGGCTACTGGTGCACCAACTTCCTCATCGTGCAGCGGGCCATGTCGGCCGAATCGACCACCGCCGCACGCAACACTCCGCTCATCGGGGCCATTCCCAAGATGTTCATCCCCTTCCTTATCATCGTTCCCGGCATCGCCGCCCTGGTGCTGATGAACACGCCTGAAAAAGGGTTCTCCCTGCCGGTCAACGAGGCGGGTCAGCCGATCTGGGACTATACGATCATCATGCTGCTGAAGCAATACCTGCCGGCCGGCGTCCTGGGCCTCGGGATCACCGCCCTTCTGGCCTCCTTCATGTCGGGGATGGCCGGGAACGTCTCCGCCTTCAATACCGTTTGGACCTACGACATCTACCAGAGCTACATCCGGCCGGCGACGAGCAACAAAGCCGCCGACGACCGTCATTACCTCAAGGTGGGGCGCATGGCCACCATCTTCGGCGTGGTGGTCAGCATCGGGGCGGCTTACCTGGCAAGCCTGTTCGGCAACATCATGGACTTTCTGCAGACCATCTTCTCGATGATCAACGCGCCACTGTTCGCCGTGATCTTCCTCGGTATGTTCTGGAAACGGACCACCGGCCATGCAGCCTTCATCGGACTGCTGGCGGGATTCCTGGTTGCGCTGATGCATCATGGCATCACCTTCCCCGTAGGCGCCGACACCCTGGTCAAAGGTGGCTGGATCTGCAAATGCCACGCCTACCCAGTGGAGATGGCGCAAAACTTCTGGACAGCCATCTATGCTTGTGCGACCAGCGCGATCGTGACCGTCGGGCTGTCGTTCGCAACACAGCAGAAGAAATCGGACGACGAACTCCGCGGACTGGTCTATTCGCTGACTCCCAAGCTGGTGGAATCGCACGTTGCATGGTACCGCCGCTCATCCACCCTGGCCATCGCAGTGCTGGCGATCGGGACCCTGCTGACAATACTGTTCTGGTAAATTAAATGCAAACAATGCAGACAATGCAAACAATGCAGACAATGCAAACAATTACCCTCCCTGTTTGGGGAGGGTGGCCGAAGGCCGGGTGGGGTGTCTGCATTGCCGGCATGTTTGAATTTCCTGCATTCCTCAATTTTTAATCTATGGGTATCGACATTAAATTTCCGATCGGACTGATGTTCAGCATTCTCGGTCTTATTCTCACCCTGTTTGGCATCTTCACCGGGGCTGATGCATCGATGTACAGCCGGTCGCTGGGCATCAACATCAACCTCTGGTCCGGCATTGGCATGCTGGTATTCGGCCTGATCATGCTGTTCCTCGCGTTCCGGAGCCGGAGATCCAAAACCACCTGACATGAGCCCCATCCACCAGGCCTTCCTGAAGACCCCCATCGGGTATGTCGAGGTCACAGGATCGGAGAAAGGGATAACTTCCCTGCATTTCCTCGATTTCCGGGTCAGGCCGCGCCATGTCCCGCCTGCCCTGAAAGAGTGTATCGCCCAGCTTGATGAGTACTTCCACGGATCCAGGAAGGAATTCAGCGTCAAGCTTGACCTGCAGGGCTCGGAGTTTCAGCTCCGGGTATGGAATGAACTGCTCACGATCCCTTACGGAACGGCCATCACCTACCACGAACTGGCCAGCCGCACCGGCAACGTCAACGCTTTCCGGGCCGTGGGCGGAGCCAACGGGCACAACCCGGTTTCGGTGATCGTGCCCTGCCACCGGGTGATCGGATCGAACGGCCGGCTCGTTGGCTACCGCGGAGGACTGAAACGCAAGAAGTGGCTGCTCGAGCACGAACATGCCTTCCTGCAGCGGGATCTGTTTTACGGCAAACTGTAGGGGATTGAAGATTGCAGATTGCAGATTGAAGATTGCAGATTGAAGATTTTACCATTTGATTCCATTTTGCGGATGAGGAAATCTCCCCGGTTGACTGCCTGCATGGCCTTGTTGGCCTGGTCTTATTTTGCAGCGGCACAGGGCCAGCAGGGGACCGTCCGCTTCGGCGACAGCAATGTCTTGTCCATTTTATCGATTCAGAAAGATGGCGTGGGAATGGAACTTCCCGGGGCACAACCCTTCTTCTCTCTTCTGGTCGACAGTATTCCATGGTCCTCCGCAGATGCAGGGCCGCCGGTCCTGAAGAACGACACGTTGTACTTCTCTTTTTCCGATTCCCTGCAGGGTTGGGCGGCGGCCGACAAGAGTTTCCCGCACGGGAGCAAGTTCATCATCCGGTTTGTGAACGGGGGAAAGAGAAAGCACCGGATCGAGAACCTGGTGCCGCTGGGAGAGAGCTTCGACAAGGTGTACATCACGGCAGCGGGCAGCAAGGAATGGCCACAATACCTTTGTCGTTCAAGGCTCTACCGGCCCGGATCAGGACCTGTGGGAGTGGTGCTGCCCGACAATGCCTGGCACCTGGGATTCGCCACCGTGCCTGTGAATGATTCCCTCTCGCTCACTGCCCTGGCGAGGCGGGGAAACCGGGACAAAGAGCGAACGGAGATCGACCGCTGGGCGGTCACCCTGAAACCCGGCGGATGGGCGGAATATTCCTGGTACGCGGAGGTCCATGGCGGCGGATGGCACGAAGCGCTGAAAAGGGTATTTCAGCAACGGTATGTGTACGACCTGGGATCATTCAACGACAGTCTTTTCCGGAGAAAGGACCTGGGCTGGATGAAGAACACGTACATCATGCTCCTGCAGTTTGCCTGGGATAAGAAATACTACGATTACCGGGATCAGTCACGCACCTTCTACCGGGATCTTTTTGAATACGACTCGCTCACCGGAGGATTCGACATCTTCACTCTCTGGCCCACCTGGCCGCGCCTGGGGCTGGACCAACGCAACCAGTGGGATATGTACCGGGATTTGCCGGGTGGATTGGGGGAATTGCGCAAACAGTCGGACTTTTGTCACCGCGCGGGTAAGAAATATTTCATCTCATATAATCCCTGGGATGAGGGGACCAGGAAGGAAGACCAGATGAAAGGCCTGGAAGAACTGTTGCGAGCCACCGATGCCGACGGCGTCGTTCTCGATACCCGGGGAGCATCCAGCCGTGAGTTGCAGGCTGCCGCCGACCGGGTCAGGCCGGGGATCATCATGTACAGCGAAGGGATGGCTATTCCGAAAGATATGCCAGGGATCGTCTCGGGACGGGTGCACGATGCACTGGTCCTGCCCCCCCCGCTGAACCTGAACAAGTTCATCAAACCCGATTTCGCCATATTCCGCGTCCTTCAACTTGCGGATGACCGTCTTCACCGGGAACTGGCCATCGCGTTTTTCAACGGGTACGGGGTGGAGATCAACACCATGCGGCCCGGGCGGCCGGAATGGATCGAGGAGGAGTTCGCCTTCATGGGGCGGACCACGCGCATCCTGAGAGAGAACCATACGGTGTTTCACAACGACCGGTACTATCCGCTGGTGGAGACCCTGGTTGATTCGATCTGGGTGAACCGCTGGGAATCACCCGGCAAGACGATCTTCACCATTTACAGCGGCAACCCCGGGGGCTGCAAAGGTCCCCTGTTCGATGCCGGGGAGATCCCGCCGGGGTATCATGTCGTGGATCTGTGGAACCACAGGGAGGTAGAACCCGTCATCGGGCAGGGCCGGATGACCGTGCCCGTGGAGGTCGCCCCGTTCGACCGCTCCTGGCTGAATTCCCGGCGGGAGGGAAGTTCCGGATGCATCGCCGTTGTTCCCGGGCTTATCCACATCGCTTTCGCAGACGGGCTGTTGTCGGTTCAGTCCCCCCCCGGCAAGCACCTCGTATTCAGCAACGGGTCACCCGCGTACGGGAAGAACTGCGTGAACCTGCCGGGCGGAGACCATACCATGGCGCTTCAGGACCTGTTCCCTGAACCCGTGTCGAAGCTGGTGGTACAATTGTTCGACACCACCGGACTGATCGATGAGCGGGTGTTGATACTTCCCGGGATGGAAGAGGCATTTGAAACAGGGAAAAATACTCCGGCAAAGAGGATGAATCCGACCGGCAAGCCTGAACGGATCAGCGAACAGGCGGTGACCCCGGTAGCAAAAACACCGCCTGCCGGCATGGCGGAGATCCCCGCCGGCTCTTTCCGGTTTTACACGAAACGGGACCCCTCCACGCTCGATCCCTTCATTTCCTTTCCCGATTTCAGCGATACCGTGACTGTGGCCATGCCGCGAATATTCATGGACATCACCCCGGTGACGAACGAACACTATTTCAGGTTCATCCAGTCGACGGGTTATGTGCCTTACGACACATCCGCCTACCTGAGACACTGGAAAGAAGGGATGCCTGCGGCCGGAACGGAGGAGCAACCGGTCGTTTTCGTCAGTCCCGGGGATGCCTCCGCCTTTTGCAGGTCAGCCGGAAAAAGACTTCCCACGGAGAAGGAGTGGCAATATGCCGCCCA
The DNA here is from genome assembly GCA_964455285.1 of uncultured Prolixibacteraceae bacterium. Taxonomy (GTDB): domain Bacteria; phylum Bacteroidota; class Bacteroidia; order Bacteroidales; family FEN-979; genus CAIVAT01. The sequence goes on from CAYVVG010000056.1 coordinate 10,618, forward strand.
GGGATCCGACATGCGCAAATACCCATGGGGCGGTGAAATGGATTCAACCCGTTGCAATTATAACCTGAACCATCCAACCGGCGTAACCGCTTTTCCGCGCGGAGCCGGTCCGTTCGGGATACTCGACATGGTGGGTAATGTCTGGCAACTGACTTCGGATGTTTACGATAACGGAAGTTATTATTACACAATCCTCCGGGGCGGCAGCTATTATCATCCGAAAGAGAGTATCTGGTATGTCACCGGGGGGCCGTTGCCCGCCGATCATCCGGAGATGCTGTTGCTGCTCTCTCCGGGCCTCAACCGCAATGCAACCGTGGGATTCCGCTGTGTGAAGGATGCGGAGTGAAACCATACCCTCCCGGGAAGAGGACTTGCTGAGCTATTTCTTCAGCAGCCAGGCGTCGCGGTAGGTTTTCTTTACCTCTTTCAAACGGGCAAGAACGGTCGGCCGGTCGGCCGATTCAAAAGCCGAAAGCCGGACCTTCCCGTCCGAATCGAGTACCCTCGCCAGGGGATACCCGGAAACCCGCAGGCTCTCGGCCAGTCTTTCTGCAGAATCCTTCCTCAGGTTGGTTTTGATGATAATATAATAGGCAAACGCGATGGAGTCCTTGCCGGTCACTGTCCCGGCAGCCACTGCCGGTTTCGCAGGCGGACTATTCTCCGGATCAGCCGCTTCGCCAAACCAGGCACTGGCGTAATTTTCCATGATGGCCACCCCGACGGCATTCCACTTCTTGCCCTGCCATTTGCCTGCATTAAGCAGAACATCCTCAAAATAGGCCTCCGTTTTCCAGACCCCAAGCACCGTATCGGGAACCAGAGGGTTGTTTTCCCAGTAAACGATCTCGAAGGCCTTGGCCGGGTAGCGGGTCAGCTCGCGAGGCTTATCCCACACCGAGTTCTTTTTTGATTCATCGGCCGGATAACAGAACGGAGTCCAGTTCCCCTTATCCGACCAGGAATGAAAATTGCATGAACCCTCGTCGGGATGATGCAAGAACAGGTCGCGGGCATGCAGCCTGGCAACATAGCATAAAGAAGGGGATAGGGGAATTGCCGGTAACTGGTGTCGCTGCCGGTATTCGTTGATCTTCCGGTGGAGGTACGCCACCGTTGAATCGATCGTGAAATTCGCCGGCAATCCAGGCCCCTGCCTGACAGTCTGCTGTGCTACAGCTCCCACCGTTGCTGCCAGAAAGATGAACAGTAAGACCAGGGTGACTGCGACCGTGCCAGGGTGTTTCTTCATGTCATTTTTCTGCAGGAAGTAACCGGGAAGAACTGGTTGAAAGCCGGTTGCCGGTATCGGCCAGCCGCGCATAGAATCCATACCCGCCGAAGTTGTTCTCGATCTTCAGCAGCAGGGTGTTCCATCCGGCATGCAGGTTGATCGACACTTTTTCCTGGTCAGGTTCGGCAAACCGTTCATTGAGAAAACGGAACACCTCCCTGCCATTCACAAAGACTTTCACTCCGTCGTCGGATCCGATGTGGAGGGTAGTTTTGGTTTCCTCCGGAGAATGGATGAAGGTGACGGCATACGTCACCACGCGCTCGTTCGGGATCATTTTATCATGAAGGGCGACATACCCGTCATCCGGTGTCCGGATCGGGGTCCACCGGAGTACTTTTCCCGGGCCGGCCGGGTATTCACGCTGCAGCTCGACCGAACGCTCGGGGAAGTACACGGAATCGAGCCCCCTCCGGTCCTCGCCGAAGCGGCGGGGATTCGGGAAGGGCCCGATTACAGACCATTCCGGGATAAAAACCCGCTTCGGCTCAAGCGCAATGCCGTCGAGGCCGAACCTGTACCCTTTCGACAACGGATCTTTTCCGGTGATCCGGAACCGGATCTCCATGGAGGTGCTGTTCAATTCGACACTCCCTGTGTTCAGCATTCCGTCGGGCAAAAGGTAGGGGGAATACCCGTTTAGCGTCCCCACCTTCACATTGTTCACGAAAACATCGGCATTGCCGTACTCCGGTCCCCTTGAATAGTAAAAGGTGACGTTGTACCGTGACTCATCGAGCCCGGGCAACACCGTGGTCAGTGTGGCCTGGTCGGCCCCATCCGTCACCCACTGCCTGTTGTTGCCCCAGTCGGGTCCGTGGTCCGACATATCCTCGACCCGGCTGACCAGGCCTCCGGTGCTGAATTTCAAATGCTCCGCCTCGATCATCCTGACCGGTTTGACGATCCGCAGCGGGATCCGCTGGCCGGCCACCGGAAAAGGAGGAAAGGGCCTGTGAGGCTCCATCTGGTACCAGTAAACAGTCGAACAGTAATCGGCGATCACCTGGTTGCCGTGACCATGTTCGAAAGTGAATTTGAGATTTTTCTTGAACGGGACCGGATCCAGGCCGAAAATCCGGTAAGCGGCTATCCTGCCCGCCGAGTCGTCCTTCACCAGCAGTCCGTTCCAGGGGGAAGTGAACTCGCCCTGGTTGAAATACCAGCCTCCCGAAAAGAAATCCTCGGTTCCCGTCCCCCGGATCGAGGGCCTCTTCTCCCCGTCAACATAGATCATTTCATCCCCTTCGAGAAAGGCCAGCCGGTGGTCGTACGATTGAACCGCCAGGTTCATCCCGACCAGGTGCCCCTTGCCCTCGGCGTTGAGCAGTACATAGTTGGAATCGTAGTCGGTGCGGATGCTGCGATTCCAGCGGGCATGAAAGTATGCAACATCCGATTGCAGGGCAGCCTCGAATTTCTGGTATTCGATCTCGTAAAGGAATCCATCGACGACCTGCCGGGTCTCGTTGGAGATCTCGATCCGCGCCGACCGTTCAAAAGGCATGGGAAAATAACAGGAGAACCCCCCGCTGTTCATGGCCAGGTACTGGGTGGCATAGGGCCTGTACTCCCAGCCGCATCCGAAAAAATCGCCCAAAGGCGCCTCGACCGAAGGTTGCTCTTCGTTATCCCAGTACATGCGGATCACAAGGCGGCGGAGATAGTAGGGGTCACGCGAGTCGACCGCAAACCAGATGCGTACGATCATTCCAGGACCATCCACTTTCAGAATGGTGGTCTTCTTGCCGGGCGCCAACGAGATCCGGTCCTTGTTTCCGCCCGTTGAATCAGCACTCGAAACCTGGATCAGCTTGCTGTGCTTGAGGTAGGGCATCGACCCGGCTGAGAGTAGATTCCGGATATCGGTGCGATACCCGGTGTCGCAAGACCCCAGGAGAATCATCAGAAGCAGGGAAAACGCGATGGCCGGAACTCGGGTTGGTTTCATACGTGTGAAATCGGGCTGCAAAGGTACGCTATTTCCGGTTTTCATCCATCATCACACGGGCGATGATGGCATCCCAGATGTAGTTTGGGGGACAGTTCAGGATCTCGTTGTCGGGGCTGTAGGATTCCCAGAAGTTGTGATTCTTGGAAAGCTGGACGGAAACCGCGCTCACCATCTTTGCCGCCAGTTTCGAGGCCAGCTCGCGGTACCCGTATTTTCGCAGTCCGTCGTACACCATGTAGTCCCACAACATCCACACCGGGCCGTTCCATTTGCAGCAATAGTCCACATTCGGATTGTACCAGGGATCATCCGCCGCGAGGGTCGGCACGCCGTATTTCCTCCAGAAACGGGTGGTGTCGGTCAGCACTTTCACGAGCTTTTCGGCCCGGTCGGGGGGGGCCGCTTCCGCCCAGAGGGCAAGGAAGGCAATGATCTCCTGCCGTTTCAGGTCACGGGTCATGAACCGGAACGAGTGGTCGTTCCGGTTGACCGAGTAATAGAATCCGGTCGAGTCATCCCACATCCGCTCGTTGACCAGGCCGGTTGTTTTTCCGGCCAGCGCTTTCCACCGGGAGGCATCCTCCTCTTTTCCAAGCAGGGTGGCCATTTCGGCCAGGCTTCTTGCCTCCCTGATCACCATCAGCGTCAGGTCCAGGCATTCCAGTTCATCCGATATATCCTCCTTGTCCACATCGAGATACCGTTCGGCCGACACCTGGAAGACGGCGTTGTACCAATCCCTTACATTCTCGATGATCCCGTACGGTCCCCATTCGAAGGTGCCGTCGCCGTCGGCATCGCGGTTCTTAAGCAGCCACCCGACATACTGGCTCCCGCTCCGGTAAGCGTCTTCCAGGAATTGCCGGTTCTTCCCGGCCTTGTAGATTTCCAGGTTGATCCAGCTGAAGAAGGGGGCCGACGTGGTCGACATTCCCTTGTGCGGGTAATCCTGCAATCCGCGCGGTCCGTGCCGGTAAGCGATCAGCCCGTCGTCGCGCTGCTGTTCCATGTACACGCGCTGCGACCCTTCGGCCGACGCCGGGTCCAGGTAGGCATACGCCAGCATGCTCAGCGATTCGTGCAGCACCTGGTGCCCGTGCCCCCAGCCCCACAAGGGATTCCTCGAAAAAGCATAGAAGTTATAACTGGTCTTCCCGGTCGCCGGATACATGGAGCCCCGTGCCAGGTTGAAAGCGCCCAGGTACACCATCTTTTCGGCGGGCGTTCGGAAAGCGATCCGCGGGATCTTCGAGAAAAGGATCAGGTTGTCGTCATAAAAGGTCCGAAGCATGAATCGACGCACGGAGTCCACCGCGTGCATCAGCTTACGGTCATCGAACTTCCGGTCCTGGCAGCCCCTCAGGTACCTCACGCTGACCGTCTCGCCCGGCTTCAGCCGTTTCTTGTAGTGCAAGGCGACGAAATCGACCCGGCCGCCCTGCCTGCGGTTCAGCGAATCGATCCTTCTTCCCGAATAAAAGTCGGTCTTGATGTAGTTGTAAAAATCATCCACACTCCCCTGGTATGCGCCATAGGAGAAAGTTTCATGACTGAAGGTGAAAAAGTCGGTCACGTTCACCGGGTAGCCGTTTTCCGTACGCAAGCTGCTGATCAGCCGGTAGGGACTTTCACGCCTGCGGGTCAGGTAACCCATGTAAACAGAATCATAACCGGCTATTTCGAGCGAATCGTCACCCGTCTCCAGCACCGGGTAGAGCGCCAGTTCGTGAGCGACCCGGTCGGTGTTCCTGATCTCCAGATCGACCATGGCGACGGCTGAGCTGAAAACGAAAAAAGTCTCCCTGACCCTGATGCCGCGACAGGGTTCGTATTCCAGGATCGCCATGTCGGGAAAAGAGAAGCGAACGACCGGCCTGACCAGGTATTCATCCATCCTGGGGATCACCACTTCATCGACCTTCCAGATGCAGAACATCCTGCCGGCATGGTCCGAGGTGTATGTCACCGGGGCGCAGCCGGAATAATAATCCATCTTGTAGGCCTTGTCGCCGTATAACTGAGAGCGGGTCATGGCGGCAGCATAGGTGGTGTACAGGGGATCGCCGGGACCGGCGGCGATCCGGAGGTAATCCTCGACCGGTTTAAATTGCTGGGGATAAGCGAAAATACTGGCAAACCATACTGAGAGCAGTAAGAAAATCCGATTCATAGAGTGCATTTTTTACCGTATTCCGCGATGAAAGTACACCTTTTTTCCCATCTTTGCACCCGATCATTCACAACCAAAACTGAACAACATATGGCATTATTGAACCTGATTGAAAAGGAACAGGCGACCGGAAAGGTTGCCGAGATCTATGATACGATGACCCAGGCCATGGGCTTCGTCCCCAACGCCTTCCGCTTGTACAGCTCCAGCCCGTTTCTCCTGGAGCATCAGTTCCGCAACCTGGGCTATTACATGCGGCACGGGAAACTGGGTGGAAAACTGCTGGCATTCATCCGGTTGCTGGTCTCCGACCAGGAAACCTGCGCCTATTGCGTGGGGGTGAACACCCGCATTCTTTTCCAGTATGGAGTTCTTCCCGAAGCGATCGAAGGCATCCGGAAGGATCCGGCCACGGCACCGCTGGAACCCAACGACCTTGCGCTGCTTCTTTTTGTGCTGAAGATGGTGAAAGACTCCAATTCCATCGAAGCTTCCGATGTCGAAAAACTCAGGGCACTTGGCTGGTCCGACCAGGATATCCTGGAAGGCTCGTTCCATGGCACTTCGCAGGTAGCTGCGGATAAGCTCCTGAACGCCTTCAAGGTGCAACTGGACATGTAGGCACGGCATCGATCAGGAAACGGGCAGCCAGCCCGGCCCAGATATAAGTGCGGTTCCAGCCCGCCTGGCGGTCATCGGCGCTGTAAAATTCCCAGAAAGTGTGATCGCTTTTCAGGAGGCGGATCATGTTGCCAAGCACCCTGCACGACAACTGTTCCGCCTCCTGTTCGTGTCCTGCATCGATCAATCCCCTGTAAATCAGGTAATCCCATTGCACCCACACCGGCCCGTTCCAGTAACCGATCGGGCAATAGTAGGGGTCCGCGGCACTGAGGGTGGGCACGCCGTTGGGGCGCCAGAATTCACTGGTATCCAGCAATGTCATCATCAGCCGGCGGGTCCGTTCCCGGTCGGTGACCCCGGCCCATAAGGGGAGGAATCCGATGATCTCTTTTATTTTCAGATCACCGGACGTGCGATGGGTGAACGAATGATCATTCCGGTTCACATTGTAGAAGAAACCTGTCTCTTCATCCCAAAGGAACCGGTTGATAAGATCGCTGCGCCGGGTAGCATCCTCGCTCCACTGCCGGGCCTCGGAGTTAAGCCCCAGCGCTTCCGCCATCCCCGCCAGGGATTTTGCCTCCATGACGAGCATGGCGTTGACGTCGGGCCCTTCGAAATTGGATGCCCATCCCACCTTGTCCCATACGGCGACCCTCGCGTCGCGGACAGATTCCAATTCGGCATGGGCGCCCCACTCACACAGCCCGTTGGCATTCGAATCGCGGTTCGCCACAAAATAGCGGTAGAACTTCGATCCCGACCGGTAGGCCTCTTTCAGGAACTGCCTGTCACCGGTGACCTTGTAAACTTCATGATTGATGTAGTTGAACCATGGGGCCGAGGTCGTCGGTTTTCCGTTCGTAACGATTGTCTCGTCCAGCCAGGGACCGGTACGGTAATTGATGTACCCGTCGGGTCGCTGGCGGTCGAAATAGATCCGCTGGGAGTTCATGGCTCCCTGCGGATCCATGTGGACATAGGCCAGCATCGATAAACTCTCGTGGAAGACCTGCCCTCCGTAGCCCCAGCCCCACCTGGGCTCGCGGGAGAACACATAGTAATTGCGGCGGCATGAGCCCTCCGGCGGCATCATGCACTGGCGCATCAGCGAAAAGGCGCTCAGGTAAAGCAGCTCCTGGTCGCGGCTGAGGGACTTCAGCCCGGGGATGCGCTGGTAAGCGGCCTCGTCCTCCCTGACAAGCCTGCTGAAATCCATCCCGAAAGCCGCCTTCATCGCCTCGTTCCCGGATGCTGTAAGGGCGGCGCTGATTTTCGCGGATGTCGCCTCCTCCAGACTGACAACCACCCGGAAGGTGGTGGCATCGCCCGGCTCCAGCCGGAATTCGCGCGTGAGGATCACCCCCTGGAAGTAACGGGCGCCCCGTTGCCGGAGAGCAAACGAACGGAAGAGCGCATCGCTGCCGTTGTTTCCCTTCGATGCGAGGACTTTCCCCGTTTCCCGGGCAAAGGCGGAGACGGTTTCGGGAGTGAACCCGGCGACCGCCCAGCGGCCGGTGAATTCCTCCGCCAGCGGGATCCTGTGTTCCGTCATCCACCCGTCACGCTTCTTGTTCAGGCGGAAAGTATAACTCTCAGGACCGGTGCTGTGCCCGATGGCGGGAAGGCTGTCGGAAGAAGGGGCATAAAAATAGGGGAGGGCCTCCACGGCCAGCGGAAACCGTCCTTCGTTGACCATCCGGCAATCCATCACGGCCGTTTCGGAACTGTAAACGGCAAAGGATATCTCCACCCGGAGGCGATCGGAGGGGTAATAGCAATATTTCACCAGGTCGCTGTAGGAGGTCGTAACTACAGGCTCGCGGCACAACTCGCTGAGGCGGAAAAGGAGCCGGCCATCCTGCCGGAAGGCAATTCCCAGGTTGGGTCCCTCCCTGCTGGTCATTTCAACCCCACCTTCCGGATCGAACCACCGGAACTGGTATCCCTGGTCGGTGCGGTAATGCGACCGTTGGGGAGGAGCCGCATAGGTCGTGTACAGGGCGTCGCTTCGTGTGGCATTCAGGAGCGGGACTGATTGCGCCAGAACGGCATCCGCCGTTATGAAAAGCCCCAACAAACCGATGATTCCCGCCTTTTTCATGATTCATCGTTTTATGGAAGAACTACCATCCGCTAAAGATGATCTTCCGGGTCACATATTTATCTGCATCTTTTCCAAAAACCACTTCGAAATCAGATACCTGGCCTTTCCGGTTGGAGAAGGTGGCATTCCCGGCCTCCGGCGGATGGTCACCTGCCGACCAGCAGGAGAGCACGGCAGTGGTTCCGGCCGGACCCTCCACCTCCACCTCGTACCGGTTGCCCGCCAGCCGGGTCGAAAGGATCCGGAACCCTGCCGCCGGATCCCCGGGATGGGGATCAGTCACGGCGGGCAACACCGCTATCCCCCCTTCGGTCACTACCTCCACCTCTGCATGTTCCTTCAATTCGAAATCCATGACCAGCGAAGTTTGCCCGTCGGCACTGAAGGTGGTATGGCGCCACGGCTTCCCGTCAACAGTCACCTGTAAAACCTTGGTTCCTGCCGGAAAAGCCGGCATGAACCGCACGGTCACAGGGTCTCCGCCGGATAGGGTGAAACGGTAATGGCTGCCTTTCCCATTCCGATGGTACTGGTATCCCGCCGTTTGTCCGGCGACCCGGATACGCTCCACCCTGATTGAATCCCATTGCGGGGGCAACTGCGGAGCCAGCACGATCTCCCTCTTTCCGGCGTCGATCACCAGTCCCAGCATCCCCTCGATGGCGGGCTGCAGCACCATGGTCTCCGACCAGCACTGGTGGGCGCAAACGCCCGATGGCTTGTACTCGGCGCCGTTCATGACCTCTTCGACGAAACCCAGTCCCCAGTTCCGGAATACGTTCAGATTGTTCATCAGGTGCGCGAAACCCTGCTGGGGAAGCCCGGAGGCATACTCAGCCAGGGAAGCCCATCCGGTAAAGAGGGGCCACACACTGCCGTAATGGTAGCCGGTCGGCTTGAACCAGGGACTCTCCTCGCGCAGGATCCGTACTCCCCAGTCGGTGGTGAAGGAATTCCCCGCTACATTTTTCAGCATGGCGCGTGCCTTGTCACGGCCGGTCATCCGGAACAGCACCGGTACGGCCGGCAGGATGGTCTGCTCCCTCCGGAACGATCCGTCGCGGTTCAGGCCATAGGCGAAGTACCGGAGATCGTCGCTCCAGAAACCGCGGTCGATCAGCTCTTCCTGCAGGGCCGATTCGGATTCAAAGCGACTCCAGTCGCGGTCGTTCATGTACCGTCCCATGTTGGCGGCCTCCCTCAGGGCGGCGCCCCAGGAACCCGCCATGTAAACGGTCGAATGGGATCCGTACAGTTCGCCGCCTTCCACCCAGCCATGACCCACGTTCGTGTTCTCGATCAGGTGATCGCCGTCGGTGTCGGTGGAAAAACAGAAATCGACGGCATTCCGGATGTGGGGCCAGGTGGCCCGCAGAAAAGCCGTATCGTTCGTGTGCCGGAAATACTTACCTGCCAGAACGATATATAAAGGCGTGGCGTCGGCCGCATCGTAATGGATCATTCCCGATGTGCTCGCCTCGTGAAAGATCTTCCCGTTCAGGTCCTGGTACCTGTTGAAAAACTCCAGCTGGGACTTGACCTTGCCGAAATCACCGTAATCGAGCAGCGCGAATCCGCTCCACTGCGCATCCCGTCCGAAATACCAGGCATACCCCGGCCGGCCGTTCACGGCATGGCCGCCGTCCCAGCCGTGAGCGGTGGTGGAATACCCCGCCACCAGCGCTTTTCCCATGCCGGGAGTATGAACGAAAAAACGGTCGGTGGCGGCCAGCGCCCAGCGGTAACCGGTGTTGAAACCGGCATCGGGCGTGGTGACCAGCAGGCTTTCGTGGAAAAGATGTTCGACATGGGCTGCCGACGCCCGGTACACACGGCCGGGATCAGCGATCGTCCGTTCATAAGCGGCCCGCGTCGAATCGTATCCCTCGTCGGAAGCGGCATACACGACATCGAGATCATCGTTCATCGCCAGCCGGTAACGCAACAGCCCCGACACCTGGACCTTTTCCGTCGGCACACCGGTGAACAAGCTGTCGTTCGGGTTGCGGATAAATCCGGAATACCGGCCCGAAAGTCGGCCGGCCGGGGTACGGTTGCCACCCACCATCACATTCATCCTTCCCGTTCGGTCCGCCAGGGTGAATGCCTCCATATCCCCGTCCCACCGATGGCAGACCGATCCCGTCGCGCGGTCGGAATAGGGCCACATCAGGCGCAGATTTGAAGTGAACCGGATCACCAGCTCGGCCGGATAGACCCCTCGGTACTCATAATGGATCACCCCGCCGGGCCCCGTGGGGTCATTCACCACCGTCTCGGTAAGGTAAGCCCTTTGAAATTTGTATTGTCTTGAGAAACAGGCGGGATCCACCGTGATCTCCGGCCGTTCGTCGTTCAGCCAGTAGATGGTGTCGCGGTACGAAAACCGGATGCCGGCCTGGTAATCCCTGAAGGCCATGAAGGGATGCGCCCACACCTCTTCGATACCCCCGTTTTCCTGGCCCATGGCCAGGATCCGTTCCGAGGCGACATCCCAGAAGTTCGATGAAGCAAAACAGCTTTTGATCGCAATGCCCGAAGGGCGGAGATCCCAGGTGCCCGCAGGCGGAACGGCCACCCGCAGCCTGTCGCTCTCAGGCGGCGAAGGACATTCCGACACCTGACCTGGAGAATAGTCCCAATAATGACATCCGGCGTCCCCGGCGGTCCCGGTCAGGTAACGCAGGCAATTATTGGTGAAACGATCCAGATGCCCGCGGTGGTCGTTCGGTATCGAAAAGTCCATATATCCGCCCACGGCCAGCACTTTCCCCTTTCCGGGCCTGTACTCCACGACCAGTTTGGTATTTTCGCGAAGGAAGATGTAGTCCCAGTCAACCGCAACCACCCTGCCCTGGGCTGGAACCCGGTCGCCGAAGAAACCGGTGATGCGCGCGGTAAGATCGGCCTTGGGCCAGAGGGAATAGACTCCTCCGTTCAGCCCTTCAAATACCGGATGATCGCGGTAACCATGAAATCCCAGCCTCCGGCCGAATCCATGGTCGGCACAGGTTTTCGTGCTGTCCTGCAACGGCTGTTCTTCAAACCCCAGCACGTTGAGGTAGTGAGCCGCCTGGTGGGAGAGGAGAAGACACCCTCCGCCTTCCACGTAGGATCTCAGAGACTGCGTGAACTTCCTGTCGGTTTCGGTCCCTGAGAGCGGGGCGGTGTCGGCCCGGTGGATCCATACGGCCTGGTAGCGGCCGGGTTTCCCGATCCGGCCTGCCGCCTCCTTCAGGACCAAATACTCGGCGGAAAAGTTCCCCGATTCCTTCAGGCAGTCGAATGCCTTCCGGGTCTGTAAGCCGGCCTTCTCATACGGATCCCCGGCCAGGAAAGCGATCCGGGGCCGTGGAACCCTCCCTTCATCCTGCCCGGAAGAGGATACTGGCGCCATCCCGGTCAACAGTAATAATGCAAAGAATATCCTGCTGAATGAAAGAGCTTTATTCATATCTATTTCAATATTTCAATTAAGTCGTTCAGCGAAGGTACCAGGGGTACGTCCAGCGCAAGCAGCCGGTGTTCGCTGTGATGTCCGTTGGGGATTAGGATGCAGTCGATGCCGAGTTCACCCGCCACCTCGGCGTCGTGCCGGGTATCGCCGACAAACAGCATAGATCCCGTCGGGTCTCCGATGCGTTTCATCAGGTGGTGCCCCACGTCGGTCTTGCCGTGGGCATAGTGGTCATCGAGCCCGCAGATATGATCGAAATAGGCGTTGACGTTTAGCTTGTGCGTTTCCGAAACGAGCTCTCCCTGCTCCCGTGCCGAGAGGATGTGCTGGGCGTATCCCAGCGAATGGATGGCAGAGAGCACCGCTCTCACCTCAGGGTGCAGGGCGGCTTCATGCTGCCGGCGGTTATACCGCACAATGAACTCCATCCCCACCTCGTCAAAGGGTTCTTTGTCAAAGTCGTAACCGAGTTTGACATAATATTCCCGGACGGGAAAGTCGAACAGTTCCCGGTACTCATCCAACGTTTTCAGCGGCAGCCCCCGTTCGGCCAGCATCCCGTTCATCACATCGACGCAGAGCCACGCATCGTCGAGCAGCGTGCCGTTCCAGTCCCAGATCACGTGGCGGTATTTCCTGAATTTGGTCATTTATCGTTAGTTTTGCGGCGAATTGCCAAAAATAACCAAAAAACCGGTGAGCCCTCCGAATTTCGACCCCTTCCTGGCTCCTCTGGAGGAACTCCGCGATTGCACCCTGTGCCCGCGGGAGTGCCATGCCGACCGGTTCCGGGCAACGTTGGGATGGTGCAGGAGCGACGCCTCGTTCAACATCGCTTCCGTCTGCATCCACCGGGGCGAGGAGCCTGCCGTCAGCGGCAGGGATGGCATCTGCAACATCTTCTTCAGCCACTGCAATCTTCAGTGCATCTATTGCCAGAACCACCAGATCTCGGGTAATTCTGTGCCCCGGGATGCTTACAGGATGAGCCTTCCCAAAGTGATCCGGCAGATCACCGCGATCCTGGACAAGGGCATCAAACGGGTGGGATTTGTTTCGCCTTCCCATTTCGTGCCCCAGGTGAAGGTGATCATTGCCGTCCTTCGTTCTATGGGTTACAACCCGGTATGGGTTTATAACACCAATGGGTACGACAAAGCAGAGACCCTGCGCAGCCTGGAAGGGCTGATCGACGTATATTTGCCCGACTTCAAGTACTCGGATGCCCGGCTGGCGGCGGAGTACTCCGGTGCCGGCGACTACCCGGCCGTGGCCTCGCTGGCGCTGAAGGAGATGTTCCGGCAGAAAGGATCGGCACTGATCACCGGGGAGGATGACACCGCGGTTTCGGGCATCATCGTCAGGCACCTCGTCCTTCCCGGCGCGGTGGAGAACAGCCTCGGCGTATTGAAATTCCTTGCTGAGGAGCTGTCGTCAAAGATCCACGTCTCGCTCATGGCCCAGTATTATCCCACGAAGCCGGTGAAAAGTCACCCGCAACTCTCACACAGCATTACGGGAGAAGAATACAGCCGTATTCTGCAGTACATGGAAGAACTCGGCCTGTACAACGGCTGGATCCAGGAGTTCGAAAGCAGCGACTTCTACCGGCCCGACTTCGACCGGGAGCACCCGTTTGAAGTGACGCGTGACACGTGACAGGGTCACAGGGTAAGAAAATGACTGAGGACCGGAGAGGGAAGACTTACCATTCCCCACTCACCGTTCATCGTGCCATCGCCCCCGGTCGAAGAATATTCTTGGCATCCTCCGGGTTTCTCTCTATTTTTGTCCTTCTGTAAAATCCGTCAATAAGTGTGAAGCCCCTCCCTGCTTGGGGAGGGACTGGGGTGGGACTTACATCGAAAATGCTACAATCGTAACTCATAAACCGCAAATCATGAAAAACACGTTTCCTTTTCTGCTTGCAGCGCTGCTTTTCGGCCAGGTGAGCAACTCTTTTTCCCAGGATACCGAAAAGAAAGCCGACTCGGGCTACCAGTTCACCCTCGTCAAGCAACTTCCGGCCACTTCGGTGAAAAACCAGTACCGCTCGGGCACCTGCTGGAGCTATTCCGCCATCTCGTTCCTCGAATCGGAACTCCTGCGCACGGGCAAGGACACTTTCGACCTCTCCGAGATGTACTGCGTGCGTACCTGCTATGCCGATAAAGCCGATAAATACATCCGGTTCAACGGGAAACACAACTTCGGTTCCGGCGGAGCGGCCCACGATGTTACATGGGTACTGAAGAATTACGGGATGTTGCCCGAAGTGGCCTATACCGGGATGACCATCGGCGAGCAGAACCCCGTTCACGGGGAGATGGACGGGGTGCTCAGCGCCTGTGTCGATGCCGTGCTGAAAAACGCCAATAAAAAGCTTACCCCGGTATGGCGCCAGGGATTCGACGGGTTGCTGGACGCCTACCTGGGAAAGCTTCCCGAAAAATTCACATACAAGGGAACAGAATATACCCCGAAATCATTCGCCGGCATGATGGGCCTCAATGCCGACGATTACGTCGAGATCAGCTCCTATACCCACCACCCGTTCTATTCGAAGTTCATCATAGAGATCCCCGACAACTGGCTGATGGATGAGGTGTACAACCTGCCGATCGAGGAGATGATGCAGGTGATCGACCACTCCGTCAACCAGGGATATACCGTGGTTTGGGGCGCCGATGTCAGCGAGAAGGGATTCGCCTGGAAGAGCGGCGTGGCCGTGGTTCCCGACAAGAACGCCCCCGAGATCGCCGGGATGGAAAGCGCCAAATGGTCCAAGATGTCGGAAGCAGAAAAGGAGAAGTACCTGCTGAAATTCGACCGGCCTCATCCCGAAAAGACGATCACACAGGAGATGCGCCAGGTTGAGTTCGACAATTACCAGACCACCGACGATCACGGCATGCACCTGACGGGAATCGCCAAAGACCAGAATGGCACAAAATATTACCTCATCAAGAATTCCTGGGGCACCGACGGCAGCCCGTACAAGGGATACTTCTACGCTTCGGAAGCTTATGTGAAGCTGAAGACCATGGACATCATGGTGCACAAGAATGCCATCCCGAAGGAGATCCGGAAGAAACTGGGCATCAATTAATCGGTATACCGATACTTCCACGGAGCCCTGACGGTTGCGGCCGCCAGGGCTTTTTTTAACATTTCCATGTAAACCGCACGCGACACCCTTTCCGCTCCCATCGAGGCCAGGTGAGGGGTCTCCACCTGACAGTCGATGAACAGGAAGGAGGATCTCCGGCACCAGTCGGCCAGGGCTGCCAGGGCCACTTTCGATGCATCGCTTTCCCGGTAAAACATGCTCTCGCCGAAAAAGGCCGCCCCCAGCGACACCCCGTAAAGACCACCTGCCAGCGTATCTCCCTGATAAACCTCCACCGAATGGGCGAATCCTTTCCCGTGAATTGCGATGTAAGCCTCGATGAAGTCGGGGCTGATCCAGGTACCGTCCTGCCCGGGCCGGGGAGCGGCAGCACAGGCGCGGATCACCTCCTCAAAGGCCGTATCCATCCTCACCCCGAATTTTCCGCTGCGCAAGACCCGCTGCAGCGAGGAAGATACCCTCAGCCCTTCCGGGCGCAGGATCATCCTGGGATCGGGGGAATACCAGAAAACATCACCCTCTTCGCTGAACCAGGGAAAGATTCCGCCGGAATAGGCCTGAAGCAGCCTTTCGGGCGACAGATCGCCCCCGATGGCGACCAGTCCGTCGGGTTCCGCCTCCTCCACCGGCGGAAAGACAGGCTCGTCGGGTAACAGATATACGGTCATGCCTTGTGAACAATAGAACAATAGAACAATAGAACAATAGAACAATAGAACAATAGAACAATAGAACAAT
>CAYVVG010000057.1:0-26033 GCA_964455285.1 uncultured Prolixibacteraceae bacterium
CTTTATATCAATTATTTATAAAGGTTTTTAAAAAGTTAATGCATCACTAGTAATTGTAGATTGTAGATTTTAGATTGTAGTTTGAACCATAACCTGGCAATTTTGGTGTCTCCGGAAAACAGCAAACGGATCCTTTTCATCATCAACCCGGTGTCGGGAGTGGGGAAGAAGAAGGTGGTGGAGCGCCTGATCGGGGAGCGCCTTGACCGGAAGCTGTATGACGTCACCGTCGTACACACCGAGCGCCCGGGGCATGCCACCGAGATCAGCCGGGCAGCCGCGGAGGCCGGGGTTGACATCGTAGTGGCCGTGGGTGGCGACGGCACAGTGAACGAGGTGGCCTCCGGGCTGGTCGGGACTTCCACCGCCATGGCCATCCTCCCGGCCGGGTCGGGCAACGGACTGGCGAGGCATCTGAAGATCCCCATGAATCCGGTTAAAGCGATCGGGCTGATCAACCGGGGTCCGGTAAGGACGATCGATACGGCAGAGATCGACGGGAAGCTTTTTGTCAACGTGGCGGGCATCGGTTTCGACGCCGCCGTGGCCAAGCGATTCGCCGGTGCCGGCAAACGCGGATTTTCCACCTATTTCCGGGTCACGGCCGATACCTACCGGAATTACCAGTCAAAAAAGTACATCCTTACCATCGACGGCAAGACCATCCGGCGACGCGCCCTGATGATCAGTTTTGCCAATTCAAGCCAGTTCGGTAACAATACCTCCATCGATCCGGCCGCCAGTGTGAGCGACGGGTTCATCGATGTGTGCATCGTGGGGAAGGTGCCATTGACGAGGGTACTCTTTCTGGCTCCCCTTCTCTTTCTGAAGAAGTTCGATAAAACCCGCTACGTGGAGATCATCCGGGCGAAGGAGGTGACGGTGATAAGGAAGAAGGGGAAAACCATCCACCTCGACGGGGACCCGAATACCGTGGGCAGGGAGTTTACGGTGAAAATCCACCCGCTTTCGCTGAAGGTGGTGGCACCGGAAAAAGCGGACAAGCGGACAGGTGGTCAAGTGGACAAGTGGTCAGGTGGATAATTCATAAACCCATCAATCATCAATCATCAATCGTCAATCTTCAATCGTCAATATGAAAGAGATTCCCACCAGCACATTCCATGCGGCGATATTTGACACGTTGAAGGGATGGGGATTTTCGGGGAAAGTCGCCACCTATGCAGCCGATTTCTCTACCCTGATCATCATCCTCCTGTCCACCATCATCGTCTATTACATCGCCAAGTTTATCATCAACCAGGTCCTGAAACGGATCATAGAACGATCGAGCAGCAAATGGGACGACCATCTGTACGAGCAGAAGGTCTTTACCCGCCTGGCCCTGCTTCTGCCTGCCCTGGTGCTGGAGGTCTCCCTGGTGCCGAGCATCTCCAACTATCCCGAGGCCATCAGGGTGATCTCACTGGGACTGCACCTGTATATGATCATGGTCTTTCTGCTGGTGATCGCATCGTTCCTCAACGCGGTGTATCACATCTACGGCGATTTTGACGTTTCGGGATCCAAACCCATCAAAGGATATGTGCAGATCGGCAAGATCATCACCTACATTGTGGGAGGCATCGCCATCATCTCCACCCTGATTGGACAGTCGCCCATCACCCTCCTGGCCGGGCTGGGAGCCATGTCGGCCGTGATCATGCTGATCTTTAAAGATACCATCCTCGGATTTGTGGCCGGGGTGCAGCTTTCATCGAACAAGATGCTGCAGATCGGCGACTGGATCACCATGCCCAAGTACAACACCGACGGTACCGTGATCGACGTGTCGCTGGTTACGGTCAAGGTGAGGAACTTCGACAATTCCGTCAGTTGCATCCCGACCTATGCGCTGGTTTCCGACTCCTTCCAGAACTGGAGGAGCATGGGTGAAGCCGGCGGAAGGCGCATGAAACGGTCGGTGCTGATCGACATCGGCACGATCAGTTTTGCCGACGAAGCCCTGATCGCGCACTTCCGAAGTGTGGTCCCCTTCGCCCCCGGGCAACTGGCCCCGCTCGAGAAAATGACCAACCTGGGCCTTTTCCGCCTCTATATCCTCAACTACCTGAAGACAATTCCCAACGTGAACCAGGATGCCTCGCTGATGGTGCGTGCCCTTCAACCCACCGAAAACGGGTTGCCGCTCGAGTTGTACGCCTTCTACACTCCGCCCGATTGGGCCGAATTCGAGGATTTCCAGGCGCGCCTGTTCGAACACCTTCTGTCGGAGATGCCCCTCTTCGGACTGAAAGCCTTCCAGCGGCCTTCGGGTAGGGATGTCCAGATGTCGTCGGTGTTGCCGGAGTAGAAAATAGCGAAATGGCGAAATAGCGAAATGGCGAAATGGCGGGAAATTGCTATTTTTGTCCACCCATTGTCAATCTTCAATCTTCAATCGTAAATCGTAAATTATCTCCTATGTCATTCAACCTCCGCAACCGCAATTTCCTGAAAGAGCTGGATTTCACTCCGCAAGAGCTCAAGTTCTTACTCGACCTGGCCATCGATCTCAAGAAGGCCAAATATGCCGGCACGGAACAGCAGCGCCTGAAAGGCAAGAACATCGCCCTGATCTTCGAAAAGGCCTCCACCCGCACCCGCTGCGCCTTTGAAACAGCCGCCTTCGACCAGGGGGCCTGCGTCACGTACCTGGGGCCGGAAGGGTCGCATATCGGCAAAAAGGAGACCATGAAGGATACCGCCCGGGTGCTGGGACGGATGTACGACGGGATCGAATACCGCGGATTCGGCCAGGCCATCGTGGAAGAACTGGGAAAATACGCCGGTGTGCCTGTTTGGAACGGGTTGACCAACGAATTCCATCCGACACAGATCCTGGCCGACTTCATGACCATGATCGAACACTGCGACAAACCGCTGAACAGGATGTCGTTTGCCTATTGCGGCGATGCCCGGTTCAACATGGGCAATTCCCTGATGGTTGGCGCCGCCAAGATGGGGATGGATTTCAGGGCCTGCGCGCCGAAAAAATACTGGCCCGGGCAGGACCTGGTCGATACATGCCGCGTAATTGCCAGGACGACCGGCGCGAAGATCACCCTGACCGAGGATGTCGGCGAAGGAGTGAAAGGGGTCGATTTCATTTATACCGATGTGTGGCTGTCGATGGGTGAGGCCAAGGAACTGTGGGATGAGCGGATCCGCGAGATGCTTCCCTACCAGGTCAACCGCGCGATGATGGACAAGACCGGCAATCCCAAGGTGAAATTCATGCATTGCCTGCCGGCGTTCCACAATAAAGATACCGAGATCGGCGCCGACATCTGCAAGAAATACGGTCTTGACGGACTGGAGGTGACCGAGGAGGTCTTCGAGTCGCCCGCTTCCATCGTATTCGACGAAGCCGAGAACCGGCTGCACACCATCAAAGCCGTGATGGTCGCCACCCTGGGCGATTAATAAGGCAGCACCCGCCCGCTCTCGCAAAGCAGGGTGCGGGCCGGATATTTTTCGAAGAAGGAATAATTGTGGGTGGCCAGGATCACGGCTGCCCCGGCGCGGGAAATATCCATCAGCAACCCGATGATCTCTTCGGCGCTTTCGGGATCGAGGTTCCCGGTGGGTTCATCGGCCAGGATCAGCTCCGGGTCATTGACCAGCGCCCGGGCAATGGCCACCCGCTGCTGCTCGCCCCCCGAAAGCTGATGCGGCATTTTTGCTCCTTTATTGCCCAGGTTCACCTTGGCCAGCACCTCGAGCAACCGTTTCTGCATCTCTTTTTTATCCTTCCACCCGGTGGCCCGCATGACGAACAACAGGTTTTCGTTCACCGACCGGTCCACCAGCAACTGAAAATCCTGGAAGACGATCCCCAGTTTCCTCCGAAGGAACGGGATCTCTTTCCGGCGCAGGCACCCGAGATCATAGCCGGCTACCTTCCCCTTCCCGCTCACCAGGGGCAATTCGGCATAGAGTGTCTTGAGCAGGCTGCTCTTCCCGCTGCCGGTCTTCCCGATGAGGTACAAGAACTCTCCCCGCCCGACCAGCAGCGTCACATTCGCCAGGATCAGGGTTTCATGCTGATAAACAGCTATTTTATCCAGTTCTATGATTCTCTCGCTCATGTTCATTCAGTATCAGAATATCCTCACTCCATCCCGCATCAGCACATCATCACATCAGCACATCAGCACATCAGCACATCAGCACATCAGCACATCAGCACATTCCTCATTTCATCTTTTCCGGCAGCTTCGTCCCCTCGATCTTCCGGAAGTCGGGTTCATCTTTCAGGGAGAGGAAGTCGATGGTCAGGTTGTCGGTATACAGCGTATAGATCGCCGAGGGATTGAAGAAATAGACCTTGACCTTGCCCCCGGCGGGCAGTTCGCGCGGAACATACACCGCCGCCTCGATGCGGGTCCACCGGTCCGGTTTGACATAGGGCTCCAGGATGACCTGGTTGTAGCTGACACTGCGACCGGCCACCTGGTAATCGACCACCAGGGTGGCCTCGGTCTTCTCGCGGGGCGCAAACACGTATGCCTCCACCCGTATCAACCGGTTGGGGGTCCGGAAAAGGCTGTCGATAGCGGTCTCCAGCCCGATGCTGTAAGGGATCCTGCGGTCGGCACGCGATGACCAGGTTCCCTGGAAACTGACGGAATCAGTGCGTGTGCCGGGGTTCATCCAATTCGGCCCTGCATCCTTTTCCATGTCGTTGGCCAGGGTCTCTTTTTCACTCACCGCCTCCTCGGGAATGTAAACACGCGCCTGCCTCGACAGGCTGAAAAAGGCATCGCGGTATATGGCCCCGGTGATGTTCCACGGCGGGAAGATCCACCGGGTATGCTGGTAGAACTGGAAGAGGTTGAGCGCCACCAACACCACGATCAAGGCCGTCAACATCCGGCGGGCGACCGATGTCCGGATTGACCCGTAAAGGAATAGCAGCAACAGGGCCACCAGGGCATATAGGTCGACGAAAACCCGCTGTCCGCATTTGGAGGCATAATACCATACCCACCAGCACGACGCTACATAGATGAAGAGCAGGAGAAATCCGGCAAGCCAGTAAAAACGGTACCGGTTTTCGCGGAACAGGGCGACCAGTCCTGCCAGGGAAACCAGTGCCAGGGGGGTGTAGAGGAACCATCCCCGGTTGAAGCTGAACAGAATGCTGAGCATGTGGGGGCGGAAAAAGTCGAGCTTCTCCCCTCCGTAACTGTACACGAAGGGAGTGCCGGTTTGCACGAACCAGATCGTGACCGGAACCGCCAGCAGGAGGACTGAATAGGCCACTGCCCGGATAAATGCGGCACGGTGAGCCAGCACCCTGTGGAAAGTGGCCTTGAGATCACCGGTACTCCCGGCCAGGAAGGGTACCAGCAGCAGGATGAGTGCGTTGGTGGGGCGGATCAGCAGGATCAGAAAGAAGAGGGATGCGGCTTTTGGAAACCAGCGGGGCTCGTATTCATGGAACAGGCGGTAGGTGACCAGCAGGAAAAAGGTGATGAGTGCGAAGGAAAAAACATGGGTCATCGACGGTTCGGTCACGGTAAAAAAGACCAGGTTGGTGCCCAGGGTGACTGCGGCCGTCAGGAAAGCCGCTGCCCGGTCGCCGGCGCCGAAGCACCTCAGCAGTTTCATCAGCCAACGGGCTCCCAGCCACAGGAAGAGCAGCGCCGAAAGGGCGATGGCATACTGGTAGGGGAGGGAGTAGCCGTCGCGCGGGTAAAGTTCAAGCCAGGCCATCAGGTGTCCGAAGAGAAAAAACGGCAGCCAGACGATCGCCATGCCGGGGAAATATTTGTTGACGATGCCCCGCCCGGTGTCGAACCGGAACTCCTTGAAGACCGATCGGTCGGAGGGATAATATTGCGCTTCGTATTGTTCCGCAAATCCGAAGTGGAGGTCATGATAGATGAACAGGGCCGGCAGGTAGGCGTAATATCCCTTTCCGTCGCTGTTGATCACCCGGTCCCAGTTCCGCTCGGGCGACCGGAACCCAAGGAACAGGAGGACAAAGAGGATAAGCAGGATCCCGGGGGTGTATTTGTAAAGGTACTTCATGAACGATCCGGTGATTGGGTGCGCTGCCTTACCGCTTCAAAGAGCAGGATCCCGGCGGCAACGGCGACGTTGAGGGAGCCGATCTCGCCTGCCAGCGGGATGCGGACGGTATCGTCGGTGAGTTTCATGTATTCCTCGGAGATGCCCTCGCCTTCCGATCCCAGGATCAGGGCCAGCGGCCGGTTGAGGTCGACCGAGGTATATAGCTTTTCTGACTTTTCGGTGGCCGCCACGATCGTGATCCCGCTTTCGCGGAGGAACCTGATCGTATCCTTCATGTTCTGCGGCCGCACCACGGGCAATTTGTAGAGTGCCCCGGCGGAGGTTTTGATGGCGTCGGAATTGATCTGGGCCGACCCCCGGGCCGGAAGCACCATCGCGTCGGCCCCGGCACATTCGGCCGACCGGGCGATCGAACCCACGTTCCTGACATCGGTCACCCGGTCGAGGAGCAGGAACAGAGGCATTCTGCCCTGTTCAAAGACAAAAGGAACCAGGTCTTCAATCTTCTGGTAGGCGATCTCCGACACAAACCCGATCACCCCCTGGTGGTTCTGCCTCGACATCCGGTTCAGCTTCTCCACAGGGACGAACTGGAAAGGAATCTCAATCTCTCTGGCCAGGGTGAAAAGCTCCTGGAACCCCTCGCCACGCAATCCTTTCTGAAGCAACACCTTCTCGAATTCCTTGCCGGCTTTCATCGCCTCGATCACCGGCCGTATCCCGTAAATGAAGTTTTCACCTTTCATAGCCATCCATTCAACTGTTCGCAATTATCTATGCATATTCTCCACCCCTTGCTCACCACCCACACTCACGACTCACGACTTTCTTCCTCCGCTCCTTCCAGCAGCGAGCGCGGGATCTCCTTCGAGGTTTTCGCGCCCAGCGTCCGGATGTTCTCCACCCGGCGCAGGAGATTGCCTTTGCCGGTCGAAAGCTTGTTCATCGAAGCATCCCAGGCTTTCCGCGTCGCATCGAGCCGGGTGCCGATCTCCGTCAGGTCATCGACAAAGCCGGTGAATTTATCATACAACTCGCCCCCCTGCCGGGCGATCTCCATGGCATTCTTGTTCTGGTACTCCACCCGCCACAGGTTGGCGATCATGCGCAGCGCGGCGATCAGGTTGGTCGGGCTGATCACCAGGATGCGCCGGTCGTAGGCCCAGTTCCACAGGTTCGGATCGTACTGCATGGCCAGCATGTAAGCCGGCTCGATGGGCATGAAGAGCATCACGAAATCGAGGCTTTTCAGGTCGTAGATGTCCTGGTAATTCTTGCCCGAAAGGTCGGTGATGTGGTTTCGCACCGACGCGAGGTGTTCGCGCAGGGCTGCATCCTGTTCTTCTTTCGATTCGGCGGATGCATACCGTTCGTAAGCGATGAGCGAGACTTTTGAGTCGATCACCACATGGCGGCCCCCGGGGTAGTGAACCACCACGTCGGGCTGCAACCGTTTCCCACCGTCGACGGTAAAGGATGGCTGCACGAAGAATTCACGGTCGCGCACAAGCCCCGATTTCTCCAGGATGCTCTCGAGGATGATCTCCCCCCAGTTACCGCGCGCTTTGGCTTGTCCCTTGAGGGCACTGGTGAGGTTGTTCGCCTCGCGGCTGATCTGCTGGTTCAGGTCGGTCAGGTTCTTGATCTCCTTCTCCAGCGAAAAGCGCTGATTCGATTCTTTTTGGTATACATCTTCGACCTTTTTCTCGAATGCCAGGATTTTCTCTCCCAATGGCTTGAGCAACTCGTCGAGCCTGGCCCGGTTGGTTTCCGTGAACTTATGGGTCTTCTCCTCCAGGATCTCGTTGGCCAGGTTGCGGAACTCCAGCCGGAAACGCTCCTGCAGCTTCTCCAGGTCGGCCTTCTGTTCTTCCAGTTTCCGATTCAATGAGGCAAATTCCGAATCGCGTGCGGCAAGACGGGAATTCAGCTGAACAATGGAATCCTCCTTCGCAGAGCAATGCCGGGTGAGATGGTCCACCTGCCCCTGCAGCAACCGCGCCCTCTCTTCCATGGCGCTCTTTTCTGCGTTGAGCCGGTCGGCCTGTGTTTTGAGTGAATCCAGTTGAGCCGCCAGTTCCGGGGAACCGGCCCGGCCAACTTTCAGCCAGAGCAGGATAAACCCCGCGACTACGGCGAGGCCAACGAAAGCGAGCAGAAACGTCTCCATGGATCGGGGATCAGTGAGACAAAAGTAGCTTAATTCGCCCAATTAACCGCAGCCATCACCGGAAAATGATCGGAAGCAAACCGGCCGGGTGCCCCGCTGTCACGGATCACCCGGTAATCAATCGCCCTGCACCCGCAGGTGAAGATGAAATCGATGCGTTCGGTTCCCGGGTTCGCGGGGTCAAAGCCGTTGAACGTGCCGTCGGGTCCCATCTGCATGCTCTTGTCGGCCGTTTTCGAATCGGTGAACTCCTTTTTCACCATCAGCACGGGCTCACTCTCCGGCCCCGAGTTGAAATCGCCCATGAGCACGACCGGCCACCCCTGGGGGTTGAGTTCCCTGATCCGGTTCAGGATCAGGGTAGCGCTGTTTCTGCGTGCTTCTGTCCCGACATGGTCGAAATGGGTGTTGAAGACCCAGAACTTCCTGCCCGATTCCCGGTCGCGGAAGAGGCCCCAGGTGCAGATGCGGAGGCAGGCGGCATCCCAGCCTTTCGAAGGGACGGCGGGTGTGGGTGAAAGCCAGAAGGTGGCGTGTTTCAGCAGTTTCAGCCGCTTCCGGTCGTAAAATATCGCGCTGAATTCGCCTTTGTCACGGCCGTCGTCGCGCCCCACGCCGGTGTACCGGTAACCCGCGAAGGCGCTGCCAAGGTCGCGCACCTGGCCGGCAAGCCCCTCCTGGATGCCCAGTACGTCGGGCACAGCCTCTCTGACTTGCGCGAACAGCAGCTCCTTTCGGTTGTCCCAGGCGTTCACCCCGTCGCCGGGATTGTCATAGCGGATGTTGTAGGTCATCACCCGGAGCGGCTGGCCGTATCCGGCGGCAGCCGCAAGCAGCATAACAAGACAGAAAAAAAAGGATCGGGAGGTCATGGGAATTTATCGGATGATCAAAGTTACGATTAAATCTGTCGTCACCCCGTCACCCCGTCACCTCGTCACCCCGTCACCTCGTCACCTCGTCACCCCGTCACTTTTCCTACCTTTGCCTCATGATCCGAATCGGTCTCCTCTCCGACACCCACGGGTATCTCAACCCCCGGGTGGTCTCCTTCTTCAGCCAGGTGCAGGAGGTATGGCATGCAGGCGATATCGGCGACCTCTCCGTACTTCAGGATCTGGGGAAGGATCGTACGATCAGGGCGGTGTACGGCAATATCGACGGGCGGGATGTCCGCCAGTCTTACCCGGAAACCGATTGCTTTCATTGCGAAGGGGTGAAGGTGCTGATGACCCATATCGGAGGCTATCCCGGGAGGTACGAAAAGAACGTGAAGAGCCTGATCGAATCGGAACGTCCCGCCTTGTTCATCAGCGGTCATTCCCACATCCTGAAGGTGATGTTCGATAAAAAGTACGGGATGCTTCACATGAACCCGGGCGCAGCCGGCAAATACGGCATCCACCGGTCCATTACAGCCTTGCGTTTTGTCATCGACGGGAAAAATATCCGCGACCTGGAAGTCCTGGACGTAGGTCGGTGCGTAGAGGCGCCATAAATGGCGCCTCTCGTGAGTCGTGAGTCCCGAGTCGTGAGTGGTGATTGGTGAGTCGTGATTGGTGAATGGTCCCCTCCCTTTTTGGGGAGGCCTGCCTGCCGGCAGGCCGGGATGGGGTTCTTATCTCAGCCTGTCGGTCGACTTCACCAGCGCTTCATCTTTCCGGATGGCCTGGTTGGCCAGGATCAGGAGCACCAGCGAAACCAGCGGCAGCCCCATGCCCAGGTAGCTGTATTCGGGCTCGATGCCGGTCATGGTGCGGATCTTGCTGGCATAAAAGAAAAAGATCACCATGATCAGCACAATCGTTGCAAGGAGGTTGAATGCGCACAGCCGTATCTGCAGCAACCGTTTCCGGTAGAGAAAAATGGTCAGGACACTGAGCAGGAAGGAAAAAACCGTGATGACCACCAGCGGAAGGGCAAACAGCGACGGAAAAATCACCCTGGGCTCAGGGTCCATCGCCGTTACGCCGTAAATGAAGAATTTGTAGTTTCCCTGCATTTCATCATAATAAAGGGCCAGGGGAAAGAAAAAAAGAAGGACACAGGCCAGGGCCACCAGGATTAGGTACAAGGTTTGAATGCGCTGAATCATGCGGCGGGTATTTGGAATTGCGAAATTACAAAAGATTTCGGCGGGGGGAGCGGGGTGAATAAAAATGTTGGTGTTCGTATTTTTTTTTATATCTTTGCAACGAATTTCACCTTCGCGATCCATTTCTCGCAGTCGCTTTACCCGTTTCACATCCATATTTTCCGAAATTAAGTCTATTTTCCACATTGACTTTTCAATCCATCAAACAACCTTATCATGTATGACATTCTTTCCCTTGACAGCAAGGAGCTGTCGGAGATCAGAGCCATTGCACGCCAGTTCAACATCCCAAAAGTTGACAAACTCGAAAAACAGGACCTTATCTACAAAATATTAGACCACCAGGCGCTGAATCCCACGCAGGAGATCTTAAACCAGGAAATGCAGGAAAAGCAAAAGCCTTTCCGGGGACGTCCCCGCAAAGAACCGGGAAACAAGCCCCGCGAAGCGCGCGAGCAGACTTCCCAGCGTCCGCCGGCCGACACCCCGGCCGATACCCCTGCTGCAACCACGCCTGAAGTCACGGTGCCGGCTGCTCCTGTGCGGCAGGAGCCGCGCCCCCCACGCGAACAGCGGCCTCCGCGCGAACAGCGCCCCCCGCGCGAACAACACCCCCGGCGAGATCACAAAAATCCACGCGACAATAAATCCTTCAGACCTGTCCCCGAGAAACCGGTTTCCGAACCGCTGGTCCAGATGACCCTTCCCGAGATCACCGATAACGGCGATGACCGCTTCGAACTTGAAGAATCCGTCGAAAGGCAGGTCCCTGTTGCGGAAACGGCCGATTTCATCCGCCAAGAATCCCCTGCGGCAGAGCCTGCCGAAGCGAACGATGTTCCCGCCGCAGTGTCCGCCGAAGGACCTGGACAGCCCCTGGTTGGCGAAGATCGTAAACAACGCGACTTTCCCCGCAAATTCCCGGAACGGCACCGCGAAGAGTTTCCCTTTGAATTTGAAGGCCTCATCCTGAGCGAGGGCGTGCTCGAGATCATGTCCGATGGTTACGGCTTTCTCCGCTCCTCCGATTACAATTACCTGAACTCTCCCGACGACATCTACGTTTCACAATCGCAGATCAAGCTTTTCGGTTTAAAGACCGGCGACACTGTTCGCGGCACCATCCGCCCGCCCAAAGAGGGAGAAAAGTACTTTCCCCTGATCAAGGTCGACCTCATCAACGGCCGGAAGCCGGAAGAGGTGCGCGACAGGATCCCCTTCGACTTCCTGACCCCGCTCTTCCCGATGAAGAAATTCAAGCTCACCGGACACAAGAATGAGAGCATGTCAACCCGCGTCATCGACATGTTCGCCCCCATCGGCTTCGGACAGCGCGGCCTTATCGTCGCCCAGCCCAAGACCGGGAAAACCGTCCTGCTGAAGGAGATCGCCAACGCCATCGCGGCCAACCATCCCGATGTGTATATGATCATCCTGCTCATCGACGAGCGTCCCGAAGAGGTCACCGACATGCAACGGAGCGTGAAAGCGGAGGTGATCTCCTCCACCTTTGATGAGCCGGCCGAACGGCATGCCCGCATCTCCAACATCATCCTTGAAAAGGCAAAACGGCTGGTGGAATGCGGCCACGATGTGGTGATCCTGCTCGACTCGATCACCCGCCTCGCGCGTGCATACAACACGGTGGCACCAGCCTCGGGCAAGGTGCTTTCGGGTGGTGTCGAAGCCAACGCCCTCCAGAAACCCAAACGCTTCTTCGGCGCCGCCCGCCAGATCGAGAACGGCGGTTCACTCACCATCATCGCCACCGCACTCATCGAGACCGGCTCGAAGATGGACGAAGTGATCTTCGAGGAATTCAAGGGAACCGGTAACATGGAACTGCAACTCGACCGCAAACTGTCGAACAAACGCATCTACCCGGCCATCGACATCGTCTCCTCCAGCACCCGCCGCGAAGACCTGCTGCTCGACAAGGATGTGTTGCAGCGTATCTGGATCCTGCGCAACCACCTCGCCGACATGAACCCGCTCGAAGCCATGGAATTCCTGAAGGACAAGATGAAATACACCAACTCGAACGAAGAGTTCCTGATCTCGATGAACGGGTAACCCGTTCGGAACACGAATCTTGCAAAGAAAAAGGGAGCGCCGGCTGGTCGCTCCCTTTTTCTTTCTCCGGGTGGTGTTCGCCGGAAGGCGTTGGGCAATGGATCATGTGCCCGCAAGCAAGGCCCACTTGCCGGCAAGTTCTTTCAGGTTCATCCCGTCATAATCGCCCGAACTCATCAGCAGAAGGACGGACTCCGGTTGCTGCTCCCTGAAAAGCCTTTCAACCAGTTCTTTCGAATCCGTGAAAACCTCCAGGTCCGGGTTGCCGAACCCTTCCCTGACCTGTTCCGGGGTGATCGGCGGCAACCGTTTGATCTGCAGCGCATGCGGGTTGAAATAGACCAGGGCCGCATCGGCCGGATCGAGCGTTCCGGCATAATGCCCAAGAAACTCTTTGCTCAGGCTGCTGTAAGTATGTAATTCCAGGCACGCAACCACCCTGCGGCCGGGGTATTGGTCCCTGACGGCCTGCAACGTGGCTTTGACCTTCGAAGGTGCATGTGCGAAATCCTTGTATGCCACACGCCGTTCATGGATTGCAATCTGTTCGAGGCGCCTGGAGGCGCCGGCGAAGGTGCCGATGGCCCGGAAGAAGGTCGCCTCGTCCACTCCGAGTTCCCGGCAAACCTGGTATGCTCCGTTGAGGTTCAGCAGGTTATGGCGTCCGAAAATACGCAGGGCGACCTCGGCGCCGCGGGCAGTCACCCGGGTGATCCCATCCCGGATGGAGTGCGGCATGACGCCATAGGGCAGGATCCGGATGTCGCCGCGCGCGGCCGGGCAGATCCGGTTCAGTTCCGGATCGTCGCTGCAATACACCAGCGATCCTCCCGGCATGATCTGACGGATGAATATCCGGAACTGCTCGACATAGTTATCAAAGGTGGGAAAAACGTTGATATGGTCCCAGGCGATCCCGCTCAGCAGCGCGATATCGGGCTTGTACAGGTGAAATTTGGGCCGCCGGTCGATGGGAGAGGTGAGGTACTCGTCGCCTTCGATCACCATGACCGGCGCGTCGTGGGTGAGGCGCACCATCACATCGAACCCGTCGAGTTGCGCACCCACCATATAGTCACAATCCATTCCGGCCGACTTCAGCACATGCAGGATCATCGCCGTGATGGTGGTCTTTCCGTGGCTGCCGCCGATCACCACGCGTTTTTTATCCTTCGACTGTTCGTACAGGTATTCGGGGTAGGAGTAGATCCGGATCCCCAGTTCCGTGGCCCGGAGCAGTTCAGGATTGTCGGACTTGGCATGCATCCCCACGATCACCGCGTCCAGTTCCGGGGTGATGCGTGCAGGATCCCACCCCTGGCTGGCCGGCAGCAGGTTGCAGGCGGCGAGCCGGCTACGGGAAGGTTCGAAGATCTCGTCGTCGGAACCGGAAACCGAATACCCTTTCCGTTGAAGGGCGATGGCGAGGTTGTGCATGGCGCTGCCTCCGATCGCGATGAAATGGACCCGCATGATGAAAATTTTGGCTCAAAAATACGTCATTCATCGGTTGTTTCCCGAAGGAGAAGGACGATTGTTCGTATTTTCGCAAAAACTAACCCCTGCCCCTGCCATGAAAGAGAAAGTGATGGATCTGAACCGGAGATTCGGGAGCAGCGCACCGGAAGAGGTGCTGGCCTGGTTTGCCCCGGAATATGCCGGAAAAATTGCCTTTTCCACCAGCCTGGGCGCCGAGGACCAGGTGATCCTCCACACGATCGCCGCCCTGCGGACCCCCGTCAGGATATTCACCCTGGATACGGGAAGGATGTTCCAGGAGTCCTACGACCTGCTGGATATCACGCGGAAAAAGTTCGGTCTGACCATCGAGCTTTTCTTTCCCGATCCGGCTCATGTCGAAGAGATGGTGGCCTCCAAAGGGATCAACCTCTTCTACGATTCGGTGGAGAACCGGCAACTCTGCTGTCACATCCGCAAAATCGAGCCCCTGAAGCGGGCGCTGTCGGGAATGGAGGTGTGGATCACCGGCATGCGTCAGGACCAGTCGGTTACCCGGGCCGGAACCGACCTGGTGGAATGGGACTCCTCCAACCAGGTGCTCAAACTCAACCCGCTGATCCGGTGGAGTCATGAACAGGTGTGGGACTATCTCCGCCGTTGGAAGGTACCTGTGAACGAATTGCATGCGAAGGGATTCCCGAGCATCGGATGCCTCCCGTGCACCCGCGCGGTACAGCCGGGCGAGGATATCCGGGCCGGACGATGGTGGTGGGAGCAACCCTCGTCCCGGGAGTGCGGGTTGCATAAATAACGCAGCGAAACCGACCGGTGATCAGGAAAAACGGATCGCCCTGACCGGCGACACCCGGGTCACCACCAGCGACGGTAGCAAAAAGATAAGGTAACACACGACGACCGTCCCGGCGTTGATCATCAACAGGTTCCACAGATCCGTGTTCACCGGTATTTCCGAAACATAATAGGTTTCCTGCGACAGCGTGATGTGCAGGAACTTCTTCTGGAGCAGGCAAAGGCCGATACCCGCGATATTCCCCCAGAGCATGCCCCTGCCGACAATGTGAAAGGCCTGGTACAGGAACAGTTTCCGGATGCTGCGGTTCGTCATTCCCAGTGCCTTCAGGATCCCGATCAGGGTTGTCCGTTCCAGGATCAGGATCAGCAGGGCCGAGATGATGGTGGTGGCCGAAACCAGGATCAGCAGGACGAGGATGATGAGCACGTTGATATCCTGCAGGTCGAGCCAGTCGAAGATCTGCGGGTTCAGCATCTTGATGGTGGCGGCATCGTACTCATACCCGATCTGCCGGTACACCTCCACACCCAACTTGTCAATGTCGCGGAACCGATCGATGAAAACCTCGAATCCCCCCACCTCTCCTTCCTCCCAGTTGTTGAGTTTCCGGATGTGCCCGATATCCCCGAGCACATACAGCTTGTCGAATTCCCCCAGCCCGGTATCGTAAATTCCCGCGATCCTGAGTTTCCGGCCGAGGGTGTGGTCACCGGAGATGAAATAGATGCGCACATCCTCTCCCAGGCGCAAATTCAGCATGTCGGCAGTCTTTCGGGAAAGGATCACCTCGTTGGTTCTGCCGGTGTCACTGACTGTGAAAGTCCGGCCCTCGACCATCCTGCCGCGGAAAAATGACCAGTCGAAATCGGGTCCGACCCCTTTGAAGATGACACCCTGGATGTGCTCGGATGTCTTGATGATGCCGGTTTTCACCGCGTAGGTCTGCAGGTGCCGGATCCCGCGGGTCTTTGCCAGCGCCTGGAGGAACGCCGGCTTCCCTTCCATGGGCTGTGGTTCCATGCCCGGGTTTTCGGCAAAGCGGGTCACCTGGATGTGGCCGGCGAAACCGGTCACCTTTTCACGGATCTCCTGCTGGAACCCGGTGAGGATGGCAACCGCGATGATCATGATCGCCACCCCCATGGCTATCGAAGTGATGGCGATGACCACGAAGGTCCGCGAGAAGCTCTTTCTTCCTTGCGAAGCCAGCCGGTTGGCGATAAAAAGTTCGGTGTTCAACGAAAAGAAATCTTTACTTTGCAAAAGTATGTTTTTTCGTCCGATACTTTTCGGAATCCTTTTCGGAGTGCTGGTTCCGCCGGGAACAGGTACGGCGCAGGTCGTGCCTGCCGCTGCCCGCAATGACCTCTACTACCCGCTGCTCGGGGGGAAACGGATCGGAGTGGTCGCGAACCGGGCTTCGAGGGTGGGCGATACCGACCTGGCTGCCTGGCTGATCCGGGGAGGCATCAACGTGGTCGTTCTCTTTTCCCCCGAACACGGCTACCAGATGTCGGCCGAAGCGGGTGCCGTGGTCGGTCACGGCCGGGATTCCCTCACCGGGATCCGTGTGGTCTCCCTGTACGGAAGCGGGAAGAAACCGTCGGCCGGGGAGATGGAACTCCTCGACCTGGTGCTGTTCGACCTGC
This sequence comes from uncultured Prolixibacteraceae bacterium, assembly GCA_964455285.1. Classification (GTDB taxonomy): domain Bacteria; phylum Bacteroidota; class Bacteroidia; order Bacteroidales; family FEN-979; genus CAIVAT01. The sequence goes on from CAYVVG010000057.1 coordinate 16,305, forward strand.
AGGACGTCGGAGTAAGGTTCTTTACCTATATCTCCACCCTGACCTATGTCATGGAGGCATGCGCTGAAGCGGGAAAGCCCCTGGTTGTGCTCGACCGTCCCAACCCCAACGGGGACTATGTCGACGGTCCTGTTCTGAGGAAGAAATTCCGGTCGTTTGTCGGCCTGCACCCGGTGCCCGTGGTTTACGGGATGACGATCGGGGAGTACGCAAGGATGGTGAACGGCGAGCGATGGCTGAGCGGGGGGCTCCGTTGCGACCTCACCGTGATCCCGATGGAGGGGTACGACCGCAGCACCCGCATCTCCCTGCCCGTCAGACCCTCGCCCAACCTGCCCGACAGCATCTCCATCCGGCTCTATCCTTCCCTTTGCTTATTTGAAGGCACCCGGATCAGCGTCGGTCGCGGAACCGCCTGCCCCTTTTCGGTATACGGTCACCCGGAGATGACTTTCGGGGACTTTTACTTCACCCCGCAGCCCATCCCCGGGGTGAGTGACCATCCCCCGTACGAGGGTGAGCGGTGCCGGGGCGAAGACCTCAGGAATTATTTCCGGGACCATCCGGAAGCGGAGGGGAAGCTGGAGCTTCAGTGGATCATCCGGGCCCGGCGGGAATGGATGGGCCAGGAACCCTTTTTTACCGGTTATTTCGAGAAGCTTGCGGGCACGGAAGAACTGAGTAAACAGATCGATGCCGGGATGACCGCCGGGGCCATCCGCCGGACCTGGCAGCCGGACCTTCGTAAATTTATGAAAACCAGGGGAAAATACCTGATCTATTGACGGGTCAAATCCTTCCCGGGTACACCTTCAATCCCTCTTCGAGGCATTTCATGGCGTGTGCCAAATCGTTCAGGTTCAGCACGTAGCTGATTCGTACCTCGTCGCGTCCCCGGCCGGGAGTGGAGTAGAACCCCGTGGCGGGGGCGAGCATGACCGTCTGGCCTTCGAAGCTGAACGATTCGAGCAACCACTGGCAGAACCGGTCCGAATCGTCGATCGGCAGCCGTGCCACTGCATAAAAGGCTCCGCCGGGATTCGGGCAGAAACACCCTTCCATCCGGTTGATCGAATCCACCACGATGTCTCTCCGTTTGACATATTCGGCGAGTACTTGTTCCAGGTAGCTCTCGGGCGTGTTAACCGCCTCTTCACCGGCGATCTGGCCGAAGGTGGGGGGGCTGAGCCGGGCCTGGGCGAACTTCATGGCGGTGGCCATGACCTCTTTATTTCTCGAGATCATCACCCCGATGCGCACTCCGCAGGCGCTGTAACGTTTCGAAATGGAGTCGAGCAGGACCGTATGGTCGTCGATGCCTTCGAGTTGCATGACCGAGAAATGGGAACGGCCGTCGTAGCAGAATTCCCGGTAAACTTCATCGGCGAACAGGAAGAGGTCATGTTTTTTCACGATATCGCGCAGCAGCAACAACTCCTCTTTGGAATATAGGTATCCGGTCGGGTTGTTGGGGTTGCACACCATGATGGCTTTCGTGCGCGGGGTGATCGCCTCTTCGAACGCACTCATCGGCGGCAGGGCGAAACCGGTGTCGATGAACGAAGCGATCGGTTTTACCACCACGCCTGCGGCCGTGGCGAAGCCGTTGTAATTGGCGTAAAACGGTTCCGGGATGATGATCTCGTCGCCCGGGTTGAGGCAGGTCATCATGGCGAAGAGGATCCCTTCGGATCCCCCCGTGGTGACGATCATCTGTTCGGGGGTGACCTCAATGCTGTTCCGGAGGTAGTATTCGGCGAGTTTCTTCCGGTAGGAGAGGATGCCGGCCGAATGGCTGTATTCCACCACCTTAAGGTCCATGTTGCGGATCTTGTCGAGCACGTTGGCAGGGGTTTCAATATCGGGCTGGCCGATGTTCAGGTGGTACACTTTGACACCCCTTTTCTTGGCTTCGTCGGAAAAGGGTACGAGTTTCCGGATGGGGGAGGGCGGGCAGTCGTGTCCGCGTTGTGAGATCTTTGGCATGGAGGCTTGTGTTTTACAAAGCATCAAAGCCAGCTTTTGGCTGGCCCGATGCTTAAGAAATGGGTTGATTGGTTATTTCTGGATCGGAGCCGCTCCCGGTTCGGCCGGTTTTTCCGGCATGGTGGTCGCGGGTTTCGGGGTCACGCTTCCTTTGATCTGAAGTACGACGCGGTTGGTCTTGGCATTGGAAGTGACGGTGACGGTCTTGTTGATCGTCCCAACATTGTTGGTGTTGTAAGTCACCTTGATCACCTCGCTCTTGCCGGGGAGAATGGGTTCCTGCGGCCAGGTGGGCACGGTGCAACCGCACGAAGACTGGGGCCGTGAGAGGATGAGAGGTTCCTTGCCGATATTGGTGAATTTGAACTCACAGGTCCCATCACCCCCCTGCACGATGGTGCCGTAATCATGCACGGTCTTTTCAAACTGGATTTCGGGAGCATTGGGATTCACCGGCTGCTGCGCCGTGGCGGCATCCTGAGCGTTGACTGCAAAAGCGGTGAACATGAGAAAAGCAACGGAATGGATGAACTTCTTCATTGTTGGTTGAGTTATTGGTTATAGATTTGTGTGCAAAGGTACGAATTACATTTGGTTCGACAGCCGCTGGCCGGTCCGGATCAGGGGTCTTTCCGGCAGCAAAGGTTCAACAGAATTCTGTATTAAATTTGAAGTTATTTTTTTATCGTATTTTTGCCCTTTCAAAAACCCGGCATATTGACAGACACTGTTAAGAAAGTTAAGGAACTGGACGGGAATCAGTTGTACCACTCATTCCTGGCCGGTGCCCAGCGGATTTTCGAACATCAGAAACTGCTCAACAAGATCAATGTTTTCCCGGTGGCGGATGCCGACACTGGCACCAACCTGGCCTCCACCATGCGTTCCATCATGGACGCGATCATACCGGCGGGAAATCCGAAGCAGACGGCGGTGGCAATGGCCGATGCGGCCCTGGTGGGAGCCAGGGGCAATTCAGGCATCATCTTCGCTCAGTTCTTATACGGGTTCAGCAATGAGATCGAAGCCTCCGAATCGCTGACCATCCAATCGTTTGCCGAGAGCGTAAAGAAGGCTGTCGCCTATGCATACGATGCCATCGCCAACCCGGTCGAAGGCACCATATTGACTGTGATCAAGGACTGGGCCGAATACATTTATGCCCTGAAAGATACGATCGACGACTTCACCCGGCTCCTGGTCGAGGCGTACAAGAGGGCCCTGGAATCGCTGGCCGGCACCACGGTGAAGCTCGAAGCGCTCGCCCGGTCGCACGTGGTGGATGCCGGGGCCAAGGGATTCGTTTACTGGCTCGAAGGCTTCATGGATTTTTTCACACAGGGCCCTGAAAAGGCAATGCAAAAGGTTGAATCCGATGCAATGGAAGTGGCTCAGGAGATTGAGATGCCGCACGATGTGATCACTTTCCGTTTCTGCACCGAGGCCCTTATCACAGGAGAACATCTCGATAAACACCGGATCCGGGATTTCATCACGCACGGAGGCGATTCGCTCGTCGTCGCCGGGACACCCCGGAAGATGAGGGTCCATATCCATACCGATTACCCGGCCGAGATCCTCTCCCAGCTGCAACGCTTTGGCGACATCACCTACCAGAAGGTGGACGACATGGTGATGCAGAACGAGATCCAGTTCAACCGACGGCACCCGGTCGCCCTGGTCACCGACTCGTCGTGCGACCTTCCGAAATCGTTGATCGACGAACACCAGATCCATGTGGTCCCGCTGACCGTCCACTTCGGCAGCACCTATTTCCTCGACCGTCTCACCATCCATCCGCCCCAGTTTTACGCCATGCAGGAACGGATGGAGGTGAACGCATCCTCGGCTCAGCCGGCGCTCAAGGAGTTCCAGAACAAGTTCGAATACCTGGCCACCCATTACGATTCGATCATCGCCGTCCACATCAGCCAGGCGCTGAGCGGCACATGGTCGGGCAGCGACAAGGCCGCCCGCGACGTATCGGGGCATACCGGGAAACCCATCGACTCGATCAACTCGAAAAACCTGACCGGGGGCCTCGGCATGCTCATGATCCGGGCGGCACAATCCCTCGACGCCGGCATGTCGCACGACGACCTCGTGGCCAGGATCCATGAGTGGAAAAGCAAGCTGCATGTGCGAGTCAGTGTGGTTACCATGAAATACCTGATCCGAAGCGGACGGGTAAGTCCGCTGAAAAGCTACCTCGCCCGGGTCCTTAAAATAAAACCCATCATCAGTGTCAGCCCGGAAGGCAAAGCGGAACTCCATGCCAAAGCCCTTTCCGAAAAAAGCGGCCGGAAAAAGGTGGTGCGTGACCTGGCCCGGGTGATCCGTGGCAAGGAGGTGTGGGGATATGTGATCACTCACGCGGGCAACCAGGAGGCAGCCGACTGGTACGCAGCGGAGATGGAAAAGCTCACAGGCAAGAAACCCGTATACATCGACCATGCTTCACCCGCCCTGGCTGCCAACGTGGGACCGGGGATCGCATGTGTTTCGGTTATGGTTGAGTGAGCGGATATTTTTTTCATAGCTCCGTCAGAACGTGATCTATTTTCCCTATATTTGACCGTTCATGAACCTCGTGGACCCGGTCTTTTCCGGATTCAACCATTTATAACCAGGTGCCTATGAAAAAAATACTGCTACTCCTCGTGCTGGTCACCGTGGGCGGCGTTGTCGTCCTGACCTCAGTGTCGTGTAAAAAGAAAACCTACACCTGCAAATGCAGCGGGATCATTTATTCGATCGAGGCGATCAGCCGCTCCGCTGCCGACAACCTGTGCAAGGACATGGGTTCGAGCTGTTCCCTGCAGTAACCCATTTCCGGGAGGTTGACTCAAAACAAAAAGATTGACTTTTGAGTCAACCTCTTTTACATTCCATGAGATCATACGTGCACGCCGGACTGACCGTCCTCCTGGGATTGGTTTTTCTGTATTCCGCGTACGGCAAGATCACCGGCATCGACTTTTTCGAACTCGATCTTGTCAGCATGGGACTGGCCGGATGGTCATGGGCGGGTAGTGCAGCCAGGCTCCTTATCGGGATAGAATTATTTATCGCCCTTTTGCTGTTCCTCAATATCCGGTTGCGAAGCTTCACGCTGCCCTTCGTTGCCATTCTTCTTCTGCTATTCACTGCGTTTCTTGCGTTCCGTCTGATCACGGGTGCCGGAGCGGATAATTGCCACTGTTTCGGGCCGCGCATAAACATGCCGACTTCCCTGTCGATCGGGAAGAACGTGCTGCTTGTGGGGCTGACCGCTTACCTGTGGAAGGCCCATCCGGGAACCGAATGGCCGCGACCCTGGGTGATCATCGGTATTGCCCTGACATTCTCTGTCGCTGTACCGTTCATCATCCCATCCACTTCGGATCCAAAGGATACAGGCCCGATCGGGCTTGACCCGGAAGGACCGCGGATCGACTTCCGGCGGCCACTGTTCACCGGTTTCGAATGCGACAAAGGGAAATATATTTTCGCTTTCCTGAGCGCATCCTGCCCCGGATGCGTTCTTGCAGGCTATAAGCTGGGTGTGATGAAAGAAAAGGATCCGTCGTTGCCGGTAGCCTTCATACTCAACGGGAAACTGGATGATATCAGGCGGTTCAGGGAACTGACGCTTGCCCGGAAAGTTCCGCATGCGATCCTGCTGCAACCCGATTTCGGGAAATGGGTGGGCAATGAACTTCCCGCCATTTTCCTGGTGGAAGAGGGCAGGATCGTTGACCGCCTCGGGTATGACCGGCTGAACCCTGAAACGGTCCGGAAATGGCTGCAGAAACCCTGACCCGGATCATTTCCGGGCAACGACCAGCATCTCAAAGTCCTCGCTTGTCAATGTGCCGGTACTGGGAAAGGCCCCCAGCTTCGCTCCGAAAATATCAATGACACCAAATCCGCCGCGGCACAGTCATCTCACGGTCGATTGAAAAGAACAGCCACTCACCCAAAAACCTCCCCCCTCACCCGTTCCACAAAGATACCGATCTCCTTCTTTACCCGGGCTTCCGGGATCCATGTCTCCGGGTTCTTCTTTTTACCGGCAATAGCGGCGAGTTCCTTCAGAAAGGCATCCACATCCTGTTCCGTGTTCCCGATACCGAGGCTTACCCTGACCACGCCCGGCAGGTTTATGGCCGGGATGATCCTGACCAGGAAGGCCTGGAACCGTTCCAGTCCCGGGGTGATGCCGTGCAGGTATTTTACGAGCATGTGCGAACAATGGCACCCGTAACGCACACCGATACCGCCCCGCCGGGCGAGCGCTCCGGCCAGTTTGCCGGGAAGGGTCCCTTTCAGGTCAAAGGCGACGACTCCTCCCTTACGGTCAAAGCGGGGGGAGGCGGTGTCGCCGATGCCAAAGATCCGGATCCCGGGAATTAGTTTCATGCCCTCCAGCAGCCGACGGGTCAGCGCTTCTTCCTCCTCCCTGACGGTCTCCATGCCGATCCGTCGTAAAAGTTCCAGGGCTTTTCCCAGTGCAGCAATACCGGGTGCATTTTCCGTTTCGTTCCGCCGGATCCGGAGAAGGCCGGCCGCCTGCGGGTCGAGCGTCCCTTTCCGGAAGATCAGCGCCCCGCTCCCGAAGGGGGCATATACCTTGTGTGCGGAGAATGTCAGGAAATCAATGCCGGTGCGTTCCATCTCCACCTTCCGGTGCGCCACCCACTGGGCAGCATCCACCATCAGGAGTGCCCCATGGCGGTGGACGATCCGGCTGATCTCCTCCAGATCGTTGTATGAACCGAGCACGTTGGACGCGGCGCTGAGGGTCACCAGACGGATCCGCTCATTTCCCCGCTTCCCATCCCGGTTGTAAGAAGCCAGGAAGTCATCCAGCCCTGCCAGGTCGAAAAAACCCTCTTTATCGACCGGTAACCGGGCCAGCGAATACCCCGGCACCGTCCGCCAGGGGAGGTCGTTCGAGGTGTGTTCCAGCATCGTGGTAAGGATCACCGGCCGGATGCCGGGATCGGTTTCGGCCGGCATGGCGGCTGCCACCGCGTTGATGGCTTCGGTGGTGTTCGACGTGAATAAAACATCCCAGGTGGTCTCCGGGGCTCCGAGCATCGAGGCCACCACCGTTCTCACCCGCCCGACGATCTCCTCCCGCACGATCTCCGGCTGGCGCATTGACTGGATAAAAGCTCCGGCAATCGGTCCGAACGTGGGGGTGCTGGCGCTGTTGTCGAGGTGGATGTACGGCTGGTTGCCCCCATGGGTGGGAACCAGGATGTTACGGCCCGACTGACGATGCCTCAGCGCCTCCATCAGGGCTTTCCCGCTGAGGGGGCCGATATCGTCGCGAAACAGGATATCCTCAGCGGTAAGAGGTTCGGGGTCCGGAGCCGGAAAGGTTTGCCGCCCCGTTTTCAGGAGCAGCTGAAGAGCCCGGGCCAGGGCGATGCAGTTGACGATCGCCGGGGTGCCGGCTTCAAACCGGGATGGAACCGAATCCCAGACCACCCAGCCGTCGCCGGTGAGCCGTGCCGTACCCCCGCCGGTTTCGATGGGAACGCCCCGGGGAAGGGCATTCTTCCGCACGGCCACGGCCGTCACGCCCAGCGGCAACCCAATGTCGCGGCCCGACACCTGCCTCCACGAACCAGCAGGCAGTAATGCGGTCAGTGCTTCCATTCGGGCCAGGGAGCCGAAGATCACGGTGTGATCCTTGCCCACCCCGAGGTACAGGCGCACAATTTCGCGTGCCTCTTCGTACAACCTGGTGGTCGCCTGCGAAAAATGCCCGCTTCCGCGATGTACGTTCGAATAGGTCTGAATCGCCGCTCCTATGCTTTTTTCCAGTTCATTATACATACTTCAATGGGTAAATGTTAATATCACGGTTGGGTGAATGGTCAGTTGGTCGAGTGGTACAGTGGTCAGTTGTCACAGCAATTTCCGTTATGGAATGACAGACAACGAGACGCTGTTATCCCCGTAAAGTTTCAAACTGCTCAACGATTATTCCCCGTTACTTGCCGAAGCATCCTCACGGGTTGACGATCGTTGAGCCGGCCGCCAGTTTCACGAACATCGAGGCCCCGGTTCTCCTCCCGTTCTCATCCAGGCACACGGTGTAAATACCCGCCGGCAGGCTCCGCACATCGATCGCCTGTGTCCATTCAATGAGCGGGACCACCAGGACCTTCATACCAAGACTGTTGACTATGCTCAGACTGGCGGCTGCCGACTGCCGACTGGAGACTGCCGACTGGGGGGATGCAGCCATGTATTGTTGAATGCCCTCATGCGATACAAACAACCTGTCCCCGGTCACCGGGTTGGGGAACACGCGCAGCTGAGGCCGGGTAACGGTTGGTTCCTCCGTTCCCGATACCGGACCGTATTTCAGCAGGGTGCGGTTGTTGCCGGTCACATACACTTCGTGGTTGTTGACGACGCAAATACCATAGAGCATTTCGGTCGTCAGCCCTTCCGCCTCGCGCACCCATGTAGCGCCCCCGTTAACGGTGTGGAGGATCACGCCCGACGTGCCCGCTGCCCATACCTCCTGGGGGTTCAGTGCCTTCACGGCCATCAGGGTGCCATATTTACCCTTTACCGGGTTGACCTGCTCAATCCAGTTGTGGCCGTCGGTGGTTTTGATGATCATGCAACCAGAGCTGTCCCATGCCCCCGCGGCGGTAGGCGATCCCACGCACCACCCCGTCAGGGTGTCGAGCATGTCGATGGCGTAGATCCCGTTGGTGCCGGGGTAGCTCTGGTCGATCATCAGCACTCCGTCGGTGATGGGGGCGATGATCTCCTCCCCGGCAACAAAGGCGTGGCGCCGGTCGATGCAGGAAACGGAGGTGATATTGCTGACATAACCCTGCATGTTGATGGAGTTCAGTCCGTTGATGCTGAGGAATCTCACGGCGCCCGTAAAGCCGGTGCAAATGCCTGTGTCGCATCCCGGTGCGAAGTCGATATCCATCAGGGTACGGCCCAGCGAGAATTTTCGTTCCCAGGTCTGCCCGCCGTCGGTGGTGTGGTAAACCTGTCCCTCAACGCCCCCGCACCATCCTTCATGCGCGTTTTTCATGCAAATGGCGTGAGTGCCGTAAAGCGTCGTCTGGATCGTGAAGGTCTCTCCCCGGTCGGCCGAGAAGTAGATCTCGCCGGGAACCTGGTTCTGGTAGGTGCCGTACCCCGAGGTGACCCACATCGAGTCTCCCGCGACGGCAATGTCGCTGATGGTCGCCGTCGACACGGTGTTGGGCAGATGGTCGCCGATGTTCCGCCAGCCGTAGGTCTGGGAATGGGCCGTCGTTCCTGCAACAAACAGGAGTGCGAGGAAAAGGTTGAGCGATGGGTTCATGGGATTTTAGGGATTAGGCAACAGGCAATAGGGATTAGGCATTAGGGGAGATTAAGTTTAAAATCTTCGATTAGTACTGATGCGTTGAATTCCCGGCGAAAACATTTTATTGTCCTTGGCGTTCCAAGTCGCCATGATGCTATTTAAGCAGGTTTATCTGTGTTTTCCGTGGAATGCATGCCAACGCCGTTGAAGGGATGGGTGGATGAAAACGAAAAAGCTGCAGGTCCATTCAGATTATAAAATCAAAGAATGTTTATATAAAACATAATATCAGGTAGTTAAGAGAAGATTTGAAAATTTGGCGCATCAGTACTGATCTGCAATCTGCAATCTTCAATCTACAATCTGTAATTACTAGTGATGCATTAACTTTTTAAAAACCTTTATAAATAATTGATATAAAG
>CAYVVG010000058.1:0-25898 GCA_964455285.1 uncultured Prolixibacteraceae bacterium
CCGGTGTGCACCAGGCACGACAGACCCCTCCCCGGCCCTCCCCTCCCGGGGGAGGCATCATCGCCGGTGTGCACCAGGCACGACAGACCCCTCCCCGGCCCTCCCCTCCCGGGGGAGGGAGACTTTCTGACAGATAGTGAAACGTTTTGTTTTAAAGCCTGAATTGCTTCAATAAACCAACCCTGGCAAGTTTAATAAACGTCACCATCTCCCGGCAGGAAAGGGCTGGCATATCGGGTGTTGGGAGATATCCGTCACCTGTCAAAAACCTTCCTGGCAAACGCGGCGATGGCCGTCGTTGTGACCTCGGGAGCCTCGATGAATCCCATATGACCGCAATCGCGCAGGAGCAGGATCCCGCTTCTGGCCGGCAGTGAAACCATCTCCCAGAAACGATCCACCGGTGCCCTTGAATCTTTCTGCCCCAGGATAAAAAGTACCGGCAACTCAGTGGTTCGCAGGAATTCCGACTGATCGCTCCGGATCTTCATCCCCTCCAGTGAGGCGATGATCCCCTCCTTCCCGGCTTTTGCGGCCCGCCGGACCATCTTTTCGATCTGCGGGGCGAACGTGGCCCGGACCTCCTCCGGGAAGAGGCCCGGGATGAACTGGGTCACAAATCCGAACTTGTCTTCCTTCACGATCGCGATGGTCCGGTCACGATTCCGGCGGTCGGTTTCCGAATCGGGGAAGCAGTGCGAGTGGAACAGGCACAGCCCCTTCAGCCGCTGCGGGTAGACCGCTGCCAGTGCAAGGGCGACATACCCGCCCATGGAGTGACCCACCACCAGGCACTTCCCTGTCCCGATCTTCTTCATCAGTGCGGCGATCATTTCGGCCATCCTCTCCATGGTGTGGACGGGTCCGAGGCAGGCGCTCCTGCCATGACCGGGCAGATCGACAGCGATCACCCGGTACCGTTTCTTCAGGGCCGATGTCAACCCGGTCCAGATCTTCGACGATTCCGTAAAGCCATGCAGAAGCACGATCGCCTTACCGGAGCCGGAATCGGAGTAGAATATCTGCTTTTTCCTGTATTTGAAGACGGACATGATTCGATATACGATTTACGATGTACGATCTGCGATCTGAAATTTACGATCTAGGGGTTCATTATTGCTTCGATTTCGGCGACGGTCTTGGGGATGGGTGTTCCCAGGACGCGATGGCCGTCGGCCGTCACCAGCACATCGTCCTCGATGCGGATGCCCCCGAAGTCGCGATAGGTATCGACCACGTCATAATTGATGAACCCGGCCAATTTGTTCTCCCCTTTCCAGAGATCGATCAGCTCGGGAATGAAATAGATGCCCGGTTCGATGGTCATCACGAATCCTTCCTGCAGCCTGCGGCCGAAACGGAGGAAGGCCAGTCCGAACTCCTTGCTGCGCTGCACCTCTTCGTCGTAACCGATGAGGTTCTCTCCCATGCCTTCCAGGTCATGGACGTCGAGGCCGAGCGGGTGGCCCAGCCCGTGCGGAAAGAAGAGGGTGTGCGCCCCTTTTCTGGCGGCTTCTTCGGGATCGCCCTGCATGATCCCGAGGCGGGTAAGGCCGCGGGCGATCTCGGTGGCGGCCAGCAGGTGGATGTCGCGGAAGGGCACTCCGGGTTTCACGGCCCCGATGGCGGCCAGGTTCGCCCGGAGGACAACTTCATAGATGCCCCGCTGCCGGTCGTTGAATTTCCCACCCACCGGTACGGTGCGGGTTATGTCGCTCGAATAGTGCAGGTCGTTCTCGCACCCGGCATCGATCACCAGCATACGGCCGGTGACCAGGGTATTTCCGTGGTAATGGTTGTGCAGGGTTTGCCCGTTGATGGAGAGTATGACGGGGAACGAGACCGGTCCGCACTTCGACAGGGCGATCCCTTCGATGGTTCCGGCGATCTCGCGTTCGACCACTCCCGGCCTGGCCATCTTCATGGCGGTGACATGCATCTCGCGGGCCACGTCGACCATTTTTTCGATCTCGGCCACTTCGGCTGGTTCCTTCTTCATCCTGAGCTTGATGATGGCCCGGATCAGCGCCTCGGATGCGCGGTTCCGCAGTTCCAGGTGAGGGATCCCGAGCAGGTCGGTAAGCCACAGGATCGTTTCGCCGCGGTAAGGCGGGGCGTAATGGATCTTACGGCCGGCGGCAAGCGCCCTTTGAATCACTTCGTTCAGGGCAGGAAGCGAGGCGGTGCGGTCGACACCCGCCTCCAGGGCCTGGTCTTCGATGGTGGGCTGGACACCCATCCAGATGATGTCGTCGATATCGACATCGTTCCCGAAAATCATATCGTATCCTTCGTCGAGATCGATGATGGCAGCCAGGTCGGGATGATCGAGTCCGAAAAAATAGGAAAAGTTGCTGTCCTGCCTGAAGCTGTATGTGTTGGCAGGGTAATTGAAAGGAACTTCCTGGTTCCCGAGGAAGAGCACTAAGCCCTCCGAAAGCTCTGCGCGAAGGTTATTGCGGCGGTTGAGGTAAACATCGGGTGCGAACATAATTTAGATCGGTTTTGAATTGTGAAAAAATATGAAGGATTTCTCTATGATCTTGTTTTTCGTCCTATTTTTGATCAACGAACAAATTTATTAAAAGCTTGCTATGGATTCCTCTTTTTTACGATTTTCTTCGATCACGAAGAAGATATGGATGGCCGGCCTGGGTCTGTTCCTGATGATCTTTCTCCTGGTTCACCTGGGTATCAACCTCTGCCTGCTCCGGGATGACGGGGGCAAATGGTTCACGGCCGCGGCCCATTTCATGGGTACCAACTACATCGTCAAGGTGTTCGAAGTGGTGCTTTTCGGCGGATTCATCCTGCATATCCTGCTGGGAATCATTCTCCAGGTCCAGAATTGGATTGCCCGGCCGGTGCGGTATCGCATAACGAACCGGACTACCACGCCATTTTTGTCAAAATACATGATCTATACGGGCGGTATCGTCCTGACGTTCCTGATCATCCACATGATGAACTTCTATTTCATCAAGATGGGCTGGGTATCGACCGTTCACTTCCATGCAAACGGAGAGCCCGACTTTTACATCATTGCTAACCAGCTTTTCAGGCAGCCGGTATATTCCGTCCTGTACATCCTCTTTTTCATCGCATTGGGGTTCCACCTGAACCAGGCGTTCCAGGCGGCCTGCCAGACCTTCGGCATCAACCATCCGACGTATAACCTGTGCCTGCGGCGATTCGGCCTTGTTTATGCCATCGTGATACCTTTAGGCTTCATCATCATTCCCCTCTTCATATTATTTATCCGTTAGTCATCATGGCTGAGTTGAATTCAAAGATCCCAAAGGGTCCGCTGGCACAGAAATGGACCCAGTACAAAGACCACCAGAACCTGGTAAACCCGAATAACAAGCGCAAGCTCGACATCATCGTTGTAGGTACGGGGCTGGCAGGAGCTTCGGCCGCCGCCTCGCTGGGCGAGATGGGCTTCAACGTGAAGATCTTTTGCTACCAGGACTCTCCCCGCCGGGCACACAGCATCGCGGCACAGGGAGGGATCAATGCCGCCAAGAACTATCCCAACGACGGCGACAGCATATACCGCCTCTTTTACGACACCATCAAGGGAGGCGATTACCGGGCCCGCGAAGCCAACGTTTACCGCCTGGCCGAAGTCAGCAACAGCATCATCGACCAATGCGTGGCGCAGGGAGTTCCTTTTGCCCGTGAATACGGCGGATCGCTTGAGAATCGTTCGTTCGGCGGGGCACAGGTTTCCCGCACCTTTTTTGCCCGCGGGCAGACGGGACAGCAGCTGCTGCTGGGCGCCTACGGGGCCCTGAGCCGCCAGATCAAACTGGGGACCGTGAAACTTTTTGAACGCCATGAGATGATGGATGTGGTGATCGTCGACGGCAAGGCCCGCGGGATCATCGCCCGCGACCTGATCACGGGGAAACTCGAACGCCACTTCGGTCATGCGGTGGTCATTGCCACCGGCGGATACGGCAATGTCTTTTACCTCTCGACCAACGCCATGGGCTCCAATACCAGCGCCCTCTGGCAGATATTCAAAAAGGGCGCCTGGTTTGCCAATCCCTGCTTCACGCAGATCCACCCCACCTGCATCCCCGTGCATGGCGATTACCAGTCGAAGCTTACCCTGATGAGCGAAAGCCTGCGCAACGACGGCCGCATCTGGGTGCCGAAAAACAAGGAAGACGCGGAAGCACACCGCCACGGGAAACTCAAAGCGAACGATATCCCCGAAGAAAACCGCGATTACTTCCTGGAGCGCCGGTATCCCGCCTTCGGAAACCTGGTACCCCGCGACGTGGCCTCCCGCGCCGCCAAGGAGCGGTGCGATGCCGGATACGGTGTGGGCGAGACCGGGCTGGCCGTCTTCCTCGACTTCCGGGAATCGATCGGCCGCCTGGGCAAGCACGTGATCGAGGAAAGATACGGGAATCTTTTCCAGATGTATGAGAAGATCGTGGATGAGAACCCTTATGAAAATCCCATGATGATTTACCCGGCCGTTCATTATACCATGGGCGGGATCTGGGTTGACTATGAGCTGCAGACTACCGTGACCGGGCTCTTTGCCGCCGGCGAAGCGAACTTCTCCGACCACGGCGCCAACCGGCTCGGGGCTTCCGCCCTGATGCAGGGACTGGCCGACGGATATTTCGTCCTGCCCTATACCCTGCAGAACTACCTGTCGGGAGAGATCAAGGTGCCGAGGATGGCCACCGACCGGCCCGAATTCGAGGCGGCCGAACGCACGGTGCGTGAAAGGCTGGAGAAGCTGATGGCCATCCGGGGAACCAGATCGGTCGACCAGTTCCATAAAGAGCTGGGCCGCATCATGTGGGAAAAGGTGGGCATGGGCCGCACCGACGCCGGGCTGAAGGAGGCCATTGGGATGATCCGCAAACTTCGCGCTGAATTCTGGAAAGATGTGCGGATCCCGGGATCCGCGGATTCATTGAACGTGGAGCTGGAAAAGGCGAACCGGGTGGCCGATTTCCTTGAACTGGGAGAGCTGATGGCACTCGATGCACTCAACCGCAACGAAAGCTGTGGCGGCCATTTCCGGGAGGAATACCAGACCGAAGAGGGGGAATGCCTGCGAAACGACGGGGATTACAAGTATGTGGCGGCCTGGGAATACAAGGGCGAAGGAGAATTCCTGCTTCACAAGGAAGATCTGGTGTATGAGGAGATCGAGGTGAAGCAGAGAGTGTATAAATGATTTACGATTTTAGATTTACGATTTTAGATTTAGTGGAATAACCATACCGATATGAAGCTGACACTGAAAATCTGGAGGCAGAAGGACGCAAAATCAAAAGGGGGGTTTGTCATATATTCACTCGACAACATCTCTCCCAATTGTTCCTTCCTCGAAATGCTCGACATTCTGAACGAAGAGCTGATCCATAAGAACGAAGACCC
Organism: uncultured Prolixibacteraceae bacterium; assembly: GCA_964455285.1. Classification (GTDB taxonomy): domain Bacteria; phylum Bacteroidota; class Bacteroidia; order Bacteroidales; family FEN-979; genus CAIVAT01. The sequence goes on from CAYVVG010000058.1 coordinate 5,413, forward strand.
CGTGGTGTTCGACCACGACTGCCGGGAAGGCATCTGCGGCATGTGCAGCCTGTACATCAATGGACGGCCGCACGGTCCCGACGATGCGGTGACGGCATGCCAGCTGCACATGCGGAAATTCAGCGACGGCGATACGATCGTGATCGAACCCTGGCGGGCGCGGCCATTCCCGGTGATCAGGGACCTGATGGTCGACCGTTCCGCATTCGACAAGATCATCCAGGAGGGCGGGTACATCTCGGTGAACACCGGCGGGGCCGCGGAGGCCAACAATATCCTGGTGGGCAAGGAGTTCGCGGAACTCTCGATGGACGCCGCGGCCTGCATCGGGTGCGGGGCCTGCGTGGCCGCCTGCAAGAACGCCTCGGCCATGCTATTTGTCTCGGCCAAGATCTCACAGTTCGCCCTCCTGCCCCAGGGCAGGGTGGAGGCCAGGGAACGGGTGAAAAAGATGGTGAAGAAAATGGATGAGCTGGGCTTCGGAAACTGCACCAACACCTATGCCTGTGAAGCAGAATGCCCGAAACTCATCTCGCGGTCGAACATCGCCCGGATGAACCGGGAATTTCTCTGCGCCAAAGTCAGCTAAACGGCGGATTGTTCATAACTTTTTCCTTTTTCCGTATCACCTTTCAGCCATTCCGGGGATTAAGCCATAAAAAAACATGGCATCCCTGATCCGTTTCAAAAAAAAGGAGATCGACTCCAGCATAAGGTTTACCGGTATTAAGAAAAGGCGTCTCGATTATACCATCCGGTCGCTCGCGCTGATCCCGGATATCAAGACCGACAAGGTCCGCATCATCTTTCCCGACATCCCGGAGATCTTCTGGCAGTGACCTTGTTTCGCAACAAATACCGTGTTGAATCAGCCCGGTTCCGGGAAGGTAATTACCACCTCCCCGGATGGTATTTTGTGACCATCTGTACGCGGAACAGAGTCCATTATTTCGGAAAGATCATTGACCGCAGGATGATATTATCGTCCATTGGGAAAATTTCAATGGATGAATTGTTGAAAACCCCGGTCATCAGGAACAACATCGAAATCGATGAATGGGTCATCATGCCCGACCATATCCATGTTCCGCGGGCGTTCGTCCCGCCGTCGGACACAATCGTTTCGGTCCCCAATCCGATAATTTGCCGGCCACCGTGCGCGGGTTCAAATCCGCGGTGAAAAAACGGACCAATCTGTACGGATTGGATTTTCATTGGCAAGCGAAGTACCATGATCACATCATCCGGAATAATGACGAATTATCGCGGATCAGGGAATATATCAGAAAAAATATTTCAAATTGGGGTCATCGGCGCAGACGAAAGTGAAATCGGGTAATTTTGCAGCACGTTGTCACCCTCCGGAAAACGAAAGGTGAAGAAAAAGTCACCCGATCATGAAATTTGCCGACATCCCTGGAAACCAGCAGATAAAATCAAAACTGATCCGGACGGTTCTTGATCAGCGGGTCAGCCATGCCCAACTCTTTCACGGAGCGGAGGAGAGTGACAAACTGGCCCTGGCGATCGCATATGCTCAGTTCATCAACTGCACAGGCCGGCTTGCCCCACGGGAAGGCACGGGCCTCTTTGGAGAGGAAATGCCGGATTCGCCTCCCGGGCTCCCCGCCGACTCCTGCGGCGTCTGTTCTTCGTGCGTTAAGTACCAGAAACTGGCCCACCCCGACCTCCATTTCATTTACCCGGTATCGACCACGAAAAAGGTCACGAAAAAACCGCAAAGCAAGCATTTTACGGACGAATGGAGGTCCTTTCTCCTCGATAACCGTTTCTCGTGCAGCCTCCAGGGCTGGTACGAAGCCATCGGCATCGAGAGCAAACAGGGGATCATCAACGCAGAAGATTGCAATGAGATCATCTCGACGCTGAGTTACAAGAGCTATGAGTCGGATTATAAAGTCATGATCATCTGGATGGTGGAAAGACTCTTCCACTCCGCCGCGCCGAAGATCCTGAAGATCCTGGAAGAACCCCCGGAAAAGACGCTTTTCCTGCTGATATCGGAAGAACCCGGCCAGATCATCTCCACCATCCTTTCGCGCACCCTGATGGTGAAGATCCCCTCGTCGCTCGCAGGCCGTAACCTCCGGACGGATGAGGAAGCGCAGCATTTCAACACTTTCCGGCAGTGGATGCGGGATTGTTACAGCGCGAAGGTTCCTCCCCTCATCAGTTTCGCCAGCGAGATCAGCCGGGCAGGGCGGGAGAAGCACAAGAGTTTTCTGGCCTACTCGCTCCGGACACTTGGACTCTGCTCGACCCGGAACCTGACCGGAACCATCCCGCCGGGAATCGACGGGGAGGAACTGGACTTCGTGAACAAGTTCTCCCCCTTCACCCATGCCGGAAACCTCGTTCAGCTGAATGCATTGCTGAACGACGCTTATTCCCATGTCGAACGGAACGCCCACGCCGGGATCCTGTTCCTCGACCTCTCGCTGAAGATTTCCCGACTGCTGAAGCCGGGAGTGTTGCCCTGACGATGTAACCCATCCCCATGAAACCCACAGACATCTTACTGGAAATCAGTGCCTTTTGCGAAGCCAACACCCATCCCGACAACATCCGGAAGTACCTTCGCTACTTCAGGGAGGGATTTGACTCGTACGGCCTTGAAACCGGGGAGGTTGCAGGTCGCGTGGAGTGGATACTCTCCTTGCCCGGGATGTCGCACGAAAAAATCCGGGAGGTCACCCTCGCCCTGGTGCCTTCGCCCAAATATGAACTTCGCATCATGGCCGTACGGTTGATGCAGCATTTTCAGAAAACATGGGACCGGAAAGATTTTCGAACGGTGGAACGATGGTTCTCGCTGGGCATCAGCAACTGGGCCGAGACCGATGTCATCTGTGGAGAGTTGATGAACCTGTTCTTCAAAAAGAACCTGGTTTCGCTCGCCGACCTGGAATCCTGGCGAAATGCTCCCAATAAATTTCAGAGAAGGGCCGCCGTAGTCAGCCTCATCAAACCGATGAAACTTTCTGAAGGCGATTTCAGCGAATTTTACCGCTTTATCGAACCGATGATGCACGATCCTGAGCGGGAAGTCCACCAGGGACTCGGCTGGTTCCTGCGCGAAACCTGGAAAAAACAGCCTGCGCAGGCGGAAGCTTTCCTTCTGAAATACAAAGAGACGGCACCCCGGCTTATCTTTCAGTATGCCACCGAAAAGATGACGAAGGAGGGAAAGGAAAGGTTTCGGAGGAGCAAATGATCAGGAAGTTCGAAGAGATCAGCAACAATGCCTGGCCGGCGATCCGGGTATTGCAGTACGACGGATGGATCCTGCGCTTTGCCTACGGAGTGACCCGGCGCGCCAATTCGATCGGCATGCTCTATCCTTCCACCCTCGACCCTGCCGTGAAGATCGCTCGCTGCGAAGCCATCTGCACCACCTGGGGGATCGCCCCTTGCTTCAAGGTCACACCCAGGGCCGAACCCGATGGGATTGACGGGGTACTGGAGCGGGCAGGGTACCGCATTCAATCGCAGATCTCGTTTCAGACAGCGGATCTCGGTGCATTTCGCAGCTCCCCTGATCCGGATGTCGTGTATTCCGACCATCCCGATCCGCGCTGGATGGACGAGTTCATCCGCATGAACGGGTTTGACCCGGGACGAAGATCAACCTACATGGATATTCTCGGGCACCTGAACCTGCCCATGACCACGGTTTCCATCGTGCGCGACGGAAAGGTGGCTGCCGTCGGGCTGGGGGTGGCCGAAGGGCAGTATGTCGGCCTGTTCGACATCGTGGTCGATCCCGGCTGGCGCCAGCGAGGGCTGGGTCGCCGGATCACGGCCAGCCTGCTTCGCTGGGGAATGAACCGGGGCGCCGGCACCGCCTACCTCCAGGTGCTGTGTGAGAACGAACCCGCACTGGCACTTTACCATGCCCTTGGTTTTCGGGAGATATACCGTTACTGGTACCGGACGAAGTGACCGGGCTTTCCGCGTTCTCAGATCTCCTTCCTGAGCAACCCGATCGCCAATTCCACAGGCAGTTTTTCCTTTCCCACGACCTCTTCCAGTATCCGCTTCATCAGGTCGGCCGAAGCAGATTCTTCCGGAAGGGAAGAGGCGGCGCGGTTGATCAGCAGGATCGATTCCTCTTTAGCGTTGCGGATCCTTTCCCAGGTGGGTCCCGAAATATAGAGTTGCTGCGACAGGTTGTATTCGAATTCCCCGCGGATCGTGCTTACAAGCAATGCCTGAAACTGTGCGGCTGAAAGCCCGGGATCGTTGAGCCTCATTACCAGGTTGGCGGGGTGTATGCGTTCGAGGAAAAGCACCAGACGCTCGCAGGCCTGGAGCCTCAGGGGCAGGAGAACCGAATTACCGGAGTCGGCCGGCGGTCGCGGAACGATCGGGGGCGCCTGCCTCCTCGTCATCTTCAGGTAATACCACAGCAGGAAAAAAGCCCCTGTGAAGAGCATCAGGAAAGATATCAGTATAAAAACCAGGTAAAGAAGAAGATGCGCAGGGACCAGTGAGTTCATCGGGGATGTTTTTTCAAAAGTACAAATAATCCATCATCCCTTTCACTCCCCCGTAACGGGTCATCCTGCCAACCCGATCACCCGATCATCGGACCGCGTGACTACTTTTTTTCCCCCGATCACACCTTAAACCGGTTTTTTTTATACCTTTGTTCTGTTTTTCAATAACTTCATTTTCACTGCCTTATGATAACATTAGCGAACCGGATCCAGTACCTGGCCGAAAGTGAGACCCTGGCCATGTCGCGCAAGAGCCGCGAACTGAAAGCCGAGGGTCACGACGTGATCAATCTCAGCCTGGGCGAGCCTGATTTCAACACGCCCGATTACATCAAGTTGGCGGCCAAAGAGGCCATCGACAAGAACTTCACCTTCTATCCCCCTGTTTCGGGTTACGAGGACCTGCGCAAGGCCATCTGCATCAAGCTCAAGCGCGACAATAATCTTGAGTTCGACTGCACGCAGATCGTCGTTTCCACCGGGGCCAAACAGTCGATCGCAAATGTCGTGCTCAGCCTGGTCAACCCGGGCGATGAAGTGCTGGTTCCGGCTCCTTACTGGGTTTCGTACAAAGAGATCATCAAGGTTGCCGAGGGGAAGGCGGTTTATATCCCGGCTACCATAGAGAACAACTTCAAGGTGACGGCTGAACAGCTGGAAGCGGTCATCACCCCGAAGACCAAACTGCTGATCTACAGTTCGCCCTGCAATCCGACCGGGTCGGTTTACACGCGCGACGAACTGAAGTCGATCGCAGAAACCATGTCCCGGTATCCTTCGATCATCATCGTTGCCGATGAAATTTACGAACACATCAATTTTGTCGGGAAACACGAAAGCATTTGCCAGTTCGATTTTATCAGGGACCAGGTCGTCCTCGTCAACGGAGTTTCCAAAGGTTTTGCGATGACCGGCTGGAGGATCGGGTTCATTGCCGCCCCCCTCACGATCGCCAAAGCCTGCGACAAGCTCCAGGGTCAGTTCACCTCGGGGGCCTCTTCCATTGCCCAACGGGCCGCCCTTACCGCCTTTTTCACCGATCCCTCCTCAACGGGCGACCTGAAAAGAATGCAGTCGGCCTTCCGCGAGCGCCGCGACCTGATGCTCCGGCTGCTGGCCGATATCCCGGGCCTGAAACTCAACCATCCCGATGGCGCCTTTTATATTTTCCCCGATATCTCGTGGTATTTCGGAAGAACTGACGGAACAACCACCATCAACAACTCGAATGATCTTTGCATGTACCTGCTCAACAAGGTGTTCGTTGCCCTCGTGCCGGGCGATGCCTTTGGCGACCCCAACTGCATCCGGTTCTCCTATGCTACCAGTACCGATAAGCTGACCGAAGCGGTGAAAAGGATCAAGAGCGCGTTGGGAGAGTTAAAGTGAGTCGTGAGTGTGGGTGTGGGGGAATGGATCAAGATGACTAACCAACTAACTGAAAGACTATGTATATCAGCAAGAAGCTTGAAAATTGGGTGAAGGAATGGGCGGCGCTTTGCCAGCCCGAGAAAATTCACTGGTGTGACGGTTCGGAAGAAGAGAACCGCCAACTGCTTGACCGGATGGTCGCCTCCGGTATGGCGGTGAAGCTAAACGAGGCGAAACGGCCCGACAGCTATTATTTCCAGAGCGATCCCAGCGATGTGGCCCGGGTCGAGAACCGTACCTTTATCTGTTCGGCGAAAAAGGAGGATGCCGGCCCCACGAACAACTGGATGGAACCCGGCGAAATGAAACGGATCCTGACAGAAGCATACCGGGGCTGCATGAAAGGGCGCACCCTGTATGTGATCCCCTTCAGCATGGGCCCGCTCGGATCGAAGATCGCCCATATCGGGATCCAGATCACCGACTCGCCTTACGTGGTGGTGAACATGCGCATTATGACCCGCATGGGGAAGAAGGTGCTTGACATCCTGGGCGACGGCGACTTCGTACCCTGCGTGCATTCAGTGGGCGCCCCCCTGGAGCCGGGACAGGCCGACAGGAAATGGCCCTGTGCACCCATTGAACAAAAGTACATCTCGCATTTCCCCGATACCAACGAGACCTGGTCGTTCGGGAGTGGGTACGGCGGCAACGCCCTGCTCGGAAAAAAATGTTTTGCCCTTCGCATCGCCTCCAACATGGCCAGGCGGGAGGGATGGCTGGCCGAGCACATGCTGATCATGGGCATCACCAACCCCGAAGGAGTTAAACGGTATATTGCCGCCGCTTTCCCCAGTGCCTGCGGGAAGACCAATCTCGCCATGCTCATCCCGACCATTCCCGGATGGAAGGTGGAAACCGTAGGTGACGATATCGCCTGGATGAAATTCGGCGAAGATGGCAGATTATACGCCATCAACCCGGAAGCCGGTTTCTTCGGCGTTGCACCTTACACCTCAATGGAAACCAACCCGAACGCCATGCTTTCGTGCCGGGCTAATACCATCTTCACCAACACCGCACTCACACCCGACGGCGATATCTGGTGGGAAGGCATCGGAAGCGACATACCGGAAGGAAGCATGACGTGGACCAACGAGGTGTACCACAAGGATTCGGGGAAGCCTGCAGCCCATCCGAACGCCCGGTTTACCGCTCCCGCCCGTCAGTGTCCTGCCATCGACAAGGACTGGGAAAACCCGAAGGGGGTTCCGATTTCGGCCTTCCTTTTCGGCGGCCGTCGACCCGGTACCGTCCCCCTGGTTTACCAGGCATTCGACTGGAATCACGGCGTTTTCATGGGCTCCATTGTCGGATCTGAAGTCACTGCCGCTGCCATCGGGCTGAAAGCAGGAGTCAGACGCGATCCCTTCGCCATGCTCCCCTTCTGCGGGTATCACATGGGCGACTATTTCGGCCATTGGGTGAAGATCGGGGCGGAGGCACCCGAAGCTACGAAGCTTCCCAGGATATTTAATGTCAACTGGTTCCGCAAAGGATCCGACGGAAAGTTCCTGTGGCCGGGATATGGCGACAACATCCGTGTCCTGCAATGGATATTCGGACGCATCGAAGGCACTGCCGGTGCAGTCACAACGCCCATCGGACTGGTACCGGAAAAGGATTCCATCAATACGGAAGGGCTGGAGGGTGTCGCCGGCAGGATGGATGAGATCCTGAAAGTGGACCGGCAGGAGTGGCTTGCCGAATGCGACCTGATCGCCACCCACCAGGAGCTGTTCGGTGAACGGCTTCCTCTGGAAATGAAAAAGCAGTTTGAGTCGTTGAAGGAGAGACTGGAGAAGGGTGAGTCGTGAGTCGTGAGTGTGGGGTACGGGTGTGGATGGGTGAGTGGTGACTGCCTGGTGCTGACTGAGAAATCTGATATGGCTGAGTGGAAAATTTATACGAAAGGCGGCGACACGGGCGAAACCTCCCTGCTGGGGGGCACCCGTGTCGCAAAAAGCCATGAGCGGGTTGAAGCCTACGGCAACCTGGATGAGCTGAATTCGTTCATCGGACTGGTGCGCGACCATGAAATCGATCCCCATTACCGCGAAGTCCTTATCCGCGTCCAGGAACAACTGTTCGTGGCCGAAGCCCGGGTGGCTTTTGATCCGGAAACACCCGCCCGGGAACTACCCTCGATGGACGAGGATGACATTCTCCGGCTGGAGAATGAGATCGATGCCATGAACGAATCGCTTCCTTCTCTCGGAAATTTCATCCTTCCCGGCGGACACCCGGTCGTTTCCGCCTGTCATATCGCCCGAACGGTCTGTCGACGGGCCGAGCGATCCCTGATCAGGCTCAACCAGACATCCCCGGTCGACCCCGTCATCATCCGGTTCCTGAACCGGTTATCGGATTACCTCTTCGTCCTGGCCCGGAAAACGGGACTGGACGCCGGAGCAACTGAGACTCCCTGGATCGCGGAAAAGTAACATTTTGAGTTGTTTGGTTAGTTTCTTTTTTTTATACTTTTGTCAAAAATTCAAAACAACCCTCCATGTACTGGACACTCGAACTGGCCTCAAAACTGGAAGATGCTCCCTGGCCTGCAACCAAGGATGAGCTGATTGACTGGGCCATCCGATCCGGAGCGCCCCAGGAAGTGATCGAAAACCTGAAAGAGATCGAAGACGAAGGCGACACCTACGATCGTATCGAGGATATCTGGCCGGACTATCCGACCAAGGACGATTTCTTTTTCCACGAAGACGAGTACTGATCCTGCCTGCGGGCGACCGCCCGCCAAAGATTCCTGCTTTTATCTGAAGAAGCTGAAGTTCACACTGCCGTAATGGCGGTGCATGTAAAAACGCTCATGGCTCTCGAACCGGTGAGCAGCCGGGTGTTCCACGATCAGCATCCCTCCTTCGCGGAGCAACCTCGAAGCCAGGACCCGGTCGGGAAGGGTCTCCAGCCCTTCGAGATCATACGGCGGATCGGCAAAGATGAGATCGTACGAGGTGGTCATTTGCCGGATAAAGACAAAGCAGTTAGTCCTGACCGCATGCAGATTTTCCGCCCCGAATTCGCGGACGGTCTTGCGGATGAATTCAATGCACCGGTGGTTGGAATCAACAGCTGTGACCGACACCGCCCCCCGCGACAGGAACTCGAGGGCCATACTTCCCGTCCCGGTGAAGAGATCGAGCACATCGAGGGTTTCCCAATCAACCCGGTTGTCAAGCACGTTGAACAGTCCCTCCTTGGCAAAGTCGGTAGTGGGCCGGACCGGCAGGCCGGCGGGCGGATAAAGCCGGCGCCCGCGGTATTTGCCGCTCACAATCCGCATGAGAAAAAGTTCAGCAGGGGAAAATAGAGGTGCTCCGGAAGGCCGTCGAACCCGTGGCCATAATGGTAGGCCGTATTCCGGCGCCCGAAGGCGACATGGCGAATATAACGGCCAAGCAGTTCCCCGAGACCTTTGCAACTTTCGAGCGGGCCGAATGCAACCAGCGGCACCTCGTCGGGATTGTGCCCCAGCTGCTCCAACACAAAAATCAGGTAATAGGCAACATCCTCGGCCTTGTCGAACATGAACGTATTGAAGTAGGTCATCTGGCGACCGTCGTAGATCATCAGGTCGAACATCCCGTTGCGGATGTGAAGAAACAGATTCGGTTTCCCGAGGCGGTTCTTATAGTTTATCAGGATGCTTTCAATAAACAGTCCTGCCGAAGGTACGATCTTATGTTCCGGGAATAACTCACCCGTCAGCTCCGCCACCGGCGGGGATACGGTAAAAACGTGCCAGGCCCCCAGCGGAACCAGGTGTACCGCCTGGACGAGATCTCCGGGGCCGGCAGTGAAATTGAATTGGAGGTAGCGCTCCTTCTCGTCGGGATTGAAAAGCGTCCCGGGCACCAGGGTAGCCGCCCGGGTATCGCCGGCGATCCGGATCATGCGGAATGGCGATCTCAGCCAGGGGAGTGCACGGTTCACCGCAGCCGGAAAGCCGGATTGCAGCCCCCCCACCGGCCCCGGAGAATGGCCCGCGGGATCTCCCCCTGCCCTGACATGGCACAGAGAAACGAATTTATTTTTCCGGAAATCGATAACGGCACACGAAAACTCCAGGTCCCCGGCGACAACGGCCAGTCCGCAGTTTCCCGCCTCTTCCGGGCGAAACGAGGCATCGATGGCATTCACGGTAACTAGTGGGATGTCGTTCATCGGGAGGAGGTGCTCTTGGTCTTTTTCGGGTACAATGATAAGAATAATTCGGAAAAGGAGCTCCGGGTTTCCTGCTAACCGGTTGTCCCTCCTATGGTCCGGTAGTCGGGCATCATCGGCAGGAACTGGTAATCCTTCAGTTCATGGTTGAGCCGGCAGGCGTAATGGGTCATCCCGTTGGTTACCGCAAGGTAGTCGACTCCAAGCTCCAGGTTGTACCGGGCCACCTGGTCAAACGCCGCCTGGGTGACCACCAGGTTCGGGGCCTTGCATTCCACCACCAAACCGGGCCGTCCGCCGGGGAGACAGGCGAGGATGTCGAAACGCCGGGGCATGCCATTGACCCTGAGGGCCGCTTCGACGATGATCAGCGAGGCCGGATAACCCAGCTGGAGAACCATGTAATGAAGGAAATGCTGTCGCACCCACTCTTCGGGTGTCAGGGTCACGTACCGCTTGCGGCAAATGTCAAAGATCTCCTCTTTCCCCCGGGGGCCGGAACGAAGAACGGGCTGCATGTCGGGAAGGTTCAGTTTTTGGCGCATGACCATGATGCAAACCTACATAAAATCTGCCAAATGTCTTACCTTTGCAGCCCATGTTGCGGTCACGGCCCCGCCTTTAACCACCGCTTATGAAGACGAAAAAAGAAATTGTCGACGACTGGCTGCCCCGGTACACGGGGACACCGCTGGAAGAATTCGGAGATTTGATTCTGCTTACCAATTTCGGTGCATACCTCGATCTCTTTGCCAAATGGTACAAAGTGCCGGTCAGGGGCCAGGGCAAGGCCATGCCCAGCGCCACTCACGGACGCATTACCATGATCAACTTCGGCATGGGCAGTCCGAATGCAGCCACGATCATGGACCTCCTCAGCGCCGTCGGGCCCAAGGCGGCCCTTTTCCTGGGAAAATGCGGCGGGCTGAAAAAGAAATGCAAGGTCGGCGACCTGATCCTTCCGATTGCAGCGATCCGGGGCGACGGAACTTCAGATGACTATTTCCATGAGCGTGTACCGGCCTTGCCGGCATTTAACCTTCAGAAGGCCATGTCGTCGGTGATCCATAGTCACAAAAACGATTACTGGACCGGCACTGTGTACACCACCAACCGGCGAGTATGGGAATACGACGAGCAGTTCAAGGTGCACCTTCGCGACACCCGGGCCATCGCGATCGACATGGAATCGGCCACCCTTTTCATGGTAGGTTTTGCCAATGAAATTCCAACGGGAGCCCTTTTACTGGTTTCCGATCAGCCGATGGTCGGCCGGGGGATAAAAACCCAGGCCAGCGACCGGAAAGTGTCGGCCCGGTTCACTGAGTCGCACCTGCAGATCGGCGTGGAAACGATGACTGACCTGATCGAGAAAAAACTCCTCGTTAAACACCTCCGCTTCGACTGACGCCCGGCCCGCCGGTTTGTCTGCACTGCTCATCCCATGGACCATGGCTGAAAAGAATTCCGTCAGTTTTGACAATCTGATGAAAGATCTGAAAAACAAGATCTACCACCCGGTATATCTGCTTTTCGGCGAGGAGTCGTATTTCATCGATGTCATCTCCGACTATATTGAACAGCATGTCCTCAGCGAAGAGGAGAAGGAGTTCAACCAGACCATCGTTTACGGCCGCGACACCGATGTGCCGACCCTGGTGAGTTATGCACGCCGGTACCCCATGATGGCCAACTACCAGGTGCTGATCGTCAAGGAGGCCCAGGATATCCCAAAGTTCGAGGAACTGCAGTCCTACATCGAACACCCCCTCGTTTCCACGATCCTTGTCTTATGTTACAAGTACGGAAAGATCGACCGGAGAAAAGGCCTGTTCAAGTCGGCCGAAAAAACGGGTGTGGCCTTTGAATCTGCACCCCTTTACGATAACCGGATCCCGGAATGGATCGGCGAATACCTTCGCCAACAACAGTTCTCCATCACGCAGAAGGCAGCCCTGATGCTCACCGAGTTCCTTGGAACCGATCTCTCGCGCATCGTCAATGAGATCCGAAAATTGCTGATCAATATTCCTCCCGGTTCCCAGGTCACCGAGGAGATCGTTGAAAGAAATATCGGCATCAGCAAAGATTTCAACGTATTTGAATTACAGAAAGCGCTGACGGTGAAGGATGTTGTTAAGGCCAACCGGATCATCCGCCACTTCGCTGCAAATCCGAAGGAGAACCCGCTGGTCAAGGTGATCCCGATCCTCTTCAGCTTTTTCCAGAAAGTACTGACATACCACTACCTCCCCGACAAATCGGTGAATGTTGCAGCCGCTGAAATGGGCGTCAAGCCTTTTCTCGTCGGCGAATACCAGCGGGCAGCCCGAACCTTTCCGGCCGGCCACGTGTTGGCTGTCATCTCCCTGCTGCGCGAATACGACATGAAAGCCAAGGGGTTCGACAATGCTACCACTTCCGACGGAGATCTCATGAAAGAGCTGGTATTCAAAATCCTGCACCCGGATCAGTCGATCCGGTAGTTGAACTCGGAAGAGCGGTAGGTCTCCTCGATGATCTTGCTGTATTTTTCCTGGATGAACTTCCTGCGGAGTTTGAGGGTCGGAGAGATCTCTCCCGAGTCGGTGGTCCATTCCGCGTCGAGCAGCCGGATGCGCTTGATCTTTTCGGTCTGGCCCAGGTCCTGGTTGAACCGTTCGACCTCCTTACGGATACGGCGGATGATCCGGGGGTTTCTGACCGCTTTTTCGCGCGAAACGAATTCGATATTTTTCACTTCGCACCAGTTCTTCAGGAATTCAAAGTTCGGAATGATAAGGGCCGCCGGGTAGTTGCGGTTCTCTCCCACCACCATGATGTATTCGATGAATGGCGATTCCTTGATCTTCTGTTCGATGGGTTGCGGTGCGATGTACTTGCCCCCCGAGGTTTTGAAGATCTCCTTTTTCCGGTCGGTGATCCGGAGGTACCTTCCCTCTTCGATCACCCCGATGTCGCCCGTATGGAACCAGCCGTCGGCGTCGATCACTTCGGCGGTCTTCTCCGGCCTGTTCAAGTAACCCAGCATGATGTTGGGTCCCCTGACCAGGATCTCGCCATCGTCGGCGATCTTCATCTGGTTCCCTGTCAGCAGGGGCCCTACCGTTCCGAATTTCACCCCGCCGGGATCGAAACGGTAGCAGGTCACCCCGGGTGAGGTCTCGGTGAGACCGTAAGCTTCCAGCACCGGGATCTTTGCTGCCCAGAAGATGCGCGTGAGCCTGGGATGGAGCGAGGCGCTTCCTGAAACGATGAATTTCAGATCTCCTCCGAGCGCTTTTCGCCATTTGCGGAAGACCAGCAGGTCGGCCAGGTGGAGCTTGATATCATATACCCATCCCCGGGCATGGTCCAGCTCAAACTTATGTCCCTGCCGCATCGACCAGAAAAACATTCCTTTCAGGGGTACCGGAAGTTTCCTGCCGCTGGCAACGATCCGGTTGTAGATCTTTTCAAAAACTCGCGGAACGGCGGCAAATCCATGGGGCTTCACCTCCAGGATATATTGACCCAGTTCATCGAGGTTTTGAACGTAGTAGATGCAAACGCCGAAGGATTGGTAAACATAACCGGCCGTGCGTTCATACACATGGCATAAAGGAAGGAAACTGAGGGCCCTGTCGCGCATCTTCAGCGGGGGTATCTCGGCCAGCGCCTTGTAGTTGGTGACAAAATTGTGGTGCGACAACATCACGCCCTTGGGACGACCGGTGGTACCCGAAGTATAAATGATGGTGGCCATATCTCCGGGCCCGATGGAAGCCTTGATCTCCTCCAGCTCGCCGGGCCGGGGGTAATTTCGACCCGCCCCGAGAATGTCGGTCCATGGCCGGATACCTTCGATCGGGTCGATCGAGAATATCCCTTTGAGTCCTTTCACTTCCGGCAGGATGTTCCGGATGCGCTCAAAGATCACCGGATCGTGGACGATGATGTAATCTACCTGAGAGTCGGTGAAGATATACCGGTAATTATCCTCGCTGATGGTGGGATATACCGGAACCTCGACCGCCCCGACCTGCAGGATGCCCATGTCGATGAAATTCCATTCGGGGCAGTTGTTCAATACCGTCGCGATGCGGGTTCCCCGCGAAACCCCGAGGGCCAGCAAACCCAGACTGAATTCTCGGCTGATGCGGAGGTAATCGTCGGCGGAAAAATGCATCCATTCCCCGTTCCGCTTGATATTGAACAGGTTGTCGATCGAACGGTATTCATTGCTGTACAGTTCGAGCAGATCGAAGATCCGGGTCACTTCCAAGGATCAGGGATTTGAAAGGTACTATTCAAACAGCTTCTTTATCTGAGATTCGTATTTATTTGCTATCACATTCCTTTTGAGTTTCAGCGTCGGAGTGATCTCCCCGGTTTCGAAAGTCCATTCGGTGTCGAGCAGATCCCAGGTCTTGATCTTTTCCGTATCGCCGAAAAATTTGTTGTATTTATCGACCTCCGTCTGCATGCGTTTTCGGATCCGCGGCAGGTTGATCATCTCCGCATTTGTCGTGTACGGGATCTCCTTCACGACGCACCAGGCACGGAGGAAGTTGAAATCGGGAACGATGAGTGCGCCGGGGAACTTCTGGTTTTCACCCACCACGACCAGCTGGTCGATAAAGAGTGATTCCTTGAATTTATCCTCGATGGGCTGCGGGCTGACATATTTGCCGAAAGAGGTCTTGAAAAGCTCTTTCTTTCGCCCGGTGATCTTCAGGAACCCTTCTTGTTCCATGCGGCCAAGGTCGCCGGTATGGAACCAGCCATCGGGTTCGATCGCTTCGCGGGTCATCTCAGGCTCTTTGAAATATCCCGCCATGACGTTCGGTCCTTTGCACAGGATCTCCCCGTCACCGGCGATCTTCACCGCCACTCCTTCAAGGATCTTGCCGACCGTTCCGAACCTGTTGCCTCCCGGTCCCAGCTGGTTGACCGCGATCACGGGTGATGTTTCCGTCAGGCCGTACCCTTCGAGCACGTCAATGCCTGCACAGGTGAACATGCGGGCCAGCCTGGGCTGGAGTGCGGCGCCGCCAGATACCACCAGCAGATGCTTTCCCCCGAGCGCTTCGCGCCACTTTGAATATACAAGCCTGTCGTACAGTTTTCTTTTCAGTTCGTAAAACCAGCCATTGGCGCCGTCGAGCTCGTACCGGAGAGCGAGGTGAAGGGCCCAGAAGAAGAACCAGCGTTTCGCCCCCGTCAGCTTGTGACCGGTGGCAAAGAGTTTGTCATAGATCTTTTCAAGGAGCCGGGGAACCGTTGTCAGGATCTCGGGTTTCACCTCTTTCATGTTGTCGGTGATGGTGCCCAGGTTCTCGGCATAATAAATGGAATACCCCTTGAAGTGATACAGGTAATTGAGCATCCGCTCATAAACATGGCACAGGGGCAGGTAGCTGATCACTTTCGCCTCTTCCCCGAAAGGCGGGATATGGGCGCAACTCTTGAAGTTGGAAATGATATTTTTGTGGGTCAGCATGACCCCCTTGGGATTGCCGGTGGTTCCCGAGGTATAGATGATGGTTGCGATGTCCGAAGGATTTATCCCCCTCTTCCTCTCCTCCAGCGGCCCCGGAGCCGGGTTCGTGCGGCCCAGATCGATCAGTTCGTTGAGGTGCTTGTGGGCGTCGTGGTTTTTGTAAGTAAAAACTCCCCGGAGGCCCGAGATCTCGGGAAGGATGTGTTCGATCTTACGAAGCAGCTCCTGGCCGGAGATGAAGACATAGGTCACCTCGGCATGCGTCAGAATGTACTTGTAATCGGATTCGCTGATGGTGGGATAGATCGGAACATGGATGGCCCCTACCTGGAGGATGGCCATGTCGACAAAGTTCCACTCCACCCGGTTGGCGCTGATCTGGGCAATCTTGTCGCCGGGCTGCACACCCAGGGCAAGAAATCCGTAACTGATGTTGTCGACGACCTCACGGTATTGCTTGATGGAGTATTTTGCCCACTCCCCGTTCTCCTTCGATGCAACGACATCCTCCTTGGGATGGAAAGTGGATTCATGGTGAGGCAACAGGTCGAAGATGCGAGTAACTTCCATATTGCTATCGGGTTAACGGATGTAAATACAAGAAACCGGATGCAATGTAGTAAAAAAGTAACAGAGTAACAAAGTAACAGGGTAACAAGGTGACAGAGCTTTGCGCCTTAGCGTTTTTGCGATTCAGTATAAAAGCGAACTTACCTGACTGTCTGGATTATTGTTTATGAAAATTCACAGCGCTGGCCTGGGCGGTGGGCATCAACACCATGTCATTGACGTTGACATGATCGGGCAGGGTGGTAACATAGTACACCGCATCGGCCACATCCTCGGCCTTCAACGGCTGATATCCGTTGTACACCTGGTCGGCCCGGCTGCGGTCGCCTTTGAAACGAACCAGCGAAAATTCGGTGTTGGCCGCGCCGGGAGCGATCTGGGTCACCTTGATATTGTAAGGCACCAGGTCGATCCGGGAGCCCCGGGTGAGGGCATCGACGGCGAACTTTGTCCCGCAATAGACATTTCCGTTGGGATAGACCTCCTTTCCCGCAACCGACCCGATGTTGATGATGTGTCCCCGGCGGCGGGCCACCATCAGAGGTGCCACCTGGCGGGTCATGTACAGCAATCCCTTGACATTGGTGTCGATCATGCGCTCCCAGTCGTCGATCACCCCCTCGTGAACCGGGTTCAGGCCTGCTGCCAACCCGGCATTATTGACCAGCACATCAATGTTTTTCCATCTCTCGGGGAGTGACCCAATGGCCGCTTCGACCTCCTTCTGTGACCGGACATCAAAACACAGGGGCAACACCTCAATGCTCCATGAAGTGACAAGTTCTTTCACCAACTCATCGAGGAGAATTTTCCTCCTTCCGGTGATAATAAGGTCGTGGCCGTTCGCTGCAAATTTCAAGGCAGTGGCACGTCCGAAACCGGATGAGGCCCCAGTGATAAGCACAATCTTTGTCATTCTGTTTGAATTATTTTAAATTAGGTCATAGTATTTCAACGTCCTGCAGGGTCACAACCGTCCTGATCATTGACCTTCGAATTCTTCCTGATCCAATCCCTCGCATTAACAAACGCTTCGATCCACGGGGTGATCTCATCCTCCTTCCGGTCGCCGGGGTAGTGAGGCCATTGCCAGGGCAGGACAGAATCCTCGAGGTGAGGCATGATCGCCAGGTGGCGTCCGTCGGTTGAGGCGATGCAGGCGGCATCGAACCGGGAACCGTTGGGATTGCCGGGATATTCGGAATAGCTGAAACGGGCCGGAATATGGTATCGCTCCTCCCCTTCCGGGAAGTTGAATTTGCCCTCCCCGTGTGCCACCCATATCCCCAGTTTCGAACCCGCCAGGGAGTGGAGCATCACCGAGTGATTTTCTACGATATCCAACCCCACGAAAGAACATTCGTATTTATGGGAATCGTTCCACGACATCCACGGATGCCGTTCATGATCAGGATAGATCAGTCCCAGCTCGACCAGCAACTGGCACCCGTTGCATACACCCAGGCTGAGCGTATCCGGCCGGGCAAAAAAGCGGTCGAGAGCCTTTCTGGCCGTTTCGTTGTATCTGAATGCGCCGGCCCATCCTTTGGCGGACCCGAGAACATCGGAATTGGAAAATCCCCCGGCGAACGCGATGATGTTCACATCCGACAGGTCTTCCCTTCCCGATACCAGGTCGGTCATATGGATGTCCTTTACGTCAAAGCCGGCCAGGTATAGGGCCCAGGCCATATCGCGGTCGCGGTTCACCCCTTTTTCACGGATCACCGCGGCACGGATGCCCGACGGTTTCCGGCGGTGGGGATCGATCTCATAGGCCGATTTATTTCCTCTGAATCCATCCGGAAAAGCAAAACGCAGGGGTTGGCGTTTGTAGTTCCGGAAGCGTTCCAGCGCCAGGGTTTCACCCGATTGCAAACGGTCCATCAGGTACGAGCTTCTGAACCATGTATCGCGCAGGAGATCGATGTCAAAGGAATATGATTGTCCGGCCACGGTCACTCTCAGGATTCGTTCCCCGGTAACTTTCCCGATGACGAACCCCATTTCATTATTCTGCCACTTCGCTGCCTCGCTGCTTTTTATCTGCACCACCACTCCGGGCTGCTCGCTGAAAAGCACCCTGACGGGGTCCCCCCACCCCGACGGGGTCCCCCCACCCTGACGGGGTCCCCCCACCCCGACAGGGTCGATCTTCACCTCCATCCCGATCCCCTCCACCGGGAAGGCCATCTCAAGCAGGGTCGTGATCAACCCCCCGGCCGCCACATCGTGACCGGCCAGGATCGCCCCCCCCGATACCATCTCCTGGATCGTTCCGAAAACAGCGGCAAAAGCGGCCGGATCGGAAATGTCGGGAACCCGGTCACCGAGCTGGTTCAGTGTCTGGGCGAAACTGCTTCCGCCCAATTCGAACGCGGGATCACCAAAGGGAATATAGATCAGCACCGACCCGGCTTCATCCACCAAGGCCGGACTGACGGTCTTTTGCACGTCGGCCACCTCCGCGACTGCCGACACGATCACCGTGCCCGGGGAGTAAACCACCTCTCCGCCCGGGTATTTCTGGGTCATGGAGAGCGAGTCTTTGCCAGTCGGGACATTGATCCCCAGGGCGATGACAAAATCGCTGAGAGATTTCACGGCAGCGTAAAGGCGGGCATCCTCGCCCGGATTCCTGCAGGGCCACATCCAGTTGGCGCTCAACGATATCCCTTTCATACCATGGGTAAGAGGAGCCCACACGATGTTGGTCAACGCCCGGGCAACCGCAAGGCGGGACCCGGCAGCGGGATCGATGAGCGCCGCGGCGGGTGCATGTCCCAGCGAGGTGGCTATTCCTCTTTCCCCTCGGTAATCGAGCGCTGCCACGCCCAGGTTGTTCAGCGGAAGCTGGATCGCCCCGCAGGTCTGCTGCTTTGCGATCCGGCCGCTCACCGCCCGGTCGACCTTGTTGGTCAGCCAGTCTTTGCAAGCTACGGCTTCGAGTTGCAGCACATGGTGAAGGTACCCGGCAAGCTTTTCCGTGTCGTATACAAGTGGTGTGTGACGCGTGACGCGTGACGTGTCACGGATGATTGTTTTCGGGGGTTTGCCGAAAAAATCTTCAAGGTTTAGATCGATGGGCCTTTCACCGGTGCGGCGATCCGTAAAGACAAACTGATGATCGCCGGAGGTTATCCCTGCCACGTACAAGGGAGCCCGCTCACGCTCCGAAACCTGCTGCAGAAGCGGAAGATCCCCAGCGCTGATCACCAGTCCCATCCTTTCCTGCGACTCATTGCTGGCGATCTCGCGGGCTGAAAGGGTGGGATCACCCACCGGAAGGCTGTCGAGAAAAACGGTACCGCCCGTGTTCTCGACCAGTTCGGAAAGGGAATTCAGATGGCCACCGGCACCGTGGTCATGAATGGAAACGACCGGGTTGCTCTCCATCTCGGCCATGGCACGGATGGCATTGAATATGCGTTTTTGCATCTCCGGGTTTGACCGTTGAACGGCATTCAGCTCGATGGCATTGCCGAACTCGCCGGTGGCCACCGACGAAACAGCACCCCCTCCCATGCCGATCCGGTAATTGTCGCCACCCAGGATGACAATCGGCTGACCGGCGGAGGGTTCCTCTTTCAGGGCATCTTCCTGCCTGGCGTATCCGATACCGCCGGCAAGCATGATCACCTTGTCGTACCCGAAAAGCCGGTCGCCGCCTGCATGTTCAAACGTAAGCAACGACCCGCAGATCAGCGGTTGTCCGAACTTGTTGCCAAAATCGCTTGCCCCGTTGGAAGCTTTGAGCAGTATCTCCTCCGGTGTCTTGTACAGCCAGTCCCGCGCGGGGATGTTCGCCTCCCAGGGCCGCCCATCACCATGACGGGGGTAGGAGGTCATGTACACGGCCGTTCCGGCCACCGGAATGCTCCCTTTTCCTCCTGCCATCCGGTCGCGGATCTCGCCGCCCGAACCGGTGGCCGCGCCGTTGAACGGCTCGACGGTGGTGGGAAAGTTGTGTGTCTCGGCCTTCAGGGAGATCACCGAACGGATATTTCGAATGGTGAAATAGTCGGCCTTCTGGGGCTGCCCTGGCGCAAACTGTTCTATTTCAGGACCACCGATGAATGCAACATTGTCTTTGTATGCCGAAACAAGAAAATTCGGATTTTCCCCGGAGGTCTTCCGGATGAGCGAGAAGAGGGAGTCGGTCATCTCCTTTCCGTCGATGATAAAAGTTCCGTTGAAGATCTTGTGCCGGCAATGTTCCGAATTGACCTGGGAAAATCCGAAAACTTCACTGTCGGTCAACGGCCGGCCGATCTTTTGACTGATACCCGCCAGGTAGTCAA
>CAYVVG010000059.1:0-25570 GCA_964455285.1 uncultured Prolixibacteraceae bacterium
CCATTCGCCGCTCGCCCGGCTGTAAAAGGTGGTCACGGGACCGAATGAGGCGGGCGATCCCGCTGTGTAATCGCCTGTAAATGACCTTTCCGATGGAAAAAGGATCGTATTGACCGATTCATTCACCAGGTCCGGATCGTTCAGGAAGGTCCAGAATGCCGGTACATATTTGCCGGGAACGTACTGCATGTTGTCGGGCATGCTCCCGTAATGAAATTCCAGCGAGATCCCCGCTTCCGGGATGCCCGTAAAATCATACTCCTCCACCTTCCAGTAGTAAGGCATGGAGGTCATATTGGAGACGAACGGATGCATGTTGGGAACCGGCTTGACCGCCACGCTGCCATAGGTGGTCGGTTTCTTTTTCAGGTGAATGGAGACAGGGCTGTAAAGGGTCCCGGTACCCACCGGAAAGAGATGGGTGGTGGTGTCGGCATAGGTCCACCGAAGCCCGCCGTCGGAGGGCGCCCCTGAGGTAAGGAGGAAGCGGTTGTTGCTCATGGTTCCTGAAATACTGGCGAGGGCCGACATTGCCAGTTCAAACCTTGATATGTCGAACAGCCTGTCGTTGACCAGGGTCAGAACGCCCGTGATCCCGATGTCGGCTCCCAGCGATACCTGTGCCGAACCGGTGGTTCCGTTGATGTTGTTGATCTCGAGGTTCTGAAATTTCCCGTTCCCGTCGCCTGTAATGGTCTGTGATTTGGCGGTTGAAGCCATCACGATCTTGCCGGCCCCGATCACGATACCGTTGTTCACCACGTTCCCGTACACATAAACCGTCTTCCCCCCGTCGGCGAGCATACCCCTGGTGATCATCAGGTCGTTGCGGATGGTGAAGGATCCGGTATTGGTGGCAAGGATGAGGCTTCCCAGCGGTTTGTTGACCTGCAGGTTGTACAGTCCGTCGGTGATGGTTCCGTAATTCCAGAGAAAGTAGTTGCCGTACCCTGTGAAGGTGGTGGTGTTGTTGTTCGGGGTGTAGATGCCCCCCGGGTTGATCAGAAAGTCGTTGCTGATGTTCACCGGGAAGTTCCCGGTTCCCGACGAAAGATTGGCATTGCTGTATATGTTGATGGTGTTGGTCACCGTCAGGTCATTCAGCAGGTTCACCACCGACGTCCCCGTACTTCCCATCCTTCTCGCTTCCAGGTTCCAGATGTTCACGGTGGAATTCAGGTCGATGGAGGGGCTGCTGGAGGGGTTGGTTTCAAATACGATCTTGCCTCCGGTCACCGAAAAATTTCCCGGGTCGCAGTTCAGATAGAGGCCGTTGCCGGAGGAGGAGGTGTTGCCCGAACGGTCGCGGAAAATGATCTCCCCTGCCGTCATCATGAAGGTGGATGCAGGGTGAGGAATGGAGAACACAGGATCCTGATCGCGCACTTCGCCGGGCTCCGTTTCGTTGCCCCTGATGATGACCGTCCCGCCGGTTTGCACGTACGAGGTTTTGCCGGATGCGGTAAAGGTGCTTCGCATGACCGAAACATTCACCACCCCCCCCTCGATGATGACCATCGACGAGGAGTTGGAAGTATTCCAGAAGATGATCCCGGCGCTGTGGCGGGTGCTGAAATACCCGTCGGTTACCCGGAATGTGCCGAAGATCGACAGGGCGCATTCGGCGTTGGTCGTCACCCCGGATGATCCCGCGGGGGCCTGGGGGAAGCCGGTGGCCGAGGTGGCCGTCGAGTAAACGGCGACATCGGGACCGTCGAGCCAGAGCTGGGCCGCCAGTCCGATGGCATAGTCACCGTTCTGATCGGCATCTCCCACCGGTCCTTCGGCCAGGGACGGGATCAGGATGCTGCCGGTCAGCCGGAGGGTGCCGGCCTTGATCCAGAGCGCCTTCCTTATCTCCGGGTAGTCGAGGCTGAAGGGGGAATCGGTATTCCGCCGAACGGCGTTGGGGCCGTATAGGGAGAAATAACTCACATCGGCCGAATTGACCGACAGGATATAGGTCTGATCGATCCCCTTTTCGATGATGAGGTTGTAAAAGTCGGTCACCCCGTTGAGTGTCACCGTGTTGTTCGCTTCACCGGTAAACCTGACGGTCACCGCGCCATTGCCGGCAAACTCGCCGTAATTCGGCGCGCTGAGGTTCGTGAACCTGACCGTCCCGTTGTTGGTAAAGTCGCCGTTCACCGTGAACTGGTGAAAGATCGAATGGAACAACCCGATACCGGGAAGGTAATTTGAACCGATCGAATAGGTGGGATTGACGTTGGTATTCCCGGTCCCGGTCGTGATCTTGCCGCTGGCTTCCACGACGACATTCTTACCGACGAAGATCGACCGCTTGGTGGCGGTGGCGTCGCCAATCTGCCAAATGCCGCGCTGGACTGTCAGCGAGCCATAGATGGTAAGGCTCCTGGCCACGGTCATCACCTGGGTCACGGATCCCAGGTTAACGATCAGGTTGCAATAGGTAGCCACATTCGGGTCGATGCTGAAGCTTCCCGAGGAAGCATAATATTCGACGGTTCCGCCCGACTGCCCCAGGAAAGTTCCGCTGGAAACAGTCGGCAGGGTGGTCCTGGCCGTGCGCAGGCGACCCTGCCCGTTCAGGATGACCGCAGTGAACGTATAGGTTTGCAGGTTGAACACAGCACCGGCTTCGATCGTCAGGGTATGTCCGGTGGTGGCGATATTGGCGGTGGCCTGGATGGTCCTGCCGGTCAGAATGCAGACGATGTCGCCGGATACAGGTGTGGCTGACCCCACCAGGGTGGTACCGGTCGAATCGGTCGTCCAGACAAACGTGCCGGTCCAGTTCCCCGACTGGTAACTGTAATATTTGGCGGCGAACGATACGGGGAGGGACAGGAAGAGGAACGGCAACAGAAGCAGGAGGGTACGACAGGCACCGGGGAGTCTCATCTTCTCCGCAAGTATCGTGTTAAAGACAACCATTCGTTACCTCATGATACGTCTGGTAAGGGGTCACTTCAATTCAAGTTCGGCTTCGGCAAGTTTGACCGGTTTGGCGTCGCTGGGAGTGGTGTAGGTAGCCACCAGTTTCCCCGACTTAAAATCCATTCCGGGACCTTTTTCGAGGTTGCACTGAAAACGCCGGAGTGGGTTGGGTGTGTATACCGCAATCCCTTTCACCGTGGCGACCTTCGTCTCCTTTCCCGACGGGGATATATGCTTAACGACCATGTCGCCAAAAACCGAGAAGTTACCGGTGCGGTGAAAGGTCAATTTCAATTTTGGAATGGTGTCCTTCACCATATCCACAGACAATTCGGTAAGAGTCACCCGGGTGTTCGGATCCCCTACCCGGATGATGACCGGAATGGTGATGCCGAATACCGCAACGAGCTTGGCGGAAACAGACGTGGAGTCGACTTCGGATTCTTTTTCTCCCAGCGGCTTGGACTTGGGAATAGCCCGGAAGTATACATGTGAGCGGTACTCTCCGGGAACCATGTCGGGCGGTTTCATGAGTTGCATCTTGACCACCTGCGTTTTATTGGGGGGGAGGGTGACTGTGCGCGGATAGAAACGGATGTACTTATCGGCGAAGTACTGGCCGCTGTCGGGGGTTTCGACCGGTTCAAACGACCCGTCCTCCTTCATGCGCATCTGCACGACCGAGATCAGGAATTTTGCCGTATCCGCTCCGGTGTTGGCCAGGGTCAGTGCCTGTGAACGCTGGGTTCCTTCAAAAACGACCCTTCGGGGGAGGATCAGCAGGTTCCCCTGGGCCAGTACCTGCAGGGAGGGGCCGGCGAACAGCGGGAATACCATACACAGGATCTTAAAAAACAAAGGAATCCGGGATGGCCCGGATTTGCTTCCTTTAGCAAAATGAAGCTTCATAAGGGTTCGTTTGAAGATAGACTGACAGGTGATCGTACAGGCAAAGATACCAGAATTATAATTGGTCCGGCAGGCCTGATCAATTATAATTCACCGTGACGTTCATCGGTGAGACCGATACGAAAACGCCGGCATAGAGTCCCGATTCGGTATCGATGATCGGGTCGCTGTCGAAGGAACGGATCGTCATGGTGCTTTTTCCGTCGGTGACTTCGATGGGAGAATCGGGAACGGTGACCTTGTAAGTGTAAGCGGTGGAATTGGAAAGGATGAATGAGGCGGCGGTGAACGTGCCGGTTGAGACCGGGAGCGCGATGCTCGCAGTGCTGCCCTTCCGGCTGGAGGAAACCACTTCGACGGAGCCGGCAATGATGATCGCCACGCTTTCGAAATTCAGGTCGATCGATTTGGTCACGGTAATGGGTTCCACCACGGAGGCACTGGCACGCGTGGAGCCGGAACCGCTCTGGGCATGTAGCGCACAGGTAAAAAACATCAGTATCAGGACAGCGGGCAGTATTTTCCTCATAACATCGGCCGGTTCATAAATAGAAAAGAAACGCTGCAATCGCTACAGCGTTTCTTTTCTTCGCAGAAGCAAATTAGTTGTAGTTGACGGTCACATCGAACGGAACGATTGATTCATAAACTCCGGCCTCCTGGCTGGGGTCTGCATTCACCGTTGCGCCCACATAGAGAGTCTGCGTGCCGGATCCGTTCAGGAGACCGGTCGGGGTCGGCGTGCTGGTGAAATTGTCAACGATCATCGTTTCGTTACCTCCACTCGTCATGTTGGTGATGGTTACCGAAGCGGGCAGCGTGATCGAATAGGTAGCATTAGGCACCCCTTCGATCGTGAATTCGGCCGCTGTCGGCGTGTTGGTGCTGGCCGGGAAGGTCACACCACCCGTCCGTGTACGGGTTGCGGCCAGTTCCGGAGCCACGGTGGCCGTACCCGCGGTCGCGTTCACGGCAAGGTCTCCGAAATTCAGGTCCTCTTCAAATGTGATGCTGATGGGTGCAATGATGGTCGCATAAGCATCAGCCTGTCCGGTGAACTGGGCCTGGGCCGATGCTGCGAACAAGAACACCATCGATACCACTGCAAATAAACGTGTTACTGTTCTCATGTTGTTGGTTTTGGATTTGGGTTGATTCTGGATTGGTTTACGCAAAGAGATATATATGGTTACAGTCTCGCCCTAAAAAAAATTCATTCCCGGATTGATTTGCTGAATTACCTGTTGCAGGAAGGACAAATATAATGTGCGCTTCAGGGCTCCACAATGGAATTAATCCATAAAATGCTATTGCGGGAAACCGGAATGATCCATGCCGGCTATCACACGTTAAAGCACTGATTATATGACATATGGAATGTCAGGCATGCACGCCATCCCTCCCGCCGGTGCTACCCTAACAAATGAGGCAGGTTATGGGGTTTTCAACGGGAGGATGATCTATGGATTCTGGTTTACCAGGTTTCCCTGGATCTGGATCGTCCCGTTGTTGGTGAACAGGGCCCCGGTCTGGATGGTCAGATTCCCGGTGAAGGTCATGCTGCACCCCGAATTGACCGTCATCGATGCCCCCGGCTGGAGGAGCAGGTCACGGCAGGAGGCTCCCGAAGCGGAAATGACCGGATAAAAAGGCTTCCCCGATGGAATGACCACATTGTTGCCGCTGCCGGGAACGGTATTCGGCGTCCAGTTGATGGCGTTCCCCCAACCGCCTGAGACACTTCCGTTCCAAACAAATTGCTGATCCCCGATCTGAATATTGTCAAGATACAGGGCATTTCCCCAGGCGCTCATACCGCGCAAAAGGATCCGGTTGGTACCGGCAGGAACGGGAAGGGACTGGGAGGACCATTGGGTCTCAGTCGGTACAAAGAATATGGAAGAGGTGCCCCCGGTGTTGAGCGGTCCGCCGGCTCCTCCGTCCCAGGTGTAATGGAGCGCCCAGTGGGTTCCCCCGTCACCCGACACCCACATCTGCAATTGATCGTTCTCTCCCGAATACGAGGCATAGGCATGGTCGAACGACAAGACCGGCGCGGAAAGTCCTGTGATGTCAACGACCGGCAGGATCAGGTCGAAGGTGCTTCCGGCCGCCGTGTTGAAAAAATCGGCGAACACCGCTCCCGAACCCATGCTAAAAGCACTGACCGTCGGATCATGGACCCATGGTTTGCGGGCAATGGACCAGCATACGGGCGGAAAGACCGGGGATGAAAAATCGCACAGGTAGGGAAACGCATTGACCACATTGCACAAGGTGGGAGCCGAAGAGGTGGTCCCAATGGAATAGGCAGGTGCCGGGGGCAGTACCGACCAGGCCTTATAATAATAGGTAATGCCCTGTGACAAGCCGGAATTCTGAACAAAGCTTTCGTTCCCGCCATTGTAAATCACAGTTCCTCCTCCGGCGATGGCATTTCCTGCCACATAGCTGCCCACCGGATTCCCGAACGTATTTTCGGTGTTGTATGCAACCATCACAGGGTTGCCATCGGCATTCTTCTTCCATTCCAGGGTGACCTGGGTGGTACCTGAACCCCGGGCCATCAACCCCGACGGAGGATGCGGGGTGGTCAGGGCTTCCATGGTCAACTGGATGTTCGGACGGTTCTCGTTGGGTGTTCCGTTCCCCGGGGGAGGTAATTCATACTGCTGCCATTCTTCGTGTTTGCTCGGCGCATAAGAAAAGGTGAAAAAAGGATACCCCATGGCACCGTTCCCCCCATAGTTCGCCTCGCACAGCACCATCAGGTTATCGCCGGAGGTGTTCACATATACAAAATCGGAAATGTCGATGGTCTTCCATCCGGTCGACGGAAAACTGGCAATGCCGTCGTAAACCAGGGTCGCCGAACCGGTTATGCTGCTCCACGTGGCGGCGGAAAGAAATCCGACCGAGGTAAGCTTCAGGTAGATGCGTATGGGACAGGTCTCGATATCGGCTGCGACCACTTCCCACCCCAGGTGGGTGACCACCCCCGAAGCACCGATCTCGGGTGCCGTGTACAGGGCTGCCGACCGGGCATAGCCCCCGAAAAAATCGAACGGGGAATATTGCGACGAAGTGCCGGTACCGATCGTCACCACGACAGGCTGTCCGTTCACTGTCAGCGACCACGCCAGCACACTCATCAGAAGAATGATCTTTTTCATGATTTACGTTTGAAAAATGGATGATTCATTGAATGATAAATCCCATCGACCCCAGATGTTCCCAGAAATCGGGATAGGATTTCTCCACCACGTCGGGGTTCCGGATCTTCATCGAACGTGCTTTCATCGACAGCATGGCCAGCGACATTGCTGTCCGGTGATCACCGTAAGATTCGATGGCGGGTTCGGGAGGAAACTCCCCCTTTCGGGGAAGCACCTCGATCGCGTGGATCAGGTTGCGGTCGGAATGGAAGATCACCTGGACCCCCAGCTTTTCAAATTCATTCCGCATGGCCTTCAACCGGTCCGTCTCCTTGATCTGCAGGCTCTGCACCCCCTCGAACCGTCCCCGTATCCCGAGTCCGCAACAGGTGGCGATCACCGCCTGGGCGATATCGGGAAACCCGGTAAAATTAAAATAAAATCCGTCAATTTTCTTTTTTATCCGCGTCAGCCTCGCCCCCTCGCCCGAAAATTCAGTCTGAATCCCGAAATTATGATAGATCGATGGCAGGACCGAATCACCCTGGAGGCTTACCGGGCGGAGGCCCGGTAAGAAGAGGTCGACTTCGTCGGCAAAGACCGCTGCCTCATACCAGAAAGCTGCCGCCGACCAGTCCGATTCAACCGTCGCTTCAATCGGGAGATAGTTACCCGGGAAGACCTGGATCCGGTTCCTGCTTTTTTTCACCCTTGCCCCGGCCAGCTTCATCAATTCCATCGTCATCCCGGCATACGGCATCGAAACGCTCTTCCCCTTCAGGTGGATTCGGAGTCCGTGGGGCAACCGGGGGGCTATGAGCAGCAATGCCGACGTAAACTGGCTGCTGACGCCCGAATCGATGGTAACCTCACTCCCTTCCAGGCATCTCCCATCGATCAGCAGGGGCGGGTATCCCGGTTTGGCCAGGTATTCGACCGACGCTCCCAGGGTCCGGAGCGCCTCGGAGAGAATGCCAACAGGCCGTTGTTTCATGCGCTCCGAACCGGTCAGCACCCACTTGCCGGGGGTCATGGCCAGGTAAGCGGTTAAAAACCGCATGACCGTCCCCGCATTTCGTGTGTCGATCTCGACCGGGCCCTTCCGGGCAACCCTTCGCGAGATGGTCTCCAGGTGACCGGTCAGCATGGCCGTATCGTCTGCCGACGACAGGTTGTGCAACGGAAAATCGCGTCCCGAAAGGGCACGGATCATCAGCAGCCGGTTGCTGATGCTTTTTGAAGATGGCAGGTCAATCCGCCCCTTCAGGATCCTGTCCGGCTTACTGATGGTGATCGATTTCATGATTCGCATGGTTTCCTGCATTCCCTGATGGAACATCCGCACGGGTCACGCGGGCATAGTACCGGAGCGCATCGGCTATTTCGTTGCGGCTGCAAGGTACCCGGAGCCGGGTCCGCCCGGGCGACCGCAGCAGGGTGAACCGGATCGTGCCCCCGCTGACCTTCTTATCCTTCATCATCCTGTCCGTCAGATCTTCCGTATCCCCATCCCTGAAAGGAAAAGCCGGAAATCCGTCGCTCAGATAGCCGGCAATATCCTCCAGGTCGCCGGGCGCTAGGCCTGTCCGGGCATTCGACAACCACGCGGCGCAAATCATGCCGGCGGCCACCGCATCGCCATGAAACATTGCCTCCCTCCCTCCGGTCAGCGAAAGGCCCTCCATGGCATGACCCACGGTATGACCCAGGTTCAGGGCTTCCCTCTGTTTCCGTTCCCGGTAATCCTGTTCAACGGTTCTGATCTTCACCCTTCCTGCCGCGGCTATCAGTGACTGCCACTCCACACTGTCGGAGGGAAGGTCAAGCCAGGCATCAATATCCTTTTTCCTGATTCGCCGGTAAAGCCTCACATCCCCGGCAAGCGCCGTCTTGATGATCTCCGCCAGACCCGAACGGAGGTGTTCGCGTGCAAGCGTCTGCAGGAATTGCGGCCAGATCAGGACCGCAGACGGGGCATGGAAAAAGCCGGCCTGGTTTTTAACATTTCCGATATTAACCCCGGTTTTCCCTCCCAGGGCAGCGTCGGCCATGCCGACGAGCGAGGTGGGGATGTTGACGTAGCGGATACCCCGCTTAAATCCTGCGGCCACAAAGCCGCCCAGGTCGCTCACCACTCCTCCGCCGAGGTTCAGCAGAAGGCTTGATCGTTCGGCGCCCGCGTTCATCAGTTCTTCCCAAAGGGCCGCCGCCCGGCCGGGATTTTTGTCTCCCTCTCCCCCGCCGATCTCCAGGATCCTCACCTTGTTGATCCCGGGCCAGGCTTCAGCGAGCAGGGGGAGGCAGAGTCTCCGTGTGTTCCGGTCGGCCAGCAGGAAAATTCCCCTGGGACTCAGTGAACGGATCAACCGTGCCGTCTCCCCCAGCGCTTGCCGGCCAAGAAAGACCTGCGTTTTTTCGGTGGTCACGGTCCTGCACGAAAACTTCATACCGGAAAGGCCTCTGTTAATGAAATGCAGCCATTAGAAGGCTGATATCCTGGAACGGAAGATTGTAGGTCCGGCTGATGAAAAGGTTGGTGAGGATCCCATTATATATGTAGACGCCATTTCTGACACCGGTGTCGCGCTTCAGCAGGTTTTCCATCCCTCCCTCCGAACCGATGTCGAGGATGATGGGGACGATGATGTTGTTGAGTGCCTGCGAGGCGGTGTGGGGCACCTTCGACGGGATGTTGGGTACAGCGTAATGAGTGACGCCATGAACTTTGTAAACCGGCGAAAGGTGGGTGGTCGGGCGGGAGGTCTCGAAACATCCGCCCTGGTCGATGCTCACATCAATGGCGACGGCTCCTTCTTTCATTTGCATGATCATCTCTTCCGAAATAATGCAGGGGGTCTTACCTTCCCGGGAGTGGATGGCGCCGATCAGCACGTCGGCCGTGCGCAGCGCCCCGGTAAGCGCCTTGGGGTGGAGAATGGAGGTGAAGATGCGCATGCCCAGATTGGTCTGCAGGCGACGGAGACGGTACACCGAATTGTCGAACACCTTGACCAGCGCTCCCAGGCCGATGGCCGACCGGGCCGCAAACTCCCCCACAGTTCCCGCCCCTATGATCACTACTTCCGACGGGGTGATCCCGGTGAATCCGCCGAACATCTCCCCCCGGCCATATTCGGGCGAAGCCAGGTATTCTGCCGCGATGAAGATGGAAGTGCTGCCCGCGATCTCGCTCATGGCGCGAATGACAGCAAACTGGTTCGTTTTATCCCGGATGGTTTCAAATGCCAGGGCCGTTACCTTCGTCGCCAACAGTGAACGGAAGTAACTCTCGCACTGCATCGTCACCTGGATGGCAGAGAAAAGAGTCTGTTTCGGCCTGAGCATTTCGATCTCCGCCGGACCGGGAGGTTCCACTTTGAGGATGATATCGGCTTTATAAACCTCCTGCGGAGAATCAACGATGCGGGCTCCGGCCTCGCTGTATTCGTGATCGGGGAAATGGGCGGTGGCGCCGGCTCCCGACTCGACCATCACCTGGTGCCCGTTGTGACACAACAGTGCCACACCATCGGGGATGAGGGAAACCCGGTTCTCGTGGGCTGAGATCTCTTTCGGCACACCGATCAGCAAACTGCTCGATTGCCGGGCTACTTCAAGCATCTCCTCCTGCGGCATCAACCGGCCGGAAGGATTCATCCTTAGGATATCAGGACGGAGGTCCCCCATGTTCGGAAAATTTATACGAAGATAATACTAATTCGGGAAAAGTCAGAAACGGATCGTCCTGGCTCCCTCTCCGGCGATGCCGACATGCACGGCATTGCCGGGCAGAAGATCCTCTATGATCTCCGGCCATTCGATAAAGCAGTAACGACCGGAGTAGAGATAATCTTCATACCCTATGTCATAGGCTTCGCCGATATGACGGATGCGGTAAAAATCGAAATGGTAGACCGGTTCTCCCTGGTCCGTCAGGTATTCGTTGACGATCGAAAAAGTGGGGCTCTGCACCGGGTCGGTAACACCCAGCAACCGGCAGAGGGCTTTGATAAACGTCGTCTTGCCGGCCCCCATGGGCCCGGCAACGGCAAAGACCCTGGCCGACGGGAACGTATCCAGCAGGCGCATCGCCGCACCCGGCAACTCCGCCTCCGACCGACAAACCATCTCCCTTTCCATAAACCCTGATCTAATCACATAATCTCTCAATCCCTCAATCCCTCAATCACTTCGGTTTCAGCAGTATAAAAGGGATCATCATCTCTTCCATCGAAATGCCCCCGTGCTGAAAGGTGTTGCGGTAGTAATTCACGTAATAGTTGAAGTTGTTCGGATAGGCGAAGAAATCGTTGTTCCTGCAAAAGACATAGGAAGCGTTCACCGACGACTTCGGCAGGTAGGCATCACCCGGGTTCCGTATTTCGAACACCTCGTTCTGCTCATATTTCAGGGCCCTGCCGGTCTTATAGCGAAGGTTGCTGTTGGTGTTCCGGTCGCCCAGGATCTTCACTGCATTGTCGACCCGGATGGAACCGTGATCGGTGGTGATCACGACATTGACCTCCTTTTCCGACAGGAACTTCAGGATATCCAGCAGCGGCGAATGCTGGAACCAGCTGACAGTCAGGGAACGGTACGCCTTGTCGTCGTCGGCCAGTTCCCGGATGATCTCCATCTCGGTGCGGGCGTGCGAAAGCATGTCGACAAAATTATACACGATGAAGTTCAACCGGTTCACCATCAGGTTCGGCATCAGCTCAACCAGTTTTTTCCCGTAAGCCTGGTTCAGCACTTTATAATACGAGTATTTGACATCGCGCCCGTACCGTTTCAACAGCTCGCCCAGCAATTCGCTCTCGAAGTTGTTCCTGGGTCCCTCTTCATCTTCATTGACCCAGTATTTCGGGTACTTTTTCTCGATCTCGGTCGGCAACAGGCCTGCAAACAATGCGTTCCGGGCATACTGGGTCACCGAAGGAAGGATGCTGTAAAAGATCTCTTCCTTCTCGACCCGGTAATATTCTTCGAGGATCGGCTGAAGGACTTTCCACTGGTCGAACCGGAGGTTGTCGATCAGGATGACGAAGAGCGGCCGGCTGTCGTTCATCACCGGGAAGATCTTCTCCTTGATCAGCGTGTGAGACAGCACGGGCTTGTCGGTTGTTTTTCCCTGGATCCATTCGAGGTAGTTCCGTTCAACGAAGCGGCAGAACACCTGGTTCGCTTCGTCTTTCTGCATTTTCAGGACCTGGTTCATCCCGTCGTCGACCAGCTGGCCCAGTTTCAGCTCCCAGTGGATGATCTTCCGGTAGATATCAGTCCATTCCGCGTAGTTGAGACGGTTGCTGATCTCCATGCCGATGCTGCGAAATTCCTGCTGGTACTGGAAGGTTGTCTTCTCGCTCACCAGTTTCTTATTTTCCAGGTTCTTTTTCAGGCTCAGCAGGATCTGGTTCGGTTTGACCGGTTTGATCAGGTAATCGGCAATGCTCGATCCGATCGCATCCTCCATGATGCTCTCCTCCTCGCTTTTGGTGATCATCACCACCGGCAGCGATGGGAGCACCGCCTTGATACGGAGCAGGGTCTCGATGCCCGAAAGCCCCGGCATCTGCTCGTCCAGGAAAACTATGTCGAAGATGTTCCCTTTGATCAATTCAATCGCATCGTGCCCGTTGTTGACAGTGGATACTTCATATCCCTTCTCCCTGAGGAAGAGGATATGCGGCTTCAGAAGATCCACCTCGTCGTCGACCCATAATATAGCTACTTTCTCCATATAATATTCATTCCGTGATTACAGTTTGCTTAAATAAATGTCGTAAGTTTGTTTTTATTGCACGCAGCTCACGGATTTATGAATCTTTAACAAAAGTAGGCGATTTGCATTCGACCAACAAACTCAAGATCATCAACGATCCCGTTTACGGACTCATCACGATCCCCGACGCCCTGGTATTTGACGTGATCGAACATCCCTATTTCCAACGGCTCCGGAGGATCCTGCAGCTCGGACTTACCCACTACACCTATCCGTCGGCGCAGCATACCCGCTTCCAGCATGCACTCGGGGCGATGTATCTCATGGGGCAGGCCATCCAGGTTCTGCGTTCGAAAGGCATCGGTATCGACCGCGAAGAGGCACGCGGACTCACTTTGGCCATCCTGCTTCACGACATCGGGCACGGTCCCTTCTCCCACACCCTCGAACAGGCCATTGTTCGCGACCTCGGCCATGAAGAACTTTCGAAGCTCTTCATGGCGCGCCTCAACAACCATTTCGGAGGCGAACTCGACCTGGCCTATGCCATATACACCGACACCTATCCAAAGCGATTCATGCACCAGCTTGTCTCCAGCCAGCTCGACATGGACCGGCTCGATTACCTGGCTCGCGACAGTTTTTTCACCGGCGTGGCGGAAGGGGTGATCTCATACGACCGCATCATCAAGATGCTGACCGTTTTCGACGACGAACTCGTGGTCGAGGACAAGGGCATCTATTCCATCGAAAAATTCCTGATCTCCAGGAGGTTGATGTACTGGCAGGTGTATCTCCACAAGACAGTTATCGCAGCCGACCAGTTGCTGGTCAACCTGTTGCGGCGGGCTAAGTACCTGAGCGAGAACGGTCATCACCTGCCGGCCTCCGCGGCATTCCGGATATTCCTTGAAAACAATCCGTCGCGGTACGATTTCGAGAACGATCCGGAATGGCTCGACCTCTTTGCCCGGCTCGACGATTTCGATGTTTTTTCGGCGCTGAAAGAATGGGTCTCCCATCCCGACCGGATCCTTTCCGACCTCTGCGCCCGGCTTGTCAACCGCAGGCTTTTCCGCGTCGAGATGCAGACTACCCCGTTCGACCCCGTTTATGTGGAACGGCTGCGCCGGGATACGGCTGAACAGTACCAACTGGCTCCCGGCGAAACCGGTTATTATTTCACCTGCGACCGGGTGGAGAATAAAGCGTACAATCCACGGCACGAGAGGATCATGATCAAAGGGCGCTTCAACGAACTTACCGACATATCCGAGGCCTCTGAACAGCTCAATAATGCCGTAATGCCGACAACGGTGAGTAAATACCTGCTGTGCTATCCTAAAGAGATACGGTAAAATTTGACGCCTCACCGAACGAAAAAAGTGCTAACTTGCGACGCTTTTTTCCGGGTTTCACACAACTATCATTCAATGGAATATACAGCCGCCGAGATTGCGCGATTGCTCAGGGGAACGGTGGAGGGGAATCCTGGCGAAAAGGTTCACGGCCTCTCCAAGATCGATAAAGGCGAACCCGGCACCCTGACCTTTCTGGCCAACCCGAAGTACACCCATTTCATCTATTCGACCGTTGCTTCTGTCGTCCTGGTCAACCAGGATTTTATCGCCTCGCAACCGGTACACCTCACCCTGATCCGGGTCGCCGACGCCTATGCCGCTTTTGCTGACCTGCTCGGGATGTTCCGGGAAACACAATCGATTGCTGCCGGGGTCTCGACCCATGCAGTCATCGACCCGACAGCACGGCTCGGCGACGATGTGACCATCGGGAGTTTCTGCGTGATCGGGAAGAATGCCGTGATCGGGAAGAACACCGTTGTCCACGCGCAGGTTTACATCGGCGACAACGTCACCGTGGGTGAAGATTCGCTTCTTTACCCGGGAGTCAGGATCTACCACGACTGCCTGGTCGGCGCCCATTGCGTGATCCACTCCGGGGTGGTGGTGGGTTCCGACGGTTTCGGGTTTGTCCCGGTAGCCGGCGAAAATTACCAGAAAGTACCCCAGTTGGGCAACGTGATCATCGAGGACCATGTGGAGATCGGATCCAATACAACGATCGACCGGGCTACCCTGGGCTCGACCGTGATCCGGAAAGGAGTCAAGCTCGACAACCTCATCCAGGTTGCCCACAACGTCGAGATCGGAGAAAATACCGTCATCGCGGCACAGACCGGCATCAGCGGATCGACCCGGATCGGCAGGAACTGCATGATCGGCGGCCAGGTGGGGATCGTCGGGCACCTGACCATTGCCGACGACGTGAAGATCGGGGCTGGTTCGGGCGTTGAAACCAGCATTACACAGCCCGGCACTACCGTGCTGGGCGCCCCGGCCATCGACATCGCCAAGGCCCGGAGGAACTTCATCCATTGGAGAAACTTCGACGAGATCGTAAAAAAAGTGTACTATCTTGAAAAACAGTTAACAAAACCTCATGAGTGAGAAACAACACACCATAAAAAGCCCGGTCAGCATCTCCGGGATCGGATTGCACACAGGAAACGAAGTCACCATCACCTTCAAGCCCGCACCCGAAAATTACGGGTATAAATTCCGCAGGACAGACCTTACTGCCGAGACATGGGTGGATGCCGACGTGGATCATGTGGTAGATACCTCGCGCGGCACCAGCATCGAACAGGACGGGGTCCGGATCGACACCGTCGAACACGTGCTGGCCGCCCTGGCAGGATTGCGCATCGACAACTGCAGCATCGAACTCAACAAGTCGGAGACCCCCATCCTCGACGGCAGTTCCCGGCTGTACGTGGAGGCCCTTCTGTCGGCCGGCATCGTGGAACAGAAAGCCCTGCGCCAGTACCATGAGATCACCTCCAACATCACCTATGTCAATGCGGAGAAGAAAGTCGAGCTGATCGTAATCCCCTCGAAGGAATTCCGTGTTTCGGTCATGATCGATTTCGAGTCGAAGGTCCTGCAATCGCAGAATGCAACCCTGCAGAACCTGGATCAGTTCGAACAGGACTTTGCTTCGTGCCGCACCTTCGTATTCCTGCATGAACTGGAATACCTGGTCAACAACAACCTGATCAAGGGAGGCGACCTGAGCAACGCGATCGTATTTGTCGACCGCGACATGTCACGGGCCGAACTCGACCACCTGGCCCACCTGTTCAACAAGCCCCGGATCGAAGTGCAGAACGCCGGGATGCTGAACAACCTCGAACTGCAGTTCCCCAACGAACCGGCCCGGCACAAATTGCTCGACCTGATCGGCGATCTGGCCCTGATCGGGATGCCGATCAAAGGCCATGTGATCGCTACCCGGCCCGGCCATTATTCCAACGTCCAGTTCGCCAAACTCATCAAGAAGCAGTTGCGCAAAGAAAGGCAGACCGAACAGGTCTCCCACTTCGATCCGAACAAGCCGCCTGTCTTCGACGTCAACCAGATCAAGAACCTTCTCCCCCACCGCCCCCCTTTCCTTTTTATCGACAAGGTGATCGAGATGGGGACCGACTATGTGGTGGCGGTTAAAAACGTGACGATCAACGAATCATTTTTTGTCGGCCATTTTCCCGAAGAGCCGGTCATGCCCGGGGTGCTCCTGATCGAAGCCCTGGCCCAGAGCGGTGGCATCCTGGCAGCCAGCGGCCTGGAAGATCCGCAGAATTACCGCACTCTTTTCGTCAAGATCGAGCAGGTCAAATTCAGGCATAAAGTAGTTCCCGGCGACACCCTGGTCTTCTTCTGCCAGTTGAACGGCCCGGTAAGGCGGGGCCTGATCATCATGAAGGGAGTGGCATACGTCGGGAACAAGGTGGTGATGGAAGCCGAAATGATCGCCCAGCTTCAACGCAAATAGTCTCAGCGACATGAACCAACCGCTCGCATACGTCAACCCCCAGGCCAAGGTGGCCTCCAATGTCGTGATCGAACCCTTTGTATCGATCGACCGGAATGTCGTGATCGAAGAGGGCACCTGGATCGGTTCCAATGCCGTCATCATGGAAGGGGCTCGCATCGGGAAGAACTGCAAGATCTTTCCCGGCGCAGTGATCTCGGCCATCCCGCAGGACCTGAAGTTCGCCGGCGAAGAGACCATCGCCAGGATCGGGAACAATGTGACCATCCGGGAATTTGTCACGGTAAACAGGGGCACGAAAGCCAGTTACGAGACCGTGGTCGGCGACAACACCCTGCTCATGGCCTATGCGCATGTCGCTCACGACTGTGTGGTCGGGAACAATGTCATCCTTGCCAACGCCGTCACGCTCGGAGGTCACGTGGTGATCGACGACTGGGCCATCATCGGCGGGCAGGTGGGAATTCACCAGTTTTGCCACATCGGCGGACATGTCATCATTGCCGGGGGTGCCGCCGTTTTCAAAGACGTGCCTCCGTACTCGAAAGCCGCCCGGGAACCCATCTCCTACGTGGGGGTCAACTCTATCGGGCTGCGCCGGCGGGGATATTCTCCCGAGGTGATCAACAAGATCCAGGACATTTACCGCATCATCTTCGTAAAGGGATACAATGTCTCCCAGGCCGTCGAGATCATCGAAGCCCGGGTGGAAGCCACGCCCGAGCGCGATGAGATCCTGTCGTTCATTGCCAATTCGAGCCGGGGCATCATGAAAGGATATTCCAAGATCAGGGAAAAGTGACCATCCTGCTGGAGAACGTTGGCAAACGTTTCAACACCGACTGGATCTTCCGCGGAGTTTCGTTCGCCTTCACCGAAGGTGAGACCACGGCCATTCTCGGCCGGAACGGATCGGGAAAGTCCACGCTGCTTCAGATCGTTGCCGGCAACCTCCATCCGTCGGAGGGAACGGTGCAATACCGCATCGGCACCGGCATTGTGACCGGCGAAACCATTTTCAGCCATCTTGCCATGGTCGCACCGTACCTGGAGATCATCGAGGATTTCACCCTCACCGAGATGCTCGACTTTCACTTCTCCTTTAAACACTACCTTCCCGGCCACAACCGCACTTCGGTGATCGACCTGCTGGATTTCCCATCGATGCGGCAGAAGCAGATCCGCCACTATTCGTCGGGCATGAAGCAGCGGCTCAAACTGGTCATGGCCTTCCTCAGCGATGTTCCGCTGCTGCTCCTCGACGAACCCGCCATGAACCTCGACCGGAAAGGCATCGATTGGTACCTGGGCCTCATCGAACGGTTCCACAACAACCGCACCCTGATCATCTGTTCCAACCTGAAAGAGACCGAGTCGGCATTCGCCGTCAACACACTGGAGATCGAAAAGTTCAAGTAAACAGCACATCAGGCATGTGCCACGAAGTAGTACTCCCTGCCTTCGTTGAACATGCGCTTGAAATCATCGGCCGATAAGGGCGGAAGCCCGTGCAGAAAAGCTTTCAGGGTGGAGATTTTCATGCGGCACTCCTCTGCCAGGAACCGGAACAACTCTTCCGGGCCTGCGTCGTAGAAATCAGCCGCTCCCAGACCGAATTCGAAAATGATCACCGGGCGCCACCGGCGGATCGTCTCCTTCCCGCCAGCCATCACGCGGAACTCGGCCCCCTCTACGTCGATCTTGATCAGGTCGATCTTCAGGTCGCCCGGGATAATATGGTCGAGGGTGTCTGTTTCGACCGAGATCCGCTCGATATCCACCTCCATGCCGTCGTATCGCCGCTCTTTGATCCCGCTGTAAGCGGGTGCATTCACCACATGCTGAAAATCGGTCGTTCCCCTCCGGTCGTAAAGAGCGATCGGATAAAGGGTCACCTCCTGCATGCCAGAATATTTGGCCGTTAAACTGCGGAACAGTCCGGGCACCGGTTCAAAGCCGAATTTGCGGCCGGCAGGAGCGTACCGGATCATCAGGTCGAGGATCTCCCCTTTGTGACACCCGATGTCGATGCAGTGCGATCCGGGCTTCAGTGTTTCGCGGATGATCTTCCGGGTATAGGCGTCGTAACGCTGGTTCCGGGTGACCGCGATATGAAGGAAGCACAGGATCCGTTTCAGGAGTTGTTTCATCGGGAGGAGACACCCTTAATTTTAAGGGACGCGGCAAAATTAAGACATTTAATCCAAGATTTTCACTAATTTTGCAGCCCTTTCAGAAAACAAACGTCAATATTTTTATGGCAACAACAGCAGATATCAGGAATGGCCTGGTGATTGAATTTAACGGAGATTTGTACAGCGTGGTCGAATTTCAGCACGTCAAGCCGGGGAAAGGTCCCGCCTTCATCCGGACACGTCTGAAGAACCTGAAACACGGCCGCGTGATCGCCAACACCTTCGATTCGGGCGAACGGATCGAGGTGGCGCGTGTGGAACGCCGGAAATACCAGTTCCTGTTCAGGGAAAACACCGATTACCATTTCATGCACACCGAAACCTTCGAACAGATCTATGTGCCCGAATCGCTGATCAATGCCCATCAGTTCATGAAGGAGGGGCAGGAGGTGGAAATTCTGTTCCATGCCGATACCGAGACAGCCCTGACCTGCGAACTGCCCCCCTTTGTCATTCTCAAGATCACCTATACCGAACCCGGTATGAGAGGCAACACCGCCACGAACACCCTGAAAGACGCCACCGTCGAAACCGGCGCGATCGTTAAAGTCCCCCTCTTCATCACCGAAGGCGAGACCATCAAAGTCGATACGCGGACCGGTGACTATTCGGAAAGGGTGAAGGTGTAGCGACGGTACGAGGAACGTAAGTTTAATACAAGGACGATGAAATTTCCGGAACCGCTTACGCTGTCAGACCTGGCAGCCATGCTGAATGCAAAGCCGGTCGGGGATCCCGGGTTCCCGGTAACGGGAATGAACGAGATCCACATGGTCGAACCGGGAGACCTCACCTTTGTCGATCACCCCAAGTACTACGACAAAGCGCTCAGTTCGGGGGCCACCACCATCCTGATCAACAAGGAGGTAGAATGTCCGGAGGGAAAAACACTGCTGATCAGCCGGCAGCCGTTTGATGATTATGTGTCCCTTGTGCAGCGTTTCCGCCCCTTCGAACCCGCCTTGTCGCGGATCAGCCCCAGCGCCCTGATCGGCGAAGGGACCGTGATCCAGCCGGGTACGTTCATTGGCAACCACGTCAGGATCGGGAAAAACTGCATCCTCCACGCCAACGTCAGCATCTACGATCACACGGTGATCGGCGATGACGTGATCATCCACTCCGGCTCGGTCATCGGCGCCGATGCCTACTACTTCCAGCGCCGCCCTGAAGGCTATAAAAAACTGGAGTCGTGCGGCCGCGTCATCATCGGCAACCGCGTTGAAATCGGGGCACAGACCACGATCGACAAAGGGGTCTCAGGAGATACCACCATCGGCGATGGGACCAAGTTCGATAACCACGTCCAGGTCGGTCACGATACGGTCATCGGCCGCAACTGCCTGATCGGAGCCTTTTGCGCCATCGCGGGTGTAACGAAAATTGAAGACGATGTGATCCTCTGGGCCAGCGTACTGGTAAACAAGGATCTTGTCATTGGGAAAGGAGCCGTGATCCTGGCCGGGTCAGGCACCGAACGCTCGCTCGAAGGGGGAAAGACCTATTGGGGCATCCCGGCCGCCGAAGCCCGGAAAAAGTGGCGGGAGATCGCCGCACTGAAAGCACTCCCCGACCTGCTTGCCAAATTGAAATGATCCCGTCACGTGTCATGCGTCACGCGTGACGCGTGACGCATCCGGCGTCGCCTTCTCCTCTCTCCTCGTAAAAATATCCAGCGCCACAATTGCTGCAATGAATCCCCATACCGGTACGGAGGCCTTATCAGTGTCGAGGAAGTTATTCATCGTCCCGTGCACGAAATAGGTCAACAGCGACAACATCAGCGATAAACTCAGCATCTTCACCTCTTTGTCGTCCGACCGGCGGTACACGCGCATCGCGGTCACGATCACCCAGCCCGTCATCACCAGCACCAGCACCATGCCCGGAATTCCCTGTTCTGCCAGGGGACCGATGTACTCGCTGTGTGCATTCCCTTTGTCACCGGCGTTCGTGCTGATCAGGGTCTTCTCGCTGGACCGCTGGAAAGGCGCATATTCGAACTGGTAAGTTCCCGGGCCATAACCGAAAACGGGCCTGTCGCCGAACATCCGCAGCGCCGATTGCCACCGGTTGATCCGTTCGAGGTTGGAATTGTCGGTCGAGATATTGGAGATGGACCGCAGATGTTCGATGAAATTGGCCGAAGGCCCCTGCTGGTTCTTCTCGAGCCTGTCGAGGATCTGAAAGGAAAAGAGGTAGAACAGGGCACCCAGGATGACCGTCACCACGACGATGTACTTGAATTTTATCCTGAACAGAACGATCAGGAAAGCCATGAAGGCAAAAGCCAGGCTCAGCCATGCGGCCCTGCAGTACGACAGGACAAGGGCTATCAGCAGCACCGCCAGCATGAGGAAGGAAAAGAACCGGGTCGTTTTTGAATAGGTATGTGTAAAAGCGAACCCGGTGAACAAGGGGATCATCAGCGCAAGAGCGGCCCCATAGGCCGTATGATCATTGTAAAAAGGTTCCATGACCCAGTGCCCGGCCTGTTCGTCGAACCCCCAAAGGCTGTGATTATAGGTGGTATAAACGATCACGACCGCCAGGGGCAGTGTGTAGAGCCAGACAAACCACAGGATCTTCACCCTTTTTTTAAACAGCTGAATACCCAGCAAATAAAAAGGAACGATGAACCAGAGCCGGGCTGCCAGGTGTTTGAACGAAACCATGGGCAGGTCGCTGGTCATGCTGGTGATCAGCATCCATCCCAGCTGCAGTCCCACGACGATGGTCAGGGGATGGCGCCAGATCGCCGGATCGACCGGGTTTTCATAGAACAGCTTGACGATGAACAGGAGCAAGACTCCCAGCATCATGGGCTCGGAGGGGATCGAAACGCCGACATTGAACTCAAACTGGGTGATATTGATCGCGAGAGGAGTCACTGCAACGATCAACAGCAGAATGGTGTCGAGTGAATAGAAATAGAGGTAGAGAAGGGCCAGGAGAATCGGCATGAAGAGCAGCCAGTATATCTCCCGGTAAACCAGGTAGCAGTTCAGACCGATGAAAACAGCACTGAGGACATACAGAAGCGTGATCCTGCGGTTGCTGCCGGTGATGTAACTCTGTATTTCGGCAAATTTATCCCTCATTCCCGGTACCTGAGAGCACG
Organism: uncultured Prolixibacteraceae bacterium; assembly: GCA_964455285.1. GTDB lineage: Bacteria > Bacteroidota > Bacteroidia > Bacteroidales > FEN-979 > CAIVAT01. Next base: position 21,874 of record CAYVVG010000059.1, read on the forward strand.
CGGAATCTGCCGCGTTCAATAACCCCAATGATAATTACAGCAACGAAAAAGGCGGAAAGGGTGCTGAAAACGACGATGAGCCAGCGGATCGGATAGGTTTTCTTGTCGGCCACCACAGGTTTGCTGAGTACATTTACGTAGGTGTAATCGCGGTTGTAATCAAGCAGGGCACGATCGGCATCCAGTTTCATCGTGCTGAAGGCATCCGACTCGGCCCTCATCATCTCCGAAAGCAAAAGCATTTCCGGTCCTTTCTCCTCGAGGTTCTTTTTCATCTCTTTTGCTTCGGCCGAGCGCACCGACCCGCCCCCGGTACTCAGGTAGGAACGCATCACTTCGCGGGTCTGTGCCTGGTATTCAAGGATCCCGTACTTCATCCCCAATTCCTGGGCCTTGCTGCGGAGTGAATCCAGGTAGCCCTTTTTCACCCCCATGATAAAATTATAGTTCAACACCACTTCATGGAACTTCTCCTTGTGCATGGCGCGGATCTTCTTGTTGTATGCGTCGAGCATGGCATTGATCAGGTCGCGGGCCATGACGGGGTCGTGATCGAGCACCTCGATCTCCACCGCTTCGAAAGGGGTCTTGCCGACATGAACACGCTGGCTGTAGATCCATGACAGGGTGCTTTCAAAGTACTTGTACCCCGAGTCCACTTTCCAGTGCCTGGCCAGGTTGAATCTCTTCACCAGCGAGTCGCGGATATCGCGCGACTGGAATATCTCGATGCTTTGTTCGGTCTCGCTCTCATCGGAATAAGGGGAGATGTTCGATGCATAGAGCAAACAGTTCGACTTGTACAGGGGAGTGATGAACAGCGGGCTGGAGAAGAGAACGGAAAGCAGGATGGCGGCAACCACCACCATGGCGAGCTGCATTTTCCACTTCACCATGATTTCAATGATCCGCTGACTATTGAAAAAACGATCCATATCCGGGATATATTTTATGAGTGTCCTATCTGAAAATTCTTATGGGCGTTGTACGCTGAGATCTTCTCCATGACCATGATCACGATAACAGAGAGGAAGAGCGCGGAAAGAGTTGAAACCAGAACGATCAGCCACCGCAGGGGATAAGATTTCCGTTCAGCCTTGTAAGCATCGCTGACGATGAATTTCTGGGGCAGGTTCTCCTCGGCATCGACTTTCGCCTGCTTGTACTTGGTCTCGAGGATGATAAGCTGTTCGGTCTTGAATTCCAGCGAATTTTTCAATGCCATGTAGATCCCTCCGTACTGCCCGAGTATATCGAGTCTTTTCTGCAGGGCGGCCTGGGCAGTGCGGTTCCCGTTCATGATAGAGATGGCCATCTGCTGGTTCAACACCTGCGACTGGTACTCCACGTCGTTCACGCCCAGGCGGCCGAGAGCCACCAGCGAATCGACGATCCTGTCCTTCTCGGCCTTCATCGCGTTGTATTCCGCCTCAACGACCTGGAAGCCCTTGACCGACCGTTGACGCATCATCTCGTTTTTTGCCGAGTCGAGCAGCGAAGCGATGGTGTTGGCGATGTCGGCTGCCATTTGCGGATCCTTGTCGTAAACGGCGATCTGCACTGCCATGAATTCAGTGCGCCGGAAGGTAATGTTGTTTTCGTATTCCTTGAAAAGCCGTGAATACTTGATGTCGGAGGCAGTATCGATGCCGTAGTGCTGCATCAGGTTGAACTGGCGGGCAACACGGTCGCGTATCTTATTGGAATTCAATATCTGGAGCAACTGCTCCGCCTGATCGTCCTCGCCGAACGAAGTGATATCCTGTCCTTTAACGGGCTGTTCATCCAGCAGTGACTTGGAGATGGAACTGCTGCTGGCAGGGAACATGACCACCGTTGATTTGTATTTCGGTGTGATGAACCACGGCAGCGAGAAGAACCATGAGCCCACCATGGCGACTGCCATCACGATGAACAAAGGCTTGCGCCATTTGTAGAGAAAGATCACCAGGTTTGAGGAATCAAAGCTCTCAGCCTTTTTCAAATCGTTGGCCATATTGCACAATTCAAAATTGTTGTCAAAGGTAGATAATAATACGATAAGTTGAGGAAAGAGGTTACAGGAGGCGCGAAGCGGATCACCTGTCTTCGCGCAGGATCTTCAGCAGCGACCCGAAACTCCACAGCCGGAGTATCACCGCCAGCAGGAGCGAACAGACCAGCATTAACCCAAAGTTGGCGATCCAGGTGTAAGGGCCTGAGAGAAATGGGACCGGAAGTGAGATCATTCGCGACAACAGGCTGAAAATCACCACCCCGATAAAAAATGCGGCCAGTGTGGCCAGGTATCGGTAATTGACACGAAACCGGAAGATCCTCTGCACCATGACAACCTGAAGGAACGCCATGGCAAACTGGGTGACCAGGCTGGAAATGGCCGAGCCTGTCGCCATCAGTCGCGGGATCAAAAAGAAGTTGAGTAAAAAATTGATCAGCAGGCCGGCTGAAGCAATGATATTCAGCTGTTTCAGATTGCCGTTGGCGGTCAGCAAAGTCCCGAAAATGTACGTGGCAGAGACTGCGATAAAGCCGGGTATCAGGAGCCGGAATACCGCGTCGGACGCTTCGATATGCGTGTCGTACAGAAGCTCCATCAACTCACGGCTGTAAAAAAAGAGCCCGGTGCCGGTGATGATGGCGACCGTGATGATCAGGGTGAAGGAGAGTTTCACCATATGTTCGATGGGCTGCTTCTTTTTCAGCATATTGGAAAAGATCGGGATCAGAAGCACCCCGAACAGGTATGCGATCATGTTGGCCGCATCGAGGAGCCGGAATCCCGAAGCATAGATGCCCACCTGTTCCTCGCCGGTCTTTTCGGGAAGCAGCCGCTCCAGCATGACCGGGTCAAGCCGGTTGTAAAAGGTCATCAGCATTACCAGCAGGGCAAACGGAAGGCTTTGCTTGATGATCATCAGGAAGAAGGGCCGGTTCCAGGTCAGACGGCGGAATTGCGCCTTCTTGACCACGACAAGGAATGCCAGTGCAGCTGTTACGGTATAAGCGGCTGTTTGCGAATATACGAACCATTCGATCCGGAAGGGAACGGAGGTAACATGCCCCCACAGCAGGATGCCGCAGAAAAGGATCATCAGGAAACGATCGAGCACCGAGAGAACGCTGTCGGTACGGAACATGAGGTATCCCGAGATGTTGGACCGGAGGTAGAGGATGAACGACAGCAGGAACTGGTTGAGGGCCAGCCATCCCAGCAGCCTGAACTGTTCCGCGTCGTATCGCAGGACCAGTGCGACTATAAAGGCGAGCAGGAAGTACATAAGACCCAGCAGGAGCTTCAGCACCAGAATTCCCGAAAAATGCTTGTTCAGCAGGTGGTTGTGCTGGGCGATATTGCGGTTGTTGAAGTTGGTGATCCCCAGGTCGAGGATGATGTTGAACAGGAAGGAGAAATTCAGGATGGTAAAGTAGAAGCCATAATCACGCACCCCGACCATGCGTTGTACGGTAAGGTCGATCCCAAAAATCCATACAGGCTTGATGAGCAGGTTCAGGAAGAGGAGGAGCCCCAGGTTTGTCAGGAATTTCCGCTGCATGAAGCATCAATAAAAGTCACCAGGGGCGGCAACTTTTGATTATAACTCAAAAAATATTCGGATATTTGCTACAAAGTTAAGAAAATTAATTTGATTAGTCACTTTCGTACACCGCGCCATAGTTTGGCGTACTCTTGATGTTC
>CAYVVG010000060.1:0-23966 GCA_964455285.1 uncultured Prolixibacteraceae bacterium
CGCGTCGGAGGGTGTGATGTCGGGTGCCGCTGGTGTGATGTCAGGGAATCGTGGAATGCAAGCGATTTCCCGCCGGTTCTCACCGACAATATCGTGGAACAGGCCGCCGCATGCCCTGCCCGTGCCATCGTCGTCACGGGTGGTGAACCCCTGTTATATAACATGGACTATCTCTGCCGGGAACTTCATGCCCGTGGCATTCGGATCTTCCTGGAAACCTCCGGATCACAACCGCTGAGCGGAGAATGGGACTGGATCTGTTTATCTCCCAAAAAGGATGCTCCACCGCTCGGTGAGATGCTTGCCCGGGCGAACGAACTGAAGGTGATCGTGCATGACGATACCGACTTTGGATGGGGCGAAGAGATCGCACGGCACATTGCCCCGACCTGCCTCCGGTACTTTCAACCCGAATGGAGCCGCCACGAGATCATGATGCCCCGCATCGTCGAATATATCAAGGAACATCCTGTTTGGAAGATATCCCTCCAGAGTCACAAATACATGCATATTCCATGATCGCCCGTTCGAGACACCTGCTCTTCTTCCTCCTTCCCTGCTGCTTGATCATTGCTCATTCCTCGTTGCTTCACGCACAACAGTTGTCGACGACCAGCAAACGCGCCGAAAAATTTTTCTATTCTTCCTACGACGCCTATCAGGCCCGCGCCCTCGACCGGGCCCTGGCCGATGCGAAAAAAGCAGTCGATCTCGATCCCATCTTTGTCGAAGCCTATATTCTGATGGGGGATATCCATGCCGAGGGAAAGGAATTTGACAAAGCCATTGCGTCCTACGAAACGGCCATCCGTACGGGCAGGAACTTCTTCCCGGGCCTTTTTGCCACCCTGGCCAACCTCCAGCTTGTCACCGGTCGCTATGCCGATGCCAAAGCCAACTTCATCCGGTTCATTGATTCGGACGGGATTCCCGCAGCACGAAAAAAGATGGCACAACAGGCCGTTGTGTCCTGCGACTTTGCCCTCGACAGGATCGCCCACCCGGTGCCCTTTGAACCGTCCAGCCTGGGCGACAGCATCAATACCCAATACGACGAGTATGTCAACGCGATGACCGCCGACGGTGAGTATCTATACTTCACCCGGAAGAATCCGAGCAACTCCATGACGATCGACCGCGGGCAGGAATTTGAGGAGGATTTTTACCAGGCCGCCAGGATCGACACAGGTTGGCGGAAAGCGCAGGAACTGGGACCCCCCATCAATACGCACGGCAATGAAGGTGCCCTGAATATCTCCCCCGATGGAAAGTACCTTTTCTTTGCCGGTTGCAATCGTGACGACGGGTACGGAAGCTGCGACATCTACTGGTCGCGGCGCACCGGTAACCGGTGGTCGGAGCCGCAAAATCTCGGAGAGACGGTCAATTCACCGCAGTGGGACTCCCAACCCTCCTTCTCTTCCGACGGCAGGACACTCTTTTTTGCCAGCAAACGCCCCGGCGGAAAGGGGAGCTCCGACATCTGGCTGACCCGGCTTCTGGACAACGGCACCTGGAGTGTTCCGGAAAACTTGGGCGACTCGGTCAACACCCGCGTGGAAGAGATGGCCCCCTTCATCCATCCGGACGGCCGGACGCTTTACTTTGCTTCGCGCGGATTTCCCGGTATGGGCGGATTTGATCTTTTCATCACCCGCCTGCAGGCCGGTGGTCGCTGGCAAAAACCGGCCAACCTGGGCTACCCGATCAATACCTTTTCCGATGAACTGACCCTTGTGGTCAGCTCGCGCGGTGACCTGGCGTATATCTCGTCCGATAAGCTCGGCGGCCGGGGACGGCAGGATATCTATCGCTTTCCCCTGTATCCCGGAGCCAGGCCCCTGCTGACCAATTACCTGAAAGGGACAGTGTTCGATGCCGAAACCGGGCGCAAACTGGAAGCCAGGTTCGAGCTTATCGACCTCTCCTCTTCCATCGCCACCCTCGAATCCTTCTCCGACCGGGAAACAGGCAGTTTCCTGGTCGTGTTGCCCTCCGAAAGAGACTATGCGCTGAATGTCTCGAAGGAGGGATACCTGTTCCATTCGGAACATTTCGTGCTGACCGGCGCCCATCCCCGCGAACAACCGTACCTGATGGATATTCCGCTGAAGCCCATCCGGGTGGGTGAAGCGGTGGTACTGAAGAATATTTTTTTCGATACCGACAAGTTTACGCTCAAGGAGGAGTCGGTCGCAGAACTGCAGAAGCTGATCCTGTTTCTCGGACAGAATCCGTCGCTGAAGATTGAGATCAGCGGCCATACCGATCATGTCGGTTCCGCCGGGCATAACCTGGAACTGTCCGAGAACCGGGCTAAAGCGGTTTACCTCTACCTGACCGGTCACGGCATCGCCGACCAGCGACTGAGCTATGCAGGCTTTGGATTTTCACGTCCCATCGACGACAACGCCACCGTGGAGGGAAGATCCAATAACCGGAGGACGGAATTTAAGATTATAGCAAATTAAATAATTTTCGTACCTTTGCACCCCTTAAAAACAAGGATTACCCGATGATCAATGTTACACTACCCGACAACTCGGTAAGGCAGTACCCGGAAGGGGTGACGGGTCTCGATATCGCGAAAAGCATCAGCGAGGGCCTGGCCCGGAATGTCCTTTCCGTCAAGGTCAATGATGAAGTGTGGGATGCCACGCGACCCATTCTGTCCGATGCACATATCCGTCTTTTCACCTGGAATGACGCGGAAGGAAAGGCCACTCTCTGGCATTCGTCCGCCCACCTGATGGCCGAAGCCATCGAATTGCTATATCCCGGTGTTAAGTTCGGCATCGGCCCCGATATTGAAAATGGTTTTTACTACGATATTGATTTCGGATCCCATGCCATCTCCTCCGACGATTTTGACCGGATCGAGAAAAAAATATTGGACCTGGCACGGGAGAAACAGTCATACGTCCGGAGAGAGGTACCGAAGAATGAAGCGGTTTCCTACTTCAAGCAGAAAGGGGATGAATACAAGATCGAGTTGCTGGAAGGACTCGACGACGGCCAGATCACGTTTTACGAATCCGGCCACTTTACCGACCTGTGCCGGGGACCTCACCTGCCCGACACCGGCCCGATCAAGGCAGTCAAGCTTCTCAACATTGCCGGTGCATACTGGCGCGGCGACGAGAAGCGGAAACAGCTGACACGCATATACGGAATCACCTTCCCAAAGCAGAAAGACCTCGACGAATACCTGGTATTCCTCGAAGAGGCAAGGAAAAGGGATCACCGCAGGCTTGGAAAAGAACTGGAACTTTTTGCCTTCTCCCAGAAAGTAGGGCTCGGGCTCCCGCTGTGGTTGCCCAAAGGCGCCGCATTGCGCGAACGCCTGGAGATGTTCCTGAAAAGGGTGCAAAAGAAAGCGGGATATGAGCAGGTGATGTGCCCGCATATCGGGAACGTGGAACTCTACAAGACCTCCGGCCATTATCAGAAATACGGCGAAAGTTCATTCCGGCCCATCTCCACTCCCATGGAAGGAGAGGAGTTCTTCCTCAAACCCATGAACTGCCCTCACCATTGCGAGATCTATAAAGTAAAGCCGAGGTCGTACCGCGACCTCCCGGTCCGGCTGGCCGAGTTCGGCACGGTTTACCGGTACGAACAGAGCGGCGAACTCCATGGCCTGACACGCGTACGCGGTTTCACCCAGGACGACGCCCATATCTTCTGCACACCCGAACAGGTGAAGGATGAGTTCAAAGGTGTGATGGATATCGTCATGCTGATCTTTAAAGCCCTTGAATTCAAGGATTTTATCGTGCAGATTTCGTTGCGCGATCCCAACAACAAAGAGAAATACATCGGCTCCGACGATAACTGGGAAAAAGCCGAACGCGCCATCCGCGAAGTGGCGGAAGAACGGGAACTCAATACCGTCATTGAACTCGGCGAAGCTGCCTTTTATGGCCCCAAAATGGACTTCATGGTGAAGGATGCGCTGGGCAGGAAATGGCAGCTCGGCACGATACAGGTGGATTACAACCTTCCCGAGCGCTTCGACCTGGAGTATATCGGCAGCGACAACCAGAAACACCGGCCGGTGATGATTCACCGGGCCCCCTTCGGCTCGATGGAACGGTTTGTGGCCGTGTTGCTGGAACATACCGGAGGCAATTTTCCCCTTTGGCTTACTCCGGAACAGGCTATCGTGCTACCAATCAGTGAGAAATACCAGGGTTATGCAGAAAAAGTTTTGAATTTGCTAAATAATTCCGAAATTCGCACGCTGGTTGACAACCGTAATGAGAAGGCGGGCAAGAAGATCCGGGATGCGGAGTTAACCAAAGTGCCTTACATGCTGATCGTGGGTGAGCGGGAAGAGAGCGAGGGCACAGTATCGGTGCGCAGGCATGGCCAGGGCGATCTCGGACCCATGAGGCTCGAAGACTTCATCGGGCGGGTCCGTGAAGAGGTTGATCATGAAATGGGGGTGACCCTTTGAGATAATCATTCAATATTCACTAATCTAGGAGGATAAACAATAGTAACACAATTCAGCGGCCCGCGACGTTTTCCGAAACCCGGGAAAAAAGAGGAACCATACAACATCAACCATTGGATCAAAGCACCGGTGGTGCGTGTGGTCGGCGAGAACATCGAAGCCGGCATTTACAACATCCGCGAAGCACAGGCCATTGCCGAGTCCAAAGGCCTGGACCTGGTGGAGATCTCACCTACCGCAAATCCTCCCGTTTGCAAGGTGATCGATTATAAGAAATTCCTTTACGAGCTCAAGCGGAAGCAAAAGGAGATGAAGGCCAAAACGGCCAAGATCATCGTCAAAGAGATCCGGCTGGGACCGAACACCGACGATCATGACTTCAACTTCAAGCTGAACCATGCACTCAAGTTCCTGAAGGAGGGCGCCAAAGTTAAAGTGGATGTGTTTTTCAAGGGCCGTTCGATCATCTACAAGGAGAAAGGCGAACTGATCCTGCTGAAATTCGCCCAGGAACTGGTCGAATTCGGGAAGATCGAACAACTCCCGCGCCTCGAGGGGAAACGCATGATCATGATCATATCACCCAAAAAATAACGACGTACAGCATCTGTTGAAAAACGGTTCTGTGAGCCGTCGCCACGACAAATAAATACCAACTACCATCACAAATAACCAGTAATAAAACCAGTAACATGCCAAAAATGAAGACCAAGTCCGGAGCCAAGAAGCGGTTCTCCCTGACGGGCACCGGGAAAATCAAACGGAAGCATGCTTACAAAAGCCACATCCTCACCAAGAAATCAACCAAACGGAAAAGGAATCTGACCTATTCCACCACCGTTGACAAGGCGGATGCGGCCAATGTAAAGGAGATGCTTCAGGGTTAATCAACATTGTCAAACTTACGATCAGCTCCTCAAGATTCCCTGTAAAGGGAACGCTGACGTGAAAAACCAGAAAAAATGCCAAGATCAGTAAATGCAGTAGCTTCGCGCGAGAGACGCAAGAAGATCCTGAAAAGGGCCAAAGGGCAGTTCGGGAGAAGGAAGAACGTCCTGACCGTTGCGAAGAATTCGGTGGAAAAAGGCCTGACCTACGCGTACAGGGACCGCCGAACCAAGAAACGTAATTTCCGCGCTTTGTGGATCACCAGGATCAATGCCGGTGTCCGGCAGTACGGAATGTCCTATTCCGTATTCATCGGAAAACTGGCTGAGAAGAACATCACGCTGAACCGGAAAACCCTGGCCGACCTGGCCATGAACCATCCCGAAGCGTTCAAGGCCGTGATCGACGAGCTCAACAACTAGTCTTCATCGGGCCATGCCCGGCCAGGACCCCTTTCCCCGGTGGGAGAGGGGTCTTTTTATTGTTTACGGGCGCGCCGGTGGTAACTCTCCAGAAAGGTGCCCACTTTATCGGCAGGCAATCGCTTGGCAATGATGACCTTGTTCCGGTCGAGCAGGTAAATGACCGGCGTGGAAATGATGTCGTACTGCTCGTGGTAGTCGCCCGTGAGCGTACGTGGGCCATCCACGTTGATCCAGGGCATGTTTTTCTTGCGAATGCCGTTTTTCCATTTGACCAGTGAAGTGTCAGAGCACACCGCGAAGATCTCGAGATTGTATTCCTCCTTTATCTTTTCATACATCTCCTTCAGCACAGGGATCTCCTTTTCGCAATGGCCGCAGTCGGGATCCCAGAACAGGAGGATCAGGTATGCTGCCTGAATGCCGTGCATCGAAACCAGCCGCAGGTTGGTATCCTGCATGATCATGTTGGGCGCTACCTGGCCGATCAGCAACGGACGGATCTTGTTGGCTTTCCTGATGATCTTCTCGTTCACCTCTTTGCTGATCCAGGTGGTTTGCCCCGTTATGTAATATTTATCGACCAGGTGGACAAAGACCTTGTCGAACCCCATGATATCATGGTTTTCATATTTGTAAGTGGTGAACCAGATCAGGTATTTGAACATTTCGGGGTTGGGCCTGGCCCTTTCGATAAGGTCGTCGGCTTCACGGATGATGCTGTCGGGCAGTTGAACCACCACGGTTTCAAAGTACTTCTTCAGCTTGGAATGGAATACCGGGGTCCTTAGGAAACGGTCGTCCGTGAAATCGGTCCCGTCCCAATAGTGGGCCTTGTAATACTTGTATGCAAACGTGGAATCGGGTCGTCCGTTGGGAAGAAGGGGTGGTTCGGGAACGTCGGGTTCGCGCATGGCATTGATGAGCAGGGCGGTAAAACTGCCGGGATGCTTATCAATAATGCCGAGCTTGTAGGCGATCAGCTCTTTGTTGATGGCTCCCGCCCGGTCGGAAAGTACCTTCAGACTGTCTTTCTGTTCCCCCAAAGTCTTCGCCCGGTCATCGAGCGCCTGGATCCGGTCGAACTGCTGACGGGTGGTTCGCAGGTATGTGTAAAACAACTCATTTTCAGGTGAATCACGAATGATCATCTTGTTGAGAGGATCTTCCTTCGACGTTTCCATGGAGAACCTGAAGTCATTGTTGATCACGAAATCGAAGAAGATCTTGTCGGTGATCGCCAGCACATACAATCCCCGCGGCAGATCGGCGGGAGCTTTAAACGTACAGCGTCCCGAACCGTCCACGCGGAGCGTGTCTTTGATGTAAGTGCTGTTGCTGTAATAATAGGCTACCAGGCAAGTCGTGTCGCGGATGCCGCTGATCCGGAATTTCACGGTATAGCCCGGCTGGGCGGTCACTGTTCCGGCGAGGATTGTAAAAAGGAGCTGGAGAATGGAGATCTTCTTAAACATAGAGGTTATGGCTGGCTTGGCAGATGTTCGTTTCGTAAAAGGTCGTTGACTGTTTTCACCGGGTTGAACGTGATGATGGGCACCTCCACGAACAGCGTGATCCAACGGGCCATCGAACCGTTCCATAATCCGGGAAGTTCCTGTGCCTTCAGGGTCTTTCCGCCGCTGGATTTCACCGAAATGAAACCGGTGGCAGGATCGACGAACTCCCTGAGATCAAAATAGGAACCATCGAATGAACGGGTGGAGCATACAAGGTCAACGGGGTTGAAATGCGTGGCACGCGAAGCGATCTCTTTCTGTGCCGGGTCGTCGGGATTGATCTGGGACGATTCGACGATCTGCAGCGACCTTCTCCCATCCTGATCAGCAACCCAGAAGGGACCCCCGCCGGGTTCGCCTTCATTTTTCACCATCCCGCACACGCGGACCGGCCGGTTCAACAGGGAGAAAAGCCGGCGTTGCTGTTCCCCCGGGCTGAGGCGGGGAAAGTCGGCCGGCAGGTCGAGGCACAACACGGAGGTGGCGAAATGAAGAATGCCATCGGTCTCTTCCGGGGTGATATCTCCTTGGAGAAGTTCCCGGAGATGCCCCGCAATTGTATCTTTCAGGTAAATAAGAAATCCGCCAAGAAGTCTCTTGTATTCGTAGGTGGCCGCTTTCAACCGGTCAGGCACCAGGTTATCAATGTTTTTAATGAAGATAAGGTCGGCTTTCACGTCGTTCAGGTTCTCCAACAGGGCCCCGTGTCCCCCGGGACGGAAGAGGAGCGATCCGTCGGCATTCCGGAATGGCTGGTTCCATTCGTCAACCGCAATGATGTCGGTGGAAGGCTTCTGAACCGACATGGAAATATCAAAAGTGACCCCGTGATCTGATTCGTAGCGGCCTTTCACCCGGTCAAGAAGTTCTTCGAACTTTTCGCGGTGCTCGGGGGAAATGGTCAAATGGATCCTGGCAACTCCCTGTTGGTCAGTTGAATATGTCGCTGCCTCCACCAGGTGTTCCTCGAGTGCGGTCCGAGAACCGTCGCTGTAACGGTGGAACTTGAGCAGGGCTTTCGGGAGCCTGGCATAATTCAGTCCCTGTTCCGACAGGATGGCCTCTACAACGGCAGGGTGGTTGTTTTTATCTTTCATCTGCTCAGCCGACAGCCCCTGCCGGCTCATCACCTCCTGCAGATCGGGATAAAAGGCGGTTTCAGGCAGGCGGGCGAGAAGCGCCGCCACCGAACCGGTATCGCCGGAAGATCCAGCCGCATCCCTGGTATTCTGCACCTTTTCAAGGTATTCGAAGAGGTGTTTGAACATCCGGCTGGCAGCCCCCGAGGCAGGGACGAATTTGCTGATCGTCATACCGGACCGGTTCTCAAACAGCCGGCTGAACACCGAAGCCTCCTCCGGGGTAAAGCGGAGAATGCCATCGCCGGGCACAGCCGGCTTTAACAGTCTAATATAAGGGAAGCCAAGGATGAAGTGATCGATCTGCCTCTTTACGGTGGCAATATCGAGCCCCTTATTCCGGATCTGATCCAGGTCCTTTTCGGTGAACATGGGAGGGAGGATTTAGTGCGCAAATTTATGTCAAAAAATGATTCGGGAGATGAAGGGGCAGCAGAAACAACGGTAAATGGTAATTAGTTTGTATCTGTAATAAATCCATATTATTCAAATGAATATGTTCAATATATAAAGTAAAATAATAAAAAAGATAACGTAAGTGATATAAAATAAGTTGAATAGCTATAAATATTGGGAGGCTACCCCGGCGAAACTGGTCCCCCGGAGGGTGCACATCGGTAAAAACTGAGCCATATCAGGATTACAAATGTAGTTTACGAATGTAAACTTGTAAACATTGCAACCCCGGGTTTCATGAATCAAATACCCCTGTTATACAATCATATAACTATAGTGCTACATGCAGAAAATGGTAGCGATAATCGTTGTTTACAAATGTAATTACAATTGTAAACAGGATCAAATTTTCAAAATATTTTTATAATATATTTATTAATACATTATTTACCAGTCATATATGTTATTTATATGATGTAATAAATCAAGGATTCATGAAAAATAGGCTAATGGGTAGTTTACGATACTAAATTCTTCTATTTTTGCAAAAAGGCAATGAGATGATCGAGCGCATACTGGAACTGATGAGATCGAAGAAGATGAACGCGGCCCAGTTTGCCGACGAACTGGGTATTCAGCGTTCGGGGATGTCACACCTGGTATCCGGCAGGAATAAACCCAGCCTGGAATTTGTCATGAAAGTGCTCACCCGTTTTCCGGAGGTCCCGGCCGACTATCTTTTATTTGGCAGGAAAACGGACATCGGAGAAAGAGACAATCCTTCCATTCCGGAAAATCCCGTCGCCAATGTAGTTGCTGATACGGCGGTACAGCATGATCTGTTCAGCATGACAGACAAGGAGCCTGCTGAAACTCTTCTGGAATCGCCCGTAAAGCCGGTAAAGAAGGGGAAAAATGAAAAGAGGACCGAAAAGATCCTCTTTTGTTACAGTGATAAAACCTTCAGGGAATATGACCCCGAATAAGATCAGATCCTTTCCATCTCCGGGAAGAAGAAACCGGCTTCCCGCATGGCGCTTTCGTCGCTGTCGGATCCGTGCACGGCATTCTCGCTGAGACTTTTACCAAAGATTCTGCGGATCGTTCCCTCTTCGGCTTTCGCCGGATCGGTGGCGCCGATGAATTTCCGGAATGACTCTACGGCATTTTCTTTCGTAAGTACCGCCGCAATAATGGGACCCGACGACATCATTGCGGTCAGTTCATCGTAAAAGGGCTTGCCCCTGTGCATTTCATAGAAGGCGCCTGCCTGTTCGCGGCTGAGTTTCATCTTCCTGAGTGCCAGGATTCGGTAACCGGCCTCCTCAAAACGGGCCAGGATCTGTCCCGCATGTCCCGCCGCAAATGAGGCGGGCTTTATCATGGTAAATGTGATGTTGCCTGTCATAAATGATGGTTGTTAAGGGCGGCAAAATTACGGCTTTAATTCAAATTATCGTTAATTTTGCGACCTTAAAACATCTACCTGCTTGGAAAACACTGACTTCAACCAAATATCCGGGCTCTTTGCCAGGCCCGGCCGCATCCTGGTCACCACCCATTCCAACCCCGATGGCGATGCCATCGGCGCCAGCCTGGCGCTCGGGTCCTACCTGACGAAGAAAGGGCATGCAGTAAAAATCCTGATCCCCGACCCTTACCCTGAATTCCTCGCATGGATGAAAGGGCATGAGAAGATCCTGGTGTGGACCCGGGAGAAGGAGGTGTGCGCAGAGGCCATCAACGAGGCGGACATCATCGTAGCGGTTGATTATAACAACCTGAGCCGGCTGAACGAAGCGGGACTGGCAGTAAAAGCTTCCAGTGCGGTTAAGGTATTGATCGATCACCACCTGAACCCCTCCTCCGATTTCGCATACAAGATATCCATCTCCCGCACCTCCTCCACTTCCGAACTGGTTTACGATTTCATAGAAAAGGCGGGTGACATCGCTCTGCTCGACAAGGATATCGCTGAATGCATCTATGCGGGGATCGTCACGGATACCGGTTCGCTGAGCTATGCCTGCAATTATGAACATACCTACGTGATACTGGCCCACCTTTTCCGGTTCGGGATCGACGGGGAGTACCTGCACCGGCTGATTTACGATACCTATTCCGAAAGCCGGTTGCGCCTGCTCGGGTTATCGCTCAGCGACAGGCTGGTCGTCATTCCCGAGTACCATACCGCCTACATCACCCTGACGAGGGAAGACCTGGTCAGGTTCAATTACCAGATCGGCGATACTGAAGGCGTGGTCAATTATGCGCTTTCTATTAAGGACATCAACCTGGCCGCCCTTTTTATTGAGCGCGACGGAATTGTGAAGGTATCATTCCGGTCGAAAGGCGCCTTTGCAGTCAACACCATGGCCTCGGAATACTTTGGCGGAGGGGGCCACCGCAACGCCGCCGGTGCCAACTGCACCACGTCGCTCGACGAAACCGTGCAGATCTTCAGGGACATACTGCCCTCGTACCAGCCCAACCTAAAAGTCGTTTATTAAGTGAAACGGTGGTTAGACGGATATCGAACCGTAGCCGCCCTCATGGTGGTGCCCGCAGCGTTCCTGCTGGTTACATGCAGCGGAGGAGACACCCGGGAAACGGGGCGTCAGACCGCCGGGCCTGCAGCCGACTCGGTAGTTGGTTACCATAGGCAGGTGGTCGAGGCGGAACGAACAGAGATCGAGGATTTTATCGCCCGCTACCAATGGAAAATGGAGACGACGCCGACGGGGTTGCGTTGGATGGTTTACAGGCCAGGTAAGGGAAGGACTCCGAAAGAGGGCGACATAGTCTCCATCCGTTACCGGATCACCCTGCTGAATGGCGAACCGGTAACCCGGCAGGGGACAGGCGAGCTTTCGACGTTTGAGTTGGGCCGGAAAAAAGCCGTCGGCGGGCTGGAAGAGGGGCTGATGCATATGCAGCAGGGAGCGAAAGCCCACCTGATCGTCCCGGCACACCTGGCTTACGGTCTCCTGGGCGATCCGTCGGGAGTTCCGGCAGGAGCGACTCTGGTGTACGATGTGGAGTTGATCAGCCTGGCCGATTCCCGGTAAACCGGCACCGGGGGCAGGGTTATAAATTTCGTTAATCCCGGGGGTTTATTTACAAAGGAACTCACTATCTTTGCACACCTTTAAAGACCGTTAACCAAAAAACCTAAATTGCTCATTATGAAAAAGTATGTGAATCTGTGGATCGTGGTCATGTTGGTCGCCGTTACCATGCTGGCTTGCTCCTCCAAGTACCCGGGTTACGATAAAACGGAATCCGGATTGTACTACAAACTGTTTAAAGCCGGCAAGGATACCGTAAAGGCGCAGGTCGGCGACTGGGTTTCGCTGAACATGAAGTACACCTATAAAGATTCGACCCTGTTCGACAGCAAGACGGCCATGCCGACGGCCCTGCGTTTCCGGCTTCCGGAACCTGAATTTAAAGGTGATATCTATGAAGGGCTCCGTATGCTTTCGGTAGGCGACAGCGCTGATTTTATCATCAATGCCGATTCGCTTTTCACCAAAACTTTCCGGCAGCCGTCGCGTCCTGCCTTCATTGATACCAACAGTGTGGTCCATTTCTACATCACCATGGTTTCCATCGAAAAACCTGCCGATCTCATCAAAAAGGAAGAGGAGTCGTTAAAAAAATACATTGACGAAAAGAAGATCACTGCAGCTCCCACGGCTTCCGGACTTTACTACCTGGAAACCCAGGCGGGGAAGGGAGCGAAGCTCGACAGCGGACAGTGGGTAAAAGCTCATTTCGCAGTGTCGCTCATCGACGGAAAAAAAGTATTCGCCACGCAGGACCGCGGAGAGCCCATGGATATCGAGGTCGGAAAGCGGTTTGACACCCAGGGATTCGATGAAGGGTTGAGGATGATGGTAAAAGGCACCAAGGCCACCCTGATCGTCCCTTCGAAGATCGGTTTCGGCGAAAACGGTCACAGTACCCTGATCCCCCCTTACTCCACCGTGATCTATGATGTGGAAGTGGTTGATGTGATGTCGAAAGCCGCGCACGAAAAAGAGATGAAAGAAAAAAACAAGCGCGACAGCATCGACCAGGCGGTGAAACAGAAGGAGATGAGCGTAAAGGCGGAAGCCAACAAGAAACAGGAAGGCGACCTTCTGAAGAAGTATCTCTCCGACCACAAGATCACCACAAAGGCCAACCCCAGCGGGCTAATCTATGTTGAAAAGGTGAAGGGAACCGGCACCCGTGCGGTGGCAGGGAAAAAAGTGAAGGTTCACTATACGGGCACGCTGCTCAATGGCACCAAGTTCGATTCGTCGCGCGACCGCAACCAACCCTTCGAATTTGTGCTTGGCCAGGGCCAGGTGATCAAGGGATGGGATGAAGGCATCGCACTGATGAATGTCGGCGGGAAGGCCACCCTGATCATCCCTTCGGCCATCGCTTACGGCGAGCGCGATATGGGACAGATCCCGCCGTATTCCTCGCTGGTCTTCGATGTGGAGCTGCTGGATGTGAAATGATCCTTCGATAAAAATCTTTTAAATAACAGAAGAAAGGACGCAGGATGCTGCGTCTTTTCTTTTTATGGTAAGCCACCAGATTTTCCGGGTTATTTGTCGAGCATGCCCTGCAGCGCCTTGTATTCGTCGCGCAGGCGTGCGGCTTCGAGGAAGTCAAGGCTTTTTACCGCATCCTCCAGAGCCTTTCGGTTCTGTGTGATCAGTTTCCTGATCTTGTCGGGGCTGAGATACTGAAGGAGGGGGTCGGCGGCGATATCCAGGGCCTCTTTTTCCACGTAGGGCGATGGCGCTCCTTTGTCCGAACCGGCAATGGCGGTCTGTCCGAGTATCTCACGGGTGCTTTTCACGATGTTGGTCGGCGTGATGTGGTGTTCGGTATTGTATGCGATCTGTTTCTCCCTTCGCCGGTTCGTTTCATCCATCATCCGCTTCATCGAATGGGTGACCTTGTCGGCGTACAGGATCACCCGGCTGTTGATGTTCCGTGCAGCCCGACCGGCAGTCTGCGTGAGCGAACGCTCCGATCGCAGGAACCCCTCCTTGTCGGCATCGAGGATGGCCACCAGCGAAACCTCAGGCAAGTCGAGCCCCTCCCGGAGCAGGTTCACTCCGATCAGGACATCGAACGAACCCAGTCTCAGTTCGCGAAGGATCTCCACCCGCTCGAGTGTATCGACATCGGCATGGATGTAGCGGCAACGGATGTCGAGACGTGAGAAATAACTGCTCAGTTCTTCGGCCATCCGCTTGGTGAGGGTGGTGATCAGCGTGCGCTCGTTCCGGACGATCCGTTGGTTGATCTCGTCGAGCAGGTCGTCGATCTGCCGCAGGCTGGGTCTTACCTCGACGTATGGATCGAGGAGTCCGGTTGGCCGGATGACCTGTTCCACCACCACCCCTTCGCATTGCTGCAATTCAAAATCCGCAGGAGTGGCGCTTACGTAGATCGTCTGGTTGACCAATGCCTCGAATTCCTCGAATTTAAGCGGACGGTTATCCATTGCGGAAGGGAGCCTGAAACCATATTCGACAAGGGTTTGCTTCCTCGACCGGTCACCCCCGTACATCGCGCGGACCTGGGGAATGGTGACATGGCTTTCGTCGATGACCAGCAGGAAGTCCTCCGGAAAGAAGTCCATCAGGCAAAAGGGGCGGGATCCTGTCTTACGCCCGTCGAAATAGCGGGAATAGTTCTCGATCCCCGAGCAGTATCCCAGTTCCCGCATCATTTCGATATCATACGACACCCGGTCCTCGAGCCTCTTGGCTTCGAGCTCTTTTCCGTTTTCACGGAAATAGGCGCACTGCCGGATCAGGTCGTCCCGGATCCCGAGCAAGGCTTCCCGCATCTTGTCCTGCGAGGTGACAAAGATATTTGCCGGGTAGAGGGTCATGGTATCCATCCGCTCGATCCTCCTGCCGGTCAGGGGGTCAAAGGATTCAAGGCTTTCCACCTCTTTACCGAAGAAGATGATGCGGTAGGCCACATCGAGGTATGCCGGGAAGATGTCGAGGGTATCGCCCCTGACCCGGAACCGTCCCCGTGTAAAATCCCCCTCGGTGCGTGAATAGAGGCTGTTGACGAGCGCATTCAGCAGGTCATTGCGCCCGACCTGGTCTCCCTGCCGGATCCGGATGGTGTTGCTGTTGAAGTCATCCGGGTTCCCGATCCCGTAAATGCACGACACCGACGAAACAACAATAATGTCGCGCCGGCCCGAAAGCAATGCGGAAGAGGCACTCAGCCTGAGCTTTTCTATTTCCTCGTTGATCGAAAGATCTTTTTCAATGTAGGTGTTCGTAACCGGGATATAGGCTTCAGGCTGGTAGTAATCGTAGTAGGAGACGAAAAATTCGACGGCATTGTCGGGGAAGAACTGGCGGAATTCGCCGTAAAGCTGTGCCGCTAATGTCTTGTTGTGGCTCAGGACCAGGGTGGGGCGCTTCACTTCCTGAATGACATTGGCGATGGTAAAGGTTTTTCCTGAACCGGTCACGCCGAGCAGGATCTGGCCGGGATCACCCCTCCGGAGACCATCTGTCAGCTGGCGGATGGCTTCCGGCTGGTCGCCGGTTGGGAAGAATTCGGACGTGAGCTTGAATTCCATGTGTGCGGAGGGTCAGGGTTTTAGAAAGAGGGTGGCAGCGACCGGGAAATGGTCGGAGAATCCGACATCCGGCCTGCTGTAGGAAGCCGTGGCCAGGTGTCCCGAGTGAAGGATCTGATCGATGCGGTAGGAGGGGAGCTTGCCCCGGTAGGTGCTCTGAAAGAGTCCCCGCCCCCGTTCTATGAACGAGTCCGACAACGTCCGGGTAAGCCGGTGATAGGTGTACGAAGAGGGTGGATCGTTGAAATCGCCGGCTATGATCACGGGATAGCGGCACCGGGCCAGGTGGGCCGACAGCATGTCGACCTGGCGGGCCCGGAGTTGAAAAGCCTTTCGCAGTTTCATGAATATGCGCAACGACCCTTCCTTGATCCTGGTGGTATCGGTATCGGGTTCGGTCAGGTTTGAATAGAACCGGTAGTCCTCTTTCCCGAACCGGATCGATTGCAGGTGAAGGTTATACACCCGTACCGTGTCGTTGCCAATGGCAAGATCCGTAAAGATCGCAAATGCGCTCCGGCCCTCGATTTCAAAATAACCCTGGTTGACCATGGGGTGCCGGGCGAAAGTGACAATGGCCATGATCCGCTTCTTACTGCCAGATCGCTCGTAGTTGCGGTAGGATGCGTTGGTCAGGCCGGCTTTCCTGGCAAAATCTTCCAGGATCCGGGCGTGGTCGTCGCCGGATGCCGAGAATTCCTGGGTGCAGATGATATCCGCATTCTGTCGTTTGAATAGATCCCAGATGCCCGATCGGATCTTTTTTTGGTTGTCCCCTTTGAGGGTGCCGTAGAACGAGTGTATGTTGTAGGTGATGACGTTGACCCGATGGCCGGATGCAGGCCCGGGCTGAAGAAACGGGATGGGACAGATCGCAAGGATCTGCTGGTAACCGGCCAGGATGGCCAGAAGCGAAACGAAGATGAATTTTTTCCAGGTGACCAGCCAGAAGATGACAAACGCCATGTTGACCAGCAGGATCGCCGGGTAGGCAAGTCCGAAAAAAGCAAAGACCCACCAGCGCTCCGGGCTGATGTATCCGGCCAGGTAGGAAGCCAGCAGAGCCGCAACAGCCACTATGTTCAGGCTGAACAGGGTGACCTTCAGAATGGATCTGCCTTTGGCCATAACGTGCGTGGATGGATCACCGCTTATGGGAGGTGTTGAACAGAAATTCTTTTTCCTCTTTCGACAGGCTGTCATATCCGCCGCGTGAGATCTTGTCCAGGATCTCGTCGATCCTTCGCTGGGTCTCCCTTTTCTTCAGGTTGTACTCCTCGTCGGTGAGGGGCCTTCCGGCCCGTTCACCCTGCCTGGAACCGGAACCTCCCTTGCGGAAAAGGCCGGAAATCCCTGCGACCCACCCGTCAACCAGCTTCCGGAAGGCCCCTGTCCGGCCTTTTCCGGCGACAAACACCCAGGCGGCACCGAAAAGTGCGCCCCCGATGTGGGCGAGATGCCCGCCGGCGTTGCCCGACGGGATCAGGAAGAAATCAAAGATAAATAAAATCCCCGCCAGATAAAGGATGCGGAGGCGTCCGAGCAAAAATAGCTGAACCGTGTAATTCGGAGCATATACAGCGGCAGCAGTCACGATGGCCATCACCGAAGCGGAGGCCCCAAGTGCGAACGAAATATCGACCATCGGTTTAAAGACGGGCAGCGTGTTGAACGCCAGGATATATAGCAACCCTCCCGAAATTCCTCCCAAAAGGTAGATCCATAACAGGTCGCGGGAAGAAAGAAAGGAGAGGAAGATCTTCCCGAACCAGTAAAGCCACAACATGTTGAAGAGGATGTGCCAGAGGTCCGTATGTAAAAACATATAGGTGACCAGGCTCCAGGGATGCGCTTCCAGCGAGGGCAGCCCGGCGGGCAGCCCGAATATCCGGAGCAGGATCGCGTTCAGAGCATTCCCTCCGCCCGAATTAAGAAGAAAATGGACGACCCCTGCCGCCTGGATCAAAGCCCATACGGCGACATTGATGAGGATAAGCACAGGGAGCGTCGTACGCTGCCTGAAAAAGCGGCGCAGTTCCTCTATCGGGTTCGTGGGTGGGGTATAGCCGTAGTTTGTCATGGGTACAGGTCCCGCCGTTTTTTCCAGAACCGGATCAGGACGAAACCAAAAACCATGCCGCCGAGATGGGCGAAGTGAGCCACATTATCGCCGGCATTGTTCGAAAGTCCTGAGAAAAGCTCCAGGGCGCCATAGAGGATGACGATCCATTTGGCTTTGATCGGGAAAAGAAAGTAGATGTAAACCAGCATGTTGGGAAACATCATCCCGAAAGCCAGGAGTATCCCGTACACCGCTCCTGATGCGCCCACTGTGGGAACATCCATCTTGAGCCGGATCAGCTGATCGACGAAGTCGAGCGACTGTGCAGAATATGCCGGATTGCTTTTGACACGGGTCCAGTCGGCGATGAAACTGCGGATGGTACCTTCCGATTCGTAATACTGGGGAAAATAGTTGCGTACAAACCCGATGAAACCGTCGAGCGAGGGGCCGGTTGCATACGTTTCAGCCGCCGCCCGGATCGAAGTCACGTCGAAATGGATCACCAGTGTCTGGATGATGGCAGCGCCGATGCCGGTGATCATATAATAGATCAGGAACCGTTTGGGGCCCCAGACATTTTCGAGCAGGTACCCGAACATCCACAGTGCGAACATGTTCATCACCAGGTGGGAGATTCCGCCGTGAAGGAACATGTAGGTGACGAACTGGTAGGGGCGGAAAAGTTCTGACCCGAAATAGTGCAGTCCGAGCATCTCCACCAGGTCCAGCCCGAAAGCCGTCTCAAGGGAAAGGGTAGCCAGGAAGAACAACCCGTTGATTATCAGGAGGTTTTTGACTACGGGCGGGAGCAGGCTGAAACCGCTGGGACTGTATTGCTGGTACATGAGGAGAGGTTCGGTTATATTTTCAGTTTGCTGTTCAGTTCATCATACGGGATCACGATCATGGTCGGCTTGCCGTCGGGCGTTATACCGGGGACGCGGCATGCGAAAAGATTTTCAATCAGGCTGTCCATCTCCTCCTGAAGGAGTCTCTTTCCCCGTTTGATGCACAAACGCCGGGACATGCTGCTGGCCAGGATCGCTCCCGGATCCTTTTTTATATCGGTACCCGGTGTCTTCAGGGACTCCAGCACCTCTTCGATAAAAGGCCGGAGCCTGGCGGGTTCTAGGTTCACGGGAGTTGCCCGCACCACGAACGTATCTTTCCCGAATTCACCGATATCGAAACCCAGGTGCTGAAAATGTTCCGACCATTCGTGAAGGAGCTGTGCGTCGCCGGGTGAGAGCGTCAGGGTTTGCGGCATCAGCTGGAGCTGGCCGGAATTTTGCCCGGCCCGGTGTTCTTCCAGGAATCGTTCATACAGGATTCTTTCGTGGGCATGTTGCTGATCGATGATGACAATGCCCGACGGAGTGCTGGTCAGGATGAATGCGTTTCTTACCTGTGTGCCCCGCATGGAGGAAGGGTCGGAAGGCATCTCACCGGGTTCGAGCGGCAGTGTTTCGTTGCCGGGGCTGAGTTCCGGGCTGACTTTATCCGCGTCGGCGGGAAGGGGCACCGGGCGGTAGAGTTCGTTCCATGCATCCGCAGGAGGCAGTGTCTTTGAAGGAAAGCTGAAACTGGACTGCGGCTGGGTTTTTTTCTCAAAGGGATTGTATTCGGGATCGACCGTGATCCGGGGTTCGCGGACCGGTTGGCTGGCGGGGAACACAGGGATGTTCATGCTTTGTTCCGTTTCGAAATCGAGGACGGGAGTCAGTGTGAATTTGCCGATCCCCTGTTTGACGGCAGCATGGAGGATAGCATACATCGTTTTGATATCCTGAAAATTAACCTCCGTCTTGGTCGGATGGATATTCACGTCAATATGCTGCGGATCTACCTCCATGAAAAGGAAATAGGAGGGATAGGAATCGTCGGGAATCAGTTCCCTGAAGGCGCTTTCCACCGCGTGATGCAGGTAGGGGCTCCGGATGAACCGGCCGTTGGTAAAGAAATATTGCTCGCCTTTTGTCTTCTTGGCGAATTCCGGCTTCCCGATAAATCCCGAAATATTGACCAGGGCGGTCTGTGATTCAACCGGGATCAGCCTTTGCGTGAATGAGGCACCGAACAGGTTCCCGATGCGTTGCTTGACGTTACCCGCGGGCAGCTGGTGCAGGATCTTGTCGTTATTGTAAAAGGTAAAAGCGATCGCGGGATTGACGAGGGCTACCCGGAAAAACTCCTCGATGATGTACCGGAGCTCCAAGGTATTCGATTTCAGGAAGTTCCGCCGCGCAGGTACATTGAAAAAGAGGTTTTTAACACTGATCGACGTACCGTTAGGGCAACTCACCGGCGACTGACTTTTAAACTGTGATCCTTCGATTACCACGCAGGTGCCGATCTCGTCTTCATGCCGTTTGGTTTTCAGTTCGACCTGCGCGATGGAGGCGATGGAGGCCAGCGCTTCACCCCGGAAACCAAGCGTCCGGATGGCCATTAGGTCGTCGGCTTTCTGGATTTTTGAAGTGGCGTGCCGCTCAAAACACATGCGGGCGTCGCCTTCCGACATTCCGCAACCGTTATCGGTCACCTGGATGAGCAACTTGCCTGCTTCGCGAATGATCAGCCGGATATCGGTCGCTCCGGCGTCGATGGTGTTTTCAAGGAGTTCCTTGACGGCGGAGGCGGGTCGCTGCACCACCTCACCGGCAGCGATCTGGTTGGCTACGGAATCGGGTAAAAGTCTTATTATATCGGACATCCCTGCAAAGGTACCCATTAAAATAATGCACCATTGAAGTCTGTTCAATGGTGCAAAACGATTTTTGTGTTACTCAGATGAACACCCGGCGGGTGACCTCGGCTCAGAACCTGGACCTGTCAAGGACCGGGAACCTCATTTGTGCGAGGTAGAAGGCACCGAAAAATACAGCGCTGAAGAACAGGGTACCGAGCAGGTCGTTCATGAAGAATGAAAGACCGTAAGCCGTGTCGCGGAAAAAGATCAGGCCGGCCAGGTAACATTCGGCCAGGCCTCCGATCGTTTGAGGATAGAACGGACTGGCGAGCCATGACGCAAAATTCGTTATCACAAAAAAGATAACGGATGAAGTCAGTGACGCCAGTACGACCGATCCCACATTCACTTTCTTGCGGATCGCGGTACCGATGAGCACCGTAATGGCGAAACTCAGGTAAACCGCAGGCATATTGGCATGCAGACCTATCACGAGATCGCTTATGAACATCGCGGCGATCGGAATGGCGAAAGCATACTGCTTTCTGTCGAAATAGGTACCGGCAAAAAGTGCCATGGCTGCGATTGGCGTGAAATTGGGCCAATGCGGTAAAAGCCTCAGCAAGGCTGCAAAAACAATAACTGAGATAACAACAATAAATCTAGAACTGGTAGATTTATATTTCATTCGGTATATATGATTTGAATCATACAAAAATAAGTAAAGATTGTTAGAATTGTCACTTCTGCAAAAAAAATGTTCCTAATTTTGCCGAACCGACAATAAACCAGCCATTTAAATGAGTGTAAACCCGATTCTCGTTATAGCCCTCACCCTGCTTATGCCTGCCATGCACCCACCGGCCAAAGAAACTGCAGATGCCCTGCTGGTCCGGGGAACGATCCATACCGTGTCATCCCACCGGCCTGTCGCATCGGCCATGGCCCTGGCCGGCGGGAAGATCCTTGCCGTGGGCGACGACCAAGAGATCCTGTCCCGGTTTGAAGCGCCTCGCATCATCGATCTGTCGGGCCGTCATATATATCCCGGTTTTATCGATGCACACTGTCATTTCGTCGGTTTTGCTGAAGGAATGCAGTATGTGGACCTGCTGGGATGCCGGTCGTTCGCGGAAGTACTGGAACGGTTGCACCGGGCTCACGATCCGTCAAAACCGGGATGGCTGATCGGGCGGGGATGGGATCAGAACCTCTGGCCCGAAAAGGAATTTCCCGGCAATGACCGGTTGAACGAACGCTATCCTGCGACTCCCGTGATGCTGATCCGGGTGGATGGTCACGTGGTGCTGGCCAATCGTACAGCTCTTGACATGGCCGGCATCACCGGTCAGGGCGGATTTGGCGCGGGGCAGGTGGAGATGAAAGGAGGCCGGATGACCGGCATTCTGAGCGAAACGGCTGCAGACCGGATGAGGGCGGCGGTGCCTTCCGCTGAAGGAGAAACGCTGGCGTCGCTGCTGGGCAGGGCCGAACAACGATGTTTCAGTGCCGGTCTTACGCTGGTGAGCGATGCCGGACTGGAATTTGGCCAGGTCAGGTTCCTCGATTCCCTTCACAAGGCCGGACGCCTGAAAATGCAGGTGTATGCCATGCTTTCTCCTTCCTCCCTCAATATCCGCGAGTGGGTGGAACGGGGCCCTTACCTATCGGAGAGGCTCACGGTCAGGTCGATCAAGCTCTATGCCGACGGAAGCCTGGGCAGCAGGACCGCCTGGTTGAAAAGTCCTTACAGCGACATGCCATCCACATCGGGCCTGTCGGTGACCACGCCCGATTCGGTCAGAAGCCTTTGCCGGCTGGCCTTTGACCATGGCTACCAGGTATGCGCACACTGCATCGGAGATTCGGCCAACCGCATGATCCTGAATATTTTTGGAGAGTTTCTGCAGGGAAAGAACGACCGCCGCTGGCGGATCGAGCATGCGCAGGTGGTCGATCCGGTCGACCTCCGCCTGTTCAGCGACTTCTCGATCATTCCCTCGGTACAGGCTACCCATGCCACCTCCGACATGCGTTGGGCAGGTGATCGCCTGGGATCCGTTAGGGTACGCTGGGCCTACGCCTATCGCGACCTTTTACAGGCGAACGGATGGATCCCCAACGGAACGGATTTCCCGATCGAGGATATTTCACCCCTGATGACCTTCTTTGCCGCCGTTGCCAGGACCGACGCTTCCGGGTATCCGGACGGAGGATTCCAGTCCGAAAATGCCCTTTCGCGGCAGGACGCCCTGAAATCGATCACCCTCTGGGCAGCACGGGCGGGATTTCTCGACGACCGGAAAGGGAGCCTCGAGCCGGGGAAAGATGCCGATTTTGTCGTGCTTGATCACGATATCCTTACGGTGCCGGAAGGAGAATTATTGCAGGTTAAAGTACTGCAAACCTGGCTTCTGGGCGAGAGGGTGTGGCCGTCGGAAACGGATTGACCGAAACTGCGGATGGTTGCGGCGGTTCAGGGAATGATGAATTTGATCCCCAGTTCCAGCCCCCCGCCTGTGAAATCGAGCGATACGGTTTTGTTGTTCCGGTAGGGATTTTTCAGGAGATGATCCCGTTCACCGTGTTGGTGCCCTCCTCGTGGTAACGGAAGTGCCCGTTGTATTTCCCGACACCGCCCCCGACAGTGAAAAAGACCGGTTTCCGTTTTGCACCCGGGGTAAAAAGAAGGTTCCCGCCGATGGCATTGTAGGTGGGGTAAAACTGGTAGGTGGCCGTCAGTGTCTGGTTGGTCCCCATCCCGTAAGTGTACAGGGTCGTCTTGATCTGCAGGCCAATACCCCAGAATTGCTCACGCCAGGCTTCCACCTGGAAAACGTTAATGATCCGGAGGGCGGCTTTGAGATTGTAATGAAACCCGATGATCATGGGGATGGCCTCATTTCCGCCATAATAGTCGCCGTACGGGTAATACTGATCGATCAGGTTGTTCCAGAAATCCTTTGTGAACTGGTTGACATCCGACGGGATAAAAATATCCATACCGCCCTGGGCTCCGATGGCGCCGCGGATCCAGAACTTTTCGTCAGGATCCTTTTCCCCGTCGGAGACAGGATACGGAGCGTTGCCGGCCATTGCAGGGAGGAAAAGCATGGCTGAAAAAAGCATCACCAGCCAGGATTTTGTGGTCATGATGGGCAAGTTTGTTCCAACGACTATTTTTTGGCGTTTATGATGATCGGATCGATGTCGATCCTCTCCAGTTTCCGGCTCTTCAATAATTTCTTGTATGTCAGCCCGCTGCTGTTCTTCAGATCGGGATTGGCGCCCTTCGACAACAGGTAATCCGCAAAGGAGATCAGGCCCAGGTCGGCAGCGTACATCAGGGCGGTATTGCCCAGGTGATCGGACGCATCAATTCGGGCCCCCTTGGAAAGGAGCACGTCGATCAGCGCTTTGCTTGGCAGCGACAGGAATTTTGTCGGCAGATCGTCACCTGAAGTCCCCAGGCTGAAAAAGTACATCAGGGGCGTTCGGCCCAGCAGGTCGGTGGTATTGACATCGATCGTCCGATCGACCAGGTAGTTGGTGATGATGAGGTCGCCTATGAAGCAGGATAACATCAGGGCATTGCACCCGCTCAGGGTATGCGCCTGCAAGTCGGCCCCCTGCTCGGCCAACAGTTCCACGGTCGGGAACAACTGGTTGACCACCGCGATCAGCAGCGCGGTGGCGCCGTATTTGTTGTTATCATTGACGCCGGCCCCGTTCTGCAGCAATATCTTCACCACTTCCAGGTTGTCCTGGG
>CAYVVG010000061.1:0-23410 GCA_964455285.1 uncultured Prolixibacteraceae bacterium
TCGGCCAGCCTACCTCCACACCGTGCGTATCCGACCAGGTGATGAGGGTATGATTCAGGCTCAGCGTATCGGGTTCCTCCAGGTTCAGGTATTTGGAAAGCGGCGGGTTGATTTTTAATCCCCCCCAACGCGCCGCAGTATCGAAAGCGGTGATGGTAACAGGCTGTTCATATGTTCCTTGTGTCAGGATACTTCCGGATACCTTCATATGGCATGCACTGTCAAATTTAAGCGTCGTCCCCGGAGCGATGGTGAGGCGGCCGAAAGCGGATACCAGGATCGGGGTGGAATAATGTTGGTCGGTTGACAAGATGGTATCGTGGCAGATATTGCTTCCGTCGTTTGGCCGGATCCCGACAATAATCTCCTGGTTGTCATTCCAAGTGTACCAGATCGGGTTTATGTTCCCGGTGAGAAAATAGCCATCTCCCTGTCCGCTCCATCCGAAATTGAAATGAAAATACCCTGTCGCGTCATAGCCGTCGCAAACAAATGCGTGGCCCACCGATGGATTATAACCTTCATAGTAAACAGGCCTCCCGGCGTTCAGTTCATCCATCAGCAAGGAATCCCACGCTGATTGCGTGGTGGTGTTCCGGTAAACCTGTTTGATGGAAGCGAATGCCGTTCCGAAGTAATCGAGAAAAGATTCCGTGTCCATCCTCCGTCCGCCTGTCGACCATGCTGAATAATCCGAATAGGAGGCCACGCCGCAATGGAAAAGCAGGGTTGCTGCTGCCATGTAACCCGTGTCTGTTTGTCCCAGGTATGCCGGCATGTTTTCCCATCCGTACCAGGTCGTATCGAAATTTGCATAAATGCTATGGCCATGGTCGTCCTGGTAACCGAACTCTCCATGACCCTTCGGCGGGAAATTATGGTATTTCAGGATCTGTCCCACGGCGGTGGCCACGCAGCCGGTCACGCAACGTCCTCCCGGGCCTGAAGGGTCGGCGGGGCAGGCGGCATTGTACGGCCAAACCTGGTCCCAGGTCGTAGTCAGGAGAGGGGGGACACTGGTGGCGGCGAGTTCCGGAAAGAGGCCGGCTTCCAGTTGCTCCCAGGCGTACCGTCCGGCTTCGCTGCCGGGTTGCAACGACACGGTCGTGTCAATCTTCCTGGCGTAATGGTCGAACCAGTCCTTAACAGCTTCATTCGTCAGCGTGTCGGGCATCGAACGACCGAAACCATAGCCCAGTACGGGTGTGATAGCGTCGGTGGCTGAAACAAGCACAAACCCGCCGAGGTCAAAGGAGAATATGTAAAAACAAGTGCGGTCTTTCCATTTGTATTCGCGCGAATGGCTGATCACGGACATTTTTTTCGGTGTTGGGGCATAGTGCCGGAACCAGTTCTCTGCCACCCGACCGGCTTTGTTAATGTCAACCTGCCCGGTAAAACCCAGGAACGGCGTCAAAAATGATACAAGGAGGAGCAGTCTTTTCATGGGAGGCTGAAGGTTGGCATAGGTTAGAAACAGCAAAAATCTGAAATCAGCACGCAAAATACAAACGGACGACAGTTTTTTACGGATCGCAGCCGAACATTCGTCGATTCTACACCGATGTTTGTCCCCCCGTGTCCGGCAGTCAGCGAGAATCGGTAGGCAATTCTTTTAGTTGCAGATAATTTTGCGGCGAAATGTTAGTTCATTCACAATAGTTCTTTTAACCTTCAATTTTATTGCCATGAAACGATTAATTTTACTGACCGCAATGATTTTTGCAGTGATCCTTGCAACCGCTCAAACAACTGCCACCGAAAAAAATGAAGACCTCAACACCGTTTTCGGAAAAGGGGGAAAAACAAAACTGGGCTGGTTCATCGGCGCAGGTCCGGGATATACCCAGGTGGATGGCCGGGATGCATGGCTGGCAGGACTTTCGGTGGGCATGATCGTCAATCACAACTTCTCCATCGGTTTGGCCGGTAACGCCCTGACCAACCGCAACGACCTCTATTTCGAGCATGTCACCGACACTGCCGGAGGTTACCTGGAGGGGGGGTACGGCGGATTGCTGCTCGAGTACACCCTTTTCCCGAAATCGGTCGTACATGTTACCTTCCCTGTGCTGATCGGAGCGGGAGAGACAAGCTTTATCAGTGACGAAAACAGTTATGACTGGGATGAGGATGACTGGGATCATTGCAACCGCAACCTCGATACCGATAGCTTTTTCGTTATCGAACCTGGTGTCAGGGCTGAGGTGAACATTCTGAAATTCATGCGGCTGAACGCTGGCGTAAGTTACCGGTATACCAGCGGGTTCGACATGATCCGCACCTCCTCCGACATGATGAATAATTTTACCGCAACCGTCGGGCTGAAATTCGGTAAATTCTAATTTCCTTTGACACTGACCATGGAAAGACTGAGTTTTTATGGTATCGGGCCCAAAATTGCACGGATCATGCTGCCCTGGCTGGCGATCACGATCATCGTCTCCGTCCTGTTCCCGTCGATTTTCCTTATCAGCAGTTCCTTCCGGAGCGCACTGGTGACGGCAGGAGCCCTTCTGATCGCGGGGGGACTGACGATCTATTTCCTGACCCTCCGGCGAATGCTGCCCGGGATCCGTGAGAACCGCCTGATCACCGGCGGCATGTACCGCTACTGCCGGAACCCGCTCTATTCTGCCATCCTGCTCATCATCCTCCCGGGACTGGCCCTGGTCATGAATTCATGGATCATCCTGACCGTTCCGTTCGTCGGATACCTGCTGATGAAGAGGCACATCCGCGAAGAGGAGGAGATGCTGGAGCGCATTTTCGGCGATGAATTCAGGGTATACAGGGACCGTACCCCCCTGTTCGTACCCAACCTTTGCGTCAGAAAATAAAGAAGTTTTTTTCCTGACCCAGTTCACACGAAAATATCCCCGGGGCGACGACTTTCCCGGGGATATTTGTATCTTTATGGTCGAAACAATCCTTACGCCATGAAAACCCGATCATTACGCATTGTCTTTGCGGTGGCCCTGCTGGTTACGGCACTTGCCGCCAAGGCCCAGCATTACGTACCTACAGAACCCTCCAACAAGAATGTCATCTACGAGGAATTTACGGGGGTACGATGCCCCAACTGCCCTGCCGGTCACACCGTCATGTCACAGATCCTCGCCGCTTACCCCGATCAGGCCTTCTGCGTCGCTTACCATCCGTTCAACTCCAGCTACACACAGCCTTACACGGGCGACCCGGATTTTCGCCGGCATTATGCGGATTCTCTCTATTTGACCCCCTGGTGTGGTACTTCGCGTTACATGCCCAGTGCCTTCGTGCACCGAAGGCTTTGGTCACCCCCCGAACGGCTGACCGAACGAACCAATTGGGGCTCCTACGGAAACACCATACTGGGCGAGTCCTCACCGCTCAATGTGGGCATGGCGACTGCCTATGACAACGTTACCCACCTGCTATCGGTCGTGGTGGATGTGTACTACACAGCCGGCGTGACAGGCAGTCACAACCTGATGGTCACCCTGGCCGAGAACAACCTGCAGTCGCAGCAATCGGGCGCCACCGGCACCTATACGCACAAGCATACCTTCCGTGAAGCTTTTGTGGGTCAATGGGGCGATCCTTTATCGGATAATGCACAGGCCGGCACCTATTACCGGAAGGTCTTCACCTTCGACAACAGCACGGCCAATTACATAATGGACAACTGCGAATTGCTGGCTTTTGTGCTCGACAACGCTTCGGATGAAGTGGTTAGCGGGATCGGATGCGCCGTAGGAGATACCACCTATATCCAGCCTGATCTGACACTTACCGCCGATACCCTGTTCTATAACACCGCCCAGCAATGCGTGGATGGTCAGACCGTGACGGTTAAGAACAACTCCTCCGTGCCGATCAACCTGACCGATGTGCAACCCGCTTCACTGGTCCCGTCGGCGATCATGTGGGTGGTCGATCCCTGGCCGTTCACCACCTTTCCGTATACGTTAAACCCCGGCGAAACGGTCGATCTGACCATCAAAGTCGTACTTCCGCTATATTCGTCACTTTCGGGGTTTTACCTCGATTCCCTGTACATCATCTCGGATGCGGGGACCCGCTACGTGATGATCGCCGTTGACCAGGACCTCTACACCTCGACGGGCGACCCGGGAGCTTCGCCGGTCTGCCCGGTCCTGTCCGGTAATTTCCCGAATCCTTGCACGTCTGAAACCGAAGTCAGGTTCTTCCTTCCCGAATCCATGGATGTCCGCCTTGAAGTGATCGACCTGGCAGGCCATCCCGTAACGACACTTCATTCGGGACGCCTGGAAGCCGGGAATCACCCGGTGGCATGGGATTGCACCAACAGTTCAGGCAGGCCGGTTTCTCCGGGTATTATCCTTTTCCGGCTGACGACACCCCAGGGGGTTTTCATAACCCGGGGCACCCTGATCCGGTGAGATGCATCGGGCCATTTCGGTGGCTGCCTTTTGGATTGCTGACACTGAAGAACCGGATTTTCTTATCTGGAAAAAGAAGAAACGTGATGCCGGGATAGGATGCCCGGTTCTACTCTTGTAACGTTATCCCGGCTTTTACGTTTAAGAGGTAATACGTTGAACAGGTTTATATGGGATACCGTGGATATGGTGTTTTACTTCTTTTGTGCGGGTTTCCATTGCTGTCGGAGGGCCAGCGCCGTGACAACCCCGACCTCGACCAGGTTCCCTGGTATCTCCTGGAACAATCCCGGTCGGTGACCGATGCCCCGGCCTCGCCGGTGATCACCCTCGGGAACTGGGATAATTTCAGCCTGGGGGTCGACTTTGCCGAGAACAACATGGCGGTGAACCCGCTTCAGCCTGCCTGGTTTTTCACAGCTTACAACACCAATGCCCCGCATCACACGGAAAACGGGATCGACTGGTCGGTGCATTTGGCCAATTTCGGCACCACCATGAAGGGCGACCCGGTTGTGGCGTACGACAGCCTGGGCAACCTGTTTTACGAGAACATGTACGGATCTATCTCAGGTTGCAAGGTGATCGCGTCGGTCAACAACGGCATCACCTGGGGAGCGCCGGTGACTGCCATTGCGGGCAACGATAAAAACTGGATCGCCTGTGATCAGACAGCGGGACCCTATGCCAACCATGTATATACCACGATGACGAACAACGGGGCAGGTAATTTTGCCCGGAGCACGAACCATGGCGCTTCGTTTACATCGACCTTTGCCCCCTCCACCCAGAACCTTCCGGGTATGATGGTTTGCGTGGGACCCCAGGGAAACATCCAGGGAGGGGCGGTGTACGTCGTCACCAACAGCGGAAGCTCGGCTGCCGCCACCTATACGTTTTACCGTTCCACCGACGGGGGAGCGACCTTTCAGCAGCGCTCCTCGGTGCAGTGGCCCAATTATGTCGGGACCTACGTGAACAGCCGGAATTCGGTGCAGGGCATGCGCACCCGGCCCTATCCCATGATCGCCTCCGACAACAGCTACGGGCCCTTCCGGGGCAGACTCTACTGCGTGTATGCGTCGAATACGCCGGCCGGGAGCGGGAACAAGCCCGACATTTTCTGCCGCTACTCCGCCGACGGGGGAGCCACCTGGAGCGGTGCCGTCCTCGTGAACGACGATCCGAACCCGACTGCCCACCACCAGTGGCATCCCTCCGTGTGGTGCGACAAGGAAACCGGACGGCTCTATGTCATGTGGATGGACACCCGCGACACCCCCACCTCCGACAGCGCCTTTATCTATGCGACTTATTCCGTGACCGGTGGTGCTTCGTTCTTGGCCAACCAGCGGATTTCGAATGCCAGGATGAAGATCGACTGTTCAACCTGCGGGGGAGGGGGAACGCCCCGTTACCAGGGCGACTACAACGGGGTGGTATCGAACCGCAAGACCTCGATGGTTGGCTGGACCGATTTCCGGGCCGGGACTTTCCAGAGCATGACGGCCTATTTTCCTGACTTTGCAATGGCGGTCACGCCTGCTTCCCAGACTCTTTATACAGCGGTCGACAGCGTCCTCTTCGAAGTCTCGGTTCCTGCCGTGAAACTCTATTCGGATACCGTGATCCTGTCGGCGGTGATCTCTCCTGTGCCGGTCGCAGGATCCCTGGTGGTGACCTATCCGGCAGGGAACATCCTGACCTCATTTCCGGGATCGAAACCGGTACGGATCCGTCTGTGGGGGGAGGTCCCCGCAGGGACCTACACCGTCACTTTTACGGCAGCAGGCCCGAACGGCACACCGGTCCACCGGCGCACGGCCACCCTGACCGTGGCTGCCGGCGACCATTGGCAGGCATCGGTCACCCTGCAACCCGACCGGGCGGTATGTCAGGGAGATACGATCCATATCCCGGTCGGGATTACCGGATCTTTCATCCATTCGGCGACGCTTTTCATCTCCTACGATACATCGGTTCTCACGCCGGAGGCTCCCTATTTCGGATCGGTGTATCCCGGCATGGCCGTATCCTGTTATCCGTCCTACGAACCTGGTATTCTCGCCGTAACGATGACCCTCCCGGGTACTTCGGGGATCAGTTTGTCCGGAACCCCCGTTATCAACCTGGTATTCAGTGCCTCCGGTGCCGGTCCGGCCCTTCTGCATATCCGCAGCTCACCCGATCCCGAGCCCCGGTCGGGGATCTATGACGGAGCGGGAGTGGCTTTCAGCCGGGTTCAGTACACCGATAATGCAGTCGCTTCAACGGCCAGTCTCCCGGTCAGTGTCACCCTCTCGTCGCAACCTGCCCTGCCGGTTTTCGCCGGTACCCCCGTGACCCTGAATGCTGTTGCTGATGGCGGAGGCAGCGCCCCTCTCTTCGAATGGTTCGTTAATTCGGTAGGTGCCGGAAATCCCGGTCCCCAGTATGCCTATGTTCCCGCCAACGGCGACACGGTGGTGTGCATTCTGCATTCCAGTTCACAATGCTGCCCGGGAAACCCGACTGCGGAGGCGCAGATACTCATGACCGTGCTTGCGGCCTCGCAGAGCCAGCAACTCCAGAATATCTCCATCGGCGACAGCTCATGTTTCGGGGCTCCGCAAAGCATCCTGGTCGCCGGGAACGGCACGGCAGTCCATTTTCTCCCGGGAAGCAATGTGACCCTTGTCAGCGGCCAGAATATCTACTTTTTTCCGGAATCACATGCCGAACAAGGAGCTGCCATGCATGCGCATATATCGACCAATGGCATTTTGTGCGGACTAACTGATCACGCTTTCATCAATGCTGCAGGAATGGACCCGGAAGGCTCCACCGGCAGAACGAATGTTAACCTCAGAATATATCCAAACCCGGCCACCACGGAGGTTTCGGTCATACTCACCGGCCGGCCGGATCCCGGATCATGCAGGCTGACGGTTACCGGGCCGCTTGGTCAGGTGATGGCTTTTAACACCTTTCCCTGCGGGGAAGAATTCCGGATCTCCGTCAGGCAATGGCCCCAGGGAATTTACCACGTGACCATCCTCATCGGGAGGGAGATCCTGACCGGTAAACTGCTGGTCGGAGGGCGTTGAATTCAACGGAGGTTCCCGCACTAATCCTTAATACACCGGGCGGAGTAGCCGTATACCTTGCTGTCGGAATTACGTTCGACCTGGATGGAGCCATCGCAGAGGCCCCGTTACCATGCGTTCGATGTGGACGATTCCATACGTATCAAAAAAAACAAGATGTTTCTTTTCCGGCTGACCGCCAGGTGAATTCAGGCAGAAAACGACCGGCAGGTGCAGGATCGGATCCTATTTGATCAGCGTGGCCAGATCGTCACCCGTTCCGATCCGGTAGCCTTCCGAAAGGTACCTGATCACCCCGTCTTTTGACATAAAAAGAACGACCGGCAGGTCTTTCATGATCCTGCCGCCGGCCGGAACATCGGCCGGTTTGAGCGGGAGGGACCCGGCATCGCGAACAATCATGTTGCCAGGCAGATGGCTCGCTTCAGTTTGGTTAAACGGTGCAAGGGCTTCCCGGGAAGGTACCACGAGAAGAATTTTCCCCTGCCACCGGCTGAATTCGGCCTTCTTTTGTTTAAGGTCCGCCAGCAGATGCCGGGTGGGTTCCTTCCCGGGGTCGATCCAGGCGATGACCAGGCCCTTTTCTGTCGGAATACCAGGTATTTCGCGGGTGATACGACCCAACCCGTGCAGTGCCGGCATCGCCTTGCGCAGGGTGATGTCGCGGACGACCGGTTCACCGGGTATGATCGGAAAGAACTGCAGACCGGCCAATACCTTCCCGTCGGGCAACCGGGTTCCTGTGACCATCAGCATTGGCCCGGCCGGCACCCCGAGGGTGCAAGGGTATTGCCGGACCAGTTGACTTCCTTCGTAATCCAGCGTCCTGAAGAAACCATCTTTATACTGTTCCAGCGTGTAGTGGATCGAATATTCCGGTTTCTTTTCGTTGCCGGGATAGTTCCGGAGAGTGATCTCCCCCTTCAACCCTTCATCGGGAGCCTTTTCAAAGATCCTGACGTCCTTCCAAACGGCATGCTGCATGTATTGGGGAACCCGGGTGGAGGGTTCGAGGCGGGCGGGAATGCCCATGCTGCGGCAGATGGAGACAAAGAGGATGTCGGCCGAGTGACTGTCGGTCACGCGCAGCCCGAAAGCTCCTGCCGGTGTCAGGGGCGCCCGGCCATAGTTGGCGGCATTGTTGAGTGTGAGATGAGAGCCGATCCAGGCAGCCACTTCACCGGGGTCATTGCGGGCCTTTTCCCGGAAAGCGCGGTCGAAGGAGTCCCGGAACAATTTTTTACCGGGCCTCAGGAATTCGTTGTCGATCCTGGGTGAAAGCACGTATGCGAAATAATCCTTTTGACTGCAGATAGTTCCATCGTGGCCGGGAGAGTGCAGCAGGTGATCGAGCAGGACCGTCGAGTCGATGTCGCGCAGGTCTTTTTCCGAGATGTTTGCCAGCAGCGGAAAGATCAGGTGTTTCAGGTTTTGCGGCGCCTGCATTGCGAATGCGGTCAGGGTTCGCCAGTTTCCCCGGCTCAGGCGCAGGAAATGCCACAGGGTGTCGGGATCGAGCTTAACCAAACCTGCAAACCGGACGGCTTTCAGGGAGTCGATGAAAGTCGCTTCGTAGGCCGTTCGCAACCCGTCCTCGAAAGCCAGGCGCTCATTGTTCTTTTCCCGGTCGGCTTCGTTCACCGTGTTGTTCACCTGCGCTTCGGCCGGTGGCACCAGGTCAATATCCACCGTCAGGGTCTCGCCGGGAGTCCGGTCCAGGACGACTTCGATCGTGTCGGAGATCCGTGCATCGAGTTTGGAGAACCCGAATTTCCCCCCCCGCGATGCCCATACCAGCAGGTCGCCCAATCCAGTGGTGAACGAACAGATGCCATTGCTGCCGGCAACGGTGCGGTACAGGGGATAGAATTCGGCATAGTTGTACAACTGGAATTCAACGGCAGCGCTGTCGGCCGGGGTGCCGTCGGCCTCCCGGATGCGTGCGGTGACCCGCTTCACACGGGTGTAGTTTTCAAGCACATTGATGCGGGTGAAGAGAGGATCCTTCACCAGGACATCTTCCGGGCCTTCATAATCGCCAAAAACCGTCGTATTGACCAGCATCGCTCTCCGGGCTGGGCCGGTGAACCAGGCCAGATCAAGGTCGGCATCGGGTTCACAGGCGCCGATGAAATGCCATTTTCCGTCCACCCACACCTCTACCCACGCGTGGTTGTCGTCGCAATGGGCCCATCGCGGCGTGTAGCACTGGCGGGCCGGGATCCCCACGGAACGGAGCGCTGCCACCGTGAAGGTCGATTCTTCGCCGCAGCGCCCGAAAGCTGTCTTCACCGTAGCCAGGGGCGACGAGGTACGGCCGTCGGTTCCCCGGTACATCACCTTTTCATGGCACCAGTGATTGACCTCCAGCACGGCTTCCTTCATGGGCAGGTTCCGGATCCTGTCTTTCAACTCGGAAAAGAACACCATGCGCGAGGAATCGAGGTTTTCGTTGTTGACCCTGACCGGCAGGACAAAATGCCGGAACAGGTTCTCCGGGATCTTCTTCCCCCAGGAAAAGGTATCACGGGCCGACAGGGATGCACGGACGTTGGCCAGGAAAAAATCGCCCGTATAATCGGCCAGGTCGGAGAGCGGCATATAGGCATAAAGGAATTTCAGCGCCTCTTCCTCGCTGGTGTTCAGCGGTTGGCTAAAAACGCCGAAGAGCTGATCGTGCCGGTTCTTTGCCAGTTCCTTCTGTTTTTCAAACTGTTCTTCCACCTTGTTACGATAGCCGGGGTCGCTGGTGAAGTGGTCGCGGTGGCAGGCGGTGAACAGGATCACCAGGGTGGAGCAAGCCAGGAGGTGTGCTGCAAGTCGTTTCATGCTGGAGGAATTTATGAACAAACGTATCACTTTTTCCTCTATTTCCGATGAAGCAGAGATTCATGCATTCGGAATTGTGATTAAGCGCTTTCGCACCAGTAAGATCCACGTTTGTATCGCAAAAGATATCGGGAACTCAGCCTTCCGTGTCTTCCGTGCATGATTCTGTGTTTTCTGTGATACCTTTTATCAACAGGATATCATCACAATCCATGGAAACAGTAACACGGAATTCACGGAAAAAGGCACGGAAGACACAGAATATCAGTTGTACATATTCAAACCTGGAAATGTACTGGTATAAAAGTGATTCTTCAATTCGGAATTGTCACATGAAGGAAGTTTGACGGCAAAGTAATCACTCAATAGATTGATAAATCCTTTTCGGCAGTGAGGGTGACGGCCGGATCGACCACGAAAGTGGCACCCGGAAGTATTTCAAGTTCTCCGGTAACCGTGAGGTCGCTGTTCAGTGTGACAATGCCAGGTTCAACAGGTCCCTGATAAAAAACCGGATGGCCGGGATCACCGGCCACCGGACTTTCCTCAGAATCTGACCCAAATCCAAAACCAAGAGCAGAAATCGAGGGTATCGTATCACCGGATACTTCTCACCTTTAGCACGATGGGTGAAAGACCGGTTTGTTATATAAATAATAGGCTTACAAAGGTAACTAAAAAAATGAATATATACACACAATCACATGTTTTTTTTTGGAGGGTTTCGTCATGTGTTATCAATCAAATCAGTAACCGTTAAAATCCGATGGTCATTTCCTTGTCCGACCAGGGGAATTCCACGGTCTTTTCGGTTCCTGACTTCAGTTTCAGGGATTTTTCCCCTCCGTCCACCCTTACGGACAGGATATCCGGGAAGTCGTGAAGGACGAGCCGCAGGGAGGAAAACTTCGACCGGTAACTGCCTTCTGCCGGGGTCAGGGAGAGGGATCTCTTTCCGGGGTCGAAGGTAAAGGTTCTCCGGTGGAAAACACCCTGTTCAAAGTCGTAGGTGATCCCGTCATCTTCATAATAAACGAAGGAGTTGGTCCTGTCTCCGTTGTAAACATGAATTTCCAGCACGGGGGAGGGTTTCTGTCCGGTATGTTCAATGTCGGACTGCATCGGCAGAATGGCCGAACCTCTGGCGAAAACAGGGAGGTCGTCGAGGGGTGCCTCCACGGTCACTTCCCGGTTGCCTTCGAACCGTTCGCCGGAACTCAGGCGATACCAGGTTCCTTCGGGAAGATAGACCCTGGCTGCCCTCTGTTCACAGGAAACCGGGGCCACCAGGAGGCAGGGGCCGAACAAGTATTCGTTCTGGTACTTCCACCAATAGACCTTTGGATCGAAGGTGTGGGATATGGCCAGGCTCCGGGCGACCGGCATGCCATTCACCGTCGATTCATACAGTGCCGAATAGAGGTAGGGGAGCATGCGGTATCGCGACTTGATCATCTCCCTGACCTTTTTCTCCACTTCGGGACCGAAACTCCACGGCTCTTTGCTTTTGGTGTCCCAGGCGGAATGGTTGCGGAAGAAAGGGGTGTAAACGCCCATCGACATCCAGCGTGTGTAAAGGTCTTCGGACGGATTCCCCATGAAGCCGCCCACATCGGGACCGGTGAACGACACGCCCGACAGGCCCAACCCTGTGATCATGCGGGCCGAGAGGAGCATGTGCTCATCGGTGGCTTCATTGTCGCCGGTCCACACCGCCGAGTAACGCTGGATCCCGGCATATCCGGCCCGGGTCAGGATCAGGGGGCGTTTCCCGTTCATCAGCGACCGGGTGCCTTCGTAGGTGGCTCTCGACATCTCCAGTCCGTACACATTATGCACCCGGGTCATGGAGGCCTTTCCGAAATCGCCGTCGAATCGGATGATATCGGGGATGCTCTGGCCCCATGCCGAAGGTTCGTTCATGTCGTTCCAGAAACCTTCCACCCCTTCGTCCACCAGCCGGCTGAACGAGGAACCCCACCACTTTCTCACCGACCCGCGGGTGAAATCGGGAAAATGGCACCTGCCGGGCCAAACCGAACCGGTATAGTTCCTGCCGTCGGGCCAGGTGGCAAAATAGCGGTTGGCCAGGCCCTGGTCATAGGCGAAGTAGCCCGGTTCGATCTTGATCCCCGGATCGACGATCGTCACCACGTGGAATCCCATGTCGTTCAGTTTGGCCGTCATGCCTTTCGGGTCGGGAAACCGTTCCCTGTTCCAGGTAAAGATCTTGTAGCCGTCCATGTAATCAATGTCGAGCCAGATGACATCGCAGGGTATGTGCCGGTCGCGGAACTGCCGGGCGACCGCCAGGACCTGCGATTCGGGAAAATAGCTCCAGCGGCACTGCTGGTAGCCCAGGCTCCAGTAGGGGGGCAGCGTCATCCGTCCGGTAAGCCAGGTGTAATCTGCTACGATGCCGGCGACGGTCGAGGCTCCGAAGAAATAATAGTTCAGTTCTCCCTCATCGGCCGAGAAGGTGGACACCTGTTCATCGGTGGAGGCGCCGAAGTTGAACCTTGTCCTGGCCGGGTTGTCGAGGAAGATCCCGTAGGTCACTCTCCCATGAATTCCGATGAAAAATGGAATGCTCTGGTACAACGGGTCGTGGTTTATGGCATAGGCCGGTACGTCGGAATTCCAGTTCTCGAACGAGTTGCCCCGCTTGTCGAGGTTCCCGGTCTTTTCCCCCAGACCCAGGAACTTCTCATCGGGAAAGAGGTTGCGGTAGCAGGTCACCCGGTCGCCGAGCCAGGAAACCGGCATGCCGGGTTCTTCCTCCGACAGCAATTCTCCCCGGAAATTTCTTATGCTCATGCGCAGCGGACGCTTGTGAATGACCACGGTCAGGGAATCGGTGGTGAGGATGGCGGAATCGTTCAGTTCCCGGAAGTTCCTGAAGTGATCTCCTGCCTGGCGGATCACGGCATGGGAGTGATCGCTTTTCCATGCTTTC
Source organism: uncultured Prolixibacteraceae bacterium (assembly GCA_964455285.1). Taxonomy (GTDB): domain Bacteria; phylum Bacteroidota; class Bacteroidia; order Bacteroidales; family FEN-979; genus CAIVAT01. Next base: position 13,278 of record CAYVVG010000061.1, read on the forward strand.
CGGTCGATCCTGAAGCGGATCACCGTGGGAGAACAGGCCGTGATCTCCCCGATGGCATTTTCAGCCTGTATGGAAACCGTACTCTGCCGTAAACGGACCGACTGCACGGATCCGGCGAAGAGAGGAAGACTATTCTGGGAGAAGGATAAAACCGGCCAAAAAGTGACCAGGAACAGGAGGGATTGAAGCAGAACTTTCATTTCGGGGAATTTTCCCCAAAGATATTAAATACGCGAGACCGGTGTCACTCGTGTTCAGGTGTCCTCTTTCTTCTGAGGGTTTTGTGCACGGCATAGGCTCCGTAGAGGAAAATGAGTCCCAGGAAAACCTGGATCCCGTCTTCGAGCATGGCGCCCCCGCCCACCCGGTCAGGATTGTTGGTAGGGCAGGGTGGCGGGGCAGGGGGTGCGGGCTGGGCTTGTGAGAGGAGCGGGGCGATCATCAGGAACAGGGCAAGCAGCAGGGTATTGATCTTCTTCATCGCGGGGAACGTTATCTTTTTCATGGGATTCGCTGTTGTATGGTGGGCGGTTGAATAGGATCAGTGCAGGAGAAGTTTTACCGAACGGGTGTTTTCCCGGGTGGTCATCCTGGCAATATAATAACCGGAAGGAAGCGTGAAAGTGTTGCGGCTGAGGGTGGTATTACTGATCTCACGGGTCGTGATCTGCTGGCCCAGCATGGTGTAGAGTTGCAGGCTCCCTGTCAGCGGTGTACCATCCTGGTTTTTTACATATACATCCTGTCCGTATGCGTAGATCAGCAGGTTGTTCCCGGTGAGGGTCCCTCCCGTGGTGAAGAAAGGATTGTTGAAGTGGATCAGGAAGCGGGAGGCATTATCTCCGTCGGCATACTGGAACGCATAAACAGGGTTCACGGTAAGTTCCTGGGTTCGCTGTTCCTTTTTATCTTCCAGTGTGATCTGGGTGCCGGTGCGGAAGCTTTCCAGTTTGGAGGCTGTCAAGGTGAAGTTGCCCGAGGCGCCGGGCGTAAAGATCGTGAAGTCGAGGGGTACGATGGTGGAAATCCCGGTATAATTGAGGGCGTTGATGGCCACGCTTCTGTTGTCGCCCGTGCGTGTGAAGAGTTGAAGGGCATCGTCGGAGCCCCACATTTTCTGGCAGTCGAAGGACGGGTCGTAGTTGGTGCCGGCATCGGGACGGAAATAGACCACCGTTTCGTCGGTCATACCGGTCGGCCCCTGTGCGGTGAGCCACAATACGTCGGGAGTCGATGTGGTGTTCTTGTAGTAGATCGTGTCGATTGAGGTTGTGCGGGCGCCGTTGGCGATGGTCAGCGAACCAGTGCCTGCCGAGCTCACATGTACGAAGAAGCCCTGGGTAGAGGGTGCATACCGCACGCCGGGGTTGGTCTCCTGAGGACCGCCAACGACCCATGGTTTATACGTCTTGCCGAATTTGCTGTAGTACCACACCTTTTTATCGACATTGTTCCAGGTGATGGCGGCCGATTCGAGGTCGACGGGGCTGGGGTAGGGGTTGCCGGTGAGGTTATAGCCCTCGCCGCCGGGTGTGGCGGTGTTGGTCATGCTTTTCGCCCCGCAGTTGGTGTTGAGGGTCCCGGTGAAGGATTTCACGGGGTTGTTGGCTGTAGGCCGGCTGACGATATATCCCTGCAGCACGTTAAGCGGCTGGTTCAGGGGCACGATATAGCCGCTCCAGGAGTTGCTGGGCTCGTCCCAGGTCTGCAGCCAGTCGCCTACGAACACTCCGCTCAGTGCGTCGGTGATGGGAGGGGTGATGTAATGCCAGCATCCCTCGGTCGGCAGGTTCACGTTGCACGCTTTCAGGTAGCGTTCGACGGTGGCCGACCCCGAATTAGGGTAACTGATGGTCCCGTTGTCGATGAAGGCGCCGGTGCCGGAGGCATTGGAGGCGATCTTCAGCGCCCCGGCCCCGTTGATCTCGGCGTCGCCGGTGCAGGTCAGATCCTTGCCCGGGTTGATCGTCAGCTGGGCGCCCGTGTGGATGCGCAGACCCAGGGCTTTGCACCCGGTAGCGGTGATCTCGGCGGGGGAGGTGCCCATATCCCAAACCGAAGTATTTACGGCCGTTGTCCAGTCAATGTACTGCGTGCCTGCCGTTGTACCCCCGATTTGCGACCATCCCCAGTTGGCGGTCCCTGCTGAATAGATCCGACCCAGGTAAAGATTTTCAATAGGCGTGCCTTCTGTGGTAAAACCAAGGTATGTGCGGACGCCCGGGGTTGTCCCGAAATATTTTTCATATTGCTGACCTTCCATCAGTTCAGGCATCCAGGCACAATTCTCGACAAGCGATGCATCCAAAATTCTCAGTCGGAAGGTTCCTACCGGTTTCCATGTGGTAGGGATCTGCGTCCATCGATTAGCCAACGAGATCGGATAATTTTGACTCTGGCTGTTGGCTATTGACAGGTTGATGTTCCCGTTGGCCAGGTTTGGCGTTATATTCGAATAATAACCTGTCCAGCCTGGAGCAATATTAAAGTCAAGGTCGGTCAGTGCGGACATGTTTGTCGTTAAATGAATCTCAAGGGCATGCAAATAAGAGCCGTCGATATCAGCCTTCACTTCCAAGTCAAAGTCAAGATTCTCGCAGACAATAAAACCAGCAGCAATGTTAAAATCGTAAATAATTCTGGGATTGATGATCCGGAAATCGAGAGTTGTAGTCGATTGTGTCCATCCAGAAAAACTTATAAGAAGGGTCAGTGCCAGAAAGAGTATCTTCTTTTTCATAACGTGTGGAATTATGATAAAATCAATTGGGAACCTTTGAAACCAGACTGAAGTTTTTTTGCCAAATTATAAAATCGGTTGTATTGACAGCGCCATTCATGTTGAAATCGGCAGGATTATAATTGGTCAATGCGAAATTATTTTGCCATGAGATGTAGTCGGTATTGTTGAGAATCCTATCACCGTAAGCATTCCCGGCCAGCATGCCCCATACAGTGCCTAACAGGATGCATCCGTTGCCGGTGCCATCATAGATCTGGTTCTGGGCAGAGGAATAGTCGTACAGGTAGATGCCATTCGTTTTTGTAACTGTATTGTTGGCCATGATTGCCAAGTGGTTTCGGTGCCGGACCACGGGATAAAGGTTTGAAGTGATCACAGTGTTGTAGAATTTGATGGCACTTGTGCCGTCCAGATCCACAATAGAACCGCTACTATTGATGAAGGCCGCTTTGGTACTGACAACAGTTGCCCCGGTTGCATTGACGGGGAGGCTGGCTTGCCTGAGCTCGACGAGAACCCAATCAACCACTCCCGGAGGAATGGATGCAACTGATTCAGTGCCGGTATAATTCCAGGGTGGGATGTTGTAAGGCTGAGAAAGGGGAATTTTCCCAGAGGTGTTCAAGGTCGTGGTCATGACGCCCGAACTATAAGGTCCTTCCAGAAATGCCGTCAACGAGATTTCATGGCCCGGTCTCCCTCCGGTGAAAGTGCTGAAACTTTCCAGTGTTCCGGAGAGCGTATGGGTGGATGCGACGGTTTGATTATACGTCACCAGCGGGGAAACTTTTAGCAGGTAAAGGTCGCTTTCGGTTCCGCCGGTCAACTCCACATCCGCAGGAAGATACTGAAAAGATCCTGTGCAGGAAAAACCGGTGATGGTATTGGCCGGGCTGTTGTTCAGAGTCCAGTTACGGGTGATATGGGTACCGGCCGTGATCTCCGGAACGGAAACTGCCGCATCGGCCAGCGTGATGCCGATAAAATTACCCGAAGGGAAGGTGCCCGCCGTAAAATTCAGCGTTACCGGTGAATATTCTGCGGTGCCGTCGTTATCGCCGACGGGGTAGGTGAAGGTGGCAGGGGCGGAGGCGAATTCTTTCCGCAGTTCGCCGCTACCTGTCACGACCACCATGGAGGATGCCGATCCCCCGGAGTCGGTGGCGGCCGGACCCAGGAGGAGGTGGTTGCTCCCCAGGGTGAGCAGCCCGCTCTTCAGGTTTAGCGCGGTATTCACTTTCTGGTCACCCGATGCAACCGTCACCCCGCTGCCGGTGTTGGCGATCCGGAGGGTGCCGAATTCAAGCGCCCCGGTGATGGTCTGGGCAGTCGTCCCGGCCATCACAATGACTCCCGGCCCCAGGCTGGAGGAGGCAGAGTTGTTGTTGACCAGGTTTCCTTTAACGGTCATGGTGCCATGATTGACAATATCTCCCGCGAACGCCGGTTCGGGCAACAGGCCCCCGGCAGTTGTCAGCAACATCAGGAATCCAAGCCCTGAAACAAGTAATTGCCTGAGTGAATTCATACCCGTTCTCCTTTCCTTATCGTCCATATCAAAACTACAAAAAGAATTCTTATGTGTTTCACTTTCCCCGGAAATTATTGCAAATATATTCCCGCAGGGTCCGATCATACTTATTGAACCAGATCGCCTGTGATGATGATCTGGCTGGTTATATCACTCAGTGTGATGGTTTTACATTGCACTCCCATGGTAAAATTACCCTCGTAGTATGGCCAGTTGGGAGCTGTTGCCGGGATGGTCACATCGGTCGAAGCGTCGGGAACCTGGCAGTTGTCCCAGTTCTCCGGCGTGTGCCAGTCAGTCGAGACCAACCCGGTCCAGAGTCCGGGAGTGCCGACCCGGATGTATCCCGTCTTGATCTCGGCATCGTCACAATACGTGTTTCCCCGGGTCACCGTGAGCGTCACTGTTTGCAGGCAATGTTCGGTGAACTGCACCTGCGGATGCTGTGACTCGAAGGTGGTCCCGTTCATAAAGACGACCGGCTTGTCGAATGTCCATGTCCACCCGGCAGGGCTTCCGGTGCTCAGGTCGGTGAAGGTGACGGTGGCGCCCACATCGGGCATCGTGTTGTCGGCGGAGAAGTCGGCATGGAGCACCGGCGGGCCCACCTGCCCGTTGATGTAATAGGCCGTCATCGGCCGGTCGGCCAGCGGGATCAGGGTCGTTCCGTCGGCGTATTCGCAGGAAACCTGGTCATCATCGTACCAGGTTAGCTGGGTAGTGCCGCCGTTGTAATGAAAGCAGGCATAGTACAGCACGGAACCGTCCGGAAGCGAGGATATGGCTGGGCCATATCCTCCCACGACCAGTCTGCCTGGGTTCTGGGCCAGTCCGGAGAACGTCCATGATCCTGGTATAGAAGCCGGGGAAATGCTTTGGTAGGTGAGTACCCCAGGATCATAGTCCATGGTCAGTGAAATGGACCCGACGTTCATGAATTGGTTGACCAGCACCGGGATGCAGATATCCTGGCCGGGTTCCGAACAGAAGATGGGTGCGACGGTCGAGGGTCCCGGCCGTTGCCATGCAATATGCCCGTTATGGTAAAAATCTCCGGTGGGAGCGTCATTCAATACTGTATAGTTGCCGCCGTCGTATGCCGCATACTCACAGGAACCTCCGTCGTCCGTCCAGGTAAGGTCGGTCTCGCCGGCGACCAGCCCGTTGAAGGTGATCTCAACCAGCACGGAGTAGTCGGGCAGGGTAATGCCCGACGAGCCATACCAGCCCATGACGATGCGCCCGGGGATGGTGGTCCAGTCGGCCTGGAATCCCGGAAGGCTTGCATTGGGTGCAACACCCGTCACATGAACAATGGCAGGATCCCAGGCCAGGGTAAGCGATATGGCCCCGATGTCGTTGAACTGGGTGACGGTGATGGGGACCGTCAGCGTGGGACCGGGATGGAGCACTTGGGGAGCGATCGTCCCTGGCGCGTTCTGGGCTGCCAGGTGGAACGGGACAAGCAGGGCGAGGGCGATTACAATGTTCCGGAGTGTCTTCATGATGGTGTGTGATTGTGGTTGGCTCATAGTAAGTTACCAGGGATTACGGATTGATTTCCACATTGCCTTCGATCACGATATCGGGCAGGATGGTCAGGTCGGTGCCCGTCTTGGACGCTTTCAGGTGGTGGAAAACGTTGATCACGGTGGGGCTGCCGGCGCCGAGGATGCTGCCCGGACCGGTTCCGTAGAATTCCACGGTTCCGGAGCCGGCCAGGAAGGTGCCGGCGTTGGTCCAGTCTCCGCCGGCATGGAAGGTGCCGGTGCCGGTGAAGGTCAGGGCGGCCCCTGGGTTGATCGTAAAATTGCCGGTGACCGTACACTCGGCCGCCCCGTCCAGGGTGATCGACTTGCAGGCAGATCCGAGTGTCAGGTCACCGGTATAGGTGGGCCAGTTGGCGGCAAGGGGGGGGACTGTTACGTCGGTGGAGGCGACCGGCATGCGCCAATCGTCCCAGTTGGACGTAAGGGTCCATGAGGTGGAGGCGGAGCCGTTCCACAGGCCGGGTGAGCCGGCCCAGATATATCCGGTCTTCACCTGGGTGCTGGATCCCGAGGTATTGGAGGCCACCAGCGTCACCGTATAGGGACCGCCGTCGGTGAACTGTACCTGCGGGTTCGGGGAAGAGGCGCTGGTGCCGTTCACGTAGGTCACGGTTGCCCGGTCGAAGCTCCACGCCCACGAGGTGGGGTTCCCGGCCGTAAGGTCGGTGAACTGCACCGTGGTGTTCCGGGGTGGCGCGGTGTTGTTCGCGCTGAAGTCGGCAACCAGCGGCACCCCGAAGGTGACAGAGCCGGGGATGTAGTAGGTGGAGGTGGGGAGGTCGTTGAGAATGCCATGTTCGGAATCCTGGTAGTAACAGGTGTAACCGACGTCGTACCAGTCGAGATCGGTGGTACCAGCCGTGATTTTTGAAAAATAGAGATTGAGGATCACGGGGCTTCCTGGGATGGTGAGAGAGGGATAGGTTGACCATCCGATTTTAACTACACCGCTGGTGGCTACATTGTAGTCGAACATGCCAGCCAGTGATCCATCTGGGACTACGGAATCGGCATGAGCAATGGACGAATTGTAATGGATCTCCAGCAGGAAACTTCTCATACTGATGAAATCACTCACGGTAACAGGGACAACTGCCGTGTTGCCCGGACTTACCACACTGGCGATCGTTGAGACCGGGGCATTCTGAGCCCGGGAGAACCCGGGAAGGCTGAACAGAAAGATCAGAAGCAGAGCCTGCCATATTCTCCTGTGAATGAAACAGGTTCCTATAGGATTACAGAGCCGGTGGCCGGTCGGATCGATCATGCTTCAACAGGGGTATATGATTTTTAGAATTTTTTCGATCATTTTTCCATCTGATGCCAGTGTAATTCTGGCAATGTAGACTCCCGGCGGCAAATTCTCCCGATTGCAAGAGATCTCCAGGCAACCCGGTCCGGTGACCGTTCTCCTGCAGGTAAGTGTTATCTTGCCGGCGATATCCCGAAGCATGACAATCAATTCCCCTGCCCGGGGTAAATAAAAGCCGAGGGATCCATCCGGCTGAAGGGGATTGGAGGAACAGAGGTGGATCTCTCCGCCGGTCCCCGGGAGTTCCGCACCGGCGGAGGAACAAAGAAAGCCGTTGATGAAAAACTGCTCCGGCGGAAAGGCCTCCAGTTTCGGGTACTGTTCGCCAGGCCCGAGGTACAGGCCTAAAGAATCATTCACGAACCAGCTAAGACTCGTCGATCCCCCGTGATAATTCCCGTGGTATAAAAAAAGTATGTTGCTGTCGGGAAGGGTGGCCTCACCGGGCATCGAATCCGCCTGACCCCGGATGAGGATCATTCCCGGCACCGAGGCATCGGTCATGGCACCCTGGAAGGAGGCCGAACCGGACCATGATGACAGGGTCAGAACGGAAGGATCATATTCCAGGGCGAGTACGAATTGCCCGATCCCTTTGAAATTCCTGACCGTGACCGGTATGCTGATCTCTTCTCCCGGTATTGCGTGAATGACCGGTGCCCGTGTGACCGGGGCGTCGGCACGGAAGGATCCTGTTCCCCCGTGATAGTATTCAACGGATGGAGTATCGGTAAGGATGATGGAATTGACATCGCTGTAATAACACGAAAGCCCGTCGTCCAGCCATTGCAGGGCAGTCGTACCGGTTTTCACCTTATCCAGTTCGATGGTAAAGATTGTGGTACTGTCGGGGAGAGTGACCGACGGGTATGTGTACCATCCCCAGTTCACGATGCCGGGGACAGCCAGGTTGACACTGATGTTCCCACCGAGTTCAGGGTTGAAATGAACGTCTGTGACAGTCGCGACGGAGGGATCGTAGGAAAGTTTCAGGCTGCAGCTCAGGATGGAGGTGAAATGGCTGACAGTCACCTTTACCGATAAGGAAGAATCTTTCGTTGAAACACTTCCGATGGAGGTAACGGGAGCATCCTGGGCGTACACCTTTACTGTGTGCGCCAGGATGAACGCGATGACCGGTAGCAGAGAGTGGTTCAACATCAGGTTATTGGTAAGCACATTTAATAAGAAAGAAGAACGGGAGGGCATGCCTCCCGTTCTTCCGGTTCATCTATTCACGGTTGCGCACGATCTTGATCGGACGGTCAATTTGCTTGCCGTTGCTCTCGAAATGGAGCACAGCCGTGTACACGCCGGTTTCGACTGCAGAGATATCTGCGGTCAGTGCATGATCTCCCGCGGTCTGTTCACAGTTCACAAGAGATTTGATCTTGCTGCCCAGCATGTTGTAGATATCGATCGAAACGAATCCATCCGACGGAAGTGTGTAGGTGAAGGTAGTCTTGTCGTTGAACGGGTTCGGATAGTTGGAGAAGCTGAGGGTCGAGGCAGCCGGTTGTTCACCAAAGCCAATGGAGGATTCAACGCGATCCACATACAGGATGGCCGGGTCAATCACTTCATACTTCCCGTCGGCCAGTTCGTTGAGCTCGCTGTCGGTAAGTTCGAGCGAGATCACTTCGCCGGCCGTGACAGGACCATGGATCCTGAGCTTCAGGGTCAGCAGTTTATCACCGGCCTTCAGCTTCAAGGGCGACACAGATTCCCAACCGATCCTCAGTTCATCGCCATCGGTCGCGAACACCAGCGGTTCCGACGGGTCGTTACCGAGGTACACATCCGTGATCTCGAGCTTGGCTGAGGGGAAGTTAAGGATCATCGAGATCGCCGTCACATCCATGGCGCTGGAGGCGTATACCGGCAGTTCAAACTGTTGGACAGATCCCACCGGTCTTGTCTGGGCATGGTTCAGGAACAGCGTCCGGTGGCCTGATTTCAGCGCGGATGGTGTGTAGCTCCTGTTGAAGTCGCCGGTGCACAGGGTGTAGAAATTCTGTGTCAGCGTGGAGGTGCCCGGTGCGATGGTCAGAACCGGGTTGATCGGACCGGTTCCCGGGTTGGCGGAGATGATATCGCCGGTCTGCCAGTATGTCCACTTCCCGCGCGGCGACCAGGTCGGGATCCCGGTGGTCACGAAGTACTGCAGGATCCTGGAAGCATCGGCAGGCAAAAGGACGAAATCGGGTGCATCAACGTCACCGGCATAGAATTTCACCGCTTCAACTGAGAACGGACTCACGCTCCAGGCGTTGACCAGGGCGGCGTCGGTCGAGTTCACCCCACCGGCCTTCTTACCATGGTCGAAGATCACGTCGTACGTACCGACACAGACGTTATTGAAACTGAATGCGCCGGATGGGTTCGTGGTGGTGGTGAACATGTCGGTCGATCCCTGCCGCAACTTCACCGTCACACTGTTCATCACGGTATTGGCGGTGTTGTAATAGGTCAGTGTGCCAGTAACGGTGTTCCCGTTGACGGTGATCGCGAACGGTCCGCAGTTGGTTGAATTGCCCGATCCATCTGTGACCTTGTAGATCACGTTGGTGGTGCCAATGGGGAATGCATATCCGTTTGCATCGCCAGTGAGCCAGGTAATTCCGCCATCAACCGAGAAGGTGACCGCCGGAGTTCCGCAGTTGTCGCCAATCACCGGCGCCAATCCAGTACCCACCCAGGTGCAGCCGGCCGTCATCAGATAGGGGTTGGCCGGGGTGGGGCAGGTAATGGTGGGGTTTTCATCATCGGTCACAGTCACGGTCATGAAATCGGTGGCGGTGAGGCCTGCAGCATCGGTCACGGTGTAGGTAATGGTCGTCACGCCCTTGTTGAAGGTATAGGTTCCAACCTGTCCTGAACCGCTGCCGGTGGTGTTGCCGGTCATCACCCAGGCAAGGGTGCTGCCCGGGCAGTTGTCACCAAAGGTGGCATCGGTAATTGCCACAGACACATCGCAGTCGCCTGCATCGTCGGCCG
>CAYVVG010000062.1:0-22670 GCA_964455285.1 uncultured Prolixibacteraceae bacterium
GGCGGCCGAAGCGCTGTTCCCGGTGGCCTCGGACAACTGCGACAACGACGTGACCAACATCGTGAAGGTGACCGGCGGCTTTGTGGCCGGATCAACCTGCGCCCAGTCCGGGAGCTACACCAATACCTGGACGGTGGCCGATGACTGCGGCAACGTGAGCGCGGTATATACCCAGACGATCACCGTTGTGGACAACACCGTTCCTGAAATTACTTGTCCCGGCTCACCTCAGATCCGGTATATTACCAGTGGCGAGACTTATAATGCGCTGGGGACAGAGTTCGACTACCTGAGTATGACCGATAATTGCGGAACACCGGTTGCCACCAATAATCTGAATGGTTCAGGCACCCTGGCCGGCTACCTGTTTGGCCTGGGGATGACCCATGTGGTCTGGACTGCCGAGGATGAATGTGGCAACACCGATCAATGTTCGTTTGACGTGATCATTTATGCTCCTGCCATTGAGCTGGTCAAAACAGGGACGTTGCATATGGATGCGGTTCCGCCGAATGATGTTGCCAATGTCGGCGATATCATCACATACCAATTCACGGTGACCAACCTGGGCACTGCCACCCTGACCAATATCCATATTACGGATCCGAAGGTCCAGGTTCAGGGGGGACCCATTACACTGGCTCCGTGGACCAGGAATTACAACACTTTTACGGCCACGTATATCCTGACTCAACAGGATATCAACGCCGGAACATTCACCAATGTCGCCACGGTTCACGGGACCTATGGTGCAGGAAGTTCCAATACGGGTACGGTTACTGATACAGATGACGATACCCAAAATTTCCTGCTGATCTCCGGGAATATTTATGATGACGCCAACGGCATGAGCAACAGCGTGGTATTCGGCAGTGGGACCAATGGTTCCGGAGGTATTTGGATCAACCTGGTAACCCCGTCAAAGGGGGTTGTCTCGTCGATCCTTGTCGAACCCGACGGAACCTACTATTTTACAATGGCTGACGGAGTTACATTCGGGACGGATTACCAGCTTATCCTGACGAATTCCCCGCAGGAGGAAGGCTTCATGCTGACTGTGGCGACCTACCTGACCAATTGGGTTTCGACCGGTGAAATGCTGGGGGTGGGAGCCGGAAATGACGGCCTGATCGACGGCAAGTTATCCGTAACGACCCTGACCGGAAGCGTACATCAGGCTAATTTTGGCCTTGATCAATTACCTTTGGCGAATGCCGTATCCTCTTGTTATGAAAACCCCGGGGGTAGCGGCACGGTAGCCGTTCCCGTCATTTCGGGGTTTGATGCTGAGGACGGGGATCTCGGAGCCGGCAGTACGCTGATCATAACCTCACTCCCCTCGAACGGATCGTTGAATTACAATGGTTCACCCGTTGCGCCTGGCCAGGTCATCCCGGGTTATAATCCGGCGTTGCTGACTGTGGATCCGGCGGAGGGCGGTGTGATCGTGAACTTTGGCTATGCCTTTATCGATGCCGCGGGGAAGCAAGGCAGCGGTGCAACGGGCACGCTGTATTTCAACAAACTGATTACGATTCCCCAGAGCACCTGCTCTCCCGACCGCATCGACCTGACTGCAGCCGGAGTTACGGCCGGCAGCAGTTTCAGCGGAATCGTAACCCTTTCTTACTGGAAAGATGCCGGAACCACAATCCTGGTGCCGAATCCGAACAGTGTCGGGAGTGGCACGTACTATATCCGCGCCGATGTCGTGCCGGGTTGCGCTTTGATCAAGCCGGTCACGGTGGTGATCCACCAGTTGCCAACGATGTATACAGTGACCGGCAGCGGCAATTATTGTGCCGGCGGACCGGGCCGTGAGATCATTCTTACTAGTTCCCAACCGGGAGTCATGTACACCCTCCGTACCGGATGTTGTTTCGCCACCGCCTCCAGCTTTATGGGGTGGGGAGGACCGATCTCGTTCGGTTACTGGACCCAACCCGGCTATTATTCCATCTTTGCGGAAAACATGACCACTCACTGTACGAATGTTTCCTACAACTGCGTTTATATCACAGTGGATCAGCCGGTTCCTGTTAGTGTCACCGTGGCCGTTTCGACCAATCCCGCAACGGCCGGTACCCCTGTGACTTTCCTTGCCACCGCGGTTAACGGGGGATCTTCCCCTACCTATCAATGGAAGGTTAACGGTGTTTCTGCAGGAACGAACAGTGCAGCATTCACGTATACTCCCATGAATGATGACGAGGTTTCCTGCCAGGTGTCCTCCAATCTGTATTGTGTCTCCAACAACCCGGCCTCTTCCACCGTCATCATCCAGGTTTCAGGAACCGCACCCACCGGAACCGTTTCAGGGATCCTGACCGGAGGTGCCATCCGTTGTTTTGATGCCATCCAGACGCTGACAGTCGGCGGAGAAGGAACTCCTTTTATGGTGTTGAACGGAGCAGCCGCCACGTTGATTGCGGGTCAGAACATACGCATGCTCCCAGGTACCCGTGCCTATCCGGGCGGTTACCTGCATGCGTACATCACGACCACGGGTCAATTCTGCGGATCACAGCCCCCGTCGATTCCTTCAGCCATCCTGACCGGGATTCAACCGGAAGAAACTCCGGGCCCTCAGTCATTGTTTGTTATTTACCCCAACCCGACACCGGGTGAAGTCAGGGTGGAAAATAAAAATGGCGCTATTCCTGATAACACGCGTGCCGAGGTGTTCAGCATGACCGGCGAAAGGGTGTTGAGCAAGGACCTCTCGGGTGAACGGGTGGCTACATTCACCCTGAATCACCTGCCCGACGGCATCTACTTCATCCGGTTGATCACACCTGAAAGGAATGAGACCGTGAAGCTGATTAAAGCGCGACACTGACGCTGGTGCCGAAGGACCTTTCGGTTCGCCCCCGGGGTTACTCCCTGAGGGGATTGCGGAGCGTCCAGAGTCCCGGAATCAAGTCGACCTGTTAATTGTTTGTTAAAAACCGCGGGAGCAGATGGGCTGCTCCCGCGGTTTTTTCATAATTTTATCCGCCGGTTCATCAGCCCGCTCAGGCGCATTGACATATGATATGAGAACAACCATGAAAATGCTCAGGATCACTTTCCGGATCATCGTCGGTCTGGTATTCATCTTTTCCAGCTTTGTCAAGGGGATCGACCCTATGGGCACCGTTTACCGGATGGATGATTATTTTACTGCATTCGGGATGACTGCCTTCATGCCCTTCAGCCTCTATCTGACCATCCTGCTTTGCACGCTTGAATTTCTTCTCGGTGTGAGCCTGCTCTTCAACCTCTGGATACGGAAAACAGCCTGGCTGTTACTGGCCATGATGGTCTTTTTTACCATCCTTACCTTCTTCGACGCAGCATTCAATATCGTTCCCGATTGCGGCTGTTTCGGCGACGCGATCAAGTTGAGCAACCTCACGACCTTCCTGAAAAACCTTGTCCTTCTCGCGCTGATCATTCCCATTTTCATCTGGCGGAAAAAATTTAAAAGCCTGTTGCCGGAAATGGCCGATGCGCTCCTGCTCGGCCTGGCAGCCGTTGCCTTCACAGTGATGTCCGTGTACTGTTACCGCCACCTGCCGCTGATCGATTTCATGGCCTGGAAAACCGGCAACCGGGTGAATAAAACCGAATCGCTCCCCGTCGTCTTTTATGTTACCTATAAAAATAAGACGACCGGAGAGTTGAAGGAATACGTGGCGCCCAACTACCCCTGGAACGATTCGGTCTGGCTCGCCAACTGGATCTTTACCAGCCAGCGGGTGGTTGACCCGAACAAGGATCAGGGATTGGTTCTTCGTGTGGAGGATGAGTATGGCTCTGACCTTACGCGGAGCATCCTCGACAATCCCGATCTTCAGTTCATCCTGGTGGCCTATGATCTCTCCAAATCGGATCGTGAAGGTTTCCGATCCATCCTGCCCTTATATAAAAAAGCTGCGTCCGACGGGTATTCCTTTGTTTGCCTCACCAATTCTCTCCCGGCCGAGTACCGGAAATTCCGCATCGAGCATGGTACGGCCTTCGATTTCTACAATGCCGACGATGTGGTGCTGAAGACCATGGTGCGTTCGAACCCCGGGCTGGTGCTGATCAGGGACGGTGTCGTCCTTGGCAAATGGGGTTTCCGCGATTATCCCTCCTATGAAGAGATCAAGGAGCAGTTCGGTACGAAATAACATACCTTGTCCCCCATGCGCCGGTTTATCTTCAAGAGGCTTTGGTACGGATTTCTGGTGCTGCTCGGAGTCGTGGTGGTGGTCTTCTTCCTGTTCAATGTCCTGCCCGGTGACCCGGCCCGAATGATGCTCGGACAACGGGCCGACAGCGCTTCGGTTGCCGCTATCAACAGGGACCTGGGGCTTGACCGGCCCCTGCACCACCAGTTCCTGAGCTACCTGAATGACCTGATGCCTCTCTCCGTTCACAACCCGGTCGACAAATCCAGCGCCTGGTACCTGGATCCGGAGAAATACGGACGCACCCTGACCCTCCTCACCGCCGGTCATTCCGTCGTGGTGCTAAAATACCCCTGCCTTCGCCGGTCCTACCAATCCAAGAGGAATGTTTCCGACATCCTGGCAGAAGGATTCGTGAACACGATCATCCTCGCAATGGTAGCCATGATCTTTGCCATCGTGACCGGAATCGCAGTGGGTATCGTATGCGCGGTGTTCCGCAACTCGTTCATCGACCGGATCGCCCTGGTGTTTTCTGTCCTGGGCATGTCGTTGCCCTCCTTCTTTGTCGCCATTCTGAATGCCTGGATATTTGCGTTTGTCCTGGTGCGTTTCACCGGCCTGAGCATGACGGGTAGCCTTTACGGGGTCGATGATCTTGGCAGGGGCAGTTACCTCGACCTGAAAAACCTCATCCTGCCTGCGCTTACACTCGGGATCCGGCCGCTCGCCATCATCGTTGAACTGACCCGCAACTCACTGTTGGAAGTCCTGACCCAGGACTATATCCGGACAGCCCGGGCCAAGGGACTCGGGAGATCCGGAATACTCCTGAAGCATGCCCTGAAAAATGCGCTGAACCCGGTGGTTACCGCCATCTCGGGCTGGCTGGCCTCCCTGCTTGCGGGTGCTGTGTTCGTAGAATATATCTTCGACTGGAAAGGCATCGGCGTGGTGATCGTAAACGCCCTCGACAAATACGATTTCCCCGTCGTGATGGGCGCCGTGCTCTTCATCTCCATCATCCTGATCTTGATTAACTTTGTTGTGGACATTGTGTACGGGATGCTGGACCCCCGGATACGGGTGCAGTGACCGGAAATATGACCCGGGCAAAGGAAAGAGGAATGCTGATCGTTATTAACCAAAAACCCTGAAGTATGAGAAAACAGATAGTAGCCGGAAACTGGAAAATGAACAAGACCTTTTCGGAAGCGGAGACCCTCATCTCCGACCTGGCGGATGCACTGGATGACATCAACGCCGGGACGACCGAGGTGGTGCTATGCCCTCCTTCGCTTTACCTGGAAATGGCCACCGACGTGGCTTACGAATCAAACTTCAAGGTCGGGGCGCAGAATATCTATCCCGCCGATTCGGGAGCCTTCACCGGTGAGATCAGTCCTCTCATGCTCAAGGATCTGGGCGTGTCCTACTGCATTACCGGCCATTCCGAAAGGCGAAAGTACTTCGGCGAATCGCACGAATTCCTGAAAAGCAAAGTGGATTCCCTGATCAGGCACGGCATCCGACCCATTTTTTGCTGCGGGGAGCTGCTTCCCGAGCGCGAAGCAGGGATCCATTTCGACGTGGTGACACGGCAGCTGGAGGAGTCATTGTTCCACTTGCCGGCTCTGGAATTCCTCCAGGTGGTTGTCGCCTACGAACCGGTATGGGCCATCGGCACCGGGGTGACGGCCACCCGTAAACAGGCACAGGAGATGCATGCCTTCATCCGCAAGCGCATCGAAGACAAGTATGGCGACAAGGTCGCCGGGGAAACCACGATCCTTTACGGGGGCAGTTGCAACGGGTCCAATGCCCGTGAGCTCTTCGCCGAACCGGATGTCGATGGCGGGCTCATCGGAGGGGCCTCGCTCAAAACCGATGAATTCATGCAGATCGTAACCTCTTTTTAGGGATGGACTACCTGGAAGTATCCGTTTTGAACCTGGCCGGTTTCGATCCGGGAATCGTGATCGCCCAACTGGCGGAAATGGGCTTTGAAAGTTTCGAAGAACATCCAACGGGCGTCAGGGCGTATATCCGCGAAGACCTTTTCCGCCAGGAACCGGTGCTGGATTACCTGCAGGGACTGAAAGACGACCATGACGCCACCTGCTCCATCCTGAAAATAGAAGACCGGAACTGGAATGAAATATGGGAAAGCCATTATGAACCGGTGCTGATCGCCGGAAAGTGCTGCGTAAGAGCCCCTTTCCACCAGCCCATGAAGGAAGCCGAGTTCGATATCGTGATCGAACCCCGCATGTCGTTCGGAACCGCACATCATGAAACCACCTCCCTGATGCTCGGGATGCTGATGGGCGAGGAGGTTGCCGGGAAAAGGGTGCTCGACATGGGATGCGGGACCGGTGTGCTGGCCATCCTGGCCCACAGGATGAAGGCCGGCTCCGTTACCGCGATCGACAATGATGAATGGGCATACGCCAACGCCCTCGACAACATGGTGAAAAACCATGCAGCCGGTGTTGTGGTGATCCGTGGCGACGCCGGGGAGATTCCCAGGCACCCGTTCGGGATTGTACTGGCCAATATTAACCGGAATGTCCTGCTGGCCGATATCCCTGCCTATGCATCCCGCCTGGAAGAGGGTGGCGTGCTGCTTCTGAGCGGTTTCTACGAAGAGGATCTTCCGCAGATAGCCTCTGCTGCCGATGCGGCCGGGCTGAAATATAGCAACCATCACGTTTGCAACCGGTGGACTGCCGCCCGATTCACGAAATGACTGACCGGAATACCCAACGGGGAACCCCCTGGATTATTTTGCTTCTGACAGCCTGTCTGAACCTGGGAGGGTACGCCCAGCAGAAAACGGTGTTCTCGGGCGATTCGGCCAAACTGATCGGTGAACTGAACGGGATCTTTTTCAACCTGGGGGACAATGAAAAAAAACTCATCGCTCCCTATATGGAGGAATTTATCCAGATATGGAACCAGGACCGGTTCGACGCCGCGCAGAAAAAGACGATCTATTCCATGCTCAACGAGATGGTGAAAAAGAAGGTCCGCCCGTACCCCGATTTCTTCCACTATATCCACGCGCTCAACCTGTTCGTCGGAAGCAATCAGCCGGTCCGGCGTTTTGAACCCTGGTCACTGATTCTACGTAAATTATTGGAAGATAAGAACATGCGGAAGTTCTCCGGTTTCCTTGAATCCACCACCTGGCTCTTTTCCGAAAACCTGGTATACCGGTCGGCTTCGACGCGATGGAAAGCCGGACATTCCGATTTTACCTTCACTTACGACACCGTACCGGTGATTGACTTCGGAACCACCGACCTGGTGTGCCTTGTCAACGACGACAGCCTGGTCATTCATGCCACCCGGGGAAGATATTATCCGATGACCAGCCAGTGGAAGGGAAACGGCGGAAAAGTAGATTGGCGGAGGGCAGGCGAGGATCCGGATCAGGTATTCGCAACGCTGTCGACTTACGATATCCAGATGAAGTACTCGAAATTCAGCGCCGACTCGGTCTGGTTCACACACCGGAAGTACTTTCCTGCAGCGATCGCCGGGACATATTCCGACAAGGTGCTGGCCGACGTTACCGAAGAGATGACTTCCTACCCACGTTTTTACTCCTACGACAAGTCGATAGGGATCGCCCGGCTGTTCCCGAACATCGACTTTCTCGGCGGATTCGCCATGGAGGGAAGCCGGATCATTGGTTCCGGGGGAACCGAGACCGACGCATGCCTTTACTTCAAGCGGGAGGAAAGAAATTTCGTGGTGGCCCGTTCCAAATCCTTCGTGATCCGGCCCGACCGGATCAACTCCGCCATGGCCTCGATCACCATCTATTATGAAGATGACTCCATCTTCCATCCCGGACTGCAGCTTAAATACAAGAATGACACCCGCGAGTTGACATTTTCCAAGGATGAGCGCGTTACGACAATCAGCCCGTGGTTCGACTCGTACCACAACCTCGACATTTACTGCGAAGCGCTGAACTGGACAGTAGGGGAGCCGCGCATCAGCTTCGAGATGACGAAAGGACCCACCCGGGAAAGCCGTGCCGTTTTCGAGTCAAACAGTTATTATTCACTCCGGAGGTACGAGAAACTCGGGGGCATCGACGAGATCAATCCCCTGAACCGCATCTCCAACTATCTTGCCAGGAAGAAGTCGAACGAAATTACCCTGGATGAGTTGACGGAGTACCTGAACAAGCCGGTGGAACAGGTCGAAAGCCAGTTGCTGAACCTGGCCAACCACGGGTTCCTGGTGTACGACTTCGACGCCAAGAGGGCCCGGGTGAACAAAAAGCTCACCGACTATGTGAAGGCCCAGGCCGGGAAGTCGGACTACGACGGGATATTTTTCAACTCCTTTGTCACCAACATGGCCAACGGCCTGCTCAGCCTCGATTCGTTCGACCTCAAGATTCAGGGTGTCCCGATGATCGTGCTGAGCGACTCGCAGCAGGTGAGGATCTATCCGAAAAATTCGGAAGTGATCCTGAAAAAGGACATGAACTTTATCTTCTCGGGAAAGATCGAAGCCGGTTTATTTGACCTTTACGCACGTGATTGCGCGTTTCAGTATGGGAAATTCGCGGTCAGCCTGCCTCAGGTCGATTCGATGCTCTTTTATGTCAGGGGTAAGACGTTCGATCCGAAGAAGGGGGCATACCCGCTGGAAAAGGTGAAAACCGCCATCACCAACCTCAGTGGAGAGTTGCTGATCGACGATCCGGCCAACAAGTCGGGGCTGAAGATGCTGCCCCTGTATCCCGTCTTCACCAACCGTAACAACGCCGTTGTCACATGGAGCAAGCGCTCGGTCCAAAACGGGGTGTACCCGGCCGACAAGTTCTTTTATGAGGTAAACCCATTCACGATCCGCAGCCTCGACGTGCTTGCCACCGACAGCCTGCGATTCACCGGCGCGCTTACTTCGGCGGGAATATTCCCCGAGATCACCGAGCCCCTCCGGGTAAGGCCCGACAACTCGCTGGGGTTGGTGCAGCAAACAGGACCTTACGGTTACCCGGTGTATGGGGGAAAAGGGATCTTCACCGACCGGATCGACCTGAGCGACCGCGGACTTCGCGGCAACGGAAAACTGACCTACCTCAATACCACCACAGTTTCGCCCGACTACCTGTTCCTGCCCGATTCCATGAAAACAGTCGCCCGAGCGTTTACCATGACCGAGGTGGAAGGGGTGGCCTCCTTTCCGTCGGTTCGGGGCGATTCGGTGGCGGAGTTCTGGCTGCCTTACCGGGATTCGCTGCTGGTCGCCAGCACGAAGAAAGACTTTGTCATGTACAATGACCAGTCAACATTCTCCGGCCGGATGGCGCTGACCCCCTCCCTGTTGAGCGGCGACGGCACCATCAAGATCAAGGATGCCGACATGGACTCGAAGGGCTTCCGGTTCAAACGTCGTTCATTCGACGCTCTTATCGCCAACTTCCGCATCAAATCCTATGACCTGGCTGACCTGACCATCTCCACGAAAAATTACCAGACTCATTTCGACTTCGATGAGCGGAAAGGGGAGTTCAAGTCCAATGTCGGGATCTCCAAAGTGGAATTCCCGATCAATAAATATATCTGTTCGATGGACCGGTTCGACTGGATGATCGACGGCGAGGAGATCCAGCTTTACAATGAGCAGAGCAGCAAGCTGGTCCCAGATTCGCTCAGTCTTGATCAGTACATCGACCTGGGTTACACAGGTTCGGAGTTCATTTCGGTGCATCCGTTGCAGGATTCGCTGAAGTTCTTTGCCGCCAAGGCCCGGTACAACCTGCATACCAATGTGATCCATGCCCAGGATGTCAGGGTGATCAAAGTAGCCGATGCCGCCATCTATCCCGACTCGGGCAAGGTGATGATCCTGAAGGATGCGCAGTTGCAACCGCTGCATCATGCCATCATCCTGGCCAATACGGTCACCCGGTACCACCGGTTTTACGATGCCGACGTGGCCATTGCATCCAGGAAAAACTACACGGGGTCGGGAACCTATGATTACCGGATGCGCAGCGGCGAACCGGAACCGGTGCGGTTCACCCGGATCCGCGTCGATTCGGTCCGGCAAACAGTGGCGGAGGGCATGGCGGGCGATTCGACCGGGTTCCTGCTGAGCCCCGAATTTGCGTTCCGGGGAGCGATCATCCTGCGTGCTCCGGAGAAGAACCTCCGTTTTAACGGCGGGTTCCATCCGGTGACCGATTGTTTTCACGAAAATCCGGAATGGGTGAAATTTTCCAGCCCGATCGATCCGATGCATGTCCAGATCCCCGTCGAACCGCCGTTGCGCAACACGGAAGGAGAACCGGTCACCCTGGGAACCCTGTTCATCAACACCGAGAACCGGATCGCACCTTCCTTCTTCCGAAGGAAGATCAGTTTCAGCGATACGGTCATGGTCACCGCCCGGGGGCTCCTCGAGTATAATGTGCCTTCCGGGGAGTTTCGCGTCGCTGCGCCCGATAAGTTGAAAAACCTTCTTCTTAACCGGGATTACCTGTCGCTGAACACCGGGAACTGCATGATGCGGGGAGAAGGAAAGCTGAACCTCAGCCTGCGTTCCGGTGCCCTGGCCCTCGAAAGCTTTGGCGTGCTCGACTATTTCATCCTGCCCGACTCGGTACGCATCAACTGCGCCATGACCCTGAATTTTCCCTTCTCGGAACGAGGTATGCAGCGCTTCAGCACCCTGATGGAGACCGTCAACATGCCCGGCGTCAAGCTCACGGGTACACCTTACGCCATGGCCATGGAGAAGCTGCTGGGGAAGCAGGATCTGGAACGCCTGAATGTCGAGCTGGGGATGATGGGGAAATTCAGGAAGTTCCCAGAAACCCTTGAGCGCACGCTCTTCCTTGCCGATGTCTCCCTGACCTGGGACAGCGCATCCCAGTCGTACGTATCGTTCGGGAACATAGGCATTGCCAGTGTGGGTAAAGCACAGGTAAACCGGTATGCCCGGGGCATGATCGAATTCAGCCGGAAACGCAATGGCGATGAATTTACCATCCACCTCCAATTGTCCGACGACACGTGGTTCTTTTTCAATTTCCGGAACAATGTACTGATGGCTCTGTCGTCCGATCCTGCCTTTAATGACATGGTCAGGGAGGATGTTCAGTCGCGTCCCGAGCAGAAGCGGGTGGGCAACCTGGTCAAGGGGTACACCTACACGGTGGCCACAGAAAGGAAGAGAAGGGACTTTCTGCGGCGCTTTGAGCCTGAAGGGGGAGAGTAGTTCCGGGGATTTTTCATTACTTTGCACAAGGAAATCCCGGATAAATTCCTGAACGATGACTGTTGTATTTTCACTGGCCGGAATCCTGGTCGCCTACCTCCTCGGATCGGTCCCCTCTGCGGTCTGGATCGGCCGGATGCTTTACGGCATCGACGTGAGGGAGCATGGCAGCGGCAACGCGGGCGCCACCAACGTGATCCGGGTCCTGGGATACAAGGCAGGGATCCCGGTCCTCCTATTCGATGTTTTCAAAGGATGGATGGCGGTACAGGCGGGGATTCTTCTCCCGCTGGCCGGCTTGACCCCGGCGACACACCAGTACCTGCTGATCGGCATGGGAATGGCTGCGGTGCTCGGACATGTTTTCCCTGTTTTCGCCGGATTCCGGGGCGGCAAAGGGGTCGGCACCATAGCCGGTGTGGCCATCGCCCTTTACCCGCTTGCCCTCCTCGTCGTTCTGGGTGTTTTCTTGACCGTGCTTGCGGTGACCCGGTACGTGTCGCTTTCTTCCATCCTTGCATCCATCGCCTTCCCGCTGGCTGTGTGGTTCCTGACCGGGGTGCGCCATCCGGGGCTGATCGGCCTTTCACTCATCGTGGCCGTTTTTATCCCGGTGACCCATCACAGGAATATCGGAAGACTTCTCAGGGGTGAGGAGCGGAAGTTTGACTTCACAAGGAAAAAAGAACGGAACGATCGCGGGACCAGCGAATGAATACCCTTGGACAACAATTTTTTATTGTATCTTTGGAACAATTTTCATAAATCCTGAATATATGAAATTCATCATTTCGAGCACGTTATTACTCAGAAACCTGCAGGCCATCCAGGGGGTCATCAATACCAACAACACCCTTCCCATCCTGGATGACTTTCTCTTTGAACTCAAGGAAGATTCCATCAACATCACCTCCTCCGACCTGGAAACGACCATGCGGGTCACCATCCGTCCCGATAAAGCCGAAGATTCGGGAAGCATCGCCATTCCTGCCAAGATCCTTGTTGAGACACTGAAAACCTTCCCCGACATCCCGGTCGCGTTCAACATCAACCCGGAGACCCTGATCGTGGAGATCTCGGCCGGTGAAGGGAAATACAAGCTTTCCGGCCATAAGAGCGAAGAATACCCCCATACACCGATGCTGGAGGACACGACCGCCATCACCGTCGACTCGAAACTGATGTCGCAGGCCATCAATAAGACGTTGTTTGCCACGGGCAACGACGAACTTCGCCTGGTGCTTTCCGGCGTGTTCTGTGAACTCACCCCCGACGACGTGACCTTCGTCGCTACCGACGCCCACAAACTGGTCCGGTACAAACGCACAGACCTGAAGTCGGCGGAATCGACCTCTTTTATCCTGCCCAAAAAACCGATGAACCTGCTCAAGAACATCCTGGCCAGCCAGGAGATCCCGGTAACCATCGAATACAACAAGACCAACGCCTTCTTCTCCTTCTCGAACATCAACCTGATCTGCCGGCTGATTGACGGCAAATACCCCAATTACGACGCTGTCATCCCGAAAGACAATCCCAACCGCCTGACCATCGACCGCCACGCCCTCCTGAACACCATCCGCCGTGTGTCGATCTTCGCCAACCAATCGACTCACCAGATCCGTTTCCGGGTGTCGGGACAGGAGCTGATCCTGAGCGCCGAGGACATCGACTATTCGAACGAAGCCCGCGAAAGGCTCAATTGTTCGTACTCCGGCGAAGACATGGAGATCGGCTTTAACTCCAAGTTCCTGCTCGAGATGCTCAGCAACATTGAAACGGAGGAGATCAGCCTGGAAATGTCGGCGCCCAACCGGGCCGGTATCCTGACCCCCCTGAGCAACGAGAACAAAGAAGAGGATATCCTTATGCTCGTGATGCCGGTCATGTTGAATAAATAAATTCCCCGGCAAAAAAAAAAGAGCGAAGTTCCGGCTTCGCTCTTTTTTTTTGGCAGACTAGGCTGATTCCTTAGGCCCGCTTGACGTTGATGGCTTTCTTTCCGCGGGTATCTTCTGTCACATCAAAAGTCACCTGGTCATTTTCACGGATTTTATCCACCAATCCGCTGACGTGGACAAAGATGTCCTTTTGGGTCTCATCATCCATGATGAAGCCGAAGCCTTTTCTTTCATTGAAGAATTTAACTTTTCCTGTAGGCATAGCAATAATTATTAAATGAATAACCATTGCGAATATACAATTTAATATCAGAAAAAAAAATATTGGTTTTTTTTTGGGAAAAGGTGTGAACCGATTCAGGTAACTTTCTCTAACTTTACAAAAAACTGCTGCCATGTCCGACATCTCATTGAACCTGGAGAATTTTGAAAAAGCTTTCCCGGAGACCTTCACACCCGAACAACTTGCCAAAGCCAAAACGGTCTTTTTAAAGCGGTTGGCCGAACTGGCTCATTGCTTTTACCAGGGGAAGATCCAGACGGTCCCCAAGGCCCCCGTGATCGGTTTCAACTGGTTCAATGTGTGGTACACCCCGGGAGTTTCAAAGGTTTCGACCAACATCCGCGACAATAACGATTGCTCCTTCGATCTGACCAACCGCGGAAACCTGGTGGCGGTGGTCAGCGACTCGACGCGTGTCCTCGGCGACGGCGACTGCACGCCCCCGGGCGGTCTCGGGGTGATGGAAGGGAAAGCCTTCCTGATGAAATACCTGGGCGGTGTGGATGCGGTGGCTCTTTGCATCGACAGCCGCGACAAGGAGGGGAAGCACGATCCCGAAAAGATCATCGAATTCGTGAAGATGGTGCAACCGAGTTTCGGAGCGGTGAACCTGGAAGATATTTCGCAGCCCAACTGCTTCAGGGTGCTGGATGTGCTCCGCGAAGAGTGCGACATCCCGGTATGGCACGACGACGCCCAGGGAACGGCGTGCGTGACCCTGGCCGGGGTGATCAACGCCCTGAAACTGACGGGCAAGAAGATCGGCAACGTAAGAATTGTGCTCAACGGAGCCGGGGCATCCAACACCACCATCGCCCGGCTGCTCATTGCCGACGGCGCCAACCCTGCAAAGATGGTCCTTATCGACACGAAGGGTTCGCTGCACTCCGGCCGTGTGGACATCCAGGGCGATCCGCGCTTTTACCGGAAATGGGAATTGTGCCAGAGCACCAACCCCGACCGTATTGCCACCATCGAAGAGGCCATGAACGGCGCCGATGTTCTCATCTCACTCTCCACGCCCGGACCCGATGTGATCAAACGACCCTGGATAAGAAGCATGGCGGAAAAATCGATCGTATTCTGTTGCGCCAACCCGGTGCCCGAGATCTATCCCTATGCCGCAAAAGAGGAGGGGGCGTACATCGTTGCCACCGGCAGGGGGGATTTCCCCAACCAGGTGAACAACTCAATCGGCTTTCCCGGCATCCTGAAGGGAGCCCTGATGGTGAGGGCCCGGAAGATCACCGACAGCATGGCCATTGCCGCAGCCCATTCCCTGGCCGACTATGCCGAAAAACGGGGAATCCATGTAAACGATATCGTACCCACCATGGACGAAGCCTGCGTATTTCCCCAGGAAGCGGCCGACGTGGCCATGCAGGCGATTAAAGACGGGGTGGCCCGGGTCAACCTGACCTGGGAGGAGGCGTTCATGAAGGCGAAAAAGGATATCGAGCACGCCCGGAGCATGACCAAGTCGCTGATGGAAAATGACTACATCAAATCCCCACCGGCTGATATGATCCAGTCGGCGCTTGACTTCGCCATTCACGCAGTGAGTTAGGATCTGCCCACCGGCTTCAGGATCACCAGCCGGGCCCCGTGCGGACGGGTTTTCATCTCAAAATGATCGCGAACCTGTCCCAGGTCGGTCTGGGTCCATGCGTCGCGCATCTCCCACCGGCCGGTCATCCCGAGGTCTTTCAGGGTCACCGGAACATACCCCGGTTTCTCCGATTTGTTGAAAAGACCCACCGCTTTGCTGCCATCCTCAAGATCACGGACCCACACTTCGTAATCATCGGTCTTTTTTACCCGGGAAGCCTGCTTTCCGAGGGGATCCTGGTTGACGGCGATCACTTCATCGTTGGTCAGCAGGTTCATCGTAAAGGCATCGAGCTGCTCCAGGTCGCACCCGATCAGCAGCGGCGAGGCCAGCAGGCTCCAGAGGGTGATGTGGGTGTACTGCTCTTCGGGAGTGAGGCGGGTGTAATGCAGCGACGGGCCCCAGCCCACCCAGCCGACCACCAGCATGTCGGGGTCGTTCCAGCGTCCGGGGGCCGAATGGGGCGAACATTTTCCCTGGCTGAAACCGATCGACGAGAGGCTTTCCCAGGTGTCTTCAATGTCGCCGGTGGTCCTCCAGGAGTTTCCGTCCACCTCGGCGCCCCAGGTCCACACCTCGCCCATGCCATACTGGCAAAGGCTGTAATGTATGTCACGGTTGGTTTTCCGCAGCGCGTGCTTCATCTCCCGGTAGGGTTTCTTCATCTGTTCAAGGGTGGGGTCGGGAGCGATCGCCGAATAGGAGCACCAATCGTACTTGAGGTAGTCGATCCCCCAGGCGGCATAGGCCTGGGCATCTTTCGCCTCGAAGCCGTAACTTCCCTCATAACCGCCGCAGGTTTTGGTCCCCGGCGATGAATAGATGCCGATCTTCAGCCCCAGAGAATGGACGTAATTGCACAACGCCTTCATATCCGGGAATTTGTAATTGGTGAGGATGTTCCCGTCGCGGTCGTGGGTGTCTTCCCATCCGTCGTCGATATTGATGTACGTCCATCCGTGATCGATCAATCCACTGTTCTTCATGGCGTCGGCCGACTGCCTCACTTTTTTGTCGCTCACGCTCAGCCCCCAGCAGTTCCAGCTGTTCCATCCCATGGGCGGCGTCAGCGAGATCAGGTCGCCCACCACGATCTTCAGTTCACTGTCGGCATACCCGAGGGCGTTTTCCACCGTCAGCTTAACGCAGTATTCACCCCTCTTTTTCATCGAACCCGTGATCATGCCGGTGTTTTCATCCAGCGTCAGTCCTTCGGGGAGGTCGGCCGCCAGGTAACGCAGAGGAGGCCGTCCGGTGGCTGCCACCTTGAACTGCACAGGCGACCAGGGCCGCACCCCGAAAACCTTCGCCCCATTGATCCGGGGTCCGGCAGGGATGGCAGGCGTGAGGATCCTGGGGATGTCGGTTTGGGCTGTCACGGTTTTTTGGGTCAGCGCCTGGGTGAAGGTGACGGTCAGCACGGCCGGCACAGCCTGAGGCCTGGCGACCGAAACGGTCACCGGCTGTTTTTTCCCGGGTTCCAGGTCGACGGGGAGCCGCTCGTCGAAAACGACCACTTCGTTGTCGCACCGGGTACACCTGATCTCCAGTTCGCCCTTGAGGACTTCGGTCGAAGCGGTGTTGGTCACATAGAACTCCTTGGTGACCAAGGTGTCGCCGGAAAAACCGAAAGCGGTGGAGGCAAAATCGATCTGCAGCCGGTCGCCCAGTCCCGTGATGGCGGCTTCATGCGGTTTGCTGAACATGCCGCCGATCCCGCCCTGGTCGTAGCACCGCACGGCGATGAGGTTCTCTTTGTCCCATTGTATCCTCGGGTCGTTGAGCGCCAGGATATACCGCCTCTCCAGGTTCCATCTGCCCTGCTCTTTGATGAACCCGTCGCCCGGCGTCTGACCGGCGGCCACAGCGCGTCCGTTCTCCCCGATAAGCTGTCCGTTGAGGAAAACCTGGTCGCAGTCGTCGATCCTGCCCAGGCTGAGTCGCAGGCTGTCGGTTGCGCCGGCGCCGGTCTTCATCGGGCTGCGCAGAAGGACGGTGCTCCGGTACCAGGCAAAACCGTTGTATTTCTTAAAGCCCTGGTCTTCCCACACTATTTTCGGGTCGATGGTTCCCCAGGCGGCATCGTTGAACGACGGGGTCGCCCAGGAGAGGTCGTCGCCGGTCATGAATTTCCATCGACCGGCCAGCTGAACAGATTCAGTGTCGGGGTGACGGAGGCAGGAGAGGACCAGCAGGGTGCAGGTCAGCAGTGGGAGGAGGCTGATCTTTTTCATGGGGCCGGGATTGAACGACCATGCAAGATAAACATTATTTTTTCAAACCCGGAGTGGTTTGGGGAAAAAGATCGAAGGTATCTACCTCGCCACCGTCACCTTGATGACCATCCGTCCCTCCCCGTTTGACACCTGCAGGAAATAACTCCCCGCCGGGAGGTTCCTGACATCGATCTTCTCGGTGGTGCTGACGTTCACAACGAGCCCGGTGCGACGGAAGACGGCAGAACCGGAGTTGTTCAGCAGGTTGAGATCAAGACGTTGAGGTTCTGCCGCAGTGATCTCCAGCGTGAAGAGGCCGTCGCCGGGATTGGGGTAAACCTGTACCTTCACTCCCTCCAATTCCGCGATACCGCTGCAATCCTTGAAGGTGATGGTGACGGCATCCTGGCCGGTGCATCCGTTCTGGTCGGTCACCTGCACGGTGATCTGCTGCGAATGGATGCCGATACCGGCAGAATCGACGGTGATTGACGGCGTGGTCTTGTTCGACGGTTGCCAGAGGTACGAGGAAGCGCCGGCGTAAGTGGCGTCGAACACCACGTGAGTTCCGGCGCAGACGATCGTGTCTTTCCCGATGTTCACCAGGGGCAGGGCATGGGTCGTGAGCACGAGGCTGTCGGAGGCGACCGGGCAGGCCATCGATCCGACGGCGTCGAGCCAAAGGGTAACAGATCCATTGGCAATGTCCTGCGGACCGGGGGTGTAGGTGGCGGTCAGGAGCGCCTGGTTGTCGAAGGTGCCGTCGCCTTTGGTGCCCCAGTAAAGGTTGTTGTACGCGGTGGCGTTGGCATCGATCAGCGTTTTTGCTGCACCCTGGCATACGTGCCCGTCGGGACCCGCACTGGCCGTGGGGGCCGTGTAGATCATCAGCATCATGCTGTTCGTATCGGTGCCGAACTGCCCGTAGGCGGTCAGTTTCAGCCACACCATCCCGTCGTTGATGTCCTGGGAGCTCGGCGTGTAAACAGGGTCGAGGATGACCGGGCTGCTGAAAAACCCGCTACCGGTGGTGGTCCACCGCAGCGAATCGTAACTGTCGGCCATGCCGTAAAGCTGGTAACTGGTGCCCGCACATACATCGGCGTCGCCGCCTGCGCTGGCAGTGGTGAGGTACTGGGGCGGGAATACGATGAAATCGGTCCACGCGGCATCCTGGCCCATGGTAATGTTGGCGTTCTTCTCATACACCCATTTGAAGGTATGCGGACCGGCCGTGACGGGGAAGGAGTTGTACCGGAAAGTGGTATCGACATTGTTCGACCACATGCCCACCATAGCGTCGTCGATATAGAATTTCAGCGCATCGCGCAACGGCTGGCTCGACACCCGGCGGAAGAACGAGATGCTGTCGTCCATCGAAACATTGTAATCGATGAAGAAGCCTGTGGCCTGATCGTCGGTGATCACGCCCGACCGGGCGGCATAAAGCTTTTCGTATTTAATGTTCGGATCGATGGTCCAGGGTTTGGTGGCGTCGGTGAATTGCCAGGGGAACTTGCTGAAGTCGCCGGTTTCCCAATCTTCCACGATCAGGCCGATCTTGACGTTGAAGGTCTTTTCCGTGGCCCGGTACCTGGATACGGCCACGTTGTGAAGCGGTGCAGCCGATCCAATGGCGGCGCCGGCGTTCACTTTTACCGGGAACGAAGCCTGGACTGTCTCGCCAGCATGCAGCGTTCCGATGACAAAGGCGGGGGTAAGAACCGTGAGGTAGGGGTTGAGCGACGCGATGGAACTGACCACCTCCTCGGCATCCCAGATGCCGTTGTTTTTAGTGGTGATGAGCAACGTGGCCTCTTCGCCCGGATCGAGGCGCCCGTTGTTGTTCCCGCCCGGCAATACGTCGTTGACGGAAAGCGACAGGATGCTCACGTCGGGGGCGTGGGCGATGAGCTGGAAGGTGCTGAAGGTCACGCTGTCCTGGGAATCTACGGCTTTCACGGTGAAGATCACCGCTTCGTTGTTCGGGATGGAGTCACTGACGGTAAATTTAAATCCGTCGGCAATGAACTTGGTCTGGTCGATGTCGAAGTGGCCGTAGGTTTCCGTCGAATCGAGGATCGTGATGTAAGGATGGTCGCACGTGAGGGTGACCTCCACCTCTTCGGCTTCGGCGTTCCCCGTGTTCTTCATCTTCAGCCCGAGCAGTTCCGTCTCGCCATAATCCATCACGGTGTTCCCGTTGCCGAAGGTGGTGTCGTTGAGCACATGGTCGGTGTATTCGATGGCCGCCTGCGGGATGAGGATCTCGATGGGAGAGACGTAGGTGAGGCAGTGTCCCGACCGGGTGTCGGTCCAGCAGGGAAAGGTCTTGCCGCCGTAAGCATCGATGGCGAGGTAATCGCCCATGTATTTGGAGGCCATGTTGGGGATCGGGGAGGGAGTGAAGGCAACATCACTGACCTTGAGATCGGTAAAGGTATTTCCGCCGTCGGTGGAATAGGCCATCCAGGCCTCGGCTTCGGAGGAGGCACAGTTGCGGTTGTCGTAAAAGACGATGCTGACCTGTCCGTTGGCCTGGTCGCAGGTGATCCAGGGAAGGTAGTGCTGTTTGCCCGCGGTGGAGTCGGAATTGATACGCTTGGCCGCCGACCAGGTGGCTCCCTTGTCGGTCGATTTGATCATGTAAACCGAACTCCCCGTACCGGTGTTGATGCCGGGGACCCCGATGTTGGTCCATACAATGTAGATGGTGCCGCGGTAAGGGCTGTTGCTCAGATCCACGGCCATGGAGGGAAAAGAGTTTACCCGCATGTTCTGGGTGACGCCGGTGGTCCGGATGCCCTTGGTATTGTTGATCGCACGGAATGCGGTTCCCCAGGTGTTGCCTCCGTCGAGCGACTTGTTGAACCCGATCGCCTTTTCGTCGCCGGGCCAGTTGTCGTAAACCGACCAGGCAGCGTACACTTCACCGTCGGGTCCGCATTTGAAGTTGATGCCCTGGTTGTGGCTTCCGGCAGCCGTGGCCGAGCTGATGTTCACCGGGGAGGACCAGGCTGCACCCCCGTTGACCGACCTGGAAACACTGATGTTGTTGCTCACCATCCAGCCGTCGTAAAGGTACCCCTTGTAAGGGCTGGTGGGGCTTATATCTACCCATAGATGGTTCTTGTCGAGCATGTTGAACATCGATCCGTTAGCCACCTTCGACACGGTCCAGGACTGCCCCTGGTTGTCGGAATAGGAGACACTCTGCCCGTAGGCATTGTCGATGTAGCCGATGAACCACCGGCCGTTGAGGTCGATCACGGCGGCCGGGTCGCCCGAATTGGAGCCGCCGGCCCCTTCGACAGTCCCCGCCCAGGTTTCGCCGGCATCGAACGAGTGCAGGGCGTCGGCTCCCTTCACCGAACCCGTGCTTGGCTGCGGCGTGGAGTTGTTCGAATTCAGCAGCATCATCCCGTCGTTGGGGTTGACCACGATCGAATTCTCGCTCTGGGTGGAGTTCGAGGGCTCGGTCGTCACCAGGACATCCGGAGAATCGACTACCCTTACACCCCGAAGCAGGACTTTGCTCCCGGTGTAACGGGCCGGCGGGATGGGAGCGACCGGTTCGACAGGGACGAGGCCGGCTTGGGCGCATTGCCGCCAGTAAAGCATGTTGTCGATCCGGGTATCAACCTTGTAATCGGGAGGAAATACGGGAGTATTGTCCTGTGCTAAGATCGTGCCGGAAGCTAAAAGCAGCATCCCGGCCATCAGGGTCCGAGTAGATTTTCTCATGTAAAAAAGTTTGAGTTACAGGGATATATGGTGCAAAGATATAGAAAAATCATTGTTTCGACGTGAACACGTATTGCAGGATGTTGGCGCCCATCTGCAACGCTTTCTGGCGGGTAGCGTCGGAATCGCCGTGAACGGCGGGATCTTCCCACCCGTCGCCCAGGTCGCATTCGTAGGTGTAAAAAACCACCAGCCGGTTTTCATAGATCAGCCCGAAACCCTGGGGCGGTTTGCCGTCGTGCTCGTGGATCTTGGGCAGCCCGCTGCGGAAGTCGTATTTCTGGTGGTAAATGGCATGATCGAAGGGAAGTTCGACCAGTTCGAGCTCGGGGAAGATGCGTTTGAGCTGGGGGCGGATGTACTTATCCAGCCCGTAATTGTCGTCGATATGCAGGAACCCGCCGGCCATGAGGTAATTGCGCAGGTTTTGCACCTCCTGGTCGGAGAAGACTACATTGCCATGGCCTGTCATATGAACGAAAGGGTAATTCATCATCTCCGGGCTGCCGGCATCCACGGTGGCAATCTCCTCGCTGATGTTGGCCGGGAGATTCCGGTTGGCGAAACGGACCAGGTTGGGCAGCGAGGTGGGATTGGCATACCAGTCGCCGCCGCCGGAATATTTCAGCAGCGCGATCTGGAAGGAGGGCGGTGCGAAGGAGGTGATGGCCAGCCAGGCGGCGACAAGTGCCGGCAGGACGAGCAATCGGTTCATTCCATGGACCTTTGGCATGAGGCGGATCGGGATCGTTTGCGCAAAAGTACCGAATTTTCAGATGCGTGGCCGGGAAGGATCCGCTTAAATTCCCTCCAGGATGAACCGGTAGGGGAGCAGGGCGTCGGTGCCGGCATAGGCCACTCCGATCCGGGCCGACACCTTCACCCGGGAGAGGTCCGGCGGCCGCGGGTTTTCCTCGATCCATATCGCGGGGCCTTCTCGGGCAGGATCGACCAGGTCGAGTCCGGTGTGTGAATAATGGATCCCGAGAAGCCGGGCCACATTCCCGGGTCCCGTTCCCGCTTTCGGGGCGATCCGGTCCTTGCCGGTCCGGGCCCGCATCTCCTTTTCGCCATCCACGGGACGGATGCCCCGGATGAGCACGGCGTCGGGGATATCCCTGGCGTTGGTCACCACATTGAAGAGCGAATGGATGCCGTAACACAGGTACACGTAGGCCGTTCCCCCTTCGGCATACATTACTTCGGTGCGCTGCGTGCGCCGTCCGCCGAAGGCATGCGAGGCACGGTCGGTCACCCCGGCATAGGCTTCCGTTTCGCAGATGACGCCGGAAGTGACCACGCCTCCGATCCGGGTGACAAGCACTTTGCCCAACAGTTCGCGGGCAATCGCTACGACGTCGGGGCGGGTGTAAAAGGAGCGGGGAAGAACCATTCTGATTGACGATTGACGATTGACGATTGACGATTGACCCCACCCCGGCCTTCGGCCACCCCTCCCCAAACAGGGAGGGGCATCAGCACCCCACCCCGGCCTTCGGCCACCCCTCC
>CAYVVG010000063.1:0-22170 GCA_964455285.1 uncultured Prolixibacteraceae bacterium
GAGGATGCAGGTCACGATATCCCCATTCACCGGAGTATAAGAGAATGTTGCATTGTTTGCATTGTTTGCATTGTTTGCATTGACCTGCCATTGATACTGGGGATTGGGCCCCCCGTTCTGGATGGAGGAGGTGAAGGTGGCCTGGTCTCCTGCACAGACACTCCCCGAGGGGGTGTTGATGGCGATGCCGACCGGCAAAAGCGGGTACACGGTCATGATCACTCCGTTGGAAAGGGCCGGGTTTCCCGAGGCGCAGGGATTGGATGAGGTCATCTGGCAACGGATCAGGTCGTTGTCGGCTGGTGGATAAGTAAACGTAACATTCGTGGCACCCGCAACGGGATTGTTGTTCACCAGCCACTGGTAGGCCGGGGAATCTCCCCCGTTGATGGGCGTGGCGGAAAAGGTGACCGGAGCGCCGGCGCATATGGCTGGAGAACCGGCGAGGATCGTCACTCCGGCGGGGGCTACCAGGTTCATCCGCGACCAGTAGGATCCGTTGTAGTATTCCAGTTTTTTGGAGCCGAGGTTGAAAATGGTCAATCCGGGAACGGGACGGATCGCATCGCGCTGGTTAACGGTCAAACGGGGGATCAGAATCCCCTTGGTACCGGAGATGACATCGA
Source organism: uncultured Prolixibacteraceae bacterium (assembly GCA_964455285.1). GTDB lineage: Bacteria > Bacteroidota > Bacteroidia > Bacteroidales > FEN-979 > CAIVAT01. Next base: position 627 of record CAYVVG010000063.1, read on the forward strand.
GCACGGCGGAAGGATGAGGAGCAGCACCGCCGGAAGAGATGGCGACGCCGTTCTCCCCCATGTTGCCGGTGGGCACCGTCGATGCAGTGGCAAGAGCACACAGCGGAAACCATTCGTTGTCGAAGAAATATTTGATATGGTTATCGCTCAGGTCGTATATGATGAGGCCGTTGTCGGGGTTGGCCACAGATCCCGTTGTGGTCCTGGAAAATAGAACGCCCCGTACGGGACTGTTCACATCCAGCATGGCAGAGGAATCGGCCGGTGTGTTGGGGACCGGTGATATGGAGGTTCCACCGCCGGGACGGATCGTGCCGGTCACCGCCGATACAAAGGTCGCGGGGATCTGCCTCCACTGCACTCCGTCGAAATAGTTGAACAGATGCGTGGTCGTGTTGTAGATGATCAGGCCCGTGGCCGGAGAAAGGATGTTGTCGCGCGCATCGGTGCTGAGCCGCGGCAGGAGGATCCCCTGGTTGGCCGAACTGACTTCGAGCATGGCGCTGGGTGCGATGGCGGTGCTGTCGGAACTGATCTTGACCTGGGCTTTCAGGGAAAGGGAGGTGAGGACCAGCAGGACGATTATAAAAAGGGCGGAGATTTTTTTCATGAGTACCTTTTAAAGGGTGAATGGAGACAAAATTACAAACAAATCCAGTGCGGGATGTTAAATAAACATAATTTTTTTTTGGCAACTTACACAAAATCAGATTTATGTTAATTTGTTAATAAAATTAGTTATGGTTTCTCTGCAGAATAAAACTTTTTCCCGGCCCCGAGGGCTTCTTTGATCCCCACCGGGGCGGCCTGCCGGAAATCGAGGCTGACGCTGTCGGCGACTCCTTTTTCAACATACGCCAGGCCCCTGAAATGGTAAACGTTCCCGGCCGGGGGACCGAGGCTGAGAAAAATGGTGAAAACTTCGATCGAACCACAGGCGCACAAGCATCCCGGCCGCATTCAATAAGTGCAGGTAACACTTTATTTCTTAAAAAGTTATAATATATTCTGCAAGAAATGGAATGTTCCCTCCTTCCCGATAGACACCGGTTGTATGAGTTTGTTGCCCGGACGGGAAAATGGGCTAACTTTACATATGATTTTATGTCCAGTGTCCGATACGAATAACTGTCGGCTGAAAAATACCGGAATCATGAAAAACATTGCCCTCTTCCTTTCGTGGTGCGCGATGTCGGCAGCCGGCGCAATATTGATCCCCGGCCCTGCCATTGCACAGAAAACAGTTTCTCCCGACAGTGTGGCATCCGGCGCCGACACTGTGAGGGAATTGCGCGAAGTGGTGATCACCGCCACCCGGGTAACGCGGCGTATCATCGACATTCCCTACCCGGTGGTACGGCTCAATCAGACCACCTTTCAATTCGACCGGAAGCTCAGTTCGGGCGACCTGCTCTCCTCCGTTCCCGGACTCTTCCTGCAGTCGAGGTACGGAGATCACGACGTGCGTTTCGCCATCCGGGGATTCGGCAGCCGATCCAACTCCGGCGTCAGGGGCGTCCGCATCCTGCTCGACGACATTCCCGAGTCGGAGCCGGACGGCCAGACCCGGCTCGAAGCGATCGACTTCAACGCGCTCGGCCGGATCGAGATCGTGAAAGGGAATGCCTCCTCTTTATACACGAATGCGCCGGGAGGGGTGGTGAACTTCTTCAACGATCTCGATTTCGATCGATCGTCGGTGATCCAGTTCAACCAGTACGGTTCGTCGGGCCTTCACAAGAACGGGTTCAAGGCGGCCGTGAAAACCGACAAGTACCGGCTGCTTACCACGTACAGTTATATCAACTACGACGGCTACCGCCGGCATAATACCGAATACTGGCACATTGTGAACATGGCACTCGAGACCCGCCCTTCAGTCAACACCCGGCTCACCCTGCTGGGCTACTTTGTCGACGGCGCCATCAAGCTGCCCGGCTCGCTCAGCCGCGACGAGTTCGCGGCCGATCCCTGGCAGGCCAACCCCAAGTCGCTCAGCCGCGACGAAAAACGGATCACCACCAAGGGAAGGCTGGGGATCCGGTACAACGCCGTCTTCGGCGAGATTAAACGGCCGCGCTTTGAAATGGGCAACGACATCGAAGTGACGGGTTACGGAACGATCAAATACTTCGACCGCACCGCGAGGGATTACCGGATCATCAACCGCTACGGACTGGGGCTCTCCCTCCGGTACGTCAACCGGTTGCGCATCGGGTCGAGGCACAACGAATTTTCGGTCGGGCACGAAATTTACGCCCAGCCCGCCCGCATCGAATATTACGACAACATCAACGGGGCCAAGGGCGACGGCATCAACCAGATCGAAAAGGAAAACATTGCCAACCGAGGTTTTTATATCTCCGATAATTTCGAGATCCTCAAAAAGAAGATGTTCCTGCTGCTCACCGGCAGGTACGACCGGATCACCTACCATGTTGCAGAGGAGACGCTCCCGCTGCGCGACGACCGCCTGACCTATGCCGCATTTACTCCCAAGGTGGCGCTGAACTACAAGCTCAACCCGCTCACGGCGCTCTATTCCTCCTTCGGATGGAGCTTCGACGCCCCGGCCGCCAACGAGATGGGCAGCGCCGACCCGGCTCTGCTGTTCAACCGCGACCTCGACGCGCAGGAGTCGAAGAATTTCGAACTGGGGATCAAGGGAAATATCTTCCGGTGGGAAAGACCCTGGTTAAAGAAGATCAAGTACGAGCTGACCTTCTTCAACATCCGGATCGGCAACGAGATCATCCCGTATGAAGTGCTGGGCGACGTCTTTTACCGCAACGCCGCAAATACCAACCGCATGGGTGTGGAATTCGGGGTCCAGACCGAACTGCTGGAAGGGCTGACATTCGACCTGACATACACCTTCTCGCACTTTAAATACCTCTCCTACCAGGCCCGGACGATCGAGCTCGACACCACGGGCAATTTCCTGGAATCCGACCGTGATTTTTCGGGGAACATCGTACCCAGCGTGCCGCGCAACAACCTCTACCTGTCGCTGTCGTACGCGCGCCAGGTGCACCGGGCCGTGAGCATTTTCGCCCGCCTCAGCTACCAGGGCATCTCCGGGATGTGGGTCGACGACGCCAACACCGACCGGTCTGACTCCTACAACCTGCTGAACGGGCTGGCCGGGATCGACCTGCGGTTCGGCAGGTTTAACGTGATGTTGTCGGGAGGGGTGAATAATATCTTCGATGAAGTCTATGTCGGATTCACCAACACCAATTCCACCGACGGACGGTTTTACGAAGCCGGAACCCCGCGCGATCTCTTCCTGTCACTCAACCTCGGCTACAGGTTTTAATCTCCAATCCCTCAATCTCTCCCCCCCACCACCATCCTCACCGGCCGGGCGACGCTTTGGTAACGGCCCTCCCGGGCAGCTTCCAGCGTGCAGAGGTAGATCCCGGAAGGAAGGAGGGCTGCGTCGAACACCACCTGGTGCAATCCGGGCGACACATCTCCGGCGTTGGCCTGCGCCACCTGCTTGCCCGGCAGGTCATAGACCATCAAACGCAGGGGAGTCATATCTTTCCGGTGCGTTTCAGGGACCCGGAAGGAAAAGGTGGTCAGCGACGAAACCGGGTTGGGAACATTCGGGTACAACCGGTAACCGGCATCGGATGGTTGCTGCGCCTCCACGCCGGGAATGACCGGCGGCAGGTACTTCAGTACGGCGCCATCCTTCCCCACGGCCCACCCGTGGAGCGAATCGGGAAAGGTGATGTCGTAGATCCGGGTCAGTCCGGGGGTGGGAATATCGGTCCAGGTCGTCCCGGTATCCAGGCTGTAGATCAGTTTCTGGCGCGGACCCAGCGGGGCCCAGGCCTCGTATGCATTCCGGAAGTCGAGATCATAGGCATTGCCCTGGACTTCGAGTTCGTCGTAAACCCAGGTCAGCCCGCCGTCGTCGGTGCGGATCATGCCCACGCCATATCCGAAGTCGGGATCACCCCCGGCGCCCATCACCCGCAGCGAGTCGAACAGGTGCAATCCGTGGACTTCGTCGGCCGGGGCGTTTGCCGGGTCGATGGCAACCCACAGGTCGCCCCCGTTCCAGGTTCGCCAGATCACGCCGGCGATGTCGAATCGTCCTCCGCTGGCGTATCCGTATTGATCGTTATAAAACTGGATCGAAAGCACCGGGAAAAAAGCCAGCGTGCTGGTGTCGATGGCTGCCTGGGCCCAGGTGGCCCCGCCGTTGGTGGTCTTCAGCAGGGCATGCGGCTCGCCGCCCATCCATCCGTTCAGCGAATCGCGGTATAAGATACAGGATATGAAGATATTGGGCTCGGGATAAGGAACAGGGCTCCAGTTCGATCCACCATCGGTGGTGGTCAGCAGAACCGTGCCGTAAGGGAGCGTGGTGAAGTTATAGGTCGAAGCCCATCCCAGCCGGCGGTTCAGGAAGAAGACATCCTGCACATCGCGGGTGGAATGGGTCTCCTGCGGGTTCCATGTATCGCCCCCGTCGGTGGTGTGCAGGATCACCCCCGAGTCGCCCGCGATCCAGCCGTACAGGCTGTCGGTGAAGCATACCGATTTCAGGTAGGTGGTGGTCGGAACGGAAACCGGTTCCCACGTGCCCTGCCCGTTCGTTCCGATGCCGGAAAACAGCATCATCAAACCCGGTAATATGGCTGAATACCTGTTCATATATCCACGCAATGCGGACGCATTGCGATGCGTCCCTACGTCATAACCCACGCACGGACGCATCGCTATGTGTCCCTACGATCCTCTCCGTATGCTCGGCGATCACCAACTCCTCATTGGTCGGGATGATCATCACCTTCACCTTCGATTCCGGCTTGCTCAGCAGGATCTCTTTGCCCCGCACACCGGCATTTTTCTCCGTGTCGAATTCAAGTCCCATGTATCCGAGCCCCTCGCAGCAAGCTTCGCGGGTCACCGGGTCGTTCTCCCCGATGCCTCCTGTGAAGATCAGCAGGTCGAGCCCGCCCATGGCGGCAGCGTAAGCGCCGATGTACTTTTTGACCCGGTAGCGGAACATCTTCAGTCCCAGGATCGCGCGTTCGTTGCCCTCTTCGGCGGCTTTTTCGATCTCGCGCATGTCCGACGAAACACCGGTGATGCCCAGCATGCCGCTGTGCTTGTTCACCAGCGTGTTGGCCACCGAGATGTTCAGCTCCTCCTTCTCCATGACGAACGTAAGCACTCCCAGGTCCATATCGCCCGACCGGGTGCCCATGATCAGCCCCTCTACCGGGGTGAGCCCCATGGTGGTATCGACCGACTTCCCGTGGAGGATGGCCGCCATCGACGAACCGTTGCCCAGGTGGCAGGTCACGATCTTAAGGCTTTCGGCCGGCGTGCCCAGGATCTCGCAGGCACGGCGTGCCACGTAATAATGGCTGGTGCCGTGGAACCCGTACCGCCTGATGCCGTACTTCTTGTACAACGAATAGGGAATGGCGTACATGTAGGCATGCTGCGGCATGGTCTGGTGAAAAGCGGTGTCGAATACCGCCACCTGCGGCACTTCGGGCAGCAGGTGCTGCATGGCCATCACCCCTTTGAGGTTGGCCGGGTTGTGCAGCGGCGCCAGCGGGATGCAGGCCTTGAAATCGCGGATGGTCTCGTCGGTGATCAGGCAGCTCTCCTGGAAACGCTCCCCGCCGTGCACCATCCGGTGACCGACGGCGGTGATATCGGAAACCTGGTCCAGGCACCCGTGCTCTTTGCTGATCAGCACCCCGAGCACGTATTCGATGCCCGTCTGATGATCGATCACTTCACCTTCGAGTTTCACTTTTTCACCGTTCTCCTTTTCATGGCGCAGGAACGAACCTTTCAATCCCACTTTTTCCACAATGCCTTTGGCCATCAGCCGCCGGTCTTCGATATTAAACAGTTGATATTTGATAGACGAGCTTCCGCAGTTCAGTACCAGGATGTTCATAGTGTGTATCTTTTTTGCGCCTTAGCGCCTTAGCGGTTAAACATTACTTAGCAACAGGTATCTTCGACGATCTTGTTCCCCTCTTCGTCGTATTCATAAAACCCGATCCGGGTCGCGCGGCCGAGGCGGTTGGCCCTGACCAGCTTTTTCAGCATCGGGGAGGGGATGTAGCGCGTCGAACCGAACTCGCTGTAAAGGTTCTCCATCCAGCGAACCACCTTGTCGAGTCCCACCTTGTCGGCGAACTCGAAGGGGCCGAGCGGCATGTTCAGCGCCGACCGGAGGGCCAGGTCGATGTTTTCCATCGTGCTTACCCCTTCCATCAGTGTTTCGCACGCCTCGTTAAGCAGGACTACGAACAATCTGACACTCACCAGCCCGGGCGATTCCAGCACGGGGATGGCGACTTTTTCAAGCAACTTGACGAATTTCAGCACCTTCTCGTAGGCCTCGTCGGTGGTGTGCAGCCCTTTGGCCAGCTCGACCACGCTCGCACCCGGCGCCGTGGTGGAGATGTGCAGGCTTACGCAGCGCTCCTTGTGGCGAAGCTCCGACGACAGTTCGGTGACGACCAGCGTGGAGGAGTTGGTGGCGATGATGCATTCGGGGCCCACTTCCCGCTCGATGTTGAGGAAGACCTCCTTGCGCAGGTCAAAACTCGACTGCCCCTGTTTCGACTTGATCGCTTCGATCACCAGTTCGCAGTCGCGGAAGTCGGAATAGGAAAGGGTGCCGCGGATGCGGGAAAGGATCGCGTTCTTCTCGCCCGGGGTGAGTCCCCAGTGGTTGATCTCGTTGTCGAGCTGTTTCTTGATCTCCTCAAAGGAATGGCCGACAAGTTCTTCGGTCAGCTCGAGAAAAGTCACCTCGATGCCGTGCTTCGACGCGGTGATCGCCAGTTCCTGCCCGACGGTGCCGCATCCCACGATGCCGATCTTCGAAAAGAGCACCTTCGGCCTCGATTCCTTGCTAAGTCCGTATTTTTCAATCGGTTCAACAATCATTTCTGCCATACAGGAATTATTTGAGAGTTAAAGGTTAGTCAAAGAATGATCGTGACCCGTCACGCGTCACGAATTTTCTCCCTCCATTGTGAAAGAATGCACAAAGGTACAAAAAACTCGAAAGCTTCCCCTGCCAACTCTTCACCCTTCACTCTTCACCCTTCACTCTTCACTCTTCACTCTTCACTCTTCACCTGCAAACACGGTGTTTCCGAATAAGGGAATAAGGTCACCCGTCACGCGTCACCTTTTTTTCCTACCTTGCACTGTTTTTCCGCCGCCATCATGAACGCCCGGATCTGCCGCATTCTCCTGCCGCTCCTGCTCCTTCCCTGGAACATGCACCAAACCCCCGTTGCTGCCGGCCTCCCGCCCGACCTCGGAATGACACTGCCCCCGGTAAAAATGACCCTCCGCGCCCTCCCCATCCTCGGCGCCACGGGGAAATTCATCGGGGTCACGCTCCCTCTCAAACGCGTTGGGCACCTCTTACTGCTCGAAGGCACACTCGACAACATGGTCGGGAACTTCATCCTCGACACCGGCGCATCGGGCCTTGTGCTGAACCAGACCTATTTCCGCAACGCCATCCCGGTGAGCGATGAAGAGGGGGGCGGGGTGACCGGTTCCACGGCCGGCGTCAGCCGGCTTCACGTACGGTCGCTGGTGATCAGCGAATTGACATACAACGGCATGGCGGCCGACGTGATCCCGCTCGGGCACCTGGAGAACCGCCGCGGGGTGAAGATCCTGGGCCTCTTCGGGATGAGCCTCCTCAAAGACCTCGAGATGGTGGTCGACCTGGCCAGCAACGAACTTCAGCTCTACACGCTCGACCGCGAAGGGAACCGGTTGCGCAAAGAGGCGGCCCCCGCCCGGTACGACCTGACTCAGCGCATCGAAATCCATCGCAACGTGATGTTTGTGAAGGCTTCCGTCGGCGGAAAAGTGCTCGATTTCTGCCTCGATACCGGGGCGGAATCGAACGTGCTCGACATCCATGAGAATAAAAAGGTCCTCGCAACCGTGACCATCACCCGCCGTTCCCTCCTCACCGGCTCGGGCCAGGGCAATGGGGAAGTGCTGTTCGGGACCCTGAACGAATTCGTGATGGGCAATCGCCCGTTGGCTCCGATGGAGACGATCCTATGCGACCTGTCGGACATGGCCCGGAAATACAGCTACCCCATCGACGGGATGCTCGGGTATGACTTCTTTATCAAAGGAAAAGTGTATATTAACCCCGTGAAAAAGGAGTTGGGCATATGCCTGAGAAAGGAGGAGAAAAGATGAAAGCGTGGTACCTGCCGGTGATGCTGGCCCTGCTGCTGTCGTCGGCCTCTCCCTTGCATGCGCAGTACGACCTGAAAAAGGTATGCCGCGTCGATGAGGGCCGGCTGATCTTCACCCTCGATAAGCGGTGGAACGATTCCCAGCGCCGGGAAGTCTCCCGTTACTTTGCCCTCGACAGCACCCTGATCGCGGAGGCATACCGGCTGAAACCGGCATGGACCGACAGCCTGGGGACCTGGCGCACCCGGAAGATCGACAACAACCGGGTCGAGCTGATCCGCGAACCGGTGAAGCAAAAGCCGGCCGCCTCCCCCCGCGACAGGGTCATCCTTCTCGACGACCAATGGATCCGCCACGGGAAGGCAGAGATCACCGAAACAGGTCCCCACGGTGTGAACCGGCTTACGCGCAGCAACATCCTGCAACTGGGCAACGACCGCGTGCGATTCTTCCTTCCGGGGAACAAGGGTGCGGGGAAGGTATATCTCTCAGGCTCTTTCAATGCGTGGAGCACCCTCCAGACCCCGATGAACTGGGCCGATTCAGGATGGGCGGTGACGGTCAGGCTGCGGCCCGGGAAATACACCTACAAGTACATCGTCGATGGACGCTGGATCAACGATCCCTTCAACAAACTGAAGGAGAGTGATACATACCACGGGTTCAACAACGTATTTTACTGCTATAACTACACATTCCGGCTCGCCGGGTACTCCGATGCGAAGAAGGTCATGGTGGCGGGCAGCTTTAACGGCTGGAAGCCGGGCGAGCTCCGGATGATCCGCTTCCACGGGATCTGGCAGCTGCCCTTGTACCTGCGCGAAGGGACCCATTCCTACAAGTTCATCGTCGATAACCGTTGGATCAGCGACCCTGAGGGAAAGGTGACCCGGCCCGACGGGCGGGGAAACGAAAATTCCTTCCTGGGCATCGGCGATACGCTCTTCTTCAGCCTGAAAGGCCATACGGATGCCGGTAAGGTGGTGGTGGCGGGCGATTTCAACGGCTGGAACCGCGAAGAACTGGCGATGATCAAAACCCGCGGAGGCTGGGTGCTGCCCTATGTGCTGGCCGCGGGAAATTATGAGTATAAATTCATCGTCGACGGGAAGTGGATCACCGACCCCGAAAATCCTTACATCGCCGGCACCGGTTCAACCGCCAACTCCCTGCTGGCCGTGAAGCCCAACTACTGGTTCCGGCTCGACCAGTATTCCGGTGCCGACCGGGTGATCGTGACGGGAAGCTTCAACAACTGGAACCGCAACAGCTACCGGATGGACGAACGGCAGGGCACCTGGTGGTTCCCCCTCTACCTGAAACCCGGGAAATATACCTACAAGTTCATCGTCGACGGGAAATGGATCCTCGATCCGGCCAACCACCTCTGGGAAGAGAACGAATATGGCACAGGCAACTCGGTTCTGTGGATCGAGCCATAATTTTTCGTTACCTTTACAAAGAAAATCCGACAATCATTTTTACGTGTTTAAAATCAGACAGGTATGAAAAAAATATTGTGCAAATCCGGGTTGCTGGCAATCGGGGCCGCGGCATGGCTTGCCCCCTGCGTGCTTCCGGCGCAAACCCCGGACGCCCCTTCTTCCTGGTCGATCGTGGCCACCTATTCCATCCCTGGCAAAGCGTCGGGACTGGCGTGGGACGGTACCTACATCTACTTCGGGATTTACGGGGCCAACGGGAACAACGTGTACAAATTCAACCCTTCCAACGGCACCAATTCGCTGCAATGCTCCGGATCGTTCGACGACGCCTACGGACTGACTTTTAAAAGTCCCAACCTGGTCACCATCAGCCAGCCGTCGGGCACCACGCCGCCGGCAATGGCCCTCGAATTCACCCTGTCGGGAAGCCAGGTCTCGACCCTCAACCTGCCGAACCATTACATGTCGGGCATCGCCTACGACAACGGCAACTACTGGGTATGCACCTACTACCCCGATCCGGGTACGGTGTACCTTGTCAACAGCGCCGGCACGGTATTGTCGCAGTTCACCCCGCCGGCCAACCAGCCCTGGGATATCTGCAAGCAGGGCAGCGACCTGTGGATCGCCGATTACAACGCCAACATGCTCTACAAGGTGACCACCTCCGGAACGGTCATCGAAAGCCATGCATCGCAGATCAACAAGCCATCGGGCATCGTTTATGACGGCACTTACCTGTGGTATTGCGCCGGAGAACTGGGATCGGCCAGCACCCTCTACAAGATCGACCTGGCCGGATCGGGAACCCCGGTCATTACAGTGCCGGTGACCTCGCATAACTACGGGAACGTGACCGTGGGCAATTCCTCGACCTGGAACTGCCAGGTGCAGAACACAGGCACCGCCAACCTGGTGATCAACAGCCTCCAGATCGTCGGCGGACCGGTTACCTCCTCTTTCACCATGCCTGCCACCGTCACCCCGGGCAACTCGGTCTACATCCCCCTCACCTACAGCCCCACCGCTCCCGGCCCCCTCAACGCCGACGTGACCATCAACAGCAACGATCCGATCCACCCCTCCACCGTCGTCACCCTGACCGGGAACGCGGTCATCACAGGTCCCGGCATCAACATTGCCGATACCAGCCACAACTGGGGAGAGCGCCGGAAAGGAGCTTATTCGCGGTGGTACCTCGAAGTGAACAACAACGGCAACCAGAACCTGGTGATCAGCGGGCTTACCAGCTCCGATCCCCAGTTCACCATCGACGGGTCGGTCACCCTGCCCGTTTCCATCCTTCCTCTCCAGACGGTGAAAATCGGAGTCTGGTTCCATCCCACCCAGGAAGGAACGGTTACCGGAACCCTCAGCATCACCTCCAACGATCCCAACCTGAATCCCTTCCCGGTTCACCTCCAGGGCACAGGCCTCGACACGGTATGGCCCATGGGAAGGTTGCTATGGACCTATGTGATCAACGGCGGATTCGACAACAGTCCCAAAGGCATCCGGCCGATCAGCGACATCACCGGCGACGGTGTCGATGACGTGATCATCTCCTCCGAAGACAACTTCATCCGGTGCCTCAACGGCAACTCCTCAGTGGAGGCCGACCTGATGTGGGAAACGGAGATCTATTCGGGCAATGTTTACCAGGAAAATGCCCTGGGCACCATTCCGGATATCGACAACGACGGGTACGACGACGTCATCGCAGGCACCACCGGCGGTGACCGCTCGGTACGCGCCCTGTCGGGAAAAACCGGCGTTCCTCTCTGGCGGTACGATACGCATGCCTTCGGCGATGGAGGCTGGGTGTACCAGGTGGATATGAAATACGACTACAACAACGACAGCAAGATCGACGTGCTGGCCTGTGCGGGCGACGACGGAAACAACACCGGCCCCCGGCGCGTTTTCTGTCTCAATGGCCAGACCGGAATTCCCATCTGGATCTGTCCCACCGAAGGCGCCGTATTCTCGGTGATCGGCGTGGAGGATTTCACAGGCGACGGAAAGCCGGATGTGGTGGCCGGCGCCACCAACGCCAGCCAGGCCGATTCCAGGATCTACGGCATCAACGGCGTTTCAGGCGCCATCGTCTGGACCCGGAGCACCGCCGGATCCTCCACCTGGGCCCTGATCCAGATCGACGACTTCACCGGCGACGGCATCAGGGATGTGGCTTCGGGTGATTATTCCGGCAATGTATTCTTTCACAATGCCGTGAACGGAAATGTCGAAAAAACGACGCTGATCCAGAGCTTTGCCCTGATCCTGCGTTTCGAGGATATGGGCGACGTGAACAAAGACGGTCATCCCGACTTCATTGTGGGTCACAGCGGAGCGCAGGCAGTGGTGATCAACGGATACGATGCCTCTATCCTCTGGATCGCTCCCCTGGCCGATAAATCCTGGAACGTGACCAACATGGGCGACATCACCTGGGATGGGTATAACGATGCCGCCGTCGGCACGCTGTATGTGGACAATTACGCCTATTTCCTGGACGGGTACGACGGGAATATGCTCTTTTCCGCCCCCGTAGGCACCCCTGTCGATGCCATCGACGCCATTCCCGATATCGTCGGCGACAGCAGCATGGAAGTTGTGGTCGGCGGTCGCAACGGCGGCGTGGCCTGCCTCTCGGGCGGATACGACACCACCACCACACGCGTGCCTCTCCTGGAGAGGATCGCCCATAGCGGTGCCACCGTCCTGCCCAACCCGGCCGGAGATCATTTCCGGGTCGGGTTCTTCCTCCGTCAACCGTCGGATGTCATCGTTCGGGTGACCACGGTAACCGGCCGGGAAGTTTGCACCCGGGTACTGGAAAAGGCCGGTGCTGGTAACCATTTCATCGAATTCGACCGCCGCCGGTTTGCCGGCGATACGCCGCCCGGGCTTTACATGGTTTCGGTAGAGAGCCGCGAAGGGACTCACCACCTGAAAGTGGTATTCCGGTGATTAAAAGAGGGCGGCCCAAAAGGTCGCCTTCTTTTATGATTATTTGGCCTCAGGCCGGCCGGGCCTCGTCACCGCACCGCGGCTGTACCTGGCGCTAAGACAGCAACCTTTTCCCCATGTCATTTTTCACTAGTCACGCGCCAGCTAAGGCCGCTTATGCGGTGACTGATACTTAATTCTTCCTTGATTTGGGACAAGACAAAGGGGGTCTGACTGGACCACCATCTTATCGAGCCTCGGTGGTATCAGCATTACCTGATTCCGCGCATTTTCCTTGAACTTTAGGTTCGATCTTTTATCTGATTCATACTGCATGAAAATCATATCTTACAGAATATTAGATATATAACTCAAATATAGATCAACTAATTAATTAACAATCAGCCAGTTAAATAAAAAGAGGGTGACTCAGCTTTTGAGTCATCCTCTTGGGGGTGCGGTGGAAAGGCGGCGGTCACCTTCTTTCCCAGGCGGGGGGATCCACTTCCCGTCCCAGCGGACGGATGATAAAGAGATAGCTGGCCAGGGAGGTGAAGAAACCGGAGCGTGCGGTGGGAGGGATATCGTACGACCCGGCACCCAGCGGCAGTTTCACCATGCGGGCCACACGGGTTCCGCGTACTGGTCCTGCTTCAAAGAACTGGTAATCCCACACTCCGGCGATAAAATTCTGCACCTTGTCCACCGGGCGCCCACTGGCATCGGTCATCAGGATGATGTAATGATGCTCGGGGCTCAGGTTGAGGTTTCCCGGCTCGATGCGGACGGTGTAGTTGATCATTTTCGGTTTCGGTTCCGAAGGAGGAACCCTTTTCACCGGGATCATCTGGGCATTCAGGCTTAATCCGGCGAAGAACATCAGCGCAAGGCCGATCACGGAGATTGATTTCGTTGTTTTCATGGCTTCTGGTTTTTGTGGTTTGCGTTTGCTTTGATGATGTAAAGGTACCTCCGCCGGAAGGGTCGGCACAAGCGCGGAAATGCCTGATATATAGGGTTGATTCAACGGATCTGACAGGGCGTTTTCACGTGTGCCGGATGCGTGTTTATACCTGTCCTTTTTTTTCCGTATCTTTCTCCCTGTGAAACAGCCTCAAAAACAGCACTCCATGAAAGCGAAAACGGCGACAGCCGACCTCAGCGGGATATGCAACCAGCTTCCCAACCCCGTCCTCATCCATGTAGGGGGAAAGGTCGTCTTCGCCAACGACCTGGTGCTGGCCGTCACCGGGTACAGCCGGGAAGGGATCCTGGGAAAAGATGTGGCCGGCCTCCTGACCGATCCCGCCGATGCAAAAAATACCGCCCTTTTCCGCATGCTGGCAGGAGAGGCTTTGCCGGTCGAAAAAGAGTTCGAGATCCGCACGGAGAACCGCAAGACGGTGATCCGCAATTTCCTGGTCAGGAACAGCAAAATAAGCTACCAGGGCCGCGAGGCGGTCATGACGGTGCTGGTGGATATCACCGAACGCAAACACCTCGAAAAATATGTGCTGAGCCGTGTCCTCGAAACCGAAGAACGCGACCGCAAAAAGTTCGCCGCCGACCTGCACGACGACCTGGGACCCATCCTGTCGAGCATCAAACTCCACCTGGGCCTGCTGGAGCATGCCCGGAACCCGGAAAAATTCGCCGAAACACTGGCCATCTGCAACCTCCAGCTGACCGAGGCCATCGCAAAAATGCGGCTCATCGCCAATAACCTGATGCCGAGGCTCCTCGATAACTTTGGCCTCGAAGCGGCTCTCCAGGCCTTCATCGGGAACCTCCCGCAGAAGGAGCCGTTCCGGGTCAGGTTCCGGTCGAACCTCAACGGCCGCCGTTTCTCCCGCCCCACCGAACTCCATCTCTACCGCATCCTGGGTGAGCTGGTCAATAACACGATCAGGCATGCCGGCGCCACCGAAGCCGCCATCAGCCTGAACATCGGCCCGGAATTGCTGCAACTCACTTACAGCGACAACGGAAAGGGATACGACGTTCGCTCCGTCAACCGGAAACCGGGCGGCATGGGGGTCGCCAACATCCTTCAGCGGGTGAAGCTCATGGATGCGGAGATCCGGTTCGCCCGGCGCAACGGAAAGACCGTGGTGAGCATCCGGAAAGAGATATAAAAAAGACCCCCCGGGAAGGCCGGCCGGGAGGTCAGAACAGATTGGGGAAAGGAAGGACTTACTCTTTGTAGGGCTGCGATTGCGGGAACAGGTCGTAACGGTAGGTGGCTCCCGGCTCGAAGATCCCCTTCTGCATCACCGGGCGGGCAAACAATTCCCGTTCGCAGACGAACTGGCTGAGGGTCGGGGCTGGGACCAGCACCGCCACCCGGATCCCTTCCACGGGACCGCGTTCATAGAAGTCGTACCCCGCAATACCCGGCGTAAATACCTTGGCAGGGGCGACCCGCTGGCCGGTCCCGTCGAGGATCTCGACCAGGTAGGTGTTGCAGAGTTTCTTTTCATAATCGAGATAGACGGTCACATGGTGACGAACACCACGGATGAGTTGGATCACGTTCTTTTTCCCGTCGACGGGAGCGCCGGAGGCAAAGGTCAGGCTCGCGAGGAAGAGGGAAAGACCCAGGGCGGAGAAGAGGCTTTTTGTTTTCATGGCTTGTTGGTTTGAAGGTTTCTGGTTATGTCCGATGAAGCAAAGGTAACTCCGGGCAGCCGGGCGGTTCAAGCGGGTAATTGCCTGATCTGCGAAGGGTTATTACGCATTTTCTTGCGTATTTTTACGCACGGGCAAGAGAAAATGCAGGAGGTGGTTGCGAACAACATAATTTTGGTGTAACTTTCGACGGCGTAAACGGGAGGGAACCCGGCAACCGATGAGCAGCAAAATCAAAGTTTTCATTGTCGAGGACCACGCCCTTTTCAGGGAGGGACTGAAGCGCGTCCTCAGCGAGATGGACGATGTGGAACTGGCTGGGGAAGCCGGAAACGGGGCTATATTCCTGGAAATGCTGAAAAAGGTCACCCCCGATGTCGTGCTGATGGACATCCAGATGCCTGTCATGGACGGGCTGGAAGCGGCAGACCGGGCACTGGCGAAATATCCGGGCCTGAAGATCCTCGTGGTCAGCATGTTCGGAGAGGAGGAATTTGTTTATTCCATGGTCGAAAAGGGAGTGTGCGGATTTCTGCTGAAGACCTCCGGGTTGCCCGACTTTGAGAAGGCCATCCGCCGGGTGGCGGCCGGCCAGCAGTATTTCTCGGAAGAGATCATGGGACTGCTGGTGAAGAAGATCCGGCAGATCGATGCGGTCGAGAAGGTGACCTTTACCGGAAAGGAGATGGAGGTGCTGCGCCTCCTGTGCAAGGGGTTCCCGAACAACGAGATCGCCGATAAACTGTTTCTGAGTGTCCGGACCGTGGAAGGCTACCGCAACAAGCTGCTGCAGAAAACCGGTTCGGCCAACGTGATCAACCTGGTCATCTATGCCCTGCGCAACAAGCTGGTCATCCTCTGAATGAGTGTTAAACCCGAATATCAGCCAACCATGAAGAAGATCCTTGTTCCCATCGATTTTACTGCCGCCACCGAACATGCACTTGCCCAGGCGCTGATCCTGGCAGGCCAGGCAAAGGCCGCCGTGACCCTGTTCCATGTCCTTGAACAGTCCTCCCCCGACATCACCGGAGATCTGAACAGGCATGCCGAAGAGGTCCGGGCTGCAACCGGGATCGCCTGTACGGGAAAAGCTGCCATCGGTCCGCTGTTCGACACGATTGCCGGGGAACTCGGGGAGGAGGAATATGACCTCGCCGTGATCGGGACCCATGGCGCCCGGGGAGTATTCCAGAAATGGTTCGGCGCCGACATCCTGAAGCTGGTGGCCAGGATCCCGGTTCCCGTCCTGGTCGTCCAGGAAAATTCTCCGCGGGTGGAGACCTTCCGCAAGATCGTCGTACCGGTCGGCAGTCATCATTCTTTCAGCCGGGCAGTCGACGGAGCCTTGCTTTTCGCCTCCCTCTTCCCCGACCTGGAGGTGCATCTCTATTCCATCCACAAGCCCGGGTTCGATTGGCCCGAGGCCCTGTCGCAGAATGTACTCGATGCCGCGCGGGTGTTTGGCGAAAAGGGGATCCGGATGGTCCGGGTCAGGGAAGAACAGGACGACTCATCGCCCGGCTTTGCCCGGCAGACTCTCCGTTATGCGGCGTCGGCGGGAGCCGATGCCATCTTCGTGATGTCGGTCGCCTCCGAAGAGTACTACTACATGTCGAAAGTATATAAAGAGACGATCCTGCTTAACGAATCCGGGATCCCCGTGGTGTGCACGGGCGGATCGGCCGGCCGGTAGCATGGACCGGATCCTCATCCCCACCGATTTTTCCGCTGTCGCCGGCAATGCGCTGGCGCACGGACTTGAACTGGCCCGGGGTACCCGGCACAGGGTCTCCCTGCTTCATATCTGCGACGAAGGTGGTACCGGCAGTCAGGAGGAACCTGCCGGCAAGGGGATCCTTGCCGGGATGCAGGCTCACCTGTTGAAATTCAACCAAACCGGCGTGAAGATCGAAACGCTGGTCAGGAAGGGCAACCTGTTCAAAACGGTGAACGCGGTGTCGGCCGAACTCGCACCCGCCCTCATGGTGCTCGGAACCCACGGGAAGCAGGGATTGCAGCATCTCTTCGGCAGCTATGCCCTCCGGATGGTGCTCGACGCTCCCTGCCCGGTGCTCGTGGTGCACGACCGCCCCTTTGGCAAAGGGTACCGCAAGATCATGGTGCCGGTGACCGTGACCCTCGACGGGACGGTCCTCACCGCCTGGCTTCGCCGTTTCGCCCGGCTTTTCAGCCCCGAGATCACGATCCTAAGACCTTACAATGAACCGGAAAGAGACGACCCGTTTGACCTGCCGGTTTCGGAGATGGCCAGGACCCTGAAAAAACTGAAGCTGGCATATTCTGTCGAAAAGGCGCCTCCCGGCACCGGGTTTGCCCGCCAGGTCACAGCCGGCGCCCGGGCCCGGCGCTGCGACCTGATCATGGCCATGAGCCTGCCCGACACGGAGGCGACCGGCTATTCCCTGGCGGAGTGGACCGAACGGCTGATGTTCAACCCCTACCGCCTGCCGGTTCTCTTTTCGGCCGGGTGATCGCGCCCGACTTGTCGCAGATGTCGGGGCAGGGACCCGAGCCAGCAGCATCGGTCATGTAGATCTCGTCGGTGGTTTCGCGGTCGGTCTCCCCGACCACGATCCAGACCCCGGGAAAAAGAAGACAGACTACTCCTTGGGCTTTGTGACCGGGCTTTCGGTGTCGCAAAGGTCGGGACACGGCCCGGAACCTACGTCGTCGGTAACGTAGATCTCATCCGTCAACTCGGGACTCCCGGTGCCCACCATGATCCACACCCGCCGCTGGTCCCGGATCCCGTAATAGACCCTGAACCCGTGCACATCGGGATGTTTTTCGGCGATCAGCCGGATCGCGTTGACCTGGGGCCTGCCGATGCTGAAACACAGGATCCCGCGAATCGTATCGGGATTGCCTGAATAATTGTGAAAGACCGCGTTGGCACCGGCTACGTCCACGTGAGTCACCCCGGTCGTATCGATCGGCGGAACAGCTCCCGTGCCGAACCATCCACTATACGGCCGTGCGCCAATCAACAGCCAGACCAGGATGGCCCCGATGATAAGGCCGGCAATGAAAACGGAAATCACGATTGTTGCTCTGTTTTTCATACGGGTTGGTTTAGGGTAAAACAAAACAAGTAAATTTGCGTAAATATAGCTGATTTTATGGCTTTTTGTATGAAAAGCGCTATATTTTTCCTAACAGTACTACACCTGTCCGGTGTTGCATATGCCGCAGAAGGACCGGAGTGGCCGGATACGCTCATTGCTTTGCAGAAGGGCTTCCCCGACCTGGCAACCGACAGCGCCCGGATCGGCCGCCTGGCGCAGATGGCCTTCCTGTTCCGCGACCGGCTCGAAGATGAACGGCTGGCCGACAGCGCCACCGCCCTGGCCCTGGCCATCGCCTTAAAGAACGGCGATCCCCGGCTGATCATTCAGGCCTGTAACGCCATTCTCGAAAACTGCGAATTGCCCGCCGGTTACGAACGTTGCCTGACGGCTGCGAAGAAGGCCCTGTACCATTGCCACAGGATCCATGAACTGCCGCTTCGATGGAGGACTTATGTCAGCCTCTCCGCCGTGCACGCATCCTGCAGGCAGGCTCCCGAAGCCATGGAGGCAGCCCGGAAATCCCTTGCGATCGCCCGGCTGCTGAAAAATGATTCGATGACTGTCGTGAGCCGGCTTTCCATCGGTAAAGCCTATGAGCTGACCCGGAACATCATGATCACCTACCGGCACTACCTGCTGGTCAGGGACCTGGCCCAAAGCCTGGGAAATCGCTCGGTTCTTGCCCGGTGTTACCGGCAACTGTACCAGTTTTACAAGGACAACCGCCTGTATGAGGATGCCGCCGAATGTGCGAAAAAAGAGCGTGACCTGGTGCTTCGGCAAAAGCCGGTCGATTCGATCGCCCTGCTCTGGACATCCTGGCACCTCAACAGCGTGCGGATACGTATGCCCGATCCTTACCTGGCGGAAGAGGAAGTCAAATGGATCGTGGACTATGCCATGCGGACGAAGAACAAGCGCATGAAGACCTGGGAGTTCAGCCTGTACCGGACCTACCTGCTCCAGGGAGACCGCACGGCCCAGTTGTGCAAGCTCTACACCCGCGATTATCCGGGAGAATTCGGGCGACTGAAAAACCGGGACCCGGAGATGTACTGCCGGGTGACAGCTTATTGCCGGGAGCTGGCGGGCGAGACCGACTCATCCGCCTTCTATTTCGCAAAAGCGGAAGAACTCATCCTGAAACAAGCGGGGAAAGGCATTCTCTATACAGCCAATTTTTACAACCGGTACGGGCAGTTTCTGCTTCGCCACGGGAAGAACAAGGAGGCCCTGGCGAAGTTCGAACGGGCCTTCCGGTTATGCGCAACGGAGACCATTCCGGGAAAATTCGATTATATGATCGTCGCCTCGCGCAGCCTCGAGAAACTGTACCGGGATGCCGGCGATTTCCGGAACGCCTGGACTTATGCGGCAGCTACATTGCGCATCCGCGACAGCCTCAGCATTTCGTCGAGAACGGAGCAGCTGATGTCGGAGAACCTCAAGCAGGAGCGGCAGAAGCAGGAGGCGGCTGCCGTGAAGAACCGGCTGGAGATCAGGCAGGCGCGGAACCAGCTGTACATGACCCACAGCGGGGTCGGTTTTTTTGTCATCGTGTCCCTGCTGGTGTATCGCAACTACCGGAACCAGAAGCGGCACAACCGCCTGCTCGATGCGGCAAAACAGAAATCGGACCAGCTGCTTCTCAACATCCTTCCGCACGAAACGGCCGAAGAGCTGAAACAGACCGGCCGGGCCAAAGCGCGGCAGTTTGAAGCCGTCACCGTGATGTTCACCGACTTCAAGGATTTTACACAGGCCAGCGAGCGGATGAATGCCGAAGAGCTGGTCGATGTCATCAACTTCTATTTCACCGAGTTCGACCGCATCATCACCCGGCACAACATCGAAAAGATCAAGATCATCGGCGACAGTTACATGTGTGCGGGCGGGCTGCCGGTTCCCAACGGCACGCACGCCCTCGACGTGGTGGCGGCGGCCGTGGAGCTGCAGGCGTTCATCCTGGAGCAGAAAAAGCGGCGCTCCGATGACGGCAAACCCTTCTTCGAGATCCGCATCGGCATCCACACCGGTCCGGTGGTGGCAGGGATCGTCGGACTGAAAAAATTCGCCTACGACATCTGGGGCGACACTGTCAACACCGCCTCGCGGATGGAGAGCGCCGGCGAACCCAACCGCGTGAACATCAGCGGCGCCACCTATGAACGGGTGAAGGATAGGTTCGCCTGCACTTACCGCGGGAAGGTCAGCGCCAAGCACAAGGGGGAGATTGATATGTATTTCGTGAGTGGTGAGTCGTGGGGATGGGTTGAGGGTGTGGAAAATGAGTCAATGAACATAAAAACAAACAGATGAGAAAAATTGCTGGTTTTTTCATGCTGATCCTTTTCATGGGATCGTGCAGCCGGCCGGTGGACCTTGAAGCGGCGAAAAAGGAGATCATGGATACGGAGAAAGCCTTTGAACAGATGGTGGCCGATAGCGGGATGGCGGAGGCTTTCGCCTTTTTTGCGACGGAGGATGCGGTGATCCTTCGGGGCAACGATTCCCTGATCTATGGGAAGGAAGGAATCCGGAACTATTACGAAAAGCATGCCAGGCCCGGTGTCACCGTCACATGGACGCCCGATTTCGTGGAGATCTCGGGCTGCGGCACCCTGGGCTACACGTACGGAAAGTATGTATATTCCCGCCGCGACACCGCCGGAAAGGTGACCGAAAACCGGGGCATCTTCCATACGGTCTGGAAAAAGAAGGATGGCGTGTGGCGGTACGCATGGGATTGAGTCAGCCTCGCTTCACCCACCACCCGATGGCATTAATGACCAATCGATTAATCGATTAGCCCTGTCTGCCGGTTTACCTGCCGAAGGCATGGCAGGCAGGGATTTTTGATCTGCGAAGTAAAATCATTCTGAAATCATAGATCGTTGATCGATTATTCAAGTAATCACAAGGGGCCAAGACTTTGTTTTTCTATACGCAAATTTTATTAGGCGGGAATAATAAAGACACCCTGAGCCTTGCAAATACCATGGAATGTTTAGTGATTGCATTGGTTTATGTATATTTGGGGTAGGGAATTTACACACAAACTTTATCTGGAAGTTAACTGCATTGCGGTTAGCAAGACGTTGTGCCTCATGCTAAGAAAAACGACAGCGTTCCAATTCACAGGAAAAATGATTAAATTTGTAAACTAAAATACAAGGAATTAGAATGAAAGAA
>CAYVVG010000064.1:0-22162 GCA_964455285.1 uncultured Prolixibacteraceae bacterium
TCGAAGGTCCGGGGAACGGTCCAGGCCGATATCCTCAAGGAGGACCAGGCCCAGAACACCTGCATCTTCTCGATCGATTTTGCCCTGAAGATGATGGGCGACATCCAGGAATATTTCATCGACCACAACGTCAGGAATTTCTATTCGGTCTCCATCTCCGGTTATCACATCGCCGAAGCCGGTGCCAACCCGATCTCACAGCTGGCCTTCACGCTGGCCAACGGCTTCACCTATACCGAGTATTATGTCTCGCGGGGGATGGATGTCAGCAAATTTGCCCCCAACCTCTCCTTCTTCTTTTCCAACGGCCTCGATCCCGAATATTCGGTGATCGGCCGCGTCGCACGGCTGATCTGGGCCAAAGCGATGAAATACAGGTACAAGGCCGATGCCCGGTCGCAGATGCTGAAATACCACATCCAGACTTCGGGGAGGTCACTGCATTCGCAGGAGATCGATTTCAACGATATCCGGACAACCCTGCAGGCGTTGTACGCCATTTACGACAACTGTAATTCGCTGCATACCAATGCTTACGATGAAGCCATCACCACTCCCACTGAAGACTCGGTGCGGAGGGCCATGGCCATCCAGCTGATCATCAACCACGAACTGGGCCTGGCGAAGAACCAGAATCCGCTGCAGGGGGCCTTCATCATCGAAGAGCTCACCGACCTGGTCGAAGAGGCGGTGATGATGGAATTCGAGAAGATCTCGGAAAGGGGCGGGGTGCCGGGAGCCATGGAAACGATGTACCAGCGAAGCCGGATCCAGGAAGAGAGCCTCCATTATGAAACGCTTAAACATTCGGGCAAACTTCCGATCATGGGGGTAAATACCTTCCTTTCGGGCAAAGGTTCGCCGACCATACTCCCGACCGAGGTCATCCGGGCCACCGATGAAGAAAAGAACTACCAGATCGTCATGCTGGAGAACCTGCACCGGACCTGGAAAGAAGAATCTGCTTCCCGTCTGTCGGAACTGAAGAGAACCGCTTCAAAAAATAGTAATATCTTTGAGAGCCTGATGGAAGCGACCAAGTTTTGTTCCATCGGGCAGATCACCGATGCCCTTTTCGAAGTGGGAGGGCAGTACCGAAGAAGCATGTAAAACGCAAATATCTCTGTATGACTCTCTTCAACATCTTGGTAGTCAATCCAAAAGATTTCGTGACACAGGTAGCGATCTACCAGAATCACAAGCTGTTGTACATGATCAGCCGGAAACATACGGCGGAAGAACTGGCTCCCTTTGCCACCATTTACGACCAGGTGAATTTCAGGAAGGAATCGGTGCTCCGCGAGATCCGGAATAACGATTTCGATCTCAGTGAGATGAAGATCGTGATCTCGCGCGGCGGATTGATCCGGCCGGTTCAGTCGGGAGTGTACCAGGTTAACAAGGCCCTGCGGGAAGACTTGCTGCACAGTCCGGTTGGCGACGACATCATCAACATCGCCGGACTGTTGGCCGATACCATTGCCGCAGAGGTCGTGGGGGCCATGGCCCTGATCGCCGATCCGACTGTGGTGGATGAGTTTCATGAGCTGGCCAGGATCACCGGATCCCCCGAGATCCGGCGCAGGTCGATCTTCCATGCGCTGAACCAGAAAGCCGTGGCCAAGTTGCATGCCGAGACCCATAAGCAGAAGTATGAAGAGATCAACCTCATCGTGGCCCATATCGGCAACGGCACCACGGTGGGAGCGCACCGGCGGGGCCGGGTGATCGACGTCAACCAGGGCTTCGAAGGCGACGGTCCCTTTTCGATGGTGCGCAGCGGATCGCTGCCGCTGGGGGATATTGTCCGCATGTGCTTCAGCGGCGAGAAATCCCTCGACCAGATGCTGTGCCTGCTCACCCATTGCGCCGGAGTCAACGCCTACCTCGGGACCCGCGACATCGACGAAATAGAATCCAGGATCAACAGCGGCGATGAGTACGCCAGGCTGATCATGCAGGCGATGGCTTACCAGGTGTCGAAAAGCATCGGCGAGATGTTTGCCGTGCTGAAAGGTGAAGCCGACGCCATCCTGATCACCGGCGATATCGCCCACAGCCAGTTCGTGGTGAATCACATCATCGAACATGTCGAGAAATTCGCGCCCATTTTCCTGTACCCCGGCGACAATGAACTCCAGGCCATGGCGAAAAATGCCCTGCGGGTGCTGAAGGGGGAGATGATGGTACAGGAATACCTATGAAACTATTCGCAATAAATACCGGCAACCTGAAACTCGACGGGGGCGCCATGTTCGGCGTGGTGCCGAAAGTGTTGTGGAGCAAGGCCTACCCGTGCGACGAGGATAACCTGTGCAACTGGTCCATGCGCTGCCTGCTGGCAGTCGAGGGCGACCGGCGGATCCTCATCGACTGCGGGATCGGCGACAAGCAGACGGAGCGGTTTTTCTCCAATTACCATCTCAACGGCGACGACACGCTCGAATCGTCGCTGGCACGGTACGGTTTTTCGACCGGCGACATCACCGATCTTGTTCTGACCCATCTTCATTTCGATCACGCAGGCGGGGCGGTGCGCCGGAACGGCGACCGGTCAGGTTTTGAACCCGTCTTCCCCCTTGCCACGGTTCATGTAAGCCGCACCCAGTGGGAGTGGGCCACCCATCCCAACCATCGCGAAAAAGCTTCTTTCCTGACAGATAACATCGTGCCCATCGCAGACTCGGGCCGGCTCCGCCTGGTCGACGGCGACGGCGAACTGATCCCGGGTTTTGGCTGGCGGATTTTCAACGGCCATACCGACGGCCAGCTCATCCCCTTTATCCGGTACCGCGAAAGAACCGTTGTTTTCATGGCCGATCTGCTTCCCTCCGCTGCGCATATTCCGCTTCCCTGGCTGATGAGTTACGACACGCGGCCGCTGATCACCCTGCAGGAAAAAGAACAATTCATGAACGAAGCGGCCGAAAAAGGCTATGTTCTTTTCTTTGAACACGATCTCTTCCGTGAATGCTGCACGGTGGAGTTTTCGGAAAAGGGGGTGCGGTTGAAAGAGAGTTTCCCGCTGGAGAGCATCTGAGCAAATCTTTGCCGCGGGAATGATCCCTCGGCAAAGAAATACTTTATCTTTGCTCATATGGTGAGACTTCTGGCATTCTACCTCCCGCAATTCCATCCGATCCCGGAAAACGACGCGTGGTGGGGCAAAGGTTTTACCGAATGGACCAACACCACAAAAGCGAAACCCCTCTTCCCGGGTCACCGGCAGCCGCACCTGCCTGCCGATCTCGGGTTCTATGACCTGCGATCGCCGGAAGCCAGGGAGGCGCAGGCCTCTCTTGCAAGTGCATACGGGTTGAACGGGTTCATTTACTGGCACTATTGGTTCGGGGATGGGAAACGGTTGCTGGAGAGACCCTTCAGCGAGGTTGTGGCCAGCGGAAAACCCGATTTTCCCTTTTGCCTCGCCTGGGCCAACCAGTCGTGGACCGGCATATGGCACGGGTTGAAAGGAAAAACGCTGATCGAACAACGCTACCCTGGGGTGGAAGATCACACCGCCCATTTCCACGCCCTGCTGCCGGCCTTCAGTGACCGCCGGTACATCCGGGTGGACAACCGGCCGCTGTTTTTCCTGTATGAACCGGATACCTTTCCGAAAAAGAGAGAATTCACGGAGCTTTGGAACGAACTCGCGATCCGGAACGGCCTCGCCGGGATATACTTCGTCGGGGTCAACCACCTGGCCTGGGATTACCGGGCCGATGGGTTCGACGGGGTGACCGTTTACATGCCGGGCCACTACATCGATACCTACCAGGAGAGCCTGATCCGCTCCCTGAAAAATTCCTTCCGGCGTCATGTCCTGCGCAGGTGGCCCATGGTGATCGGGTACGGGGAGATCCTGCGGGCCTACCGGTACGACCGGTTCAGGGATCATGATTTCATTCCCTGCGTGATGCCCAACTGGGACAACACCCCTCGGTCGGGCAGGAAGGGCGTGGTTTTTCACAGGTCCACCCCGGAACTGTTCGGACGCCACCTGCGCGAGGCGATCCGTTTCGCGGAAGAGCACCGGAAGGACCACCCCATGGTGATCATCAAGTCGTGGAATGAATGGGCAGAAGGCAATTACCTCGAGCCCGACCGGGAATGGGGAACGGCCTGCCTGGAACAGATCCTGGCAGCGACACGGAACACAGGGAACACGCCATGACGGACGGGAAGAACATACTGATCGTATTTCCGCATAACTTCCTTCCCCGGGGGAACGGGGTCAACAAACGCTATTACGGACTGGCCCGCTGGCTCCGGCGCAACGGTTTTACCATCGACCTGCTGGGGCTCCGTCATTTCGACAGCAGCTGGGACCGGTTTGACAGGGAAAATGCCGACGGCCTGATCCGAAAGCTTTACCTCTATGACTTCCGGAGAGGATTGCTCCGGCAACGGGTATCCGGCTGGTTTGGCACCCTGACCGGGAAACGGCAGGATATGCACCGCCTGCCTGATTACGCGTTCCCCGGCATGTCAAAGCTTTTCCGGCAGATCCTGGATAAAAACCATTACGATTTCCTGGTGATCGGCTATGTTTACTGGGCGAACCTTATCCGGCAGGAAATACCCGCCGGCATGGTCAAGGTGCTAACGGTGGAGGATTTGATATCGAGGAAGATACATGAACATGACCCGGGTTCCCGGTGGCAGGAGGAGACAGTGCGGGAAGAGATTGACCGCGTCGGACTGTTCGACCGGGTGGTTTGCCTCTCGCACGAAGAGCTGGCCTTTTTCTCGGCCCATGCCACCTCGCCCGTTTATCACTATGTCCCGGTCTTCATGGACAAACCGGCGATCATTCCCCATACAAAGAGCTGCGACCTGATGTTTATCGGGTTCGACAATAGGGACAATGTGGAGGGTATCGGATGGTTTTTCCGGGAGGTCTTTCCCCTTCTTCCTTCCGGGACCACCCTTACCGTGGTGGGCCGGGTGTCGCGGCATGTGCCCTGCCTCCCCGGGGTGACCCGGTTGGAGCATGTGGCGGATCCGGGCGAGGTATATGCCCGGTGCCGGTTTGCGATCAACCCCCTGCAGAAGGGGACCGGGATGAAGGTCAAGCTGGTCGAATCGCTGGCCCATGGTGTTCCGGTCATCAGCACGACCCGCGGGCTTTGCGGACTGCCCCCGGAACTGGTTGCCCGTTTCGAGGTGGCCGACGATCCCCGCATGTTTGCAGAAACGATCCGGCGTCTTCTGGCCGATGCCGGCGGATATGAAGCCAGGTGCCGCGAAGCCTCGGAATTATTCTCCCGTCATTTCGAAACCGCCGCTGTCGACCGGGAGCTCACCCGGCTTTTCCGCCCCGCGCAGACACCGCACAAACCCTTGCCATGAATCCCCGGATCACCATCGTCACCATCGTGCGCAATGACGCGGAAGGATTCAGGAGAACCGCGCAGAGTGTAGCCTCTCAGGACTACCCCGACCTGGAGTTCGTGGTGGTGGACGGCGGTTCGGTTGACGGTACTCTTTCCGAGATCGACCGGTTTGCAGGCCGTATTCACACCTGGATCTCGGGTCCCGATGAAGGTATTTATGATGCCATGAACAAAGGGACCGGCCTTGCACGGGGGGAGTGGATCCTCTTCCTGAACGCCGGGGATGTGCTGGCGGCCCCGGATGTGCTTTCCCGGGTATTTCAAGCCGATCCGGCCGGGGCCGGCGTACTTTACGGGGATTCGGTCGCGGCGTATCCCCGTTACCGGGTTTACCGGAAAGCATCCTCTGCGGAGGAGGTCTGGAAAGGAATGCCTTTCTGCCACCAGTCGATGATCACCCGGGCCGACCTGCTCAGGGAGCACCCCTTCGATCCTCTCTTCCGGGTTGCCGGCGATCATGACCTGGTGTACCGGTTGTACCGGAACGGCGCCGGTTTCCTTTACCTTCCCCTGGCAATCTGCATGTTCGATGTTTCGGGGAGATCAAACCGGCATTACCTGCGGTCGTGGAGGGAACGGACACATATTTATCGAAAATACGGCCGGGTAACACCCGCCGGGATACTCTATTATTGGCTCCTTTTTGCCATCTTTGCCGGGACAGCGGCAGCCTATCACCTGTTCCCGGCCTCCTGGATCACCCGGATGATCCGGTGGAGAAACCGAAACGGGATAATGACGGGCCGCGACATGCACCTGCCAGAACAGGAACTCGGATGACCCTCGCCGATCATATGCAACGGGCTATGATCCGGATATACCTGCGGTATGTCTCGGTCCTCTTTTGTGCCCTGGCCTGGGTGGCCGTGAAACTGAGCCGCCGACGCGGCCCTCCCGGCAGGGAATTGCTGATCCTCAAACCCGACGCAATCGGCGACTACCTGCTTTTTCGCAATCTCCTGGCCCTGATCCGGGAAAGCGAACGGTTCAGAGACTACCGGATCACCTATTGCGGCAATGCGGTTTGCCGCGACATTGCCGAAAGATACGACAGGAATGCCGTGGATGAGTTCATATGGATCGACAAGCCCATGCTGTACCTGAACCCTTTCCGTTATGCCCGGCTGGTTGCCCGGATGTCGGGCCGTTATGCGGTGACCCTGCATGCTGTCCGGTCGCGTGAACTCCTGTTTGATTTCCTGGCCTTCCATTCCTCCCCCGGCGAGCGGGTCGCCCCGGCCGGTGACGCTGTGAATATTCTTCCTTTTTACAAAAAGCTGACAGACCGGTGGTACACCCGCAGGATCGGCGACGGAGAACCCTGGTCGTTTGAATTTGAGGCCAACCAACGATTTATCGCAGAACTTCTGGGTCTATCTCCCGCCTTATCCGCCCCTTCCCTGGAACAGTTGCCGGGGGCAACCGGCGACCTCCCGGACCTTCCCGCACAGTTCGCCGTGGTATTCCCCGGCGCCCAGCTGCCTTTCCGGCGGTGGGATCCTGCCCGGTTTGCCGCAGTATGCCGGCACCTCCGGGAAAAGCACGGATGCGGGATCGTGCTGATGGGCGGGCCGAAAGACCGGAAGATGACACGCAGGATCGCAGAATGTCTGCCTTTTCCGGTTACCGATCTCTCGGGGCGGACAAGACTGACCCAGCTTCCGGGTATCATCGCCCGTGCCCGGGTCCTGCTGGCCAACGATTCGATGGCGGTTCACCTGGCCGCCACCCAGGGAGTGCCCTCGGTCGTCATATCCCAGATGAATCACTACCTGAGGTTCGTTCCTTATCCTCACCGTACGGGCATACCGATGTTGTGCGTGATCCCCTTGCCTTACCTGAACGAAGACCCCCTGGTCCTGGCCCGAAGGTTCCGGAACGGGTCGTGGGTCGATATTGGCCTGGTCACTGTAGAACAGGTGCAAAGTGCCATCGACCAGGTGCTGGCAGCCTGTGAACCCAAGCAGGAAGAACGATGAGCAGCATTGAAAAAATATCGGTCATCACACCTTCGTACAACCAGGGTGAATTCATCGAGCGGACCATTCTCAGCGTGCTCTCGCAGGATGCCGGCGTAGCCGTCGAACACCTCGTCATCGACGGGGCCTCCACCGACGGCACACGCGCGATCCTCGACCGTTACGCGGGGAGGATCCGGTACATCTCCGAACCTGACCGGGGGATGGCTGAGGCGCTCAACAAAGGTTTCGCCATGGCCACGGGCGATGTGATCGGATGGCTGAACTCCGACGATCTCTACCTGCCCGGGGCGTTGCGAAAGGTGGCAGCCTGGTTCGGCGAAAACCCGGAGACGGAGTGGTTGTACGGGAACTGCCGGATGGTGGATGCCGGCGATCGCGAAGTCAGGCGATGGATCACCGCGTACAAGAAACGGTCGGCACGGAAGTACAGCTATCATAAATTGCTGGTCGAGAATTTCATCTCGCAACCGGCCGTCTTTATGCGGGCCCCGGCATTGAAAGAGGCCGGCATGGTCGATACGGGTCTGCCCACGGCAATGGATTACGACCTATGGCTCAGGCTGGCACAACGCAGCCGGCCGGGATACCTCGACGACGACCTCGCCTGCTTCCGGGTGCACGGGAAGTCGATCAGTGCAGGCGGCCACCGGGCACAATTCAGGGAGCAGTACCTCATCCATGCACGGTACGACCGGAACCCGCTGAGGCTGTTCCGTCACCGGCTCAGGAACCAGGCCATTGTGGGCGTTTACGCCCTCCTCCGGGCGGGAAGGTTGTTTTCAGCGAAATAGGGTGTTCAGGACTGCGGTCCGGTGTTCTGGTTCCGCCGTATCAGGGAAAGCTGTTCGGCGATCAATCCGAGCAGGAAGAGGAGGATCCCCATGATCAGGCCGAGAAGGCTGCCGATGCTGAGTCCCCGTCCTTCAAGGAGCAGCGGGATCCCCCAGAGGCTGGTTGCGACAAAGCAGAGGACCGAAAGGGGAAGGAAGATCTTCATCGGGTTGAACAGGATCACGATGTGCAGGATCTCCATTACGGTCTGGAAAGCGGTTTGTATCCCGATCGTGCTTTCGCCTTTCGTGCGGTCGCGGATCCGGATAGGTTCTTCGAGCACCAGGTGGCGGTTGTTGATGAAAACCAGCGTGATCACGTCGCTGAACGACATGGTGTCGGTGGTGAGGTCAAGGTATTTTTTCGCCAGGTCGGTGCGGTAGATCTTCATTCCCGAATTAATGTCGTGCACGGGTACGGTCATCATGATCCGGGCGATCAGGCGGATGATGCTCTTGCCCAGGGCCCTTGCCAGCGACGAGGATTTCAGCCCCTTTCGTGATCCGACCACCATGTCGGCATCGTGTTCCAGCAGGCAGTTCCGCAGGATTTCGATGTCCTCCAGGAAGTGTTGACCGTCGGCATCATACGTGATGAGGTGTTCGGTTTCGCAGGCCCGGATGCCCGACTTGATGGCCGCACCATAGCCCTTGTTGAGCTTGTGGTGGATCACTTTCATCACCGGTTCGGTCTCGTACTTTTTCAGGTATTCGCGGGTGGCATCGCCCGAGCCGTCGTTGACGAGGATGATCTGCCAGTTCCTTTCGCGGCAATGTTCGATCAGCGGAGGAAGCACCCGGTCGAGATTCTCCATCTCGTTAAATGCGGGGACAATGACCGTCAGGCGGGGTTCGGGCTCCATCGGATGCGGGATCAGATGTTATAATAACGTACCAGCGTAATATAGATCGAATAGATGAGCGTAAAAAAGGTAAAACACGAGAGGGCAAGATAGAAAAATTTGTTGAACAGCTGTTCCTTTTCCTGTACTTCCTGAAGGATGACCGGCCTGACTTTGGGTTTCGCCTGGCGATACTCTTTTCTGCGGAGGCTGAACATCATGTTCAGCCTCGGGCCGATCATCCGGTTGTATAAGAGCATGAAGATCAGCGGCGCCATCGGGATGAAGTACCTCCCCTGCACCCCGAACACCTCGCCGCGGCCCGGACGCGTGGCGTACAGGTACATGGCGGTTTCCACGATCAGGAAGGTGGCAAAGAGCATGACCGCCAGGAGCAGGCGTCGGGGAATGTTCAGCTGCACCTTTCCTTCGTACAACAGCAATCCGCCGGCGAGGAGGAGCAGGAAATAGGTCCATGTGATCATTTCGGGAAGTTCCACATCCACCCAGCCGAGGTAACCGACAAAGCTGTTGAAAAAATAGTGGCGGTGCAATACAAAGGCGCTCCTGAAGATCATCTTCAGGTAGGCGGGTACGTCTTTCATGATGTTCCGCATCTGCTCGTCGGGGCGGATGAGGGGAAGGTCTTCGCGGTCGGTTTCACCGGTAGCGGAGATCTCCACCTGCGCCGGGGTTCCGGAGATCCTGAGCGACTGGCTCACACGGGGCCAGGCGATAAACACAATACCCGCCAGGAAAACGACCCCGATGCCGGTCATCAGGTATTTGTACATTTTTCCGAATTTTCGCGGTGGGATCAGGAAGAAGAGCAGTCCCAGCAGGAAATAGGGGGGCTTGCACAACAGGAGCAGCAGGATCAGTCCGCCCATCACAGCCAGGTGCTTCCAGCCCAGGGTTTGCACGGCGCCGTATGCGTAGTACAGGAAGACAGCCAGCGTCAGGAATGAAAGGCTGATGGTGAGGCTGTCGTACGACAGGGATCCGAGCAGAAAGATGGTTTTCGGCATCAGCGCCAGCAGCAGCAGGATCCATTTGAATTCGGGGATGATACGGATGGCAAAGAAGAGGATCACCCCCGAGATCAGCAGGTTGAAGATCCGGCCCAGGTACATCAGGAGCAGCGGGGAGAGGTTCAGGGTCTTCCCGATGAATACTCCCAGGGCCTGGGGCAGGTAAGGGAGGGTGTAGTCGGGGGGCGAAACCCGCACCCGTTTCCCGGGTTCCAGGCGGTCGCCAAGGTGCCGGGTGATATCGCCGGACGATGTTTTCTTTCCGGCGAAGAAGTGCAGGTGGACAAAGGCGGAATCCAGTTCCACCAGCGACGTGGGGGCCGAATAGGGTTGTCGTGAAAAGTTGAGTTCAGCGATCTTGTATGACTTCAGGAAGTGGTTGCCTTCGTCGGGCACCTGCAGGGGTGGGGTGATGAAGGTGAACACCAGCGCAGCCGGAACCGCAATCCCGGCGAAGATCCACTCGGGAACGAGCCGGAAGCGGGCCAGCCGTTGCCTGACGGGGACGAACCACATGACCAGGGCCGACACCAGCGCGGCAACCAGGTACAACAGTCCTTTCAGCAGCCAGAACTGGCTGTAGCCGGTCTCGAAGGTGCGGATCATCAGTCCGCCCGGGTATTGCCGGACCGGCTTCTTCACCGCCCCGATCAGGTCATCCCCGTCGACCAGGGAAGCGTAACAGCTGCCGACGGAATCGTGCAGGTTCAGCAGCAGGTGCACGCTGTTGGTCTCGGTTCCGTCGGGGGAGTAAAGGCAAAGTCGTACCCGGTTTCCCTTCCCGATGAACACGGGTTTTTTAAACCTCAGGGGAGTCAGGTCACCCTCTTTGACGATCGTGGAGGAGAAGTTTATGCGAAAGAGCATCCGGTATCCGTCATCAAGCAGGAACAGCGTGTTGTCGCTGGTGTTGTTTTTTCCGTGATGGGTGAAGATCAGGTCAACGCCGGTCAGGTAATCTTTTTCCGCCCTGAACTCCTGCACGACCACCATCGCCGGAACCAGTCCTTCGAGGATGGCGGCGTCCCGGGCCTGGGTCGACTTGGTAGGGGCGGTGATGATCGGGTTGATCCGCACCAGGGTGATGATCACCACTGAGGCGATGAACAGGGAAAGGCCTAGGATGGTTCGCAGAGGGAGGGGCATTTTCCGGCTGTAAAGGTTAATTTCCAATAATACAAATACTTACCTGCCCCGGAGGAGCCGGGGTCGGGTAACCATTTTTGCAAATTTGAGAAATTTCTTTCACAAAGTGAAAAAAAGTCGGGTTTACCGTATCACCTTTTGCCCTCAAAACCGATTAAGCATGAAAAATGACTAATTTTGTTCACGGAGTAATTCATTTAAATCTTAACGACATGGCAAACGGAGTAAACAGGGTAACCCTGGTAGGCAACCTGGGAAGGGATCCGGAGGTGCAGAATTTCGAGAACGGGGTGAAGAAGGCCACCTTTACGCTGGCCACCACGGAGGCATACAAGGGCAAGGATGGCGAGAGGACCAGTCACACCGAATGGCACAATATCGTGCTGTGGCGCGGGTTGGCCGATGTGGCCGAACGGTTCCTGAAAAAAGGCGGCACCATTTACCTGGAGGGACGGATCCGCAAAAGGGAATACGAAGACAAGGAGGGTCAGAAAAAATTCATCTATGAGATCCTCGGCGACAACATGACCATGCTGGGCAGCGGCCAGCGCCGCGACGATGCCGGCATGCCTCCCGAACCGGCGGGCAAGGACGAAATGCCCGTTCCGCCGGCCCCGGAGGATGACCTTCCCTTTTAAGAAGCGAAAATGCGAGGTGGCGAGGTGGCGAAAAGCAATATTTCGCCACCTCGCTACCTCACCACCTCGCTACCTCACCACCTCGCTACCTCCCCATGAAGTACCCCATTCTGATACTTACCCTCTTCATCCTCTCCTGTTCAGGAGATTACACCCCGAAACCCCGCGGGTATTTCCGCATCGATCTGCCCGAAAAGGCTTACCGGTCGCTGGATTCCACATTGCCTTACACCTTCGAGTACCCGGTGTATGCCGACATCGTACCCGACAGCAGCCGGATGGCTGAACCCGCCTGGATCAACATCCGCTACCGGCCATTCAATGCCACCCTCCACCTGAGTTTCAAGCCGGTGAATGGCAACCTCGCTTCCTATCTCGAAGATGCCCATGCCCTTGTGAACAAGCACATCCCCAAGGCCAGCGCCATCAGTCAACGGGCTTATGTGGATACGGCGAACCGCGTGTACGGACTGGTGTACGAGATCCGCGGCGCCGATGCCGCCTCGCCCTGCCAGTTCTACGTCACCGACAGTGCAACCGCCTTTGTCCGCGGAGCCCTCTATTTCAACGTGGTCCCCAACAACGACTCGCTCGAGCCCGTGATCGCCTTCCTGAAAGCCGATGTCGAGCATATGATCAGCACCTTCCGCTGGAATCTCCGTTAAGTGGAGAAGGAAAGGGAAAAGGAACACATTCCGGCAGAATTGGTAACTTTGCCTCCCGGATCGAGTATAAGAGTCTGATCCCCCTTCCCGGATCCGGAACGGTATGATCGAAACCATCAAATTCGGCACCCTGCGGTGGTCGCATATCGTGCGGCCCACCGAAGACGACCTCCGGGCGCTGGAGGAACGGTATCATTTCCATCCCCTCGACCTCGAGGACTGCCGGACGGAGATCAACCTGCGGCCGAAGATCGACATCTACGACGACTATCATTTCGTGATCCTCCATTTTCCCGATTTCGGCGTTACGGAGCAGTTCGTGGAGATCCGCGAAATCAAGTTCTTCTGGGGCCGCGATTACCTGATCAGCCTGGCCAAGTCGCAATGGATCCTGAAAGACCTCTTCAACCGCGAAAAACTGAAAGCTCCCGGGGCAGGCCGGATGCAGGTCGGCAGCAGCGACGCCCTGTTCTACGAGATCCTCGACCACCTGATGAAGGTGACCCAGCGAATGGTGGAACGGGTCGATAAGGATGTGGAAGACTGCGGCCGGTCGCTCTTCCTGCGAAAAGCGGAATCGACCATCGAAAAGATCTCGATCACCCGGAAGAACGTCATCCAGCTCAATACCATGTTCAAACCCCAGATGGTCCTCTTCAACAAGCTTCAAACCGGCGCCATCAAGGGATTCGCTGAAAACATGGAGGATTACTGGGGCAACATCATGGACTACTGCCAGAAGATGTGGGACATGGTCGAGGACGACGGGGAGCTGATCAAGGGGTATTCCATGACCTTCGACTCGCTGCAGATGAACAAGACCAACGAGGTGATGAAGATCCTCACGCTGGTTTCGTCGGTGTTGCTCCCGCTTACCTTCATCGCCAGTCTGTACGGCATGAACATCCGCCTCCCGTTCCAGGAACACAATTACTCTTTCCTGATCGTTTCCGGCTCGATGGTGGGGATTGCCCTGGTCATGCTCGTCTATTTCAAGCTGCGCAAGTGGATGTAAGCCGCATTACGGCTCCTTCCGGTTCATGACGTCGATCTGGCGCTGGATCCCCTCTTCGTGCACCGCCTCCAGCAGTTTCATGATGAATTCGCGGCTGAGGCCCATTTTAACGGCCGCCTCCACCCGCTCGTGGATGATCTGGTTCCATCGTTTCAACTGCAGGATCGTGATTCGGTTGTCTTTTTTATAGGCGCCGATCTCGGCCACCACGTTCATGCGCCGGGTCAGGATGTCGATCAGCTCTTCGTCGAGCTTGTCGATCTCCGACCGGAGCTCTTCCAGCTTGCCGGTGAATTCGGGACCGGCAAATTCCTTCCGGAGGATCAGTCCCCCGAGAAAATCACCCAGCTGCGCCGGGGTGATCTGCTGGTTTTTATCCGTCAATGCCCGCGAGGGATGGGCATGCACCTCGATCATCAGTCCGTGCATCTCCAGGTCGAGGGCCTTTTGCATCGTCGGCGGGATCAGGTCGCGGTTCCCGCAGATGTGGCTCGGGTCGGCGATCACCGGCAGGCCGGGATGCAGCCGCATCAGTTCGATGGGAATTTCCCACATCGGAGCGTTGCGGTAGGGCGTGCGGTTGAAAAAGGAAAACCCGCGGTGGACGGCCACCAGCTTTCTCACGCCCATGGCGTTCAGCCGTTCGATGGCACCCATCCAGGTCTTCAGGTCGGGATTGAGCGGGTTTTTCACCATCACCGGGATGTCGCGGCCACCGATCGCTTCGCCGATCTCCTGGACCGAAAAGGGGTTTACGACGGTCCTCGCCCCGATCCACAGGATGTCGATGCCGTGATCGAGCGCCTCCTCGACATGCCGGGGGTTGGCCACCTCCACCGTCGTCATCAAGCCGGTTTGCTGACGGACCCGGGCCATCCACTGCAGGCCCCGGGTGCCGACTCCCTCAAAAGCCCCGGGCCGGGTCCGAGGCTTCCAGATCCCTGCCCGGAAGATGCGCACCTGGGGAAAAGCCGACACCCCGGCAGCGGTCTCCATCACCTGCTCCTCGCTCTCGGCACTGCAGGGACCGGCGATCACCAGCGGCTTGACCGGTGAGGGGAGCCACGTTTCCAGGGGTTGTATGTCGAGCGTGACCGTCATCCCGGCAAAGGTACATATTAATGCTATCTTGTCCGGAACGACCCCGAATCAAAACCCTTTGAGAAATATCCTTCGGAAAAAATATTCCGATCCAATCATTTATTATATTTGATCGTCGAAATTTACCTGCTGCACGATAGGATTCAATATTTGTCTAACTCTTTTAAAATGATCAACATGAAAAACCATTTCCTTTCCAGGATCCTCCTGGCCCTGGTGTTCGCCTTCTCGCTTTCGGCGGGCAGTTACGGACAATTGCTGCTGAATGAGAATTTCGACTACGGAGCCGGCGCCGCGTTGCTCGACAACGGGTGGTTCCTGACCAACAGCACCACTAATCCCCTTATGGTTACAACGGGATCCCTGACCTATGCGGGCTACCCCTCCTCGGGAGTCGGAAACGCCGTGAACATGGTGAACACCGGCCAGGACCTCAACAGGCCTTTTACCCAGCAAACTTCCGGCACCGTCTATACCGGTTTCCTGGTCTCGGTCAGCGCGGCGCAAACGGCCGGGGATTATTTTTTCCATTTTCTGCAGGGCGGGTCGACGACCATTTTAAAGGGAAGGGTGTTTATCAAGAAAGATCCAAACTCGTCCAATTTTGCTTTCGGGATCTCAAAACAGCTCAACACAGCGCTCGATATTGTTTACACGCCGTTCATCTATTCGCTGAACACGACGTATCTCCTCGTGATGAAATACCAGATCGTCAGCGGGACTGGTAACGACCAGGTTGCCCTGTTCGTCAATCCGCCTACCCAGGCTGCAGAACCGGGTACCCCGACCATTTCCAACACAGATCTCTCCCAGTCGGATCCTTCGAATATCGGGGCGGTCGGCCTGAGACAGGGAAGTAGCACGGCCGCTGCCACCCTCCGCATCGACGGCATCCGGGTCGGGCTGGCCTGGTCCGACATCGTCGGCACGGTGCCCGTGCCCACGCTCTCGGAATGGGGCCTTATCCTGCTGGGACTGGCGTTGCTGGGCATCGGGACGACCTACATTTTCCGGATGAAGGCATAGATTATCCCTTTCTGCCGACCGGCGACCGGCGACCGGCGACCGGCGACTTGAAATATCCCTTCACCGGCCGAAGATCAGCCTCCAGGTGTTGGAGATCACCTGGATCGCCGACACCACCATGCCGATGATGAACAGGATGGGAAGGATGTTGTCTACCCAGTAAAGGTTGTGGAAATGGGTGAAGTCGAAGGGGTAGATGTAGTACAGGACCATCGTGGAGACGAATGAAGCCGACTCCATGACGATCCGGGCCAGTCGGCGCACGACCCACAATCCGGTCAGCAGCATCAGGGCATTTCCGGCGATCTGAACGAGGATGCTGACATTCAGCACCCACAGGACCACCATAAAGTTTTCGCGGATAAAGCCGGGCTGCCAATCGGGTACCTTGTTGACGATCCAGAGAAAGATCAGGTTGAAAACGATCGCGGCGATGTAGTCACCCGTGCGGGATTTGTGCTTCTTCCCGGGCTTGCAGCAGGATTCGCGTTCATCGGCCCACTTTTTCCAGCGGGGCATGCATTCGTTGCGTGAAGTGTCCATCTTGGTTGGTTAGGCCTATTGGACGACAGGGGAAGGAAATGGTTACGGGAAGCATTCCTATTCCACCACCAGCTTCCGCGTGCAGATCCGTTCGCCGGCCGACAACCGGACAAAGTAGAATCCCGGCAGGAGACGGCGGATATCCAATTCCGCCGAGGATCTTCCCCGGCCCGGGATGCCCTGATCAGCCGATATCATGGTCTTTCCCGTGAGACTGAGGACCACGACCGAAACCCGGGCCGGCTCAGGGAGATCGAGCGAAAGCGTGGCTTTTTCGCTGGCCGGGTTGGGGCTGACCGACACCGAAAAGGAATCCACCCCTCCGGGATCGGGCGTATGTACCCAACAGGATGGCCACCACCAGCATGGGCTGGGATAGAGACCGATGGTAAAATCGGAGTCCGAAAAATGGAAACCGGAGATGTATTTGAACCTCGCTTCTCCCGCGGGATCAGAGAACCACTGGGTGCATATGGGAAGAGAATACTGGTCGCCATCCGTGAAAACAGTCGGGGCCATGCATTGCCAGAAGGCCTCCTCATGGATCCCTGTTAGGAGAGTGACATTGGCCGGGGCGTCCTGACCATTTACGGATGATAGCATTCCGGAGTTGCACCAGTCAAATCCGCGGGCATAAACATCCGGATGCTGATTATTCACTTCACCGTCGATCCGCGTGTCATTCCAGGTGAAAAAAAATCTTTCGCCCGCGGGATCCCTCGAGACATACACCCGGTTATCGCAGGCGGCGTTCCCCCAGATTCCCCGGAATGTCTTCAGGGAGCCCAGGCGTGTAGCCGCCCAGGTAACTCCATCGTCGCACGTAAAAATATCATATACGTTCAAAAGGCTGTCAATTCCTGCGATCACTTGGTAATGGCCTGTCGTGTATCCCACGGCCACGCCGATATGCGGGTTTCCAAAACGGTCTACTGTCAGCGAGTGATCGAACACGGTTGAATAGGGGATCTCGTCGCGGGAAGGAAGGGGAGGGTTGAAAAGCTGGGAAAT
This sequence comes from uncultured Prolixibacteraceae bacterium, assembly GCA_964455285.1. GTDB lineage: Bacteria > Bacteroidota > Bacteroidia > Bacteroidales > FEN-979 > CAIVAT01. The sequence continues at coordinate 17,230 of CAYVVG010000064.1, forward strand.
AAAGTAATCGCTATACGCGTTCTTGATTCCTTCCAGTCCGTTAGGGCCATCCAGTTGGATATTGATCGGGGCCTCCCAGGTCTGACCTCCGTCGACCGACCTGCAGAGTACCGGGAAAAAGGTCGAATCAAGGAGCGGGGTCCCGTTAGTTGCATCACACAGAACGGAGATCCAGAGAGTGTTTCCGTCGGGGGAGGCCGCCACCTTGCAGTCGGTGATGCCCATGCCGGATTTGCAGGGGAAGGGGATGGTCTGAAAGTAATAGTCGAAAGCATGAGTGGCCGTGTTCCAAATGCCATGGCCATACACAATGCTGTCCTGGTAAACCGGGGTGCCCGATTCGGTATTGTATTCAATGTCGACCAGATGGGCAATTCCGTTTGCAGCGATCGTGAATCCATCGGGGATGTATGTGCAGGGATGGGCGTTGTACCACCGGATATGCTTTGTGGTATCGGCCGGATTGGCCAGGTTGGCTGTGCCGTACCCGTACCCTCCGAGGCCGCCGGCCACCTGGTTGGCATAGTTCGGGGCAAACCAGGCCAGGAAGGCGTTGGCGAGACTGGTATTGCCCGGGGGATTGTAAATTCCGCCCGAAGGATACCGCGAGGCATCGTAGTATTCGGGCGTGGCGGCCAGGGTAGCGGCGGAGACTTCGGTTTGCGTGGTCCAGTCACTCTGCGTCATGCCCCGGTTCAGGCCGAGATCCATCCCGAGATAACCCGACAGCGCGGGAGGGGTTGCCCCGGGGCCCAGGCGATGGAGGTTCATCACCACATTCAGGTTGTTGTCGGCCCAGAGCATCGTGCGGGTTCCACGCGAGTAACCGAACACATTGGCCGATGTTCCGAGGTCAAGAACGGTGACGGCGCCCGGGGCTCCTTTATTAACGTGGTGACGAGCGACAGCGAAGGGAAGTACACCGGTCTTCTTGACGGGCTCCTGCACCACCGGCTGTTCCCTGCTAAACATTTGATACATGATACCCTCTCTGATCCGGGGGCGCTGGGCGAGCGCTGCCGTGCCCGTGATAAGGCACAGGACGAGGAGTAATGTTTTTTTCATGGCGGATGGGAAAGTGCAAAGATAGCCTGTAAAACACCGGGAATCAAGTACCCTGGGCCGGTACTTTCCTTTTTCTTCGTGGTCCTTCGTGCATTCTTCGTGGCCCTTCGTGTAATTATCCTCCCCTTTCCGTATTTTTGCACCTTCAATCATCAATTCCATGGAACATACCAGAAGAAACAAGATCGCGGATCTGCTGCACTCGAAAGAGTTTGGGAAAGAGGTGCTCGTAAAGGGCTGGGTACGGACGAAGCGGGGGAATAAGAATGTCAATTTCATTGCGGTCAACGACGGATCGGTCGTTCATCATATCCAGGTGGTGGCCGAAGTGGCCAATTTCCCGGAGGAGCTGCTGAAGCTCGTCACCACCGGCAGTTGCATCGCCGTGAAGGGCACCCTCGTCGAATCGGTGGGACAGGGACAGAACGTCGAGATCCTGGCAAAAGAGATCGGGGTGTACGGCACGGCGGATGCGGAGACCTACCCGCTGCAGAAGAAGGGGCATACCCTCGAATTCCTGCGCGAGATCGCCCACCTGCGGCCGCGCACCAACACCTTCGGCGCCGTGCTCCGGATCCGTCACGCCATGGCGTATGCCATCCACAAGTACTTCAACGACCACGGTTTTTACTACCTCCACGCCCCGATCATCACCGGCTCCGATGCCGAAGGGGCGGGCGCGATGTTCCGCGTATCGACCCTCGACGACCAGAACCCGCCGCGGCTGCCCGACGGCCACATCGACTACAGCCAGGACTTCTTCGGCAAGGAGACCAAGCTGACGGTCAGCGGCCAGCTCGAAGCCGAACTCGGCGCCATGGCCCTCTCCCTTGTCTATACCTTCGGCCCCACCTTCCGGGCCGAGAACTCCAACACCCCGCGCCACCTGGCCGAGTTCTGGATGATCGAGCCCGAGATGGCCTTTTACGACATCCACGACGACATGGACCTCGCCGAGGATTTCCTCAAATACCTCATCCAGTACGCCCTCGACCATTGCTACGATGACCTCGAATTCCTCAACAAGATGTATGACAACGAGTTGATCGAACGGTTGAAGCAGGTGATCGCCAGCAAGTTCGAACGGCTCACCTACACCGAAGCGGTCGATATCCTGGTGGCTTCGGGGCAAAAATGGGAGTACCCGGTTTCCTGGGGCACCGACCTGCAGGCCGAGCACGAGCGATACCTGGTGGAGAAACATTTCGGGAAGCCCGTGATCCTGACCGGCTACCCGAAGGAGATCAAGGCCTTCTACATGAAGATGAACGACGACGGCAAGACCGTCCGCGCCATGGACGTGCTCTTCCCGCGCATCGGCGAGATCATCGGCGGCAGCCAGCGCGAAGAGAACCTGGAAGCCCTGACCCGGCGCATCCATGAGCTGGATATCCCCGAAAAGGACGTATGGTGGTACCTCGAGACCCGCAAGTTCGGCACCGCTCCCCATGCCGGGTTCGGCCTCGGCTTCGAACGGCTCATCCTCTTCGTCACCGGCATGCTGAACATCCGCGATGTGATCCCCTTCCCCCGGACGCCGAAGAGTGCTGAATTCTAACATAAGCGGACGAACGGCCAAGTGATCAGGTGAACAGACAATCAGTCGCTTGACCACCTGACCACCCGGCCACCAAAAAAAAAGATGCCGGGATTACAAAATTTGCTTAATTTAGCGTTAAGAAAATATTATGGAGAAGTGTTGGGCACTCAGGGCGGCGGGGGATCCCGGGAGGGTGAAGGTGTTGTCGGACGAATTGGGAATTGACCCTGCGCTGGCCAACCTGCTGGTACAGCGGGGAGTGAATACCTTTGAAGAGGCCAGGACCTTCTTCCGTCCTTCTCTTGCCAACCTGCACGATCCCTTCCTGATGAAGGACATGGACAAGGCGATCGATCGCATTGCCCTGTCGGTGGAGCGGAACGAGCGGATCCTGGTTTACGGCGACTATGATGTTGACGGCACCTCGGCGGTGGCGCTTGTTTACACCTTCCTCGAATCCATCCATTCCAACGTTGATTTTTATATTCCCGACCGGTACGACGAAGGTTACGGCGTGTCGGCCAAGGGGGTTGATTATGCCGCCGCAACCCATGTGGGGCTGATCATCGCCCTCGACTGCGGCATCAAAGCCGTGGAAAAAGTCCGGTATGCCACATCCAAAGGGGTCGATTTCATCATCTGCGACCATCACCGGCCGGGCGCCGAGATCCCCGAAGCGGTCGCCGTGCTCGACCCGAAGCAACCTGGCTGCCCCTATCCCTACAAGGAACTTTCGGGGTGCGGCATCGGGTTCAAACTCATTCAGGCCTATTCGCAGAAGAAGGGGATCGCTTTCGAAATGCTCACCCAGTACCTCGACCTGGTGGCGCTGAGCATCGCCAGCGACATCGTCGACATCACCGGCGAGAACCGGGTGCTGGCCTATTACGGACTGAAGCTGATCAACACCCGGCCGCGACCCGGACTGGAGGCGTTGCTGCGCTATTCGGCCATGACCAAGAACGACGACGCCCTGGGAGGCAATGTCTTCTTCCGTGAGTTGACCATCACCGATCTCGTCTTCATGATCGGCCCCCGGATCAATGCCGCCGGCCGCATCGAAAGCGGAAAGAATTCGGTCAAACTGCTGATCACCAAGAATATGGAAGAGGCCATGCGGGTGGCCGGACAGATCAACGCGCACAACATCGAGCGGAAGACCCTCGATTCGATGGCCACCCAGCAAGCCATCGGGATGATCCACGACGATGAACGGCTGAGAAATGCCCGGTCGACCGTGATCTACCACCCCGACTGGCACAAAGGGGTGATCGGCATCGTGGCTTCCCGCCTCACCGAAGTGTTCTACCGCCCCACGATCGTGCTGACGCTTTCCAACGGGCTGGTGACCGGCTCGGCGCGGAGCGTGCGCGATTTCGACATCTACGAGGCGGTTGATGCCTGCAGCGGACTCCTCGAGCATTTCGGAGGGCATAAGTTTGCCGCCGGGCTGTCGCTGCGTCCTGAAAACCTCGAGGCCTTCCGGGAACGTTTCGAGAAGGTGGTGGCCGACAAATTGCAGGGCATCGAGCTGAAACCGGTGATGGAGATCGATTCCATGTTGCCGCTCAACTGCATCAACTCGCGTTTCTATAACGTCCTGAGGCAGTTCGCCCCCTTCGGACCCGGAAACATGGCCCCGCTGTTCGTCACCCGGGGCGTGATGGACGCAGGCGGACTGAAGATCGTGGGCAAAAACCACCTCAAGCTCTCCGTGGTCCACCCCGACGTTGCCGGCGGACCCTTCCCCGCCATCGCCTTCCAGCAGGGCGATCACTACCCGATGATCGACCGGCAGGTGCCATTCGACATCTGTTACCATGTCGAGGAGAATGAGTGGAACGGCACCGTCAACCTGCAGCTGAACGTCAAGGATATCAAGTTCGGGGAGTAGGGAGGAGAATACTTGAACAATAGAATACTTATACAATAGAATACTCGAACAATAGAATACTCGAACAATAGAATACTCGAATACTCGAACAAGAGAATGACGACAGGTGAGCCGTGAAGGGTTGTTGCCAGCCATTGTCAATTCATCACCCTACCGGTACTGGTCGATTGCATCTCCGGCCGCGAAGCGGCGCAAAGTGAATAACCGCGGGTGTAAACCCTGAGCCGGAATGCAGGATTCATGTTCATGTATGGGTTTACTTATGAGTAAGGCATAGGAAATATTGCTGTTTACGAATGAATAAGGAGCTCATTTAAAGAACGTGGTAAAAGAAAGATATAAAAAAATTAAGTAAACCGAAAATAATATATTATATTCAGCCCCTGTTTTTCGGAAAAAGGTAATACACAGACATAAGCCCCTATTCATTTTTT
>CAYVVG010000065.1:0-21052 GCA_964455285.1 uncultured Prolixibacteraceae bacterium
GGTTGCGGGGCTGATCGACGTTGCAGTGGCGCATGACGGCGATGTGGTAGGAGAGGAGCTGCAGCGGGATGGTGGCCAGCAGGGGCACCAGCATCTCCTCGGTGTCGGGGATCTCGATGCAATGGTCGGCGAGGTTCTTCACCGACTCGTCGCCCTCGGTCACGATGGCGATGATCCGCCCCTTGCGCGCCTTCACCTCCTCGATGTTGCTGATCACCTTCTCGTAGATGCCCCGCCGCGTGGCGATGAACACCACGGGCATCGACTCGTCGATGAGCGCGATGGGGCCGTGCTTCATCTCGGCCGCCGGGTAGCCCTCGGCATGGATGTACGAGATCTCCTTCAGCTTCAGCGCCCCTTCGAGCGCCACGGGGAAACTGTAACCGCGCCCCAGGTAGAGCGAATTCCTTACATCTTTGTAAATCGTGGCGATCTCGCGGATCTTTTCGTTCTGGGACAGGATCTGCTCCACCTTGCCGGGGATCGCGTCGAGCTCGAGCAGGATCTTCTGCCACCGTGAAATGGGAACGGTCCCCTTTTTCTGCGCCAGCAACAGCCCCATCAGCGTCAGCACGGCGACCTGGGCGGTGAAGGCTTTGGTCGAGGCCACGCCGATCTCGGGCCCGGCATGGGTGTAAACGCCGGCATGGGTCGCACGGGCAATGGATGAGCCGACCACGTTGCAGATGCCCAGCACGGTCGCACCTTTCGACTTTGCCAGGTCAATGGCGGCCAGGGTGTCGGCCGTCTCGCCCGACTGGGAGATGGCAATGACGATGTCGTCTTCGCCAAGCACCGGGTTGCGGTAGCGGAATTCGGAAGAGTACTCCACCTCTACGGGGATGCGCGCCAGGTCTTCGATCAGGTATTCGCCCACCAGCCCGGCATGCCAGGAGGTACCGCAGGCGACGATGATGATGCGCTTGGCATTCAGGATCTTCTGCTCGTAGTCGCGGATGCCGCCCAGGGTGACGGTGCCCCCGTCGATATGGAGACGGCCGCGCATGGAATCGTAGATGGATCGCGGCTGCTCGTAGATCTCTTTGAGCATGAAGTGCTCGAACCCGCCCTTCTCGATCTCGTTCAGGCTGAGCGCCAGCTTCTGAACGTACGGCGAATGGCTTTGGTTCCGGATCGTTTTGATCTTCAGCTCCTGGTCACGCTCGATGATGGCGATCTCCTCGTCGTTCAGATAAACCACGTTGTCGGTGTACTCGATCAGCGGGGTGGCGTCGGAGGCGACGAAAAACTCGCCCTTACCGATGCCGATCACCATGGGGCTTCCCTTGCGGGCGGCGATGATCTTGTTGGGGAATTCGCGGGCCAGGATCACGATGGCATAGGCGCCGATCACCTGGTTGAGGGCGATGCGCACGGCTTCCTCGACGGCGACCCCCTCGTTCACCATGATGTCTTCGATCAGGTGGACCAGCACTTCGGTGTCGGTTTCGCTGTTGAAGGAATACCCGCGGTTTTTCAGCTCGCTCCGCAGCACCGAATAGTTCTCGATGATGCCGTTGTGGATCAGGGCGATGGTCTTGTTCTGCGACAGGTGCGGGTGGGCGTTGATGGTGCTGGGCTCGCCATGCGTGGCCCAACGGGTGTGCGCCATCCCGATGGTCCCCGAGATGGACTTGTCGCGGGTGACCTCTTCGAGTTCGGAGACCTTCCCCTTGCATTTGTACACCCGGATGTCGTCGTTCACCAGGCAGATCCCGGCGCTGTCATAGCCGCGGTACTCCAGCCGGTGCAATCCTTTGATCAGGATCGGGTAAGCTTCCCGCGGCCCGATGTAAGCAACAATACCACACATCGATTACTGGTTAAGAAGGGTGTAGGTCATGGTCAGGGTTACCGGGTCATCCTTCCCGGCCCCGGCTTTCCCCGTTCCGTAAAGCATGACCCGGTTGGGCGTCACCGTGGCAGTGACCGGGGTGTTGACCATCAGGTACAGGTCGAAATGGTTGGAATAGGCATTCGTCAGCACCTTTTGAAAGTGCTGGGTCAGGCGGAAGAAATAGGTCCGGGAGTTCTCATCGTACGTACCGCCGAAATAGGACGAGCCCTCGCCTTCGTCAACGAGGTATCCCACGCGACCGATGCTGTCCTGCCGGAGAAGGTACAGCGACAGGGGAGGGGAAAGGGTGGTGTCGTTCTCCATGTTCCTGATCCGGAGCACGGCATCGTTCACCGCGATGTTTTTCCCTTTGGCAAAATCCATCAGGTGGGGGAACTTCAGCTTGACCTTCACACCTCCCATGCCCTGCAGGAAAAGCCGGCCGGCCCCCTTCGCCGAGTCGTGGTTGAGCACCTGCTGCCGCAGCTCCGGCAGGGCGTTGAGGTACCCGTGGTGATCGGTGTGGATGAACCGGGCGCAACTTTCGTTCAGGTTCATGTCGAAATGGAGAGAGTCGTCGTCGGGGTCGTTCCCGTTGTGGAAATACACCACCAGCTTCGAGTTTCCGCTGGAGATGGAGAAATTCAGGAAAGCGCCGCCCTGGGTCACCGGGTCGGCCGTGACGTACAATCCTTTGAAGAACTTCAGGAATTCGGTATTGGAGGAGATCACATCTTCGGGTGCCTCGAGAATTTTCCGGCCCAGGTAGCTGGTCATCCGGCTCAGGTTGATCCGCAGGTGGGGAGCGGTCATCTCGCCGCTCACCTCCACGCTGTCGCGGAGGTTCGGCACAAACCACTGGTCGGCCAGCAAGGTGGGGTAGGTGGCCAGTGTCTGGTTGGAATAACGCAGGCTGTCGTAAGCGAAATCGTCGCTGATCTCGTACACCCTGACCCGCTGACGCGACAGGGTATCGCCGTAATGGCCCGTGTAGGTAAGCATAAGGACAAGGGAGTCGAGCACCGGGTTGGAGCCGAAATCGGCGCTCTCCGACGAAAGACGCACCTGCGAATAGAACCCGGCCGTGGAGAGCCCGAATACGGGATCCATCACCGACCCGAAGACCAGGGTGGAGGTTTTATCGCTGCGCACTGAATCCTGTAGCACGGAGAATGCCTCCACGGTGACCGTATCGGTCGATTTCACGTGCAGGGTGTCGCCGGGCGGCAGCAGGCTGAACCCGATCTCGTAAGGGTCTTTTTTACAGGAACTCATCGCCAGGATGAGCATGAATCCGGTCAGCAGCGGAAGGCAGAAGCGGGTGGCAGTCGGGTTCAAAGGCAGGGAGTTAGGGGTTCGGTCAGTCAACGGTAACAGGAGCGCTTAACAGGATCTCATCATAGAATTCGTTGTAGGCATCCACGTAACGTTCCATCGTCTGGTATTCGAGGCACGGCTTGTCGGTCTCCTTGAGGTAGCTCCTCAGTTCGGGGTGGATCTTCGGCGAGCCGATGACGACGCCGTCGGAAAAATCGATGGCCGCTTTCATCACATTAACGTAGTCGGGCGACTTATAGTGTTTGAGATCGCGGGTGGTGATCCCTTCGAGTTTGATCTTGGAGGCAAAATTGGTGTCGAGCATGCCGTCGAAGTCGTCGTCATAGATCGAAAAGATGACCTTCGTATCGCCGAACAGGGGGTTGTCGCAGTAAGCCTTTTTAATGTAGATGGGTATCAGGCTGGTCATCCATCCGTGGCAATGCACCACATCGGGGCCCCAACCCAGTTTCTTCACGGTCTCCAGCACCCCGCGGGAAAAGAAGATGGCGCGTTCGTCGTTGTCGTTGAAAAACTTGTTGTTCTTGTCGTGCAGCGTGTATTTGCGCTGAAAATAATCTTCGTTGTCGATGAAGTAGATCTGCATCCGCGCCTGCTGGATCGAGGCCACTTTGATGATCAGCGGATGGTCGGTGTCGTCGATGATCAGGTTCATCCCCGACAGCCGGATCACCTCGTGCAGCTGGTTGCGGCGCTCATTGATGTTGCCGTAGCGCGGCATGAAAGTGCGGATCTCCCTCCCTTTTTCCTGGATCCCCTGCGGGAGATAACGGCCTATGGTCCCCATCGGGGTCTCTTTCAGGTAAGGCGTGATCTCCTGCGCAACAAACAAGACTTTAGCTTTTTCCATATGTTCTCCTCAAATTATTCCCTGTTTGAAATTCGGGTGCAAAGATACTAAAAATTTTCCGGATAAATTCCAAGCTAAAAATGTAAATAAATGATTTATATCTGGTTATAAGTGAATTGGCCGCTTCAGATATAAAAATCCGCTTCCGCCGTATCACCTTTTGCCCTTTTTTCTGATTAAGCAGAAAACGCAGAAAGGAGGTAAGGAAGCGATGGATGTGTAACCCGGCAAACGGGATCCCCGCGGGCGGGGACCCCGCCGAGCCCGACCCGGCTCCTGCTGCACAGGGTCCTCCGCAAGCCGCCCCGGAGCAAACCGGCGGTCAACACCAAAAATCCGCAACAATGAAAAAGATGTTAATTGTCCTCGCCGGGATGCTCCTGCTGTCGCCGGCTGCCGTCATGGCCACTTCGGTCGCTTTTACCTCCGCCCCGACCGGGGTATGGGTCAAACTGGAGATCAACCTGCACCGGCCGAAGTTCAACTGCGAAAGGGGTTTCGGGATCTGTTTCCTGGTCTCCGCCGGGTTCAACAACGAAAACTCAGGAACCCCTCACGAAAGCCTGCTCCCCGCCAGAGCCCGGGTGAACGAACGCGATCAGCTTACGGTCGAGATCGCTGAAACAGCGCTCACCAGATACGACGGCGGAGCCGCCCTGCCCTTCTTCCGCAACCGCAACACCGTGTCGATCCAGGATCCCTACGAGATCCCCGAATCCACCTGCCGGACCCTGGGACTGAAATCACCCCGGTTCATCAAACCCGGCACCTGCCCGGTGTCGTACAAGTCGGGCGTGTACACCGTCGTTTTTCAACTGTAGCGGAAGCAGATTCGACTTCACGGTAAAAAAAGAACACCATGAAACGAACCATTCTAATGACGGCGATCATCGCACAGGCCCTTCTCCTGCTGCCCGGATGCAGGACCTACCTCCATTTCAGGTACGGCCTGACAAGGCCCCGCGAAGAGAGTCCCGCCACACTGGCCGCATTCCTCGGCAAGAACCGTTATCCTGCCGCCGGCCAGTACATCTTCCGCGACTCCGCCTCATACGGACGGGCCATCCGGGATCCTCTTTTCCGGAAGTATTTCTTCAGCCACCTGATCTTCGACCGGAACGGGAACCTGTTGGAACGGGATACGACGAAGTGCCAGTGGGCGGGCTATGAAAAGATCCGCGACCTGGTCCCGGGCGGGGAATATCCCCGGAGCAGCGATCTCCGCCTGGGCGACCTCCTCCCCGCCATCCGGCCCCTGGGAAGCGACACGCTCATTCGCGATGCCGATTTTACAGTCGTGATCCTGTGGGCGAAGTTCCTGGGCCGGTACAACTATCGTCTGTTCGGGCTCGCAGGCGCTGCAGCGGAAAATACCGGGGCCCGTCTCCGGGTGATCTGGCTCAACCTCGACATGCAGGCGGAATGGCATCTGCGGGATTCACAGAAAATGGACTTCCGGTAGGTCTGCTGGTGTTCCTGTGGTGCCTGTCGAGCGGGGCGAAAGGCCAGGAACTGGCGGTGGGCGGAATCCCGTCCGCCGCCGACCCGGCCTGCCTGGCCGATACCGGCCTGTATGCCGTTAACTACCGCATCATCCACGGATTCGACTACGCGCTTTCGGGCAATTTGCTGTATTTCATGAACTGGAGGCAGGGCGATCCCGCCAACACGATCGCCCTGCTGCACCGGTTCCTGTACCGTTGGGAGATCGAGAAGCAGGGCAGCGTAACCCTCACCGGATCGTTTCTGCATGATCTCGGAGTGCAGTGGCTTCCCGACAGCCTGACGCGATTCAGCCCCGACGAGAACACCCTGGAGAACCGCGTCGCCGTCACACTCGCACCGAACCTGGCGTTCGAGGCCGAATCGCGGATGACCACTCCCCTCTTCAATGACTACGGCGGCCGGGGTTTCTCCTGCGATACCCGGGAGAGGGATCTGACGGCCGCCTTCATGACTCCCTTCACCTGTACTGTTTCGGCCGGACTCGCCTGGACCCTGCCGCGTTTCGGACAGATCAGCGCGGGGATATCGTCGGCCAAATTTACCTGGGTGATGAACCGCGGGGTGTTCCGCGACCTTTCTTCCTTCCAGGGGGTCGAACAGGCGAAAGGATTTGCCTTTGAATACGGGATCAGCCTGCACCTGGCCATCGACAGGGAGTTTGCCGGCCGGTTCCGCTGGAACTGCGACCTTCAGATATTCAGGAACTACCGGAAACCGGCCGACCTCGCGATGAAGAATATCATCACCCTGCGCATCACCGGTTTCCTCCATGCCACGTTGCAATCGAGGGTGGTCTATGAGCGCGACACCGACCGCCACCTGCAATCGGAAAGCCTGATTTCACTGAGGTTTTGTGTCGGATTGTAATTGTGAATCATTTAACAGATAATGGGTGTTCGGAAACGGAAAATAAGTACTTTTGCAGGCGAAAATTTCACTGCCATGTACAAGATCGACCAGCACCCCATTCTCGAGATCCCCCGGCCGGAAACGACCACCTTTTTATTCGACGGAGAGGAAGTGACCGGAGCGTCCGGTTTTACCATTGCCGCCGCCCTTCACCAGGCCGGACACCCGGTGCACAGCCACAGCCTGAGCAACCGCGAACGAAGCCTGGAATGCGGCATCGGGAAATGCGGTGCCTGCGAGATGCTGGTCGACGGCCAGGTGAAACGGATCTGCATCACCCGGGTCGACGGGGTGAAGGAGGTGAAGGAGATCCCCCACGACCATGCCCCGTACCGCCTTCAGGTGAACCGGGATATCCCGCAGAAGGTCTACCGGACCACCGTGGCCATCATCGGTGCCGGACCGGCGGGGCTGGCGGCCCGCGAGGAGCTGAACCGGCACCGGGTCCCCAACCTGGTGATCGACAACAACGACCGGATCGGGGGACAATTCCTGATGCAGACCCACCAGTTCTTCTTCTTTGAGAAGGAACAGAAATTCGGCGGCATGCGGGGGTTCGATATCGCGAAGACCCTGGCGGGCGACAGCCACGAAGGGATCTTCCTGAATTCGACGGTGTGGGATATTCTCGAGGGAGGCCGGATCGCCGTAAAGAACATCCGCACCGAGGAGATCTGGTATGTCGACGCCGAATACCTGGTGGTCGCCACAGGGGCCGTGCCCTTCATGCCCACCTTCGAGAACGACGACCTTCCGGGGGTTTTCACCGCGGCGGTGGTCCAGAAGATGATGAACCTCGAGCTGACCCTGTTGGGCAAGAACATCCTGACCGTGGGCGCGGGAAATATCGGGTACCTGACCTCCTACCAGCTGATGCAGGCGGGCGCCCGGGTGAAAGCCATCGTCGAAGCGATGCCCGGCGAAGGCGGCTTTCCCGTGCAGGCCAACCGGGTGAGGCGGCTTGGGATCCCCGTGCTCACCTCCCACATCCTCCTGAAGGCGATCCCCAACGAACGGCACGACGGCATCGTGGGGGCGGTGGTGGCCGAATGCAAAGACTTCAAACCGATCCCCGGCACCGAGAAAGTGATCGACGGGATCGACGCCATCAACATCTGCACGGGGCTGGTGCAGGACGACCAGCTCCTCATCAAAGGCAACGAGATCTTCGGCCGCCGCTGTTTCGGCGCGGGTGACGCGATCCGCATCGGCGAGGGTACCAGCGCGGTCCTGCGCGGACGCCAGGCGGCATTCGATGTCCTCCAGGAAATGGGCACGCGGTTCGACTACGACGAGTACCTTTCCCTGTCGAAAGAGTATATCGATTCGCAGCAGCACCCGGTCCGGGTGATCGAAGAGCCTTTTCGGCCCACCCCGGAAAGGATGAACGAAAAGGGATTCGTGCTCATCGACTGTCTTTACGGCTTTGCGTGCAATCCCTGCGCCTTCGCCTGCCCCCACGGAGCCATCACCAAATCGTCGACCAGCACGGTGCCTGGCATCGATTTCGACAAATGCATCGGATGCATGGACTGCGTGTACCAGTGCCCGGGCCTGGCCATCTTCGGGTACAACCTGAAAAAGGACTGGCTCTTCCTCCCCATCGAATACGAAGTAGCCGAAAAGACCCCCTGTTACCTGGTTGACAACCAGGGACAGAAGCTGGGCGAAGGGATCGTCGAAAAGATCCTGCGCAAGCCGAACAAGACGAACATTGCCCGCGTGCTTTCCCTCACCCTCCATGGGGAGGATCTCAGCGCCGTACGCGGGTTCATTGCCCGGGAGAATTATCCGGATCCCATTGAATTCAAGTTCTATGCAGAAGCTCCGAAGGAGACCACCTATGTGTGTCATTGCGACGATGTGACCCTCGACGAAGTTATGGAGACCATCGGCGACCGGAAGTTCATCTCGGTCGACGAGGTGAAACATACCACCCGCCTGGGGATGGGTGCCTGCCGGGGGAAGCGTTGCATCAAAAGGCTCAAGACGACCCTTGCCGGGTCGGGAATTTCGATCGTGGGAGAGCCCACCCCGCGCGGGCCCCTGTCGAACCAGGTGGCGATGGGCGAACTCTATCCGCGCACGGTTCACGAAGAGGTGATCACCGGGATGAACGGAAGCCGGCCGAGGAAAGTGAAAGTGAGGTCGCTGGTGGCCGGCGGCGGCATCGGGGGAAGCGCCCTGTTCCGTTACCTGGCCGAAGCCGGACTGGAACCTGTGCTGCTTAACTATGGCCGCGGCTCTTCCTGGCGGAACATCGCCGGGGGACGCCCCAATTTCTCCCTGCCCGAACTGTCGGATATTGCTACTCATAACCACGAGATATTCAAGGATCTGCAGAAACTGCAAAACATCGACTACCGGCCGATCCTGTATGTCACCTTCGCCCACGACGATGCCATGTACCGGGCGCTCGAGGAGTCGATGTCGTGGTCGAACGCCTACATGGTCAAGCCTGCGGATTTCGCCCGCGAAATTTCACCGCACATCAACCCCTCCATGGGAAACTACCTTTCGGCGCTGGTCACCCGCGATTGCTGGCAGGCGACCCCAGGCCGGGTGATCGACCTGATCCGGCGCATCGGCATCGACCGCGGAGGCCGGGTGGAAGAGGATGCCCGCCTCGTCGATGTGACCCGCGTGAACGGGAATTATAAGATACTGGTCCAGGACCACCAGCGGCAGTATGTTGAATATGAGACCGAATTGTTTGTGAATGCCATGGGAGCGGAAGGCGAAAAATTCGCCGGTCAGCTCGGTATCGAAACGGGGTTGTTCCCGGTGAGGCACCAGGCTTTCATCACCCGGCGCCTGCCTATGCTGGGGAGCCGGGGCGAGCCGCTGCCGATGCTCATCGACCGCAGGCGGTACAAAGGATTTGTGGCCGTGTACGGTCAGCAGCTGGCCGAGACCGGGCAGATCATCGGATGTGCCTCTCCCGCCGTCGAGCCGATGGAGGCCGACAAGAACATCAGGATCAACTCACAGGATTTCATCGAGATCGCCTCCGAGATCTTCACCAACTGGATCCCCGAACTCTCTTCGGTGGGATTCCAGGCGGTGTGGGCCGGCTATTACATCGAGCCGCGCATGGTGATCGACCCGGAGCTCGGGCTCTTCCTCGGGCTGCGGGGACAGGGTTTCATGCTTGGCCAGTACCTGGCTAAAATGTACGTGGATAAACTATTGGGCAGGCCCGCCCCGGCCTATTTCGACCGGCTGAAGCTGTCGGGTGACGGGATGCTGGAGAAGGCTTTTAAATAATGTGCTGATGTGCTGATGTGCTAATGTGCTAATGTGCTGATAATGATGAAATAATGTTAGAAGGGTATGGAGGGAAGGATATGAAGGGGGAAAATGTTATAATGGATTTGTCATTCGGGTTTTCTTTAGGGATTCTGCAATATTGCGAACTTCTTGAATCGAAAAGGAAGTATGTTCTATCCAATCAGTTGCTGAAATCAGGAACTTCCGTCGGGGCGAATGTCAGGGAAGCTCAACATGCCGAGAGTAAAACAGATTTCATCCACAAAATGAAAATCGCAGCCAAGGAGGCGGAAGAAACGGAGTACTGGCTTCTTCTCTGCAAGCATTCCCCAGGCTATCCGGATCCAGCAGAACTTCCCGAGAAAATTGAATCCCTGAAAAAACTCCTTTCCAGGATCATTTCCACATCCAAGAATACCCTCACCCAACACTGATCCCCCACATCCTCATCCATTTTTAATCAGCACATCAGCACATCAACACATCAGCACACCAGCATATCAGCACACCAGCACATCAGCACATCAGCACATCAGCACACCAGCACATCAGCACACCAGCACATCAGCACATCAGCACATCAGCACATCAGCCCCTGATGAACAACGCTTTGATGATGTGCGTCGCCATTTTCGGGTTCTCTTTCAGGCGGCGGGTGGAGTAGCCGAACCACTCTTTGCCAAAAGGCACATAGACCCGCATGGGATGTCCCTTTTCTAGGATCGACTGCCGCAATTCCGGGGTGACCCCGTACAGCATCTGGAATTCATATCCCGTGGCGGGTACCCGGTACTTTTCGATCAGGCGGTATGCTCCGTCAACCAGGGGTTTGTCGTGGGTGGCGATCCCGGCATAGATGCCTTTGGCGAACATGTATTCCAGGTCGTCGAGGTAATGCCGGTTGATCTCATGATAATCCTTGAACGCGATTTCGGCCGGCTCGACATAGATCCCTTTGCAAAGACGGAAGTTCAGCGGTGCGGCAGGGGTGTGCAGCTCCTCCATCTCCCGGATGTCCTGCAGGGTGCGCTTCATGTAGGCCTGAAGTACCAGCCCGACATGACCCGGAAACTCTTCTTTCAGACGGCGGAACAGCTCGATTTCCAGTGTGGTGCACTGGGAATCCTCCATGTCGATGCGCACGAAATTGCCGTAGGAGGCGGCCCGTCCGACGATCTCGCGGATGTTGCGGTAGCACGCTTCGGGATCGATCAGCAATCCGAAGCTGGTGGGCTTCATCGAGTAGTTCCCGTCGATCTTCTCTTTCTCTATGCGGTCGATGATGACCAGGTAAGCCTCCTTGTTGGCGGTGGCCTCTTCGAGCCGGGAGATGAACTCGCCCAGCAGGTCGATGGTGATCCTGATGCCCTTGGCGTTCAGCGCACGGCATACCCTGACGGCGTCGTCGAGACTCTCCCCGGCAATGTACTTCCTCGAAAAGATCCATACAAGCCGGCGTGGCATCAGGGGCAGGATACGGGTGATGAACCGGTTGATCATAGGTGGAAAAGGTATGGTAAACTTGAGTCCGGGCACAAAGGTAGTTTGAATAGCTATTTGGTATTCATTAAATTAATTTTTAATTTTGCAGGCTTTTTCAAGGGAACCATGAACCACCCGGACCCATATAAGATTGCCTTCGCGGGGCTGAGCCAGGGAACCCACGATTTCCGTTTTGAGATCGGCGATTCCTTCTTCGCAGAGGTGGAGGATGCCGAGATCCAGGGGGGAGATGTGGCCGTGGAGGTCACCCTGATGAAGGAGGAGCGGATGATGGACCTGCACTTCGCGATCCGGGGAGAGGTGAAGGTGCCCTGCGACCGGTGCAACGAGTTGATGGAGGTGGCGGTGGAGGGTTCCGAACGACTGATCCTCAAACTGGGCGACCGGTATTATGAAGAGAGCGAAGATGTGCAGGTGATCCCCGAGTCGGCCCACCAGGTTGACCTGGGTCCTTTCCTGTACGAGTATATCCATCTGCTGATGCCCATCCGCCGGGTCCATCCCGAAGATGAGGACGGCCGCAGCCAGTGCGATCCCGAAGTGCTGCATAAACTCGGGGAACTCAGCGGTCACACCGCCGGCGATCCCCGGTGGGAAGCGCTGAAGGTCCTGAAAAACAGGGATAAGGAATAACGGGTAGGAGAAGGAAATGATCAAATCTGAAATCCAAAATCTAAAATCTAAAATATAATCTTCAATCGTAAATCGTCAATCATAAATCCTGTAATATGCCACACCCAAAACACAAAATTTCGACCACCCGCAGGGATAAGAGAAGAACGCATGACAAAGCAGTGGCCCGCACCACCATGGCCTGTTCCAACTGCGGCGCCCCCGTGCTGTACCACAGGGTTTGTCCCGAATGCGGTTATTACCGGGGAAAACAAGCCGTTGTGAAGGCTGCCGCGGAATAGGTTTGTCTCACTCATAGCACAGCCAATGAAAATCGGTCTGGATGTCCTTGGGGGTGATTTCGCTCCGAAAGCCACGATGCATGGTGCGATCCTGGCACAAAAAGAACTTCCCGACACCGATCAGATCGTGCTGATCGGTGAACGGGAAACTATTCTCGACTTCCTGAAGGAGGAGAATGTCAGCCCTGCCAGGTTCGAGATCGTCGATGCGCCGGACCTTATCGAGATGGACGAACAGCCGACCAAAGCGCTGATCAACAAGCCCAACGCCAGTATTTCAGTTGGGTTCAAAATGTTGAAGCACAAGGAGATACAGGCCTTTGCAAGCGCCGGAAGCAGCGGCGCCATGATGGTCGGCTCCATTTACAGCGTCAACACCGTGCAGGGGATCATCCGGCCCAGCACGCCGGCCTACATTCCCAAGGAGAACGGGGGAGCGTCGGTGCTGATCGACGTGGGGACCAACCCCGACGCCAAACCCGACGTCATGTACCAGTTCGGACTGCTCGGGTCGCTCTTCTCCGAGCACGTGTTTCATGTCAAAAAGCCCCGCGTCGGGCTTCTGAACATCGGGGCCGAGGAGAAGAAAGGCAGCCTGACCACCCAGTCGGCATTCCAGCTGATGAAAGATTCCAAGGATTTCCACTTTGTAGGCAACGTGGAAGGACGTGAACTGTTCCGCGACAACGTCGATGTGATCGTATGCGACGGTTTCGTGGGTAACATTGTCCTCAAACAGGTCGAAGCCATGTACCGCGTCCTGGTGAAGCGGGGGATCAAAGACTCCTATCTCGACCGGTTCAACTACGAGACCTACGGGGGGGTTCCCATCCTCGGGGTCAACTCCACCGTGATCGTCGGGCACGGCATCTCCAACGCCAACGCCATCAAGAAAATGATCCTGATGGCCCGGGAGGTGCACGAAGCCCGGCTGTCGCAGAAGATCAAACACGCGATGGAGCAATATTCCTTAAACAACCTGTAAAGCATGTCAAAACTCAGGGCGAAAATCTCCGGGATCCATGGATGGGTTCCTCCTTATATATTGACCAACAAGGAACTGGAAACCATGGTGGAGACCACCGACGAATGGATCATGACCCGCACCGGGATCCGGGAACGGCACATCCTGAAGGGCGAAGGTCTCGGCACCTCCGACATGGGGGCTGAAGCGGTGAAGGGTTTGCTGGCCAAGACCGGCACCCGGCCCGACGAGGTCGAACTGCTCATTTGCGCCACCGTCACCCCCGACATGACCTTCCCGGCCACGGCCAACATCATCAGCGACAAGGCCGGTCTTACCAATGCTTTCAGCTTCGATATCAACGCCGCCTGTTCGGGACTGCTTTTCACGCTGATCACCGCATCGAAGTATATCGAAACGGGCATGTATAAAAAAGTGATCGTGGTGGGCGCCGATAAGATGTCGGCCATCACCGATTATACGGCCCGGGAGACCTGCGTGCTGTTCGGCGACGCTGCCGGCGCCCTGCTGCTCGAACCCACCACCGAGGAGGTCGGCATCATGGATACGATCGCGGGGACCGACGGCTCCGGACGCTCCTACCTGCACATGAAGGCCGGCGGATCGCTGAAGCCGCCCTCGCACGAAACGGTAGACGCACGGGAACACTATATTTACCAGGAGGGGCAGCCGGTGTTCAAATTCGCAGTGACGAAGATGGCCGATGTGTCAGCCGAGATCATGGAACGCAACAACCTGACCGCCGACGACATCTCCTACCTGGTACCCCACCAGGCCAACCTCAGGATCATCGACGCCACAGCCCGCCGCATGGGCGTTGGCAAGGAAAAGGTGATGATCAACATCGACCGGTACGGCAACACCACCGACGCCACCATCCCCCTCTGCCTGTGGGAGTGGGAGGACAAGCTGAAGAAAGGCGACAACCTCATCCTGGCCGCGTTCGGCGGCGGATTTACCTGGGGAAGCATCTGGGTGAAGTGGGCTTACTGACGATAGCCCAGACTCAAAGATCAAAACTCAAAGATCAAAATCCCATTCTTTCAGGGGCCTTTCCTGATCCGATAGTTTTTATCATCTTTGCTAAACCATTGACGGGTTGGCAGTGATGAAGTTCCCTGTAAAAAAAATGCTATCCTGGGCCGGGAATCCTCTTATCCTGGCCTTACCCCTTACGGTTGCGGTCATCCTTCTCCTTCCCGACACCTACCGGAAATACCGCTCCGAACCGGTCCGGACCGGCGTGATCGACAAGCCGGGCGGTTACGAGTACTACGCCGACCTCGACCGCGATACCTACAGCGAACGGGTGATCCTGTTCAACAACACCGAAGGAAAAGCTTCGGTCAAGATCCTCGACCATAACGGATTCATCTCCGGGCATCATTATTTCCGGGGTGCGATCATTCGAAATCCGGCTTCTCTCCAAATATCCGAATATGACACCTCGCGGATCCCCGGCATCTTCCTTTTCACCCTTTCGAACGATACGGTCCTGCTCCACGGGATCTGCCCGGGAGGAGAAAAGCGGGAACTGTTCCTCAACTACCCGGTCACCGCGATCCGGGAAGAGAACGGGCACCATGATTTTACCATCAGCTCCTTCGACCTGCTGGACCTCGATCGCGACGGAACCCGCGAGATCGTCGCCGGCATCATGGCCGGGTTCAGGGTGCAGCCCCGGCTGCTCTTCTCGTATGATATCCGATCCGGAACGATCAGCCGGACTCCCGTCATGGCCGCCTACCAGGGGATCAGCGACACGATCGACCTGACGGGCGACGGGCTGCCCGAATTGCTGGCACGCTCCTATGCCATCAACAACAACCAGGGACGGCAGGGCCTTTCGTTCGATGACCACAGCGCCTGGCTGCTGGCCTATGACCGAACCCTGGAACCGGTATTTGCTCCGGTTGAATTTCCGGGAGAATATGTGATGATCATTCCCTTCGGGATCCGGGACCACGACCGGCCCGGGATCGTCGCCCTGCTGACCACCCGGGTCCCGGGAACCGGATCGCCCCGGCTGATGTATTTCGACGCGAATGGCACCTGTGTCAGGGAGCGGGTGCTGGGAGATGACAAACTGCTCAGGAACTACAGTTTCTTCCGGTCCGAAGCTCATCCCGGAAGGATCGTGCTGGTTTCCGACGGCGGAGAGGCGGAAGAGATCGACAGCAGGCTGAACACCCTGGCCCGGAGAACGATCGAAGGGGTTGACCTGCCGGGATGCAACCTTCTCGATCTTGACGGCGACGGAATCCGGGAGATTGTGTTCTCGGGGAGCCCGGGTGGCGAGGTGGTGATCACGCGCGCCGACCTGTCCGATCCCGTCAGGGTCGCCCACCCGTATGATCTGGGCAGCCGTCACCTTCAGTCCATCCGCGATGCAGAGGGGAACGGGGCGCTCTTCATCCAGAGCGGGGATCATTTTACGGTCCACAAGTATGAACGCAACCCGGTCGCCTGGCTCAAGTACCCCCTGTGGATCGCGATCTTCCTGCTGATGACGGGCTTTATCAGCCTGGTCAGGTGGGTGCAGCGTGTCTCCCTGAGCAAGCAATTCGAGGCAGAGAAAAAGATCGCCGAACTGCAGTTGCTGCTGCTGGGCAACCAGCTGGATCCGCATTTTACCTTCAATGCGATCAACAGCATCAGTGCTTCCCTCCTTCACCAGGATACCGGGAAGGCCAACCGGGACCTGGTATCCCTGTCACGCCTGATGCGTGCCGGTGTGATGCAGTCCGACAAGATCGACCGGTCGCTGGCCGAGGAACTCGATTTTCTTCAGAATTACATCAGCCTGATCCATCAACGGTTGGAAGGATGTTTCACCTACGGGATCGACCTGGAAGAGGGTATCGACCTGGCGATCAGGGTGCCGAAGATGATCGTCCAGATATTCGTTGAGAATGCCATCAAACATGGCCTGAAGCCCATGCTGGCCCCCGGGAGGCTTCAGATCATAGTGAGGAAGGAAGGCCGGGGAGTGACCATCGCGGTCGAGGACAACGGGGTGGGCAGGAATCACCTGGGTACCAACGATGAACAGGGTGCGGGTAAGGGGATGGCGATCGTACAGCAGACGATCACCATCCTGAACCGGTTCAATTCAAGAAAGATCCGGCTGGAGATAGCCGACGGTTGCGACGAACAGGGCCGACCTTGCGGCACCCGGGTCCGGCTCACCATTCCGGAGGGGATCCGGTACCGGTTTTACAAGGATTGAACGGGGATCATTCCCGGATCAGTTTGGCACGGAAAGATTCCTTTTCCGTGACAACCAGCACCATCCAGACTCCTTTCGGGAGGGTACGCAGATCGAGGGTGAGCGTAGCCCCTTCCCGCCTCCATTCCGGGGCGATGACCGAGCCTGTCACTGAGATGAGCGTGATCGGGAACCCTCCCGCGGCCTGCGTTTCGTCCAGGTCGATATTCACAAAATCAGCCGCCGGATTCGGGTAAAGCGTCAGGGAGTGCAGGGCCGGGTTTTCGGGACCGGTCCCCACCGGGTTTCCCCAGATGGCGGCAATGTACTCGGGATGATCGATGAAGGGGTTCCGGTTGTGCTGGATGACATACACGGCGTTGTTCCGGTCGGTCTCTTTTTGCGACACCGGGTCGATGCCCGCCCAGTGGAGCATCATCTGAAGCGCCCAGGGCTTCAGTTGCGACTTGTTGGTCATGTCGGTGGTGTTCCAGCCCGAATCTTCCGTGTAGTAACGGGTTGACATATAGAAATAAGAACGGGCGAAGTCGCCTTTGTAGGCATTCAGGGGTTCAAACGCGGTACCCGAGAACCCGGGCCAGTTGCAGGTGCCCACCCTGGAGCCGTTTTGTGAAGTCCAGCTGGCCGAGCCCACCGTACCGTAAGCGTAGTTGCTCCGCCGGTTGTTCACATAGCCGTCGGTCGGATAGATATGGAACAGGTCGGAATACATAGGGGATGCGTCGTTGAACCAGCTGGCCGGCCAGGAGTGCTCCCGGTTGTAGCAATCGCCTTCACTGTTGTAATTGCCGCATTCGTCGCCGGCAAAGTAGTGATAGAGGTAAGGCGGGGTTCCCCCGGGAACGTCGGAGTACATATCCCAGACCACGTTGTTCGGCCGGGCATCCGTGGAGGCGAAGTGAGTGGGAAGGGAGCTGTAGGAAGCCACCGTATGACCTTTGATGATGTTGTGAAGAGCGGCCTGGAGAGCGGTGCCGGTCTTCCCGGCGGCCGGGTCGTAATAGCCCGGAGGGATCTGGCCCCGGATGCAGACAACGGTAAGGAGAATAGCGGCGGATAACAGGAATTTTCTCACGTCGGATTTTTTTGCAAAGATAGGGAGAATACCCCACCCCGGCCCTCCCCCAAAAGGGCTACTCTTTATACACATCTAATACTTTGATTTTATTTATTTACTTTTCTTTTCCTGGGATGAAAAGAAAAGTAAAACAAAAGAAAAATCACCGCTGTATGAAAATCACTAAAAATCTTCGTCAGTCGCTAAACTGCGGAAACTCGTCGCTACGCTCCTCAGACAGTCCGCAGTTTTTAACGCTCCTTCCTCGATTTTCTTCACGAGATTTTCATAAGGCGGCTTTTGTGCCGCCGAGAATCGGCGGCACAATTGAACCCGCTTTATAAAATTTGCGTATGGAAAACCAATAGAGCGGCCGGTAAAAAATTCAGACTGTCCGAGTCCCGAGTACTCGGGACGAGTTTCTGAATTTTAGGCCGCGACTGCAGGTTTTTAGCAAATTTTATCTGCGGGCATACCCCCTACCCGGCGGGGAGGGGGAAGGGGGTGGGGCGAAAAAAATGATCTTCGAGATTTGTATAAATATTAGCCAAAAAGGGAAGGAAAACGTAGAGACGCAAAATCTTGCGTCTCTGCAACCCGTCCGCTCGTCAGCTTCCTTCCAGGAACTTTTCCAGCTTCCTGATGTTCAGCAATGGGATCGGGAACCGGTACTCCTTCCCGTCCTTCACCAGGAGCGCTTCCCGTTTCTTCCGGCTCACTTTGGTCAGGTAGCCGGCATTGATGATGACGGAGCGGCTGATGCGGTGGAATTCATTGGGAGGAAGAAGATCTTCGACGGAGCCGATGTTCTGGGTAGCCAGTTCGCTTTTTCCGTCGCCCAGGAAGAACTCGGAGTAATTCCAGTCGGCCCTGATATAGATCACATCGGCCGGGTTGATCAGCGTGAAGCCGCCGGCCGTGCTGATCTTGATGCGGGGGCGGAGGAGCGTCCGTTCCAGCAGCCGGGCGATCCGGTCGTCGGGTCCGCTCCGGCGGGGTTGTTTTATCAGCCGGTCGATGGCCTCCCGGAGTTCCCCGGGGTCCACCGGCTTGACCAGGAAGTCGAAGGCCGCATGGCGGATGGCGCTGATGGCATAACTGTCGAAGGCGGTCACGAAGATGATCGCCGGCGGATCGCCGGCTTCATGCAGTTCGCGGGCGATCTCCAGCCCGTTCTTCCCGGGCATCTGGATGTCGAGGAAAATGGCGTCGGGAGCCAGTTCCCCGACCGTTTCCACCGCCTTTGCCGGGTCGTTGATCACAGCCTGCAGCGCGACGCCGGGCAGGGAACGGACCAGTTGCGCCAGGTCGGCGGCGGCGCCGGGTTCATCGTCGATGATGATCGTATTCAACGTTGGCGTTACCATGCGAAAGAGTTAAAGAAGGTGCTGCATCAAGTTGTCCGGGTTAATTACGAATTGCTGGCTGGTTCCATAATGGGTGCGGAAACTGACAGGGAACCTGGCTTTTTTCGATCGGCTCCATTTGCATTCAAACGCCAGGACCAACCCTTCTGATTCTTCTACCAGGTCGATCTCGGCGCCGTCGTATGTTCTCCAGAAGTACATGTTTGCCGGGACCGGTTTGAGCTGATTGATCTTCATCCTTTCGGAGATGCAAAAATTTTCCCACAAACGCCCCATATCATCCCGGTTCTCCACCGGATTGTACTGACTGATCACCGCATTCCGGATGCCATTGTCATAGAAAAAGAACTTCCGGCTTTTCCGGATCTCGTTGCGCAGGTTGGTGGAATAGGAACCCAGGGGGAAAATGACAAATGTCTTTTCCAACATATCCAGGTACCGCTCGACGGCCGGGATCGTCATACCCAGTTTGTTTGAGATCTCATGGGCCGATACCAGGTCGCCGGTTTGAAAAGCAAGTAGCCGGATCAGGTTTCTAAGCCGGGCCGAATCCTTCATGTTATCGACCGATAGAAGATCTTTGAACAGGTAATCACTGACCAGTTCTTCCAGTTTCCGGATCTTTTTTTCCCGCGGGAGATCGACAATTCCCGGGTATGTTCCGAAGATAAGCAGTTCGTTCAGGCGTTCCCTCACTTTGATCGGCTGGTGTCGCGCAACCAATTCCCGGACCGAAAGAGGGAAGAGACGAAACCGGATATTCCTGCCAGTCAGGGGTTCAGAAACCTTATTCATCAGGTCGAAACTGCTCGATCCGGAGACGATGAACTTTTTTTCGGGGAGATCATCGTAGATCAGTTTCAGGATCGCCCCCACATTGCTGATCACCTGCGCTTCGTCCAGCATAATGATGCTACGGGCACCCAGAAAAGACCGGATCCGTGCCAGGTCCCGGCTTGTCAGCAGGTCGAAGACTACAGGTTGTTCGCAGTTGAGGTATAGGACGTTGCTCAACTTTGACGCAAGCATCTCCATCAGGGTAGTCTTGCCTACCTGCCGCGCGCCGTAAATGATCAGGATCTCCCTCGAATCCATCCATTCCAGTAGCTCTTTTTCCAGATCCCGGATGTACATGGAATATAAATTACGCCAAAATTTATATGCAAATATATAAAATCCGGCCAAATTTTCACTATATGCAGGATGTTTTTCGTATGACATTGTGCCTTTGCGCTACTGCATGCCACGCCTCCCGCAGGTAGACCGGCAGACAGGGGCGCAGCGCAGATGGAATGAAAAACTATCCTTGTCCTTTCCTGTACCTTCCCAAGAGATATCCCGGCATTCCCTCAATTGTTTGGTGATGCGGGAGTCCTTGTTAAGCGGTTGGGTAACTTCAGTCCGGATTAACAGATGTCCCGATGCCCGGAGCTGATGATGCAATAAGGATCCCCCTGTCGGCCCTCGACGCGTCGGTCTATGCTTCCATGACCCGGGAATCGCTCGTCCGGGCCCGGAAGGTGGAGATCGACGCCCCCGGCTGCGAGGTGATCTCCTATGCCCTTACCACGGTGGTGAAAGGATGGGCGCTGCAGTTTAAGAGCAACAGCGGAAAGCTGACTCCCGAGATCCTCCGCGTGACCGGTGAGATGGAGCCGGGAAAAGTGCTGTTTTTCGAAAATATCTTTCTGCGGCAGGCTGACGGGACGGAGGCGGTCATCCCCTGGTTCATCGTCAGGGTGAAATGAGCCGCTCGCCCCGGTTGACATCTTTTAGCGCTTTCGTGCTTTCCTGGTTATCCCGGAACTGTCACCCTCACCCGTGTTCCGGACGGGTTCCCCTGTTCATCTTCCAGGTCGGCGATCTCCGAGGTCACGTGCACCCCGGTCACCTGCCGGTAGAGGTCGAAGAACTGTTGCATGATCTCCATCCCCTTCCCGGTGCCGGAGGATCCCTCCCTGCGGGCCGCCTCCCTCCCGATGCCGTTGTCAGTGATCTCGATCACCAGTGCCGGGCCATCCATGAAGGCGTGGATCGAGAGGGCCTCACCCCCCGGCCCCCTCTCCGCGCCGGAGAGGGGGAGCGGTGCGAACCCGTGCTTCACGGCGTTCTCCACCGGCGACTGGATGGCCATCTTGGGGATCTCCCGGGTCAGATCGACTCCCTCGTCGATCCGGATTTGGTAGGAGAACCGGTTGCCGAAGCGGAACTGTTCGAGTGCCAGGTAGTTTTCGGTGAAGTCGATCTCCTCCTGCAGCGTCCGTTTAATCTTGTCGGCCGAGAGCAC